>JAGSGY010000006.1 GCA_023954855.1 Pseudomonadota bacterium | reverse complement strand
GTTCGCCGCTATTGTCCGAAGACAAGCGCTCGACTTGCATGTGTTAAGCCCGCCGCTAGCGTTCGCTCTGAGCCAGGATCAAACTCTCCAGTTTGATCTTTGTTGCTGTATTTTTGTTTAAAGTCTTCCACTTCCCTTTGGGTCGTGAGCGACTCATCTTCCGCATCCCGAAGGACGCGGTCGACTGGAATCGACGCTTGCGTCTCTCCATTTCTGCCTGAATTTCAGAGAGCGAGCCGCCTCATCAACCCTTAGGTTGTCTCGGCTGGCTTGTGACCGGGGCTCTTCGAACCGACGCCGCACAGGCGCCATGGAGCGATTAAGCATCCGGTCGGTGGTGACCGTCGGGGTGGCCCCCTTCGGTTTTCGCTAAGTATGAAGTCACATCGGTAGTGTCAAGGAAGGCAAGCGAAGATTCCTTCTCGACCGGCCGGAAAGGCTCCTCCCAGCCCGCAGATCGAATTTCGACTTTTCTTTGGGCCCCAGACGCGCCGCGGCTTCAGCCCTCCTCGAGGGTCACGCTAGCCCCGAGCATGGCCTCGGTGGCAGCGATGTCGCGGTCCAGGATCTCGAGCTCTGAGGCCATCCGGCGACGTAGCCGCTCGTAGTCCGAGGCGATGTTCAACGCGGCCAGCATGGCAGCGGTGTAGTCGTCCAACGAAGCACTGCGGCCCGCGACGTCGCCAATCTGGCGATCGACGTACGCAGCCAGTGCTTGGAGGTCGACATCGTCCTCGTCACTCCGGACGGTGTAGCGCCGCCCGCGGATCTCAATCTGAGTCTTCATCGCTTCCTCATGCCAACGCTTCCGCGAAGGCCACTGGGTCGAAGGGCTTCAGGTCGTCGATGCCTTCACCGATTCCCACGAACTTCACCGGTAGCTCGAGCTCTGCGGACAGCGTGAGAACCATGCCGCCCTTGGCTGTCCCGTCGAGCTTGGTGATGACGGCGCCCGTGAGCGGTGTCGCCGCGTCGAACAGTTTGGCCTGTGACAAGCCGTTCTGGCCCATGGTGCCATCAAGCACGAGCAGGGTCTCGTGGGGAGCACCTGGGACCTTCTTGTCGATGACTCGGCGTATCTTTCCGAGCTGTTCCATCAACGGCTTCTGCGTCTGAAGCCGGCCCGCAGTGTCGACGATGACCAAGTCCCGCCCTCGCGCGCGCGCGGCTTCGAGTGCGTCGTACACCACCGCACCAGGGTCTGAGCCTTCGTCATGGGCGACGATGTCGACCTCAGCCCGTTCGGCCCACACCTTGAGTTGGGCCGCGGCACCCGCTCTATAGGTATCGCCAGCTGCCAGCAGCACGGAGCGGCCCTCGGCCTTGAAGCGCGACGCGAGTTTTCCGATGGTCGTGGTCTTGCCGGAACCGTTGACCCCCACCACCAAGATGACCCATGGCCCCTCATCGGGGGGTGAGAGCAAGCTGGGGTCCTGGAGAAGGAGAAGGTCGCGAATGCCATCGCGGAGGGACTCTCGAAGAACCGTCGGGTCGTCTTCGCCGTCCTTGGCCTGCGCGCGCAATGGGTCGAGGAGGCGCTCTGTGGTGGGGAGACCGACATCGGCCTTGAGCAGCGTCTCTTCGAGGTCAGAGAACAACTCCTCGTCGATGGTGCCCCGGCCGAACAAGGTGTCAAAGCGCCCCTGCAGGGCCTCCCGACTTCGGCCAAGCGCACCCCGAAACCTGTCGACAAGCCGCTCGGGTTCAGGCGCGGCCTCGACCGCTGGAGCCTCGGGCTCGCTGGGAGAGGCGGTCGTATCCGGCAACGCGGGTGGGCTCGAGCCGAGGACTGCCCGGGCTCCAAAGCCGATGACCAGCAATGCGACCACGCCAATCCCGATACCCATTGGAAGCGACAGAGCCGGGCCCGGCTCGGCAGGGACCTCGGTATGTGCGGCCGGCAGGGCATCGCTTGGTGCCTCCTCCACCGCAGTGCCAAGTGGAGGAGCTTCCGCCCCCTCGGTGGGAGCCGCCGCTTCGGCCGCGGGAGCTTCCGCGTCGGAAGGTGCGCCGAGCGCTTCGGCGCCGCCCTCGCTGGGAATCTCACCCGCTTCTGCAGCGTCCTCTCTGCCCTCGCCGAGAGCGGGAGCTTCGTCGCCGTCACCTGGCATGCGCCTTCCTCCGAAGTCGCGGCTTATCGCGAACCATCGTAAGGATCGAGCGGCTCAGGCGCTTGGTGCCCCGTCGATCTTCACCGAGACCACGCGCGAAGCGCCTGGCGTGGGCATGGTGATTCCGTAGAGGGTGTCGCCACTTTCCATCGTCTTCTTGTTGTGGGTGACGACGAGGAACTGTGTGACCGAGCTCATCTCGCGGATCATCTCGTTGAAGCGGCCGCCGTTGGCTTCGTCGAGGGGGGCGTCGACCTCGTCGAGCACACAGAACGGCGAAGGCCGAACCTTGAAGAGGGCCATCAGCAGCGCGATGGCACTCATGGCCTTCTCGCCGCCCGAGAGCAGAGTCAGGTTCTGCAGGCGCTTGCCCGGCGGCTGAACAAAGATGTCGACCCCAGTTTCGAGGAGGTCGTCCTCGTCGGTCAGGGAGAGGCGCGAGCGACCACCGCCGACCAGTCGCGGGTACAGCTCTTGGAAGTGTTCATCCACTCGGTCGAAGGCGTCGCGGAAGCGCTGCCGCGACGTGCGATTCATCTTGGCAATCGCGGCGCGAATGCGCGCCATGCTCTCCTCGAGGTCCGTCCGCTGAAGCACGAGGTCGGAATGCCTGGCTTCGAGGTCCCGATACTCTTCGAGCGCGCCGAGGTGCACATCCCCAAGGCGCGCAATCTTCTCGCGTCGCGCATCTACGGTGTCGACGAGTTCCCGAATGGCGTCGAAGTCGTGCAGGTCACTCGGCGTGAGTTCGCGTGAAGGCACGCCCGGGACCTTGACGCCGCCGACCTCGAGGTCCACCGCAGCTTCGGGATCGGTGTCGAGCCGCAAGCTCCCCTTCGCATCCATTCGGTCGAGCAGTCCGGGCAGCGACAGCTGGTAGCGCTCGTCGATACGTTCCTTGAGCCCGTCGACTTCAACCTGAACCTCGGAGACGCGAAGCTCTACGGTGGTGACCTCCTTACCGTAGGTGTCGCGGGCGGCGACGAGTCGGCGTAGGTCCTCTTCGACCTCGTGCCAGGCCTCCCTCAGAAGATTGAGCCGCTCACGCTCGCGCTCAAGCTTGTCCCAGCAGGCGGCCCGCTCGGTCGACACCCGCGTGAGCTGCTCTTGCAAGCCAGCCGCTTCGGATGTGATCTCAGCCCGTTCCTGCTCGTTGGCGGCGACGCGTTCATCGGCCTTGAGCCGAGCCGCGCCGGCCTCTTTGACACGCCGGGTGGCGCCATCGATGACGGCTTGCCCCGAACGGATTCGCTCTTCAAGGGACGCTCTCTCTCGCTGCCAACGGGACAACGCTTCACGCGCCTCTTCCTCGCGGCCTTCTTTTCCGTCCAACGTCGCGCGCGCGAGGCGGGCGGCTTCCGACAGCACACGTCCCCTCTCCTGGAGCTGTGCAAGCGCGTCCGCAGCGACGGCCCGTTCGGAGGCCACGCGTGAGGCGTCGCGATGCAGGTCGGCGATGCGGCTCTCGAGACCCTTGGCGCGCGTATCAAGCGCCAGGACCTCGGCGCGAACCCTTACCCGCTCGGAGTCGCCGCGCGCCCTCTCGAGCTCGATCTCGGCCCGATGCTCGGCCGCTCGCCGTGACGCCTCCGCGAGCGCTTGCTGTGCCTGCCGGGCGAGAGCGACCTTCTCTCGCCGCTCGACCAGAGTGGCTCGGGCGCTGGCGACCGCCTGTCTGGAGTCGATGCGGCTCCGCTGGACCGCGTCGCGAAGTGGCTGGAGTGCCGGTCCCTGCACGCTGTCGGACTGCTCGACCAGCTTGAGTTCTGCCTCGAGCACGGCTTCGGCTTCGGCCACCGCAGTGGCACGCACCTTCGCGGCAGCGCTCTGCACGGAGGACACCGCCGCTTCAGCGAGTTGACGCAGGGCCTCGACCTTCTGCCTGCGCACCCCGTCGAGCCGGTCGGCCTCGGACTCATCCGCTTCGATAGCCGCGCGCGCATCGAGTACGCGCCGTGCGACCGACTCCCGAACCGTCTCCGCAAGGGCCTCGTGTTCGCGAAGCAGAGTGGCGCGTTCGGCATTGCCCTGCTCTTGGACAGCCTGAAGCGCGGCGGTGGCCGAATCGAGCGCCTCCACCGACTGCTCCAAGAGCCCTTCGGTCGTCGCAATGCCCTGCTGTGCGACGTCAACTCTGGCTCTTGCCGCTTGAAGGTCGGCCAGGGCGGCCTTCTTGTCTTCGCGGGCATCGGCGGCGCCGCGTGCCCCCTCCCCCGTTCCACCGAGTAAGACGACACCGTCGGAGAGAACGGCCTCACCGGTCCCGACGACCACCGCCCCTCGTCCGGAGAAACGGAAGGCGTCGAGCGCTTGCTCGAGGGTCTCGACCCGGTCCAGTGCGCGCTCGACCTGCTGGACCGCCTCGTCGCCAAGCGTGCGGCCCCCCCTAGGTACAAAGAGAGCGCGACCCGTCCCCCCCTCGCGTGCAGCCTCGGCCGCGCGCAGGACTTCGGCCGTATCTGTCGCGACCTTCAGACTAAGCCGGTCGCCGAGCACGCTCGCCGTGTCGCCGTCCACCTCGACCAGGTCACCCAAGGTGGGCAGATCGGAGAGGGCTTCGGCGACAGCCCCTGATCCAGATGCGGCGGCCGTGAGGTCCCGAAGTCTGGCCTCGGCGGCGGCAACCCGGCCCTCGAGCGAGGCGACCGCAGTCTCGGCGTCGCGAAGCTCGATGCCCGCTTCTTCCCGAGCACGGCGCGCGTTGGCGAGCCCATCCCGGCACTGACCGACGGTGGCATCGGCCGCGGAAACACGGGACGCTAGGTCGGTGGCGTGTTCTTGCAGGGCACTGCGCTTGTCAGCTTCGGCTTGCTCACCAGCCTCGGCACGCCAGCGCCTCGCCTCACCCTCGAGCGCGTTGCGCCGAGTACCAATCGCGCGGCGAATCCGCCCAGCCCGCTGTTCCTCACCCCTCTCGAAGGCGCGAAGCCACTCGGAGCTGCGGCGGAGGGCTCCGCCGTTGGCAGCGCGCTCGTCCCGGTCGGCCACCCCAACGGCGGCTGTGTGTACCCGTCGAGCTGCCGCCTGGGCCTCGAGTCGTTGCCGCGTACGCTCTTCGGAGAGGCGCGCCCACTCGGCCTCAGCCTCTCGCAGCGCGCCCTCGGCTTGGTCGACAGTCTCGGATGCGGCGCGTTCGGCCTGGCTCACCATCGCGGCGGCCTCACTCTCGCGCTGACGGACCCGGTCGAGCTCGGCCTGTCCCTCTCTTAGGGACTCGCCATCGCGAGTCTCTCGCTCTGCCGCCTCGGCAAGGGTTCGCGCCAGGGCCTCGAGACGCTCACCGACCGCAGCCTCCCGCGCGCGTGCGTCCTCGGCCGTCGTTTGGGCCGTGTCGATCTGGAGCCGCAGCTCGGCCTCTTGCCTCGGAATCGCCGCAGCTTGTTCGGCGAGCGCATCGCCGCGAGCCTTGCCCGCACCGATCTTCGCCGCCAGCGCCGCGACCTCACCGTCGGCTTCAGCAAGCACCCTTCGCGCCTCGCCCCGGTCCGCGCCCGCGACCTGAACGGCCTCACGTAGCGGTGCCTCGCGCTCGAGGTGAGCGGTCAGCTCGGCCTGCCGCCCCTGATGCTCGGCCTCGTGCAGCGCCTCTTCTTCAGCCGCCGCCGTCACGGCCGCCACGGCCTCGGTCACTTCGCGCAGCAAGGCTTCGGCTCCCGCCGCGAGCTCGGTGGCCCGCCGCTCGGCAAAGCCCTGGGCACCCTGCACCTCGCGAAGCCGCGCGTCGAGCTCCGCCAGCTCGTCGCGCCAGTTCCCCACCGCCTTCTCGACCAGGTCGAGTTCTTCGCGGCGGCCCGCCAGCTCCGCCTCTCGGCGAACCCACTGACGCTCCGCTTGCTCGGCCTTACCGCGCGCTTCACGAAGCTCGCGACGCAGACGCCGGCGATCCGTCGCGAGGTCGGCGTACTTCGCGAGAGCCAGCAGGATCTCGTCTTGCCGCTGCTCGGCCCGCATGCGCCGGAACCGGGCAGCTCGAACCACCTGGCGCTCGAGTTCCTTGAGCCTGCGCCCCATCTCGTCGGCCACATCGGACGCCCGGTCCAGCTGCGTGGCCGTGGCCTCGAGCCGTCCCTGAGCCTCCTTGCGGCGGATCTTGTACTTGGAGATGCCCGCGGCTTCGTCGATGAGGGTGCGTCGCTCAGCCGGCGAGGCATGCACGATCTTGCCGATGCTGCCCTGCTCGATGAAGCTGTACAGGTTGTTGCCGACGCCGGTGTCCATGAACAGCTCGACGATGTCGCGCCGCCGACAGCGGTTTCCTCCCAGGAAGTACTCAGAGGCTCCGGTGCGATGCAGGCGCCGACCGACCGCAAGCTCGGTGAAGCGGGCGTACTCGCCGGGAAAGGGCTCACCCTCCTCGGCTGTGAAGGTGATGGACACCTCGGAGAAGCCCATTGGAGCGCGCTCGGCCGACCCTCCGAAGATGACGTCGAGCATGTCGCCGCCGCGGAGGCTCTTCGCGCTCTGCTCGCCCATGCACCACTTGAGCGCATCGACGATGTTCGACTTGCCACACCCGTTTGGCCCAACGATGCACGACACCCCAGGACCGAAGGTCAGGACCGACCGATCTGGGAACGACTTGAAGCCGTGCAGTTCCAGCTTGCGGATGTGCAGGCCTAGCCCTCCCGCCAGACGCGGCACTTGTCGACGTACGACTTCCACGAGAACGCGATCATGCGGCGATGGGCATCGGTCAGCTGGCTCACGACCTTGCCGGGCGAGCCCATGACCAGTGAGTTGGGCGGAATCTCACGCCCGACCGGCACAAGTGCACCCGCAGCGACGATGGAGCCGGCACCGATTCGACAATTGTCGAGCAGAATCGACCCCATGCCGATCAGGCAGTCATCCTCGACGATGCATCCGTGAAGAATCGCCTTGTGGCCGACGGTCACGCGCTCGCCCACAACGGCGTGCGACATGTTCGTCGTCATGTGCAGGACGGCGCCATCCTGAATGTTCGATTGTGCACCAATGCGGATGCGGCCCATGTCTCCGCGCAGCACGGCAGTCGGCCACACGCTGACGTCCGGGCCCAGCTCGACATCACCAATGAGCCACGCACCATCATGCGCCCACGCCGTCTCATGAAGGCGTGGGGTGTTCCCCTGAAATGTCTGAATCACGGATCCCCCCGGAACCGTTTTCGACGCCTGCACGCTGAGCGCGACACGAAACGACCGGCGGCCCCCCGCTGATCTGCGCGCACTCGACAGGAACCGAGCAACGCCCTTCATAACAAGCCGGAGCCCGCTTTTGAATTCGGCCAACCCGCCAAGGCGAAAGCACACGTTTGCCCATGGTTGCCGAGGACAAGCTTCTCGGGGCGACGGTGAGCGACGCGCGCAAAAAGCGATGAAATAGGACAGAGCCTGCTGCGTACAGAGGGTCCAAGGAGGCAGATTGGCCAGCACCGCGCTCTCGACCACCACCCGCGACACCGGTGTCGCCTACCTACTTCTCATCGTCGGCTTTCTCGGCCTGTCGGGACTGCACCGCATCTACGCCGGGCGCTGGGTCTCGGGCCTGATCTGGTTCTTCACCGGCGGGCTGTGCATGGTCGGCAACATCGTCGACATCTTTCTGCTTCCGCAGATGCTCGAGGACGTCGAAGCCGGAAAGCCCGTCTGGTAGCGCTAGATCGTGTTGAGGCGTCCGCCGTCGACCGCGATGGACTGCCCGCGCACGTACGAGGCTGCAGGCGAGCAGAGGAACGCGATGACGGAGCCGAGCTCTTCGGGACGGCCGAGGCGACCCTCGGGGACCTTGGCCACCCAGTCGCTGAACACATCCGCGGACTCCACACCTGAGCGCTGTGCACGCGCGGCGGCCAGCGAAGACAAGCGGTCGGTGTCGGTGTACCCAGGCATCACGTTGTTGATGGTGACGCCGGGAGGAAGCTCGCGGGAGAGCGTCTTGGCCCAAGAAGCCACTGCGGCACGGGTGAGGTTCGACACGCCCAAGTTCGGGATCGGCTCACGCACAGACGTGGACGTCACGGTGATGAACCGCCCGTAGCCAGCGTCGGCCATGCCCGGAAGGCACTTCTTCACGAGCAGATGTGCGGTGAGAAGGTGCCGGGACAGCGCGGCGAGGATGTCGTCGGGATGCGCGTCGAGCAGACGTCCGCCCTTCGGTCCACCGGTGTTGTGCACGACGGCGTGCACGGGTGCATCGGCGGTGAGAGCGTCGAGACTCACGGCGAGCCCCTGGCGGTTGTCGAAGTCGACGACCATCGCGCGCGCCGACGCCGCACCCGCAGCCCGGAGGTCGGGAAGCAGCGAGTCGAGCACGACTCCGGAGCGAGCGGCAATCGTGATGTCGGCACCGAGGCCAGCCACTGCAAAGGCCGTCGCACGGCCAATGCCCTTGCTTGCACCAGTGACGAGAACATGGCGACCAGCGAGCGAAATCGGGAGCATTCGGAACCTCCGGGCTGCGGTTCTAACCGCTTGGCGTCAGGACAGGCAGGAGTTGACGAGCACCGCAAACACCGCGGATGCGAAGAACAGCCAGAGCAGGGTCATGCCCCACCCAGAGCCACCGGTGGCGGCAGCCGGCGCCCGAGAGGCATCCGAGATCAGTGCCACGCGCCCCTGAGCGGCCCGTCGTCCGCGAAACGGCCCCTCGTGAAGCACCTTGAGGACAACAGCGCCGAGAACAGGAGGACCTGCCGACCGGCGTCCGACGCCGACGACGAACAACACTGCGCCCGAATCGAGATCCGCCGCCACGTCCTGGACGGCGGTCGCGGCGAGACGGCCCACTTTTGCGTTGAGGTCATGCAGATCGACCACAGCGAGCCCCTGCTCATCCCAGGTGTGCGACTTCAGGCGCCAAGGTCGCTCGTCGGCCCAGCGCAAGTCGCGCGCTCGCTCCTCGATCGGGCGAAGCGCGCGGCGAACCCGCTCGAGATCGGTCACAGGCCGAAGACCCGCTCCGCGTTGCCACCGAGGTAGAGCGCCTTCGCTTCATCATCGAGACCGAGCTGGTCGACCTGGGCGAGGCAATCGGCAGGCGAGATCATGGGCCAGTTGCTGCCGAACAAGACCTTCTTGCGGCCGTGGCGCTGCATGAACGAGACGAGCTCCGGCGGGAAGCGCGAGGGCTTGTAGGCGCTCGTGTCGATGTAGACATTCGGGAACTTGGTCGCGAGCGCGATCATCTCGTTCGTCCACGGGTAGCCGATGTGGCCCCCTACGATGACGAGCTCTGGAAACTCCAGCGCCACGCGGTCGAGGTACGGGATCGGCCGTCCAGGCTCAGAGGGCATCAGCGGCCCAGTGTGACCGACCTGCAGGCAGAACGGAATGCCAAGATCGACGCATGTGGCGTAGACCGGGTAGTAGCGCCGATCGTCGGGCGGAAGGTCCCAGAGCCACGGGAGAATCCGCACCGCCTTAAAGCCATCCTCTTCGACGCAGCGGCGGATCTCGCGGACGGCGTTCATGGGACGGCGGAGATCGACGCTGCAGGCGCCGATGAAGCGGTCAGGATGTGCGCGCAGCATGGTCGCGACTTCGTCGTTCGAGATCAGTGGGCCCTGGGGCCCCCACCAGGCTGAGAGCACGGCCCGATCGACACCTGCAACCTCGAGGACACCGGTCGTAAACGCATCGGGGATGGCAGGCGGTAGCTGGTCGGCGTTGACACCCATCCATCGCAGCAAAGACGCGAACATCTCGTGCCGCATGAAGTCCGGGTTCGGGTGCTGGATCCAGGCGTCGATGACCATGGGTTCCCCTGTCAGTGCGTGATGCAGATGTTGCGCTGCTCGGTGAAGAAGTCGAGGCTGTGGTGGCCTCCCTCTCGGCCGACGCCGGAGTCCTTCATGCCGCCGAAGGGCACGCGAAGGTCGCGCAGAAGCCAGGTGTTCACCCAGACCATGCCGGACTCGATGGCCGCTGAGACGCGATGCGCCCGGCCCAGGCTCTGCGTCCAGACGCTCGCCGCAAGTCCATACGGAACGGCATTCGCGTGAGCGACTACCTCCTCCTCGGTATCGAAGGGGTGCACGGTGACCACCGGACCGAAGATCTCTTCGGTGGCGCAGCGGGCTCCTGCGGCGACATCGACAATGACCGTCGGCTCGACAAAGAAGCCGTCCGCGAGTGAGCCCGGAAGGGCCGGACGCGTGCCGCCGACGAGAATCTTGCCCTCGTCGCGGCCGAGCGCGATGTAGGACTCGACCTTATCGCGATGGGCCGCCGAGATCAGCGCACCCACCCGCGTCTCAGGCTGGCTGGGGTCGCCGGTAGGGAGCGCTCGAACCGCATCCGCGAAGGCCGCGACGAAGCGGTCGTAGATCCCGCGCTGGACGAACAGCCGCGAGCCACAAAGGCAGACCTGCCCGGTGTTGGTGAATGCGGCGCGAACGGCACCGTTGACGGCTGCGTCGAAGTCCGCGTCATCGAAGACGATGGTCGGGTTCTTTCCGCCGAGCTCGAGCGAGAGCTTCTTGAACCGAGGGGCTGCAGCAGCGGCGACGTGCTTGCCGGTGGCCGTTCCGCCCGTGAAGCTCACCGCCGAGACGCCGTCGTGGGTGGTAATGGGCGCGCCGACCTCGGGCCCTAGCCCGTGTACGAGATTGAAGACACCGGCAGGCGCTCCGACATCGGCGATGATTCCCGCCAGGGCATCTGCGGTCAGCGGCGTCATCTCACTCGGCTTCGCGACCAGCGCGTTGCCGCAAGCCAAGGCCGGAGCCGTCTTCCAGGAGAGGAGGTAGAGCGGCAGATTCCAGGGGGTAATCAACCCGACCACGCCCACTGGACGGCGAAGCGTGTAGTTGAAGCGCCCGCCCCCCATGTCGTGAAAACCCGTCTGGTCATGGCGAACGGCGCCCGCGAAGAACCGGAAGTTCGCGACTGCGCGCGGAATGTCCACCGTTCTCGCCGTCGTGATCGGCTTTCCGCAGTCGCGCGACTCGAGCTCGGCGAGTTCTTCGGCTCGCCCCTCAATCGCATCGGCGATGGCGTCGCAGAGATCGGCGCGTTCAGCGGGCGTCGATGTGCCCCAAGAGCCGGCGAGGGCGCCCTTGGCCGCAGCCACGGCAGCGTCCACGTCCTCTGCGCTTCCGCGCGGAATCTCGGCGATGACCTTGCCCGTCGCGGGAGCCAGATCGTCGAGGTACTGCCCGCTTGCCGGCGCGACAGGCTGATTGCCAATCCACTGACTCAGCCGCTTCATGGGCCCTCCCACCGGGGATCATGGTCGTAGATCTCGGTGTTCGGATCCCAGGAGTCCCAGGTCGGGATCTGCTCGAGCAGCTCGAGCCTATCGGGAGGCACGACCCCCGGTACCAAGAACGCCTTCTGCCGATGCAGCGGGTACGGATTGCGAAGCTCGAAGCCGAGCACGCCGAGCACCGCACGCGCGATGTACCAGGACGCCTGCGCGTTCCAGCCGTGCGCGATCTTGATGCAGACGCCGAGCCCGTCGGGGTAGTCGGGGTGCACAATGGCGAGTCCGAGCAGGCCGTCCGCCCCCTCCTTCGCGAGCACCTTGCCCTCGCAGGCCTTGAGAATCGTCGAGTCGAGTCGGTTGAAGCCGCCGATGAGGTCGGGCTCCCGCGTCATCGCCTCCCAGATCCAGTCCTCGTCCCGCTGCTCGGCAAGGCCCGCCATGATGTGGGCCAGCTCGGTCACGGTGTTCGAGACCGTCGGCAGACCACAGCCATCGCGAGCCACCCGCAACGGACGCCAGTCTTCGCCGAGCGTGCGCCGGATCTCGGCCAGGTACGCATCGAAGAACGGATGACTCGGCATCATGTAGCCGACCCGCGACCAGCCCTTGCCCCGGCAACCCTTGAGGATGCCGGCGTGCTCACCCGAGCAGCAGTGGTACCAGCGCCGCGGCCGACGGACCTGGCGCCCAAACTGGACGAGGGGCACATCGAGCGGAGTCTGCATCAAGCCCCACTCGGCCTCGGGAAGCAGAGACTGCGCCGCGGCGAGGTGCTCGGGAGCGCCGTTGTGGGAGGCCACACTGATCGCCTTCTGGTCCCAGGTGCAGTCCTTGAGCTCGTCGGTGAAGACCTTCATCATCACCGGCTTCATCATCGAGCGGCCGTAGCAGAGCACGTTGCCGCCGAAGCTATGGACGACTTTTCCACCGGACGCCCACGCGACCGCACCGTGAATGGTGGTCTCGGAGACGCCATGGCGGCGGTAGTCGAGCAGCGGCTCCCACTCGACATCTCGGCCGGTGGGCACACCGTCGTCGGTGCCCTCTCCGAGGGGTGAGTGCGGGTACTGATCGCGCGCGGATGCCGGCACTCCGGGGGTGTTGGCACTCATGCGAGCAGCTCCTTCACGCGAGGGGCGACCTTGTTCATGAAGGCTTCCATGTTGCGGACGACCCGGGCGCTGTCGTGATTGAAGAAGTCGAACCAGAGCATCAAGCGCTCTTCGGGGTGAAAGCGCTCGACAATCTGCTGCGCCACCGTGTCGGGGTCTCCGATGAGGGCGTTGTGAGCCGCCTTCTCGATACGGGCGGGATCGATCGTTCCCGTGAGCGCCTTCCAGTAGGCCTCGTTTGCGGCATCGGCTTCCGTGCGGGCCTGGGCGTTGCGCTCTTCGGCGCCGAGTCCGGGCTCGTCGTTGAGGAAGACGAAGGTTGTGCGAGGCATGTGGCCCCGCTTCCACGCGCCTCCATCGGGGTGGTAGGCCTTCTCGAGACGTCGGTGGGTCTCATCGATCACCGCAGGACTCGTGATCGAGAGGTTGAACACCTGCACCGGAGCCCACGCATTGACCCGTTCCTGAGTGGCGGGGTCATGAGAGCCAATCACCAGCTGGAGCAGCTCACGTCGGAAGTCGGCTGGGACGAGGCGGGTCGGCTCGAAGTCCCAGAACGGAGGGACCGCAATCGCATCATCGGTGGTGTCCGCGGCTTGCTGCACCGCTGCCCAGTCCTCGTCGGAGCGGAAGTCCGCACGGGTCAAGGCGGTCGGCCGGAGCTTCGACGTGTCGAGGGTCTCGCCGTTGAGCAGGCGCACAAAGATCTCGGAGGCTTGCTCGAAGATCTTGCCCTTCCAGGCTCGCCCGGCACGCTCCTCGGCAGCGGTGCGCGGCACCACCCCAGTGACCCGGTTCATGAAGTCGAAACGACCAGCGGCAAAGCCCGCATGAATCCGACGCTTCTCGGCGGGGTCGAGCCCGTGGAGCGAGGTGAAGTACGCCACCTTCTCGGCTGCGGGAATCGGTCCGCCATTGCAGAGAATGTTCATGATCGCAGCGCCCACCTCGATGCGCGAGGTGCGTCTGAACACGTGGTTCGCCAGGTGTAGCCAGTCGACATTCAGGCCAATCTCACCTTCCCAGTGCGGGACCACTGGCTGCTTGTGCAGCTTTTGGGTCTGCGACGAGAAGTGGGACTCGGCGAACCAAGCCACCCCAAAGCCAAGCCGGTCAGCGGCCTCGACTTGTTCAAAGAAGTTCTTGAACATGACGCGCTCGGACGGCAGGTGGCCGTCGACTGGAGTCTGCGCGATCGAGAAGAAGACGTCGAAGTTCATGGGCGCCTCAGGCCGACGAACCTATCACCTCGAACCGGGCGCGGTGTCGTTCAAGCGTCCCAGTGGGCCAGCCATTCCTTCGGATGAGGCATGCCGGCGGCCCGAACCGACGCCGCATAGGCCTCCACATCGACCGGCACCCGGCGCAGCTGAACCGACGCAGCGCCGTTCTCCACGCTGATGATGCCGTACTCAGCCCAAGGCAAGATCCGCGGTGCGGCGCCGTTGAACCCCTCTTCGAAGGCGAGGCCGACACTGCCGACGTTCACGATCAGCTGACGTCCCAGGCGGCGAGACATGGGCAGATGGGTGTGCCCGGCGACGACCACGTCGGCCTCCACGCCCTCCAAGATCTCGCGAAGTTCTTGATCGCTCGTGTGCGGGAAGAGATTCTCGGTGTCGCGGCGCGGCGACCCGTGTACGCCAAGAATGCGCACGCCATCGACGGTGCGCTCAACCTGCGCCGGCAGCGCCGCAAGCCAGTCGCGATCTTGCGGGCTCAGCGCCTCGTCACTCCACTTCTCGATGTCGCGGAGCAGCCAGAAGTCCGGGCCTTCGTCGAGCGGGTCGTGATTGCCACAAATGCTCTCGATGCCGCGCTCACGCAGCATCGCCACAACCTCGCTGGGCTGCGGCCCGAGGTCGACAATGTCGCCAAGGCAGATCGTCTCATCGACGCCAACGGCGTCAATATCGGCGAGCACAGCAACGAGCGCGGGCACGTTTGAATGCAGGTCCGAGATGAAGGCGATGCGCATGCGGCGATCCTACACGGAGAAGTGCAAAAGATGCACGCCACGCTCCCGGCTAGCGCCAGATGGACTGCAGCTCGTCGATGGTGAGACTGGCGCGGTCAGTGCCCTCGCAGGCAATCGAGACCCCCGTTGCGCCCTGTGGCGGAAAGACGCGCTCGGTGAAGGCGACCAGGCCCTCGCCGGCCAGAACCTCGACCATCGAGCGGTCCACCAAGATGTCCAGGTCGATGCCTTGCCGCACCAGCGGCGCCTCGTGCACGGCAGCGAAGTCATCGGCAAAGTCGACCTCGCCGGACTGGCTGCGGTCGAAGGACAGCATCGCGCCGTCCCAGGCGATCACCGTCGCAGCCCCGTCCCCTTCGAGCAGCCGTAGCTCACAACTCCGGGCATGGGGGTCCACGTAGCGAAGGCGGTACACCTGGCCTTCGAAGTCGGCGAGGGCCCGGTCCATCCGCATCGGCGTGGCGTCCACCAAGTCGACCGGGGTGCCGCGAACCAGGGCCTGCACCCCATGGAAGGACTGGGCGATGGAGCGGTCCCATCGAGACAGAGACCGCGGAAAGGCGAGGGATCCGCGCCATCCCTCGGTCGGCGTGCGCAGCGCGTAGCTCCAATTACTGGCCCAGGCGGTACCGACCGGCCGCTCAAGTCCGTCCCCTAGATCCCGCAGGTCCCCACCCGTCTGCCAGGTCTGAAAGGCGTAGAAGTCGGCGCCGTAGTCCATCGGCTTGATCGCCTCGACTGCCCCGGCTTGCCCGTCGTGCGTCGCCCAGAACTGCCCGGATCCACCCGCGGGTCCACCGGGGTTCATCGCGATGGCCAGGTATCCATCGCCGTTCGGAGAGCCTGGAAGCTCCGAGAGGTCTGGAGTCTCGAGCACGCCGGCCACATCTGGAACGGAAACCTCGGCCAGCTTCTCCCAGCTCAGGAGGTCCGGTGACCCGTACAGGCCGAGCACCTCGCCTTCACTGATCAGCATGCGGAACCCTGCGCCAAAGCGAAACAGCTTGGGGTCGCGAAACACGGCAAGACCGGGGTTGGTGATGACGGGGCTCGCTGGGTGCACGGTAAAGGTCCAGCCGCCATCTTCCGAGGTCGCAATCGACTGCTTCTGGTCCCCCGAGTCGCCACCGTTGTGCGTGAACATCAGCACGATGCAAGGCCCATCGCAGACCCCGGGAAGCGCTTCGTCCAGCGCTAACGCTGAGCCCGAGAACACCGTCCCCAGAATCGGGTCGGGCGAGAGCGCAATCGGCCTTTCCTCCCAGTGGAGGAGGTCGAGTGACACTGCATGGCCCCAGTGCATGGGACCCCACACGTCCGCATCGGGGTTGTGCTGGTAGAACAGGTGCCAAGCATCGTCGGCTCGGACGAGACCCACGGGGTCGTTGAGCCAGTTGGCTTCGGGTGAGTAGTGAACTTGCGGACGCCACTCTTCGTCCCGGGTCGTCTCGAAAGGCTCGGACACGGGGGCATGACAGGCAAGCAGGGCGAAGATCGGCAGCACGTGCGGAGCTTAGCAGTCCCGCGTCGCCGATCGCCGCGTCGCGTTATCAAGCGCGGCCTCTGGAGTGTGCATGCCCGTCCCACCCGTCGCCGCGAAAGTCCCCCACTCAACGACCCTTCACGGGACGACCTGGGAAGACCCGTACTTCTGGCTCCGCGAGAAGACCGACCCCAAGGTCATCGCACATCTCGAGGCCGAGAACGGCTACTACGAGGCGATGAGCGCGCACACGAAGGGGCTCCAGAAGTCTCTGTTCGACGAGATGCTCGCGCGCATTCAGGAAGACGACGCGTCGGTGCCGGTCAAGAAGGGTCCGTGGCTGTACTACACCCGGACGGAAGAAGGGCGCGCCTACCCGCTGTACTGTCGACGTCCGGTCGATGGCGGCGACGAGTCGGTGATGCTCGACGTCAACGTGGCCGCGGAGGGACTGGACTACTTCTCGCTCGGCTCGTTCGCGGTCAGCCCTGACCACAACCTGCTCGCCTACACCACCGACACCGACGGAAGCGAGCGCTACACGCTGCGCATTCGCGACCTCGGCACCGGCGAGGACTTGGCTGACGAGGTCGCCAACCTGAAGTGGCATGTCGCTTGGGCGAGCGACAACCGTACCGTGTTCTACACCATCGCGGACCACGCCGACCGTCCCTACAAGGTGCTTCGCCACGCGGTCGGCACCGCCGCAGAGGCCGATGTCGAGGTCTTTCACGAAGAAGATGAGCGCTTCTTCTGCGGCGTGACCCGCACCCGCAACGGCCAGTTTGTCGTGGTCGGCATGGAGAGCAAGATCACCAGCGAAGTCTGGCTGATCGACGCCGACAAGCCGGACTCCGAGCCCACCCTCGTCGCTGCCCGCGAACAGAGCGTCGAGTACGAAGTCTCCGCCCATGGCGACACGCTGTTCATCCGCACCAACGCCGACGGCGCCACGAACTTCAAGCTCATGAAGGCCCCCACCGCGAGCCCCGGTCGCGAGAACTGGGTCGAGGTTATCGCGCACCGACCCGAGGTCATGCTCGCGGATGTCGATGCCTTCGAGAACCACCTCGTGCTCGAAGAACGCCCCGGCGGACTGCCCACCCTCCGCATCGTCGATCTGCGCACCGGAAGCTCGCGCGCCGTCGACTTCGACGAGGCCACCTGGACCCTGGAGGGTGCGAACAACCCGGAGTTCGACACCGACGCGTTTCGCTTCACTTTCCAGTCGCCGCGCACGCCGCCCACCGTCATCGATGTCGACCTTGAGTCTCTCGAGCAGACGGTTCGAAAGGTTGAGGCGGTGCTCGGCGGCTTCAACCGCGACGACTACGAGACCGCGCGCGTGTTTGCGACCGCGGATGACGGCACCCAGATTCCGATCAGCCTCTGCTACAAGAAGGGCACGCCCCTCGACGGCACCGCTCCCCTGCTACTCATGGGCTACGGCAGCTACGGCATTGTCTACGACCCCTACTTCTCGAGCACGCGCATCTCGCTGCTCGACCGCGGCTGGGTCTCCGGTGTGGCCCACATTCGCGGCGGTGGCGAGCTCGGCCGCCCCTGGTACGAGGCCGGCAAGTTCCTGACCAAGACGACGACGTTCACGGACTACGTCCGATGCGCGCGCTTCTTGGCGGAGGAAAACTGGACGTCCTCCGAGCGCCTCGCGGCTTGGGGCGGCAGCGCCGGCGGACTGCTGATGGGCGCATCGATCAACCTCGATGCCGAGGCCTTCGGAGCCATCGTCGCGCACGTGCCCTTCGTGGACGTGATCAACACGATGATCGATCCCGAGCTGCCGCTCACCGTCATCGAGTGGGAGGAGTGGGGCAACCCGCTGCACGACCCGAAGTACTTTGAGTACATGCGCAGCTACGCACCCTACGAGAACCTGTCCGCCAAGGCCTACCCGCCGATGTACATCACCGCGGGCCTGAACGACCCTCGGGTCGGCTACTGGGAGCCTGCAAAGTGGGCCGCCCGCCTGCGCGAGCTGAAGACGGACGACAACCCCGTCCTGCTGCGCACGCACATGGGCGCGGGTCACGCCGGCAAGACGGGCCGCTACGGAAAGCTCGAGGACGTCGCCCGCGACTACGCCTTCCTGCTCGACACCCTCGGAGCGGGCGCAGCGAACGCCTAGGCCACAAGGTAGGGTCCGACGATGCGTCACCTGCTGCTCCTGTTGCTTCTCGCGTGTACCGGCACCGTCGCCGAGGACACGAGTGCGCCCAGTGAAGACAGCGACCCGCCGGTCGAGGACAGCGCTGAGTCCGAACAGGCCCGCTTTCTCGTCGACGAAGACGGGGACGGCTTTGCCATCGCGGGCGGCGACTGTGCCGACGACGACGCCAGCGTGCGCATCGGCCTTCCCGAGGTCGCCTGCGACGGCATCGACCAGGACTGCGACGACGTCATCGATGAAGGCACGGCCTGCGGCGACGACGACGGCGACGGCACGAGCGAGGCCGACGGCGACTGCCACGACGATGACTCCAGCATCGGTCCGCACGCGAGTGAGATCCCGCTCAACGGCATCGACGATGACTGCGACGGCACGGTGGATGCGGGCTCGCTCGACATCGACGAGGACGGCTACGACCCCGGCCTGGACTGCGATGACGCCGACCCGAGCAAGAACCCCGGCGCGGCCGAGCTCCCCGACGGCGAAGACGACGACTGCGACGGCGTGATCGACGAGGGCACCCTTGCCTACGACCACGATGGCGACTGCTTCTGTGCATTTTCGGGCGGCGTCTGCACCGCCTCGGCCGGCACCTGCGCGACCATCCGCCCCCGCGACTGCGACGACCAACGCGCGGACCGCTTTCCCGGAAACACCGAGCTCGACGACGACCGCGACAACGACTGCGACCTGCAAGTTGACGAGCACACGGCCTCACGAGATGACGACGGCGATGGCTTCGCCGAGAGCGGTGGAGACTGCGACGATGGCGACGCCGCCAAGCACCCCGGAGCCGCGAGCGAAGCCGACCGCTGCGATGCCATTTGGCCCACCTGTGCGGCCGTCGACGACTGTGACGGAGACGGAAGCCTCGACACCGTGGACTGCCACGACGGTGACGCGAGCATTCATCCCACGGCGACCGAGCTTGCGGACGGCATCGACCGGGATTGCGACGGCAGGGTCGACGAGGGCACCGCCGCGACCGACGACGACGGCGACGGCGAGAGCGAAGACGGCGGCGATTGCGACGACGGGGATGCCGCTCGAAACACCGCCGAGACCGAGACCGCGGACGGCGTCGACCAGGACTGCGACGGCACTGTCGACGAGCAGACCACCGCCTTCGATGATGACCGCGACGGCATGACCGAAGATCAGGGCGACTGTGACGACACCCGCGCCGAGGTGCGTCGAGGACTGCCCGAGATCGTCGGAAACGGCTTCGACGACGACTGCGACGGCTTCTCGGCAAGTGCCATCGACCCAGACGGCGATGGCTTCACCCCCATCGGCGGCGACTGCTCGGACTTCGATGCCACCAAGCACCCCGGCGCCACCGAGCTGCCGAACAGCCTCGACGATGACTGCGACAACGCCATTGATGAGGGCACCACCCGCGACGACGCCGACAACGACGGCTTCTGCGTGGGTTTCGACCACAACGGCGACGGCACGCCCACCTGCCACACCACGAGCGACCAGCCCGGCGACTGCGACGACACAGACGAGAAGGTCTGTCCCGACTGCGCAGTGCTCACCCGCGACGGCAAGGACAGCGACTGCGACGGCGAGGTGGACTGAAGCTGGCGCGCGGTTTGCATCGCGGACGGCGGAGGCTACCTGCGCGCCCTTCTTCCACACGAACACAGCCTCTGGGCATGGGTCACCGGCCCGCTCGTGCTCGCCCTCGCGCTCTCACCGAGCGTGGGAACCGTGCTGGCGACGCTCGCTGCAGTGGTCGGCTTTGGGGCTTGGAACGCTGGGAACTTGGTGCTTCAGGGCAAGGGCGCCGCCCTGCGTCCAGCCATCCTCGCGCTGTTCCTCGCCGCCGCCCTCACCCTCGGAGCGGTGCTGGCCATCACCCACCAAGCCCTGCTCGTGCAGGTGTTCCTCGGTGCAGCGGTCACCAGCTACATCGTCTCGATGACCACGTCGGGCCGCCCGCCGCGCGACGCCCGCTTCGAGTTCGCCGGCATTGTCGCGCTCTGCTGGCTGGGTGCCGGCATTGCCGTAGCCGGCGGCAGTAGCGCCCGCGTGGCCATCGTCGTCGAGCTCACCCTCGCGCTGTGGTTCTGCCTGAGCCTGTGGTTCGTGAAGGCCAAGCTCGCCTCGGTGCTCAAGCGCCGCGAGCCGTGGGCCCACGCGCCTCGCTACACGGCTGGTCTGGCTTCGGTCGTCGCCCTTCTGGCCCTCGCGAGCCAGCTGTGGTGGGTGTTGCTGGTGATTCCGGCCTACGGGGCGCGGGTCCGCAGCCAACCGCAGATCGAGGGCCCCCGTCAGATTCGAGAGCTGGGCATGGCCGAGGCTCGCTGGTCGCTAGCCGTCGTCATCGCACTGAGCACAATGGCCCAGTTCGCATGAGCGATGCCGCACAGGGACTCAGAGCTCGGCGCGCCAGGTCGCCGACAGTGCCAGGAAACCCGCGAGTGAGGCGCCGCCCACCCAGATCCACACGAAGTCCGGGGCGATGTAGATGAGCGGAACGGCCGCGATGTAGAACACCGACGCCCAGGTCATGCCGAAGAAAAACAGCTGGGCGAACACCCCGGACATCAGCGAGGCCACGCCAAGCGCGAAGGCAAGCGTGGTGGTGACCGGAAGGCCAAACAGCCATCCGAGCGCGCCCGTCATGATGAGTCCAGCCTGCCCAAGTCCAATGATCCGCATCTGCCGCAAGCTGGCGTGATTGTGGCGGCGCCTGCGGGTGCGAAAGGCATCGCCCGCGGCACCGAGCACGAACACCAGCACCACCATGAAGTACCCGGCGTAGCCGAGGCTTCCGTAACGGTACTCAACGGCCGACAGGCCCAGGGACGCTGCGAAGACCACGCCTCCGAGCCAGGCCGCCGCACGCGCCTTCTGACGAGCGCCTTTGGCCTTGTCGACGTCGTCGCGAAGCTCCTCGAGGTCCTTCCGCTGCCGCGCTCGCTCGCGGAGCTGAACGGCAAGTTCCTCGAGTCGTCGCTCCTGATCTGGGGTGGCCTCAGCGAGCTCGCGCAAGGCCGCGCGTGCCGCCGGCAGGTCCTGCCTGGCGAGCCGGAACTCGAACAATTCCGACCAGAGTGCGGTCAAGCCAGCGCTGGCGGCGGGACTCTCGGGCCAAGCGCGCAGGGCGAGCTCGAAGGTGAGCCGGGCTTCCGCCCCGAGCTGCTCGCGAAGGGCAGGCTCGTTGGCCGCTCGCATCGCCTCGACACGGTTCTCGGCCTCCGCCACCAGCTGTGCCGAGTGCTGGTGACGACGAAACGCCGCCAGTCGAGCGCGAAAGGCCTCGGCAGACTGCGGGCGAGAGGCCGGATCCCGCTGGGTGCTGTCGAGAACCAGCTGCTGCAGATCCTGCGGCATCGAAGCGGGGAACACCGGCACCTCGCACGCGAACGCAGCGGCCAGGGTGTCTTCGAGGCTCTCGCCCGGGTTTCGGTGTCGCCCAGTCAGCACCTCGAACAGCGTGGCCCCGAGCAAGAACACATCGCTTTGCACGTCGACATCCTGGCCGCTCGCCGCCGCCATCTCTGGCGCCATGTAGGCAGGCGTTCCTTCGACCGTGCGAATGCTCGCCGCCGCGGGAAGCGGGCCGATGGCTTCGAGTCCCACGGCCA
Source organism: Pseudomonadota bacterium (assembly GCA_023954855.1). Lineage (GTDB taxonomy): Bacteria > Myxococcota_A > UBA796 > UBA796 > M1803. Next base: position 96,443 of record JAGSGY010000006.1, on the reverse strand, counting down.
GACCCCAGTCGAGCAGGGTCACTTCGCCAAACGCACCGATCATCACGTTGTCGGGCTTCACATCGCGGTGAAGGATGCCCTGGGCATGGGCGTAGTGCAGCGCGAGGCAGATCGACTCCAGCACTTCGAGATGGGCGAGCAGCCGGTCCCCTTCGGACGGCACGGGAAACGCGAGGTCAGGCTGAGCGATGAGGTCGCTCCAGAGCAGGCCCTCGACCCGCTTCATCACGATGACGGGAGTTCCGTCCTCAGAGCGGTCCAACGCGTAAACCGGCACGATGTTGGGGTGCTGGAGCCGGCCCGTCACCCACGCCTCGCGAAGCACGCGAGCCCGCGCCCCAGGTGTGTCCCGGTCCGGGCGCACGGTCTTGACCGCAACTTCGCGGTCCAGCGCCGTCTGGGTACCTGCACGCACGATGCCCATGCCGCCCTGCCCGAGGGTGGAGCCAAGCACGAGGCCCCCGCTGCCGAGCGACGGCACCTCGGTCAGGGTCGCCGCAAGCGTGCCTCGGTCATCGAGGTGGAACGTGCTGGCGTCGATGCCCCGCTCGGCCAGGTGGGCGAGGTAGGTCTGGACCTTCAAGTCACCCTGCGAGCCGTGGTGAATCGCGCCCTCCATCTGCGTCGAGCCTAGTACGCGGCGCCCTCGTCAATCCAGTCGCCGATCCGGTCGATCTCTTCGGGAGCGAGCCACCAGCCGAGGGGCATGCTCGTCCCCGACCCTTCGGCGAGCGCCTGCGTACCGTTCACCTTGTGCCAGAGATACGAGTAAAGCGCATCCCCGGGCTCGATCAGTGCAAGGTCGCTCTGATTGGATTCCTGGTTTTGAAGCACGTCGTACGGCGACGCCGAGAGGTCAAGCCCACCCTCAGCCTCGGCACCGGCGTGGCATCCCGAGCACTGCTGCTGGACAATCGGAGCGATGTCCGCTTCGAACGACAGCGTATCGTCGCCCGCGCACCCGAGCAGGAGCAGAGGCAGCCACCTCATGACAGGTCCACAGGACGCGTTCCGTCCGACCCGAATGCGGACTCCTCGACGCCGCCGGCGTGGAGCATGGTCAGAAACAGATCCGCCATGGGCGTGTCATCCGGCAACACCACGTGCTGCCCGGGGGTCACCGCCCCACCGCCTCCACCCGCAAGCAGGACCGGTAGGTCGGTGTGGTTGTGGCGGTCCCCGTCCGAGATCTCGGACGAGAAGTAGGCCAGCGTGTTGTCGAGGAGCCGCGAGCCATCGGCCTCCTGCACCGCGCCAAGCTTGCTGACGAGGTCAGCGAACTGGGCGACCTCCCACGCGTCGATGGTCTCGAGGTCCGCGAGCTTGCCCGCGTCGCCTCCATGGTGGGAGAGCTCGTGGTGGGCTCCGGTGACGCCAAGGAAGTCGTAGGACCGGCTCGAACCGCCATTTCCGAGCATGAAGCTCGCCACGCGGGTCAGGTCGCAAGTCAGCGCCAACACCGTCAGATCATTCAACGCCTGGATGCGTTCCTCGAAGCGGAGGTTCGAGTCGGGTGCCTCGCCCGGCACACACTCCTGAGTGCCGAGCCGTTCGATGCGCGTCTCGAGCTGTCGTACCGCGGTGAGGTACTCGTCCAGTTTGAGTCGGTCCCGCTGGCCGAGTCGCGTGTGCAGCGCATTGGCATCCTCGCGCACAAAGTCGAGGACCGAGAGGCGCAGGGCCTGACGACGGGCGACCTCCGCCTCAGTGAGGGTCGGGTCGAAGCCAGAGAAGAGTCGAGCAAAGGCGACGCGGGGTTCGGTCAGCTTTGGCAGCGGCGTCGAGGGTCCAGCCCAGCTGATGTTTCGCGTGTAGGCACACGAGTAGCCAGAGTCACAATCGCCGACGGCCGCCCCCCCTTCGGTGCCGAGCTCCAAGCTCGGGAAGGCGGTCTGGGAGCCCATCGCCGAAGCGAAGATCTGGTCCACGCTGATGCCGTTGCGAATGTCCGCGCCAGCCGTCTGCGACACGGTCTCGCAAGTCAGGAAGCTGCCCGTCCCGCGGGCGTGGTCACCTGAGACCGGAACCACCGCGGCGGCATTTGCCAGGCCGCTGATCACGCTGACGTCGGACTGCACGGGTGCAAGGGAAGAGAGAATCGGGGGCAAGTCGTAGTTCGCACCTGTCGAGCTCGGCCGGAATCCAGACATCACCATGCCGTTGGGCGCAAACCAGAACAGAAGTCGAACCGGCGGGGTGGCCACAGGACCGGCCCAAGCCGAGCGCGGCAGAGCAGAGGGCAGAAGAGGAAGAGCGAGGGCAGCGCCTGCTCCTCGCAAGAAGGTGCGGCGGTTCATGGGGTCACCTCCGGCGTTCCGCGACGCATTCGGAACGGCCCGCTCAGCGCGATGCCCACGGCGAGATCGGCAAAGCGATGCTCTCCGCCAGCAAATTGGGTCTCAATGCCCTCGAGGTACGGCCAGTCCTCGACCGTAGGGGCGCGACCGAGGGCGTAGGTGAAGGTCTTCGTCGCCACACAGCGCGCGAACTTGGGGTCCTCGGCCAGGTACTGGGCGAGCTCCCGCGGCGTGTGAAAGGTGAAGCCGCCCGGCAGCTCACCGCTCGCATCGATAGTCACGCCAATCTCGTCGGTGTTCCGCCACATGCCAATGCCGTCGAAGTTCTCGAGCCCGAGGCCAATCGGGTCCATCGACTGGTGACACGACGCGCACAGAGGGTCCTCGCGGTGCCGAGCGAGTTGCTCGGTCAGCGACTCGCCCTCCATCGCATCCTCGGCTTCGAGCAGGTCGACATTGTCGGGCGGTGGTGCTGGCGTCTCGCACATCAGATTCGAGAGCACCCACTTGCCGCGCTGCACAGGGCTCGTGCGCCCCGGATAGGACGTCGCCGTGAGCAAGCCGCCGGTGGTGAGCCAACCGGTTCGCTCGGTGTCCTCGAGGCTGACGCTCTCCCAGACCTCGGTCGGAGCCGGCAAGCCGTAGTGTTCGGCTAGGCGCGCATCAATCTCGGTCTCCTCAGCCACGAGCAACTCGAGCATCGACCGGTCTTCGAGGAGCACAGACGCGGCCATGCGGCGCATCTCTTCGGTCATCGAGTCGCGAAGTGCCTCGTCCCAGTCCGGGAACACGGCCACATCCGGAAACGCATTTTCGACCGCGCGCACGTGCAGCCACTGGCCCGCGAGGTTGTCGACCAAGGCCTGCGCCTTGTCGTCGGCGAGCATGCGTCTGACCTGCGCTTCGAGAACCTCATCCTCCAATAGGCTGCCGTCCTCGGCCACGGCGAAGAGCTCCTCGTCGGGCATCGACGACCACAGGAAGTAGGAGAGACGGGTCGCGAGCTCCCAGCTGCTGAGGTCGTGCGCGAGGGCCACGGTGGGCTCGGCATCGATCTCGACCCGGTACAAGAAGTGCGGCGAGAGCAAGATGGCCTTTGCCATGAGCCCCACACCCTCTTCATAGTCTCCGCCAGAGTCCCGAGACTGCTCATACAGCGAGACGAGCCGCTGAACCTCCTCGTCCGTCACCGGTCTCCGCCAGGCCTTGCCACCGAAGGTCCGGGCGATGGAGGAGACACAGGTGGCTTCACCCTGCTGCGCCTCATCACAGCTGAACAAGAAGCCGTGGTTGGGCGGCTCACCGGCGGACGCGTCGATAGGCCCCGTGACTTCGATCCAGTCCACCACCAGGTTTCGGTCCGCCCCGGTGGTGCCGTCCGTGAAGTCATTGGTGAAGCTAGCGAAGAAGCGGTGTTCACCTGAAGTCGCATCGACGTCGACGGTGTAGACCTCGGCGAGATCAGCGTCGTCAGGGCTGACCGTGAACGACTGCGCGGTAACGCCGTCCACCCCGAGACCCATGTTCACGAGATCAGGCCCAGCCTGGGTACCCCAAGCACGCACACTCACACGGTAGGTGCCGTCGGCCGGAAGATCGAGGGTGTATCCGAGGCTGCCGTTCGACCAGACCATCCAGCCGCCACAGCACGCACCGCCCGCCGTCGCGTCGATCCCTTCGCCATCCTCAGCCTCGGCCCAGTACGTCTGCGCAGGAATGACGCCGGACAGCAGGTCGTTGGCGAGGATCTGATCGGTCGCCGCCTCGAGCATCTCGAGGTGAAGCGGCGACCACGACAAGACGTCCGCGATGTTGTCGAAGCCGTAGCCCGAGTCATCGGGCGGGAAGTCCCTGGCCGGACGCAGTGAGGTGCCGGTCAGGTCGGCCCAGGTGTTGTCGAGCTCGACGCGGTTGAGGCGGTGCAAGGTCACCGTGCCCGGGTCACTCTCGCGGCCCGGGTCGTCGGTAGTAGGTGCTTTGCACGCCGTAAAAAACAGAAGAATAAGCGAAAAAGAGCGCATATCGAAATCCAGATCAGCGTTGCAGGAGTGTACACGCACAACGTGGCCGCTCAACACCTTGGGCAGTACAAGCTCACTCACGCCACCCGCGGGACCCCGTGCTGCACGCCACCTCGATCACCCACACCTTCTCGGGACGCACCCTCTTTTCCGGGCTCGATCTCGAGGTGCGCACGGGCGAGGTCGTGGCGATCCGAGGACCTTCGGGCTGCGGAAAGAGTGTGTTGCTGCGACTGCTCGCTGGGCTCGACCCTCTACAGAGCGGGACGCTGACCCTTGATGGCAAGCCCTTCGACCACTGGGGCGGACCGGCCTGGCGAGCGGAAGTGGTCTGGGTTCCCCAAGGCGCCACCGTCTTCGAAGGCGTGCCCGAGGACTTGCTCGCACGCGTCGGCCAGCTGGCTCAGCAACAGGAGCGCCCGACTCGGAACCCCATCGCACTTGCCGAGCAGATGCGGCTGGATCCTGGCGTGTGGACGCGGCCCTGGGCGGTGCTCTCGGGAGGCGAACGCCAGCGGATCACGTTGGCCATCGCCCTGTCGCGAAGCCCACGCGTTCTCTTGCTTGACGAGCCCACTGCTGCACTCGACGAAGAGAGCACACAGGCCGTCGAGGCTGTTCTGGCCGGCCAGACCGCCGTGTGGGTGACCCATGACAGCGCGCAGTGCGACCGCGTTGCGAACCAGGTCGTGAGGCTCGGATGAGCGGCCCGCTTCCCATCAGTGCAACCCAGCTCGCCCTGGCCGCCGCCCTGGTCGGCATCAACGGTCTGCTGTCGCTGTGGCTCGGTCTGGGGCTCGGCAAGAAGCTGGTGATCGCCTCGCTTCGCGCAGTGGTGCAGCTCACCATCCTCGGCCTGATTCTGGTCCCGGTGTTTGCGGCGAACCACCCCGGGGTGGTGGCGGTGTTGGTGGTCTTCATGCTCGCCATCGCCGGGCGCGAGGCGGTCGGACGCACCAAGCGAACCACAAAGACACTGCCGCTCGCCGCAACCGCGGCCCTGCTCATCGGCTGCGGCACCACGGCTCTACTTGGGTCAGCGGCGGTCATCCAGGTCGAGCCGTTCTGGACACCGCAGTACTTCATCCCCCTGTTCGGCATGCTTCTCGGAAACTCGCTGACGGGACTCGCGCTCGGCTTCGACAGCGCACTCGCCAGCCTGGACGAAGGCCGCGCTCGAATCGAGACGCTCCTCGGCCTCGGCGCAACGTGGTGGGAGGCCTCCCGACCTGTCGTGGCGGACGCCGTCCGGACCGCGATGATCCCGATCCTCAACTCGATGAGCGCGGTGGGGCTGGTGACCATTCCCGGCATGATGACGGGGCAAATCCTCGGCGGAACCGAGCCGGGTCTCGCCTCGCGCTACCAGATCCTGATCTTGTTTCTCATCGCCGCGTCGGTAGCGCTAGGCGCCATCGTCGGCACCGTGATCGCCGTCCGAGCCCTCTTCGACGGGCAACACCGCCTGAGAGTCGAGCGCATCATTCGGCGCTCCTAGCCTCAGCTGGGGAGCTTAAAGATCCCGATGATGTAGAAGAAGATGACCGTGATCGCGATGGTCATCAGAATCGCCGGGACCCAGTTCTTCTGGGCAAGCTCACCGGCCTTCTTCGCGGAGTCGACAATCACCTTTCCGGCGGCCCGACGCTGAACCGGAGCGGGCGTGACGGGGACGCCCATCGATGCCAGAAACGCGCGGTGGTCCTCGGGCTCGGCTGCGGGTTCACCGCGATCCAGCGGGTCGTGGAGCTTCTGCGGTTCCGCTCCAGGCGGAGGAGCACCAAGGTCGGCCCCCACTGCGTCGAGGAAGGTGCCCATGCTCTCGGTGGCGGTGTTCGGCTGGTCCTCGAAGGTCTTGTTCAACGGTCGCTGACCAGGAGCAGGAGGCAGCGACTCCTCGGCGAGGAAGTCCTTGAGGCTGGTCGTGTTCTTATCTTCGGCCATAGCCACAGCATACCGAAGCCCCGCGATTTTCGTCACCAAAGCCGCTGCAGATACCCCACAACTTCATCTCGTTCCAAACCGAGAACCGCCGCTGCTTCCTTGAGAACGCGCAGCTCCCTGACCTCGAGCCGCCCGTCGGCGTAGCAGGCTGCATAAAAGGTCGACAACAGGGCGAGCTTCTCATGGTGGCCGAGCAAAGTGGCGAGCTCTGCCTCGGCCTCTGCAAGGGCCTCTTCCCGTTGCTCGGGACCTAGCTCCAGCGCAGCCAGCCTCTCAGGCGGAAAACGGCTCTGAAGGAAGGCGGCCTCGCCCTCATCGACGACGCCGTCGGCTTCGACAATTCGATGGGCCACCGAGTGTGCGAAGACCAGTTTCAGTCGGTCGACACGCGCCCGCTCACTTGGATCGGGAACCGACAAGCGGCCGATCACATGCCCCATCTCGGGGAGGAACGCGGCCTCGACATCCCCCTGGAGTCGGTGCGTCCGCCATGTCACCCGCTCGGCTTCAGCCCCCATCATCAACGTGAACGCTTCCTTGTGCTCCGGACGCTCAATCCAGATGTGGGCAGGCTCACCCTCGACCGTCACAAGAACCGGCCGGGCCTTTCGGGGACGCACCATCACACCATCGACCGCCCAGGGCAGTCCGGACGCGCCGAGTGCAGGTTCGAAGGCATTGAGGTCCTCCTTTCGGGCACGCGCATCGGTACAGAAGTAGACCGCGAGCAGAAGCGTCGGACGCTTGGACCGGGTGACCCACTCGGTGAGGTCGAACCAGACCATGGCATCCGCGCCGGACACCTCGTGGAAGTTGCGAAGCGAGGAAGAGACCACCCGGATGATGTGGTCCCAGAGCCCGTCAAAGTCCTTAGGCAGACGCGAGGTGTCCAGGGAATAGGACATCGCCTCCATCGTGCTCGGCAGGGCAATGGTTCGCGACACGTCGATCAAGCAGACCCCGGCTGGTGCGGTTCGAGAATCGAGGCTAACCCGAACACCTGACCCCGAGGCCACATGTCCAAGCTCGTCTCTGTTGATCCCGCCACCGGCGCCACTGTGGGGGAGGTCTCGATCACCCCTGTCTCCGAGATCGCCAATGTGGTCGGTCGAGCACGGGCTGCACAGCCGTCGTGGGCCAAGCTCACCCTGACTGAGCGCCGGGACCTCTTGCTCGATGCCGGAAAGCAACTCGAGCTTCAGGCCGAGGCGGTCGGCGAGCAGCTGTGCCGCGAGATGGGGAAGCCGCTGCGCGAGGCAGTTGGCGAGGTCCGGGCCGTGGCCCGCATGGCAGACGAGCTCGATGAAATGGTCGAGGCCCTGTCCCCCGAGGTCGTGGATGGAGGGCGCGCGAAGAGCACGCTGTACCGCGACGCGTTTGGTGTGGTCGGCGCGATCACCCCCTGGAACTTCCCGATCATGATGCCGCACTGGATGGTGCTGCCGGCGCTGATGGCCGGAAACACGGTGGTGCTCAAGCCCTCGGAAGAGACGCCTCTCACCGCCCAGTCCTACGTCGATGCGCTCAACACCGTCCTCCCAGACGGCGTGCTTCAGATCGTGCATGGCGCCGACGATCAGGGTCGCGCGCTCGTCGACAGCGACGTCGATCTTCTCGCCTTCACGGGCTCGCGAGCCGCGGGCATCTCGATTCTCACCAACGCAGCGAAGGGGCTCAAGCGGGTCATTCTCGAGCTCGGCGGCAAAGACCCGATGGTCGTGTTGCCCGGCACCGACCTCGACCGGGCCGCGGCTTTCGCCGCCCGAAACGCCTTCCGCAATGCCGGACAGGTCTGCGTCTCGACGGAGCGCATCTACGTGCAGCGCGAGCTCTACGAGCCCTTCTTGACCGCCTTCGCCTCCGAAGCCGAGAAGATGGTCCAGGGCAATGGCATGGACGAAGGCGTCGCCATCGGACCGATGATCAACGCTCGCCAGCGCGACTGGGTGCTCAAGCAGATCGACGATGCCGTCGCAGAGGGCGCCCGGGTGGTGACTGGAGCCAGCGGCCACCACGGCAACTTCATCGTGCCTACTATCCTCGCGGACGTCAGCCACAGCATGAGCGTTGCCAAGGATGAGACGTTCGGCCCGGTTGCCGCGGTCATCCCCTTCGATGATGACGACCAGGCGGTCACCCTAGCCAACGACACGCCGTACGGACTCGGTGCGTCGGTATGGGGCGAGCCCGAGCGCGCCGCTTTGGTCGCGAGACAGCTCGGCGCGGGCATGATCGGCGTCAACCGGGGCTGTGGGGGCGTCAGCGGCACCCCGTGGGTCGGAGCCGGCCAGTCGGGCTACGGCTTCCACTCCTCAAAAGAAGGTCACCGCCAGTTCGCGCAGGTCCGCGTGCTCACGATCGCCGGTTAGCACCTCCACACCATATTTACCGGACGACCCAGATCCGGTTGTTGTGCGGATCACAGCAAGAAAAATGAAGGATTGGGCTTGTCCGTGAAACAATGGGTGTGAACCGTTCGTAGTTCGCACACACCAATGACTCACGAGGGAGGACTCAATGCGTGTACTACTCGCAGCCCTGCTCATGACGCTCAGCCCGGCATTCGCCGATGGCAGCCCCGTCATGAACGACGTGCGTCCTCCCGCTGCGAGCGCGCAAGATCCGAGCGTCGAGATCGACTGGTTCCAAAACCAGACCGCCGAGGTGCACCGCCGCTGGGTCAAGACCATCGGTACGGTTCCTGGTCCGATTCGCCAGGCCACCGACGGCAGCCGCGCCCGCATTGACGTTCGCATCGATGGCGACGGCCGTGTGGTTTCGGCCCGGGTGGGCCACTCGACCGGCAACACCACCCTCGACGGCCAGCTCCTCGATGCCCTCGAGGACGCCCGCTTGGCTCCGCCACCGGCGTCGCTACCCGACGATGCGGGCTTTGTGCGGTTCAGCGTTTACTTCGATCTGGCTGCACGGGCCGAGCGCGAAGACGAGAGTCCGGCCGACGCCGTCTAGCCGCTCCGAGGCGCGCGCCACAAGCTGTTGCGCACCCAAGGAACAGCCAATGTGCTAGCTGCGCGCATGAGCACTTCCCTGCCCCGTACCCTGTCCTCCGTCGTCTTCGCTATTGGCGGAGGTGTGGCTGGCGTGATGGCCCTCTGCTACGGCACTGGCTTTCTCATCGATCCCACGATGGAGCTCACCACCACACGAGATCTCGACGCCAACAGCGACGACCTCTCTGCGCTGATCGGCTCCGCGGACGGTGTGGTGGAGTGGTGGCAGGCAGCGGGAGAGCTGCACGGCGAGAACCGGATCTCAGAACGGATTCAAGTCCGGGCCACCGACCCCGAGCATGTGGAGTTCCTTGCGGGTGACCAGGTCTTCGAGACTTGGGCTCTCGTGAGCGCGACCGAGACCTCGGCCACGTGGGACATCGAGTTCCCGAAGATGACGACCCGACGCACACTGTCGGTCGAGCCCCTCGACGCGGGCACCCGAATGGTCTGGGAGGAGGTCGCGGACGTGCAGAGCCCGGTGCTGCGCTGGACGACCATGCTCCCGATGGAGAATGTCTCCGCCAACTTCCAAGGCGCAATGCTCGTCGCTGAGGCCGCCGCACAGGCCAGGGCCGCAAGCAAAGCAGAAGCAGAAGCAGAAGTAGTGCCAGAGGCAGAAGTCGAAGCCGTCGAAGGCGAAGCCCCCGCGCAGCCCTAGCGGCGTCGAGAGGCGCGATTCCCCCGCCCTCGCCCACGCGCGTGATAAGACCTGCGACCCGCTGGAGGCCCGATGGCCGGTCGCATCGTCGCTGGGGTGCTCGCCCCCCACCCCCCTCACCTGGTCTACGCCGAGAACCCCCCGCAGAACGAGCCTCGAGCCGAGTGCGGATGGGAGACCCTTCGGTGGGGCTATGAGCGGCTGCGCAAGAGCCTGGAGCCACGCGACTACGACGTCATCGTCGTGCACTCGCCGCACTGGAAGACGGTGGTCGGCCACCACTTTCTAGGACTGCCGCACTTCGCCTCGAAGTCCGTCGACCCGATCTTCCCGAACCTCTTTCGCTTCAACTACGACCTGAACGTGGACGTCGAGCTGTCGCAGGCCATCGCCGACGAGGCCAAAGCGGGCGGCCTCACCACGAAGATGATGACGAACCCCGAGTTTCGGGTGGACTACGGCACCATCATCAGCTGCCACCTCGCGAACCCCGCGTGGGACAAGCCGATCGTCGCGATTAGCTCGAATCGGGCGCACTACTACTTCTCGAACGAAGTCGGTCAGACTGAGCAGCTCGCGCTTGGGCAGGCCACCGCCCGCGCCATCGAGAAGAGTGGGAAGCGGGCCCTGCTGCTCGCCTCAAACTCGCTGTCGCACCGCCACTTCACTGAAGAGGGCGAGCTTCCCGAGGACATGAGCAACGAGCACATCTACCACCACGGCCAGTACCTGTGGGACATGCACGCCCTCAAGCTGATGCGCGAGGGCCGGATTCGCGAGTTCCTCGATGAGATGCCCGACTTCATCGAGCAGAGCGTGTCCGAGTGCAAGGAAGGCAGCCTGACCTGGCTGTTCGGCGCCCTCGGTATTCCGACCTACCCCGCCGAAGTCCACGCCTACGGCACGGTCATCGGCACCGGAAATGCCGTCGTCGAGTGGGACCCCTCCCGCGCCGCTGTGGAGGCGAAATGAGCGCGACCCTCGGCCTCATCGTCCCCGGACGCCCGCATCCCCTGCTGGCTCCCGAGCAGAGTCCCGGCTGGCAGCGCCTTCGCGACGGCTTCGAGCGAGCGAGGAAGACCCTCCAAGACTCGGACGCGGACCTGCTGGTGCTCTACAGCACGCACTGGCCCAGCGTCATCGGCCACCAGATCCAGGCGGACCCGAACCCCACATGGACCCACGTCGATGAGGAGTTCCACGAGCTCGGCTCGATTCCGTACAGCTTCAACATCGACGCGGCGTTCGCCGAGACCTACCGCGACTGTGCCGAGGCCCGGGGGCTCCACGCACGCACCGTGAACTACCACGGCTTCCCGATCGACACGGGCACCATTGTGGCGCTCAAGCTCCTCGACCCCGACAACCGCATCCCGGCGACGGTGGTCAGCAGCAACATGTACGCCGACCGCGCCGAGACCCTTGTCCTGGGAAAGGCCGCACGCGATGCCGCCGACAAGATGGGCAAGAAGGCGGCGTTCATCAGCGTGACCGCACTGTCGAACCGCATGTGGACCGAGTGGATTGACGCCGCCGATGACCGCGTGTCCTCCGACAAGGACGACGAGTGGAACCGCAAGCTCCTCGAGTTCCTCGACGCCGGCCGCCTCGAGGACGCCTCCCAACTGATGCGCACATTCACGCGCGAAGCCAATGCCGACAGCAAGGGCAAAGCGTTCTGGTGGCTGGCTGCCGCGATGGGACAAGACAATGGCTACGCTGGCAAGGTGCACGCCTACGAGGGCCTGTGGGGCACAGGTGCCGCAGTCGTCGAGCTGATTCCCGACGCCAACGCAGCGCAGGACCAAGAGTTCGACGAGGACGACGTCGACGTCTACGGCGGGGACCGAAACGTGCTGAGTGGCTCGCCCTCGGGCAGCCCGGCTCCCCAGTCACCGAGCCCCGCGACCCCGGTGGCGGTCCCGGATCCGACGGGTGTACGCACCGACGCCGCGCCGAAGCCCGTCGGCCCCTACCCCCACGCCCGACTCTCTGGCGACTTCCTGTTCGTCTCGGGCATGGGCCCACGCCAGCCGGGTACCGATGCGATTCCGGGTGGACCTGTGCGCGATGCCGACGGAGAACCCCTCGACTACGACGTCGCCGCCCAGACCCGGGCGACCATCGAGAACATCAAGACGGTGCTCGAGGCCGCCGGTAGCTCGCTCGCAGCTGTCGTCGACATCACCTGCTTCCTCATCGATATGGATCGCGACTTCGCCACCTTCAATGCGGTGTACCGCGAGTACTTCGAGAAGAACGGCCCGACGCGAACCACCCTCGAAGTGCGGGCGTTGCCGACGCCCATCGCCGTAGAGCTCAAGGCCGTCGCCAAAGCGCCCTAGAGATCAGCGACCAGCACCGCACGCACCGGGGAAGCATCGACCCCCGGCAGGTTGAGGGGCAGCGCGATCAGCGTGTACAGCCCATCTTCAACATGCGAGAGCACCACGCCCTCGAGGATCGCCATGTCGTGGCTGGCAATGGCCGTGTGCGAGAGCAATGCCTTGTCGTCGCAGAGGTCCACGCTCGGCGTATCGAGCCCCAGCAGTCGCACGCCAGCGCTGTGGGCGAAGTCGACGAGGGCGGGCGACAGGGCCGCAAAGTCGGTGTTGAACTGGTTGGGATTCGGAAAGCTATCGGTGCGAATCAGTAGACGCTCTTCGCGGAGCGGCGCGGTGAGGTGGCTCGGCAACACGCGCTCCCCGCGGCCCACGGAGACTCGCATCACCTGGCAACGCCCGTAGTAGCGCTGGAGTGAACGCGCACCGATACCGCTCCCATCCGCCTTGTAGTGCGACGGGGCATCGGTATGCGCCCCCACATGGACCGTCGTGGTGATCGACGACAGATCGAGGTTCGCCCCCTCCGCGATGGAGCAGGCCACGCTGCGTGAGAACGGAACATCGCCGGGCCACACCGCGATGTCGGGAGTGAGCGGCGGAGAGATGTCGATAATCTTCGGCACGGCACCCTTCATTGCTTACACCCGATGATATCGCGAGCCGACCGACCCGTGCATGGGCTACCTGCATGCTCGGAGGTTCCATGGATCTACGCGACGCCACCCTCGCCGTCACCGGCGCAACCGGATTTCTCGGCTCACACATCGCGATTGAGCTGGCCAAGGCCGGCGCTCGCGTCATCGGCGTGGTCCGTACTCCATCACGAGGCCAGTGGCTCACGGATGCCCACGGCGTCGAGTTCATCGCAGCCGACCTCACCGATCCCGCCTCGCTCACCAAGGCCTTCGCCGGTGTCGATGCCGTAATCAGCAATGCCGCCCTCGCGGGCCGTGGCAAGCACTACGACGACTACTACCGAGCCAACGTCACCGGCACCGAGAACGTGCTCAATGCCACGGCGGCCGCCGATGTGTCCCGCATGGTCGCGGTGTCGACCGTCGGCATCTACCAGACCCAGCTCCGCGGCCCAAACAACGAAGACACCCCGATGATCGAGGGCCAGAGTCGCGCGATCTCGCAGATGTTCACGGACTGGCGCTACTCAGCCACCAAGGCGGAGGCCGAGCGCCGCGCCTGGCAGCTCGCAGAGGCTCACGACATCGGACTCACGACCATTCGCCCTGGCCCCATCTACGGCGAGCGCGACGACAAGCTCACCACTCGCTACGCCCGCGCCATGAACCGGCGCATCGTGTTCGCGCCCACCCTGAAGTTGCCGCACGTGCACGCGGGTGATGTGGCTATCGCCATCCGCTCGGCGCTCGAGCGGCCTCACAGCGTCGGCCGCGCTTACAACATCGTCGGCGACAACTACTCACCCCACCGCGTGGCCCGCACCTGGCGCGGACTCGCTGGACGAGGCCCAGTCATTGTGCCCCTGCCAGTTCCACTCGCCGCCCGCTTCGACGACAGCCGCGCGCGTCGGGAACTCGACTTCAAGCCGCGAAGCCTTGCCGATGGACTGCGCGGCTGTGTCGGCATGGAGGACGAGCTCTAGCGGAGCTTGTAGCGAATGTTCAGCATGAACTGCGCGGGGACCGTCTCTCCGCCGACCTTGGCCGGGTAGAAGGACCACTTCATCAGCGCCTTTCGGGCCGAGTCGTGAAAGACCGACGGACACGCCTCGACGCCCACCGCCACCGGTCGTCCGCGCTCGTTGATGGTGACCCGCACCTTGCAGCTCACGTCGCCGAGATCCATGTCCCGCGCCTGGTCCGGATAGTCGGGAGCGACGCGACGCTTGGCCTGCACCTCACTGTGGTGCAGCACCATCGGTCCCGATGAGGAACCACAGTTCTCGCCACAGTCGGCCGTTCCGGAGCCACCGGTGGTGCCGGTGTTCGTGCCAGTGGGGTCGCCATCGGGGTCCCCCTCGGGGGTTCCGCCACCCGCCGCCACTTCGGTTCGGACCTCGTCTCTGAGCTCCTGGACTTCCACCACATCGTCCGGCTCGGGTGTCGTCGGCGTATCGACCGGCACATCTTGCTCCGCCGCGCGACGAGCCTTCGGCGGCGCCGGAGCGCGAAGCTCGACTTCAGGCGTCTCGACCACGGCGAGCTCCACCGTGAATTCATCGAGTTCGACGACCTCTTCGACCGGCGGACCGGCCGTACCGATCACCACGGCGCCCACAGCGCACGCCCCTACAAATCCCAACAGTATGGTCGCGAGCAAGGACTGCGCGCTGCGACGCCCGGCCTCCTCATCGCGGCTTCGACCGACTCCTTCGAACATCGTGCCTCCCGGTTCATGCGGATCGGTTGCAGCGAGCCGCCGTCCCGTAAACGGCACTGACCACATTTCCTTACGGTCGGTTCCCGATCAGGGGCCCGGTCGCGCTACGCTCGGAGCATGCTGCTCCTCCTCATCGCCACTGCCCACGCGCTCGATTGGTCGGTGGCCCTCGGCGCTCAGGTCGATGCGGACAGCCACGGCATTGCCACCGTGATCGCCTCCGACGGACCCTGGTCGGTCGGCCTGCACACCGACACGCTCGACTTTCGCGTAGCCCCTGAACTCGACCGCGGCCGGGCCTGGGCAGCACTTCGCCTGCAAGCGGGTGCAGCCGGCCTCCTGATTTCACCCTGGTCCGATGGCGCTCCAGACCCAGAACGCGCCCTGACCGCAGGCATCATCGGCGCGGAAGGCGGCGTGGTCCGCTACTTGAATCACGGTCTGTGGTGGGGCGGGCAAGTGCGCTCGCAAGCATGGTGGTTCTTGCCGCAACAGGACACCACCATCGAAGTGCCGGGTTGGTCGACTGTCGGCAGGGCCGATGGCATGGCCGGATGGTGGACCGAGGCTGCCTCGATCGATCTCATCGCCGGAGTCGATGCGCAGCCGCACAGCCTCTCCCCACACGTGTCGACCCGCGCCCGCTGGACCCCCGGGTGGGTAGTCCGTCCGCATGTGGAAGTGCAGGCGGGCTGGGCAGATCGACAAGACATGCTCACCCTCACCCGGCTCGGAGGCATGAATCCTTACGTCGTGCCGCTCGCAGGCGCCGCGTGGGCCGAGTTCTGGGTCGAAGATTACGTCGCAGCCCAAGCGGGTCCAGAGCTGAACCTCGAGACGCTGCGCTTCGGTCTCTTCGCCGAGGTCGCCCACTTCCAGGGCCGCACGGAGCTCGGCCTCTCCCCACGAGTGCACTGGCAGCCCGGCGCACTGTGGTTCGACCTGCGCCTCGGGTACGCCCCGACGCTCGAGCGCGTCGAAGGCATCGCCGCCAGCGGCTACCTGCTCGTCGGCTGGAGCCCAAAGTGAGCGACGTTGACCAGGCAGCGCTGTGGGCCAGGGTCAGTCTGGCAGGCACAGCCGCGACCGCCTGGGGAGCCGCCAGCCTGATGCTCTGCACTGGCGGAGTCGTGGTGGGCACGGCCTCCGTCCCCCCTTCCGAACTTGGCATCATTGGTGGGCTCTACCTCACGTTGCTCACGCTTCGGACAGCTCCAGCGACACTCCTGGCAGCCATCGGACTGCTCGTGGTTCCCCGCTTTCAGCGTGAGCCAGGAGCGGGGATGGCGGGGGTGATCGCCGCATGTGCACTGGGCGCACCCCTGGTCAGTGCGCTCGGAGCCGTGTTGACACTCCCCTTCCTGAGCTGCCTCATCCTCCTCGAGGTGCCGTTTCATGTGCTCACCCTGCTGGGCGGGTTCGGAGCGGGAGCTCAGGTGCTGCGGATCTCCAGTCGCGCGCTGGCAGCCTCGGAATGAGCCAGCTGGAGCCAGCGGCTGAGACCGGCGTGGCCGAGCCGATCCGGCTCGCGAGAGCGACCGTCGCGAACACCTTCGTGATGACCGCGAACTTCTACCTGGCGGCGACCACCATCACCGCGATTGGCGAGGTCGTCATCGTCTGTCTGGGCACGCTGTTCGCCCTCGCGATGGCAAGCGACCCGGTG
Source organism: Pseudomonadota bacterium (assembly GCA_023954855.1). Taxonomy (GTDB): domain Bacteria; phylum Myxococcota_A; class UBA796; order UBA796; genus M1803. The sequence goes on along the minus strand of JAGSGY010000006.1, from coordinate 80,143 downwards.
TGGACTGCCTACAGCGTCGGCCTCGCCTTTCTCGTCTCGAACCACCTGGTCGCAGTGTTCGCGAGCATGGGCCTTCGCGCCCTGGCGTTCGTCGTGCGGCGCAGCGGAGGACCCGCCGCAATTGTAGGCGGTCTCATCGCCGCGGTTCTGCCCGGAGTCGAGGTGTTGCTCGCCCTGCCCACGAGCATGTGCGCGGCGGGTGTGCAGATCGCGCTCTGGTTCGCCGTCTGGGGCATCGGGATCGCAGCGGCGTACCGAGCCGCGAAGCTGGTAAAGCTCGAGCGAGAGCAGCTCTACGACACACTCGGGTAGAGCTCCCTCAGCTTCATGATCATCGAGATGTCGAGCCCCTTCGACACAGCATCCGGGCTCGGGCCTCGCACCTTCAGCTTCCCGACCGTGAGTCCCTCGAGGTCGGGTGCCGGCACATCCGTGCGCAAGCCAACGAGCTCCCAGGACATCTCCACCGCTTCCCGCTGGTCCAAGATCTTCGCGACCGCGGACTTGGCGCCGCGCACCTTTGCCGCCATCGCCGCCTCTGGATCGGCGTACAGAGCCTCGATGGAGCCGACGGCCTGCAACAGACCGGCCGCGGTCTTGGGTCCGACCCCCGCCACCCCTGGGATGCCATCCGAGGCGTCACCGGTAAGCGCAAGCCAGTCGCGGATGCGATGCGGTGGCACCCCAAAATGCGCCTCGACCGCCGCAGCATCCTCGAGCTCAAAGCTCTTCGGATCCGCGCGCCACACCCGCTCGTCGACAAGCTGCGCCACGTCCTTGTCTGGCGAGACCACCACGACGTCCAAGCCCGCACGGCGCCCACGCTCGGTCGCCACCGCGATGAGATCGTCCGCTTCGACACAGGGTGTTCGGGCCACGTGAAGCCCAAGGGCCCGCGCAATGTCGGGAGCGTGCTCCGCCAGCGCGGCAAGCCCCGGAGGCGTGGGCTTGCGATGGGCCTTGTACGCCTCGAAGCGCTCGTGTCGCAGCGTGCGCCCTCCCCCATCGAAGATGGCGATCGCAAGACGGGGCTGGACGGTGGTCAGGAACCGTCCGAGCACGGCACCAAAAGCACCCGTCCCTTCCTCGACGGCTTGTGCCGGGTCAGTGGGGCCCTCGCCCCCACGAAAGGCGCCGTACCAAGCACGATGCAGCATCGACGTCGCATCGAGCAGGGAGAGCGTCCGGGCGTGTTCGGGTTGAGCGGTCATGCGGCAGCCTATCGCGGGCTGAACAGTTCGTAGACAAGCGGAGCGAACCGCTTCGATACACTGCCGCCCGTGGAGCGCTCATGACCCTGCTGACCCTCGCCCTCACCGCCTTCGCAGGCATCCCAACCGTCGCCGACTTGCCGCTCCCAGCTGGAGAGCCGAGCGCCGTTCATCTGTACGTGCCGGGCGCCACCAGCGAGGCCGATCTCAAGATCAAGGCCAAGGGCGGCGATGTGCGCACCGTCAAGGTCGGAAGCGGTGGTCTGGTCGTGCTCGGGGTCGTCGCGGCTGCCGATGCCGAGACCATGGTCATCAAGGTCAAAGGACCCGGCACGAAGGACGCACTGCAGCTTCCCATCGAGAGCGCGGTGGGTGCGAAGCTCGAGGTGATCGTCGAGCCGGGCCGCCTGCGCATGGGACGTGGCGGAGCCATCGTGAAGATCAAGGCAGAGGGACTGCCGGACAACGCCGACATTGGACTCGCCGCCAGCATCGGCGATCTGGGCCCCATCGCGCGCACAGCCACCGGATGGCTTGCCCCATGGACGCCCCCCGCTCGGGTGAAGGGGCCGCTTCCTGTGCTCTTCACCGCCAGTGACCTCGCCAACCCCGGAGGCGTCTATGGCTCGGCAATGCTCGAGATCGGCGTTGCCAGCAACCTCAAGGTCGCCGGCCCGATGCAGGGCGAAGTCAGCGTGAGCATCGGAAGCCGCGACTACGGCAAGAAGCCGCTCGGCCAGCGCACCTCCACTGTCTTCGAGGTGGTGCGCTTCCCCTCGGACACCACCGCGGACGTGCTGGCCAGCTCGCTCGATGACGGCGATGAGACCCGGTCCATCGAACTGCCGCCGACCGGCACGGCCCAAGTGCGCTTCGCTCCTGTCCCGAAGGACATCGGGTGGCCGGCCGGACGCGAGGTCACCTTGATGCTCGCAGCGGTCGACAACACCGGCCAACCGCTCGACGACCCCTCCTCGCTCGAGCTCAGCGGCCCCGGCAAGGTCCGCATCGAGCCCATCGGCGAAGGTTGGTTCGCTGTGAAGTTCCAGGCACCCACGGGCACGGAGCCGTGGAGTGTCACTGCGAAGCTGCTCGATTCCGTCACGTGGATGGGCGGTCGCAGCGTGGTTGACCTTCCCCGGGCTGAGGTCTCGGTCAATCCAACGCCCGTCGCGAGTGGCTCAGGCAATGCCCAAGTGATCATCGGGTCGCGAAGCTCGCAGGGCCAACAGTGGGCAGGCACCTTCGCGGCCATCGGCGAGGGCTTCGCGGTCGCCGGCGACGCTGAAGTCTCAGCGGATGGCACCAGCATCGTGCCCATCGTGACCCGTGGCGCCAACGATCTCGCAGTCTGCGTCGACCCGATGCTCGAGGCCACCGGCCTTGCACCCGTGCGGGTGCGCGTGTGGTCCGACCGCACCGCCATCGACGATGGTGAAGCGGTGTTCGTACACGCTGTCGCCGAAGACGCACTCGGCCTCCCCGTCCCCGCCACCGTGACACTCACCAGCGACCGCGGCAGCCTTGTGCCCGTCGTGAGCAGCGACCGAGGCCACTCAATCTCCCAGTGGTCAGGCAACGGCATCGAAGGCCCGATCACCCTCAGCGCAAGCCTCGGCGAACTCAGCGACACATCTGCACTCTGGGTCGGCGGGGGCGGTCGTGGAGCCGCCCCAGTCGGAACTCAGGCCGAAGCCGACGCCGAGAGAAAGTGGCGCGCTGCCGCCCCATGCGTGGCCGTCCCTCGAACCACCGCCGCCGCGGACGCTGATGCCACACCGGAACCCGCCGAATCCGCTCCAGAGCCAACGGAGGCCGAGCCGTCGCCCTGGTAATCTACCCGGACACCAAAGAACGCTACAATTTTCATATTGAGCGTCGATTTTGCCCTGAAACTGCGTAGATTTGTTGGCACGGGTCTTGAAACAGAGAGAGCACACCCCTCAAGGAGGCTCTCATGTTCCGCTGGCTCTTTGGTTCCGCTCCCGCTCCGACCGGTCCGACCCGCCTCAACGCGGCGCTCGACACCACGCCCGGCACCTCGGTCAAGACCGACGATGGCCTGGTCGGCACGCTCTCGGCCATCTTCGACATGGATGGGCGCCCGTGGGCCCGCGTGATCTTCTGCGGGCACAAGAACTCCTGGGTCGAACTCCTCGACGCCTCGCAGCTGATTCTCGCTTGATCGCTAGTCGGTCAGCTCGAATTCATCGACGGGAGCGGGGTCGACCCACTCCACGTCGAACTTCACCTTGGCTTCTTCACAAGTATGCCAAGCCGTCCGCAGCAGCTCCTTGAGGTCGAGCTCGCAGTAGCCAATGACCTCACGGTTCTCGCCGTCGATGTCGGCGACGGTCACCACCAGCTTCGGGCGGTTGTTGCGGAAGGTCGCGTCGGTCTGCCAGCGCCAGCCGTGCTTGAGCGTGTTCGGCGCGAGCTCGAGGTCTGCGATCTCGCCGTTGTTGTCGATGCGCAGTGACAGGTCAGGCTCAGGCCCGTCTTCTTCGGTGGCCTCGTCCCAGGTCGACCCTCGCGAGCGACTCGCAGGAACCGTGACCTCGGGCTGCATGAGACGCCAGATACCGGTGAGCGTAGCGACACTCTCGGCCTCTTGGTCGCGGCGCACTTCCTCCCACGTTCGCAAGGACGGCACGTCCGGTCCAGGCGAGGCGCCACCCGTAATCAAACCCACGGGCTCGAGCAGAGGCTCTGGCATGCGGGCGCGCACACCCGCGGCCTTCAGCAGGCCCCGCATCATCGTCGCCGTCGGGCGGGGGTCGACCGTGAGGCTGTTCGAAAACTCCGGCTCGCGTTCGTGGGTGACGACCCGCTCGACTTCAGAGGCTGAGACTGAGATCCGCTTCTCGGAGCCTGCGCCGGTCATCGCAAAAGTGACGGTGTGCACTCGCTCCCATCGCGCCCACTCGCCGTTCTTGGGGTTTCCACGGGCCTCGGACCAGCGGCCGGTGGCGATCACGCTGTCCGCGGTGGTCTCAAGGGTGAAGCCCTCGGGCAAGAACGGCTTGATGAGGCGCTTCGCCTCGGAGGGCGCCAAGATGACCGCAGTACCGTCCAACGTGTCCTGCTCGATGTCATCGAGCTGCTGCTGAACCGTCAGCTCAAGCTCTTCACGCTCCGTCTTCCAGATCGGCTCGCCCTTACCGCCATAGTACCGACGCACGCTCGTCTCGCGAAACGGTGCGATCGACACGAACGGGCCCGGCGAAACCTCGACGATGACCCGTTCACGACGCTGCTCGTGCCACTCACCGACGTTTTCCTCGATGCCGTCTTCGGTCGCCCAGACGTAGTCGGTCGCAAGGTGCTCGTAATCCGCCTCGACAATCGCGACCTCGGGAGGCAGCGCGGCGGCAGCGATGGCACCCGCGTCGGAGCGTGCCATCCAGTACGAGGGGTCACGTGTGTACCCCTCGAGCTTCTTGACCAGCTTGGCCTCGTGACGGACTGCGGCGGCCTCGACATCCTTCATCGGTGCCTTGGACTTCTTCGCGTCCTCGGGCAGCCCGGGACCCGCAGGCTCCTCGCTGGGACCGCCGAGATCGAGCTCGACACCCGGTTCGTTGCTGCGGATGTCCGCCACCGCGTTCCACTTGAGCTTCAGCGTCTTACCGCCAGGCTGCTGAACCCAGTAGAACTTCCCGTACTTGTGCTTGACCAGGTCACCTTCGAGGGTCTCACCGTCGGTGAGCAGCACGATGACATCGGTGGCGGCCGCCGGTGCAGCAAATGCGAGCGCGAGCAGCAACAGAACAGGGCGCATGAAGACTCCAGCGCCGGACGGTATCAGATCGGTGCCGCCCCAGCCGTCAGGATTGCGCGCACCCCGCTTCATCCCATGCGGTATGGTTCGAGCCACAGACGCGTTGACCGCCCGATCCATCCGCGGATACCTGCACAACGACGCCTGGGGAGCGCGCATTGCTTGAAGCCGGCACAGAGCTCGGAGAAGGTCGTTACCGGATCACGGGCGAGCTCGCGAAGGGTGGCATGGCCACGGTCTACCGCGCGCTCGACGCCGACCGGAAAGAGGCCTGCGCCATCAAGCTTCTCCGTCCCCGCGAGGGCTCTCTCGACCAGATGAAACGCCGCTTTCATCGCGAGGCGGCGATGATGACGCGGCTCCGCCATCCGAACATTGTCCGAGTCTATGACACCGGGTCGGTCGACCTCGGCCCCTACCTGGTCATGGAACTCGCAGAGGGTGGAAGTGCTTGGGACTGGGTCCTACGCCACGGCCCCATGCCTCCCCGACTGGCAGTGCGGGTGCTGGTCGAGGTGCTCGCGGGCTTGGAGCACGCCCACCAACACAGCGTGGTTCACCGGGATGTCAAACCGCAGAACATCCTCTTCGATTGGATGGGCCACCCCAAGCTCTCTGACTTCGGAGTGGCGCGAATCACCGATGGCACGGCTGCCCAGACCACCACCTCCGGCACCATCCTCGGGACCTACCACTACCTCGCCCCAGAGATTCGTGAAGATGCCCGCTTGGCGAGTTCCATCTCCGACGTCTATGCGTCCGGAGGTTGTCTCTACGCCCTACTGATGGGACGCCACCCCCGCGAGCTGCACGGCGCCGACGCGTTCCCCGATGTTCTCGACGGCATCCCCGCCCCTCTCAAGCCGGTCATCAAGAAGGCCACCCGCTTCGAACAGGCGGAGCGCTACGCCTCGGCGAGAGACCTCGCAGACGCGCTGGAAGAGGTCGTCGAGAGCTTGCCCGAGATCGAAGAGAGCACCATCAGCGCGTTTGGCACCGGCACCCACAGCGACCCACCCGCCTCGAAGGTGCACCGGGCAAGTCGCTCTAGCGAGCCGCCGGAACCTGCAGAGGACGGCGCCGGGCTGGCGTTCGCGGTCGTCACCCTGCTGCTCAGTGCCGCAGCCGTGGCCGTCGCTGCAGCGCTCTGAGGCGTCGCAGATCAGCGCTCTGATCGCTTTGCACCATCCCGCCGCCCCAAAAATGTGCTGTCACGTCATCGCGCGTAATCGATGGCTCTGGCCCTCCACTGGCAGCACGTAGGCGATCACGACGCGGGCATGAGCCAGGCGCGAAACCGACTTCGCAGCTGCCGATAAGGCCCTTGCATTCTGCGAAAGAGAAACCGACCCGCAGGTTGGTTTGACACGCGCCACTGAACCACGATTCATTCTGACTAGTCAGTCAGAAATCCAATGCCCCACTCCGGCGAAAACCTAGGGTCTTCCCGGGTTGCGCGCGTCCGCCAGTCGACCTATGAGCAGGCCGCGGAGAGCGAAAACCGCATCCCCTGCTGCGCTCCCCGCCCCCTTCCTCATCTCAATGTCCAATCAGGAGACACACATGCAGACCAGCTACCGCACCATCGCCGAGGCCATCGCGAACGTCGGTGAGGCCTGGCCTGAAAATGGGTTCGTCTTCCAGGACAGCAAGGGTGAAGAGAAGCGCTACGACTTCCCCGACGTCGAGAAAGAGACCGCCCGCCGCGCCGCTGGACTTCAGTCCCTAGGCCTCGAGAAGGGTGACCGCTTCGGCCTCATCGTCATCGAGCCGGAGGACTTCGTTCTCGACTTCCTCGCCGCCCTCCGCGTCGGCGTGCTGCCCGTGCCGCTGTACCCGCCGATGTCGATGGGCTCGCTCGATGCCTACTCCGACCGCACCGCTCGCATCCTCGAGACCTCCAAGGCCAAGGTCCTCGTCGCTTCTGAGAAGCTGCAGAACGTGCTCTGGAACCTGGTGGACCGCGTCTCGACCCTCGAGAAGCTCGTTCGCGCCGAAGAGCTCGGAAAGGACGCCGGCACGCCGGTCTACCCCGAGATTGGCCCCGACGACCTGGCCTTCCTGCAGTACACCTCCGGCTCCACCTCGGACCCGAAGGGCGTCATGGTCACGCACGGCTCGCTCATCGCGAACGTGAACGGCATCATGGGCCCGAGCGGCCTCGACATGGACCCCGCCGTCGATAAGGGCGCATCCTGGCTGCCGCTCTACCACGACATGGGCCTCATCGGCTTCGTCATCGCCCCGATCGTCTGGGGCGTCGAGGTCGTGTTCATTCCGACGATGCGCTTCATCCGTCGTCCCCGCGTCTGGATGGACACCATCCACCGCCACCGCTCCACGGCCACCTTTGCGCCGAACTTCGCCTACGCGCTCATCACGCGTCGCTGCAAGGAAGCGGACCTGTCCAAGTGGGACCTCTCGTGCCTCAAGGCCTGTGGCTGCGGCGCCGAGCCGATTCACCCAGACACGATGCGCGCCTTCACCGAGACCTTTACCAAGGGCGCCAACCTGCCCGAGACCGCGGTGCTGCCCGCCTACGGCATGGCCGAGGCCACTCTCGCCATCGCGATCAAGAACGTCTCCGAGCCCATGCGCACCATCGTGGTCGACGCCCAGGCCTTCGAAGATGACGGCATCGCCAAGGCCCCCGAGACCGACGACACCGTCATTCTTGAGCACGTGCTCTGCGGTGCCCCTTTCCCCGGCCACGAGGTCGCTTGCTTCACCGATGACGTGCGCCTCGCGGACGGCGTCGAGGGCGAGCTCTGCGTCAAGGGCCCGAGCGTCACGCCCGGCTACTTCGACAACGACGAGGCCACCGCCTCGACCTTCCGGAACGGCTGGCTGCACACGGGTGACCTCGGCTACATCGTCGATGGCGAAGTGGTCATCACCGGTCGCCTCAAGGACCTGATCATCTTCAACGGTCGCAACATCCACCCGCAGTCTGTCGAGTGGGTTGCCGCCGAGGTCGATGGCGTCCGCAAGGGCAACGCCGTCGCCTTCTCGCGTCCCGGTGCGAACAGCGAAGAGCTCATCGTAGCCGTCGAGACCCGCGCGTCCGACACCGATGCCCTCACCACCGAGATCAAGCACGCCGTCCAGCGCGAGATGTCGCTGTCCATCACCCAGGTGGTCTGCCTCAAGCCCGGCACGCTCTCGAAGACCAGCTCTGGCAAGCTCCAGCGCCGCAAGACCCGTCAGCAGTTCCTCAACGGAACGCTTGGCGCCGAGGGCAGCCGCGCTATGGGCAGCAACGCAGACAAGGTCACCCTTGCAAAGCACGTCGCGAAGTCGCTCTGGAGCCGCGCCAAGGCTCGCGTCCTCGCGAAGTAATCCAACACTTACCTCACCCGCTTGGAGTGAAAGCATGACTGACGAGAAGGTTCTGGGACTCATCCGCGAGGCCCTCTTCGACGTAGCCCCGAACCGCAAAGAAGAGTTCGAAGGCATTCAGATCTCGACCACCATCGAGGACCTGGCCCTCGACTCCATCGCCACGATGGAGATGGTCGGATTCCTCGAAGACAAGACCGACATGACCTTCCCTGACGAAGAGCTCGCCAAGGTTGCGTCGCTGACGGATCTCGCCCGCATGATGCGTGCGGCCGCATAAGCAGCGTCCTTCCTGGAGGACCACCCGGACCTCCAGACCTGCCGCTCTGTTCCCGACCCCTGCATTGCTTGGGTCGGGTTTCGCCCATCTAGGGCCCCTTCCCCCCACTAGCTGAGAGAGACACCTTGAGCGCCATCGCCATCGTCGGCATGGGCTGCCGCTTCGCCGGAGCCCGGGACCTGCATGAGTACTGGGAGCTCACCCTCGCTGGACGCGACGCGTTCTCCGAGCCGCCGCCGGACCGGTGGGACCACAAGGTGTTCTTCTCGAAGTCTCGACGCGCCACAGACACGTCCTACGCCCCCACCGGTGCGTTCATCGACGATGTGCGCTCGTTCCCTGCGCTCGCACTTGGCCTTCCGCCTCGCCGCGTCGAGGTCATGGACCCGCAGCAGCGCTTCATCCTCGAAGCCTCGATTCAGGCCCTCGAAGACGCCTCGAGCCCCGCTCCCTACCGCACCGGCGTGTTTGTCGGCCTGACCGCCGTCGAGTGGCGCACGATCATGTCGCTGCGCGTGCTCGCGCGTCAGATGGCCGCCGGCGAGTTCGGCGAAGCTCCCGCGGACCCCAACGTCATCGCGGACGCCGTCGAGCGACTTGTTCCCTCCCGCCCGTTCTCGGCCCCGGGCGTGCTCGGCAACATGACCGCCGCCACCATCGCCCAGGAGCTCGATCTCCACGGCCCCGCGTTTACCGTGGACGCCGCCTGTGCTTCCGCGCTGATCGCCGTGAACAACGCGGTGACCCAGCTGCGCACTGGCCAGATCGACGCCGCCCTCGCCGGTGGCGTGTACCTCTGCCTCACGCCCGACCACCACGTCGCCTTCTCGCGCATCGGCGCGATGAGCGCGTCTGGCAAGTGCCTTCCCTTCGACAGCCGCGCCGACGGCTTCGTGCAGGGAGACGGTGCTGGCATCGTGATGCTCAAGCGCCTCGAAGATGCCGAGCGCGATGGCGACCGCGTCTACGCCGTACTCCACGGCTGCGCCTTCAACAATGACGGCAAGGGCGACGGCCCCATGGCTCCCGTGAAGGGCGGCCAGGCCGACTGCATCCGCCTGGCCTGGGAAGATGCCAAGGTCGACCCCGCCAAGCTCGGCTACGTCGAGACCCATGGCACCGGCACCGGCGTCGGTGATGTCACCGAGTTCAGCGGCTTGATGGAAGCGCTCGGGGACCGCGTGCAAGATGCGGCCCTCGGCTCCTCGAAGGCCAACGTGGGTCACACCATGTCCGCCGCCGGCATTGCCGGAGTGATTCGCTCTGCCCTCGCGATTCATCACAAGACCATCCCGCCAATGGCCAACTTCGAGGAGCCCAAAGAGGCGCTCCACATTGACGACAGCCCCTTCCACGTCCCGACCTCTCCTGAGAGTTGGGACGGCGAAGGTCGTCTGGCCAGCGTGTCGTCCTTCGGCTTCGGCGGCACCAACGCCCACGTCGTCATGGGAAGCGTGGAGTCGGCCAACGAGGTCGTCGACCAGTCCGAGCTCGTGCTGATGAGCGCCCCGGACGAGGCCAAGCTGCGCGACCTCGCCGCACGCACCAGTGCCGCCGTCTCCGCCGACCAAGCCGCGACCGTGGCCGGCGTGGCTCGCGCATGGGCCGGCCGCCGCAACCAGCCCGCACGCCTCGGCGTGATCGCATCGAGCCGCGAAGAGCTCATCGACATCCTCGCCGCCGTCGGCAAGGGCGAGTACCCCGCCGGCGCACACATCGGCGTGGCCGAGGGCACCCCCAAGGTCGCGTTCCTCTACCCAGGCCAGGGCGCGCAGCGGACCGGCATGCTCTCGGACCTCGGAAAGCGCTTCCCCGTCGTCGCCGAGACCCTCAACGAGCTCGAGGGCGAGCTCTCCGAAGACCTCGCGCTGCCGCTCACGCACTTGCTCTACCCCGAGCGTCGCGAGAACGCTGTCGACGCCGACACGGCGACCGCCGAGCTCACAGCCACCGAGAACTGCCAGCCCGCGCTACTGGCGTCGGGCATCGCCCTGACCCGCTTGCTCGCCACCGTGGGCGTGACGCCGACCGTTGTGGTGGGACACAGCCTCGGCGAGTTCACCGCAGCAGCAGCAGGCGGCGTGTTCGCACCCGGAGAGGCCGCTCGCTTCGTGGCCCGTCGCGGTCGTGCAATGGCCGACCTCACCGGTGACCACGGCACCATGGCCGCAATCATGGCCGAGCGCGAGGTCGTCGAGTCGCTGCTCGTCGACGGCGCGGTCGTCGCCAACGTGAACCATCCTCGCCAGGTCGTGATCTCGGGAACCACCGAGGCTGTGACCGCCGTCGTCGCCAAGGCCGACGCCGCCGAGGTCAAGGCCAAGCTCCTGGCCGTCAGCCACGGCTTCCACAGTCCCGTCCTCGCATCGCTCGACGCCAGTGGCATTGTCGGCGACCTGGACCTCAAGGACCCCGAAGTCACCGTGGCTTCCGGCATTGCAGACCGTCCGTACCGGGACGCCACTGATGCGCGCGACGTGTTCACCCGCCACGCCATCTCGCCGGTCGACTTCGTCGGCGCACTCGCGCAGTGCCGGGAAGCCGGCGCGGACCTCTTCCTCCAGGTCGGCGCAGGTGGCCCCCTCGCCGCCTTCGCTCGCGGCTCGATGGACCGCGATCACCGCGGAATCCTGTCTGCTGCCGGGATGAACGACGCGGACGGCGGTGCAAGCTTCCTCGAAGCCCTCGCGCGCCTCTATGTTGCCGGCGTCGACGTGGATCCCCGTGCGGTGACGGCCCAGAGCAAGATCGCTTCGGTCCCGCCGACGGTCCTGCCCCGCGAGGTCTACTGGATGATCAAGGACGAGCCGCAGCTCGCCCTGAACCTGCAGGGACTGAACGCCGAAGCCCGGCCGAAGCGCGCCGCCAAGGCCGCCGCCCCGGCTCCTGCACCCGTCGTCGAAGTGGCTCCCGCCGCAGACGTCGGCGACCCCATCGAAGAGAAGGTCCTCGGACTCGTCTCCAAGGTCTCCGCCTACCCCCGCGCCGCCCTTCGCGCCGAGATGGCCCTCGTCGATGACCTTGGGTTCGACTCGCTGATGGTCGGCGACCTAGCCACAGGCCTCGCCGAGACCTTCCCCGGCATCGGCGGCATCCCGCAAGAGATGCTGATCAACCGGCCCACCGTGCAGGACCTCATCGACTTCGCACGCGGCGCGGGCTCTGGTGGAGCCACCGTCATCAACGATGACGATGCGCTCACCGCCTATGCGCCGATCTGGCGCAACACCCCGCTGCCACCGCAGATGCGCGAGCCGGCCGAGCCCGTGTTTGTGGCAGGGTCCGCGGCTGTCGCCGAGGCCTTCGCCGCCAGCGGTGCCTCGATGACCGACACGGTCACCGCAGCCGGCACAGTGGTGTTCGTGCTTCCGCAGGGCCCGTCGGTCGCCGCCGTCGCCGAGGGCGCCCCCTGGCCCGACACCGCCGCTGGCCTGCTCGAGTTCCTCGATGCAATCGCCAAGGCCGGGCGCACCGCCGACGTGCTCGTCGTCGCAGATGCCAGCAACGCCTGGGCCGCCGGCGCCTTCGGTGTGGTTCGCGCTGTCGCCCGTGAGTGGCCGAGCCGCGTCGCCAAGTCCGTCGTCGTCGAGGGCGCGCTCTCCACCGACGCGCTGCTCGCAGAGTGGCGCTCTGCTGACGTCTCGGGCGATGTGAAGCTCGGTGCCCACCGCGCCGTACGCGGCCTCGCCGCCGCCGAAGACGGTGCCAGCTGGTCTGCATCCGCCTCCGACACGGTCCTGATCACCGGTGGTACCCGAGGCCTCGGCGCGCGCTTCGCCAGCCAGCTCGTCGAGGCGGGTGCGCAAGTCGTGCTCGTCGGTCGAGGCTCCCCGGGTGCCGACGCCCAGGCCCTGATCGACGGTTCGGAAGGTCGGGCGGTCGCGATTGCCGCCGACGTCACTGACCGCAGCGCGCTCATCGCAGCCGCCGCCCCGCACGGCCCGTACACCGCCGTCATCCACGCCGCCGGTGTGCTCGCGGACGGCGCGCTCGGCCAGGTCGATGCCAGCCGCGGCGCCAAGGCGCGCTCCGTCAAGATCGACGGTTGGCTCAACGCCCTCGCCGCTGCACCCGACGCCGTCGTCGCGCTCGGCATCGGCTCGTGGGCCGGCCGCTTCGGCAACCGCCATCAGGCGCACTACGCCGCCGCCAACGCGCAGCTCGCTGCCCTCGCCGAGCACGCGCCCTGCCGCGCCGTCGTCGGCGAGTTCGGCCCCTGGACGGGCACTGAGATGGTCGACACCATCCCAGCACCGGTGCAATCCGCGATGCGCGCAGAGGGCGTCGACTTCGTCGGACCCGATGCAGGACGCGACAGCCTCTTCGGCTTGCTCTCGTCGGGCACCGGCGCACGGGTGCTTGGCCGCGACTTGCCCCTCACCCAGCGTGCCTTCGAGTTCGCGCAGGTGCTCTCGACCGAGACGCATCCCTTCCTGCTCGACCACGCCATTCAGGGTGTGCCCGTGCTGCCGCTCGCCTCGGCGACCGACTTGCTAGCTTGGGGCGCGGCCGTTGCGGCCCCCTTCGAGATCACCGACCTCCGCTTGTTCCAAGGCGTCACCGTCCGCGAGCCCACTCGGGTGCGTGTGCGCGTCGACGGCGACAAGGCCGTGCTCACCGTCGGAGACCGCGACGCTCTCGCCTACAAGGCCCGCGTGCGCGCTGTCGAGGCGTCCTTCGACGACCCAGGCGTCACCACCGGTGGTGCCGAGCCGTTGATGTCCCTGGCTGATTTCTACGGCGGAAAAACCTTCCACGGTCCGCTGCTGCAGGGCATCACTGCCATCGACGCCGTCGCTGACGACTTCGTTCGCGGCAAGGTTCGCGTGGGCTCGCCGAGCGCGTGGATTCCGGGCACCGACCGCGCCTCGTGGACGGTCGACCCGCTGGCCATGGACTCGGCCATGCAGCTGTCGGGCTACGTCGCCTGGCTGCGCTTTGGCCTGGGCGGAACACCCGTCGGCATGGGCCGCTACCTTCAGCTTCGTCCGATGCCGGCAGGTGAGCTCATCGCCGAGGTCACCTTCGGCGACAAGGAAGACAACCGCTTCTCGGGCACCCTCTGGCTTCGCGACCTCGACGGTGCGCTCGTGGCCGTGGCCGAGGACGTGGTCGCCGAGCTTCGCGACTTGACCGGCGCCGAAGACAGCGAGGACGAAGACGACGACTTCGAGGTCAAACCCGAGTGGATCGATCCCTCGGTCTGGCCCGGCTACACGGACCTCGCTCAGCGACTCCAGATGGCGGAGATGGTCGGCATTCGAAATCCGTACTTCGCCGTTCACGAGGGCACCGCGCGCAACGTGACCCAGGTCGCCGGCCGCGAGATGGCCAACTACAGCTCGTACAACTACCTCGGCTTGTCCGGGGAGCCTGAAGTGCTCGCCGCGACCCGTGATGCGGTCGACACCTTCGGCACGAGCGTCTCGGCCTCCCGCGTGGCCTCGGGCGAGCGTCCGTTCCACCACGAACTCGAGGCCAAGCTCGCCAAGGCCCAGGACACCGAAGACGCCCTGCTGTTCACCGCAGGCCACGCCACGAACGTGACCACCATCGGCCACCTGTTCGGCCCCGAAGACCTGGTGCTCCACGACGAGCTCATTCACGACTCGATCTTGCAGGGCATCAAGCTCTCGGGCGCGTCCCGCCGCTCGTTCAAGCACGAGGACGCCTCCGACCTCGAGGCCCAGCTCAAGCAGCTGCGCAAGCACTACCAGAAGGTGCTCATCGTCGTGGAAGGCGTCTACTCGATGGACGGCGACATCTGCAATGTGCCCGCCTACATCGAGCTGAAGAAGACCTACGGCTGCTTGCTCATGGTCGACGAGGCCCACAGCTTCGGCGTCATCGGTGCGACTGGCTGCGGCGCTCGCGAGCACTTCGGCTTCAACGGCACCGACGTCGACATCTGGATGGGGACACTCTCGAAGAGCTTGGCCTCATGCGGCGGTTGGATTGCCGCGAGCAAAGAGCTGATCATGTACCTGCGCTACACCGCGCCGGGCTTCGTGTACTCGGCCGGTCTGACCCCCGCGAATGGCGTAGCGGCCCTCACGGCACTCGATAAGATGCTCGCCGAGCCCGATCGGGTCGAGACTCTGCAGTCGAACGCCCAGTACTTCCACGACGAACTCGACAAGCGCGGCCTCGACACCGGCCCCGCGGAGGGCGGAAGCGCCGTCATCCCCGTGGTGACCGGCAACTCGATGCACGCTCTGATGCTTTCGCAGCGCCTCGTCGACCAGGGCATCAACGTGCAGCCGATCGTCTACCCGGCAGTGGCCGATGACGCAGCTCGCTTGCGCTTCTTCCTGTCGTCCACACACACCCGCGAGCAGCTAGCATGGACCGCTGAGCGCGTTGCAGAGACGCTTGCGAGCGTTCGGTCGGACTTCGCCTCGTAGAGCGGCTATTTAGCGGCGCGTCGAGGCGGTTTACCTCGTTGACATCGGGGTCCCGCGGTGGCAAGCTGCGTGGCAACGTCTGCCCGGTCTCACGGAGCCCTCCCATGATCGCCACTGCCCTTCGCGCCTCCCTTTACGGGACCGTCGCTCTGCTCGCCATCGGCTGCAGCTGCAACGAATACGACCTCGTCGCCCCCGAAGAAAACGCGCCCGAAGGTGCCTGGGGCCAGTGGTTGTCCATGGACACCACCCCCGATGGCCGCCTGGGCATCACCTACTACGCGACCGAGCGCGAGCAGATTCGCTTCGCCATCGGCTCGCCGCAGAGTGACGGCACGGTCGCCTGGGAGCACGAAGACGTCGACGGTCACGCCGAAGACGGCCTCAACCCCGGTGATCGCGGCAAGTACGGCTCGATGGTCGTCGCTCCCGACGGCGCTATCTGGGCGTCCTACCACGACGCCGCCCTCGGGCAGCTCCGCGTCGCCAAGCGCACCGGTCCCGATCGCTGGAGCCACGACATGGCCGAAGCGGGCAGCGGCCTCGCGCCTCTGTACGGCATGTGGACCAGCATCGACCTCGACGCCGACGACAATCCTGTGGTCGCCCACTACGACGGCGACAAGAAGGAGCTGCGCATCGCGCACTTCGACGGCGAAGAGTGGTCCGGCGAGAAGATCGACGAGGGCACCGACTACAGCTACGTCGACCCCGACACGCTCGAGACGATCACCCTCGAGGCCGACGTCGGCACCTACACCCGCTTGCTGATTCACGACGGTGTCGAGTACATCGCCTACTACGACGCAGCGAACGGCACCCTCAAGCTCGCAGAGGGCTTTGCCGGCAGCTACACGACCTCGGTCATCTACGACGGACACGGTCAGTGGCCCTCGATGTGGACCGACGGCACGACCCTCGCGGTCGCGTTCCACGACAGCACCGAGCAGGATCTCGTCCTCGCGACGCGGACGGGCTCGACCTGGGCGTACGAGACTGTCGACGACGGCGACTTCATGGGCGCCGACACCGAGATCGTTCAGAAGAACGACGACTTTGCACTGCTCTACTTCGATGGGCACAACAACGACATGCGCATCGCCGAGCGCGCCAGCGGTGCTTGGACCTCCAGCCGTCTCGGCGGCTCCAACGCCGCCGTCGGCTTCCACAACGAGATCGCCCAGGCGGGTGACGGCAGCTGGTGGGTCGCGAGCTTCGACTACACCAACCGCAACGTCTTCGCGCGTCCGATCGAGTAGGTGCTTCACCGCGTTGTGTTCGCAGCCGCGCTCGCCCTTGCGAGTGCCCCAGCTCTCGCTGGCGACGTCATCATCGACTTTCTCGATGTGGGCCAGGGCGACGGCGTACTGATCCGCGGGGCCGGCAAGGCCGTGCTGATTGACGCCGGGATCCGGGATGCAGCGGTCTACAAGCAGCTCCGCACCCTGGGTGTGGACCAACTCGACCTGCTCATCGCCACCCACCCTCATGCCGACCACATCGGCGGCATGACCGACGTCGTCCAGAACATCCCCGTCAAGATGTACATGGACAGTGGCCAGCCCCACACGACCGAGACGTACAAGCGGCTCGCGGCGGCGGTCACCGAGAAGGGCATTCACCGCATGCGGGCGACCGCCGGCATGAACCTTAAGCTCGGGGACGAAGCCGTTCTACACGTGCTCTCTCCCGGTGCGTCCTACATCAAGAACACCCGGTCGGACCTGAACTCCAACTCGGTGGTCGTCTGGCTCGAGCACGGCGAGATCGACGCCCTGTTCACGGGGGACGCCGAGGCCCCGACCGAGTCCGCGCTGCTGCGCGCTGGCGTCGAGGAGATGGACCTGCTCAAGGTCGCACACCATGGCTCCGATCACAGCTCGACCCACGGCTTCTTGAGCCGCGTCTCCCCGGAGATCGCGGTGATTTCCTGCGGCGAGGGCAACCGATACGGCCACCCAGACGTCGAGACCCTGGACCGTCTGGCCGGCCTGGGTGCGCTGGTGTTTCGGACCGACCTGTCCGGCCAAATCCGCGCGATCTCGAACGGCACCGAGCTCGATGTACTCGAAGGCGACATCACGATGTTTGCCGCCGCCCCGATCACCCAGATCGCTACTGACGTGCCGCTGATGACGGCAGCCCCAGTGACACCCGCCCCGGCCCCTGCCGAGCCCGTGACCCCTGTGCAGACGCCGGTCGAAGCACCGACCACGACGCCAGCGGACGACACCGAAGCGGACGAGGCGCCAAGCTGGCTCTCCGGAGTACGGCCGTCGGCCCCAGTCGAAGAGCCCTCGGGACGCGGCAAGAAGAAGAAGGGTAAGAAGGGCAAGAAGAGAGGAGAACCATGAGCCATCCACAGATCGTCATCGACCGAATCGAGGGCGACATGGCTGTCGTCGAGATCGGCGGAATCCAAGTGGATTGGCCGGTGTCCTACTTGCCCGAGGGTGCGCGCGAGGGCCAAGCCTTCACGCTGACCCTCACGCCTGTGGAGCAGGATCCCTGCGAGCCCGCCCCACCCGAAACTGTGATGGACATTCAGCTCTAAAGAGCCTCCGGAGACACGATGCGACGCCTTCTCCCCTTCTTTGCACTGCTTCTGTCCGCGCTGGCCTGGGCGGGCGTCGACATCAACACCGCAGGCGTCAGCGAGCTCGACAGCCTTCCGGGCATCGGCCCCAGCAAGGCTGAGGCGATTGTGCGCTACCGGGCCGAGCACGGTGCCTTCACCAGCGTGGACCAGCTCGACGACGTGCCGGGCATTGGGCCCGCGACGCTCGCCAGTCTTCGTGATCTCGTCGAAGTCGGCGACGCGGCTGCAGCACCGGCAACTCCTGCGGCTCCGACCGCTCCCGCGACGCCGAGCGCTCCTGCCGCCCCCGCCTCGCCGCTTCCCGCGACCACGGGTGCCATCGACATCAACACCGCGACCGCCGATCAGCTTCAGTCGCTGCCGGGCATTGGACCGACCAAGGCCGCGGCAATCGTCTCGGACCGCGACGTCAACGGCCCGTTCACCTCGTGCCAAGACCTGTCACGAGTCAACGGTATCGGCTCCGCCACGGTCGCCTCCATCGCCGACCGCTGCACGACGTCGAAGTAGGCGGTCCCGCTAGCTGAACGCGTAGATCATGCCGGCCACGCCGCTGCAGCCTCCGCAGATCAGCCCGACCGCAAAGAAGCCGACGATGCCGTAGAGGCAGCCATTGCTCTTGCCATCGGGCCCGTAGACGAGCTGAGCAACGGGCTGGCCGCCGCCCTTCGCATCGATGACCGCCTTGCGCAGCAACATCTGGTCGATGGACACGTTGATCGCCCAGTTCTGACCGCCGCGGCCGAAGCCCGGTGACGTGCGCCAGTGACCGCCCACCGACGCGTTCACGCGATTCGCCTCACCATCTTCGAGGCCAATACCGAGCATGTTGCCGACGCCGAACTCGATCTCGCCGATGGTGCGATGCACCTCGATGGTGCCCACCTGCCGATCGGTCCAGATCTCGAGCAACCAGACGTGCCGCTCGCCACCAAGGACTGCGGCCACGACCCCATCGCTGGCGAGCGCGAGCGCAGTGCCGACGCCGGGCAGCGCGATGTTCTTCTTGATAATGAACGAGGCTGGTGCTTCTTTGGTGGCGGCGACTTCTTCGAGCACGAGTAAGCGGTCGGCGGCGAGAGCCACCCACTGCCCAAGAGCCGAGTAGGCCACGTCCAGCAACTGGACACCGGCATTGAGCGTGTGCAGCACCTGCCCGCTCGCGATGTCGTACAGGTGGAACAGCCCATCGGCGCCGACGACACCAAGCTGGTTGTCGCCGTCACCTCCGAAGACAACCGACGACGCACCCGGATGCTCCATGCGGTACGGCTCGCCATCCGCGGATGCGAGCAGGATGCAGTCGTCGGCCCACGTTGCTAGGCGTCCGTCCGCCGCACTTCGCAGGCCTCTTGCAGCGACGTCGAGCTGGGTGTCGACCAGGCGCGTGCCGTCGTGAGCGCGAAAGCTTACGAGGCGGCCGTCGGTGTCGACCGTTGCCACGCGCTGGTTTGCGGCCGCCACACCGACGGCGATGCCCTCGAGGAACTCCTGCCACATGGGCAGTCCGTCAGCGCTGTACACGAGAATCTCTGGGCCGTCTGCACAGGCCTGAATCGAGCCCGTGCGGTCGAAGCTATACGGCGCCACGCTCATGAACTCTCCTCTGGAAGCCTGCCCGTATCGAGGGCGGCGGGGATGGGCACGCTCTCGTGCGCTGAAGGCTCGACGTGCAGGTCGGTCGGCTCATCCAGCGGGTCCACCTCTGCCGCCACCCGGGGAAGTCCCGCGAGCACGTGATGGAGCGCACGCAGCGCCCCCTCAACGGTAGAGAGTGACTCGACGTCGATCTCCACCTGAGCGGTCGCTAGCACGCCCGCGGTCCGTAGCGAGACCTCGGTCAGCAATTCGGACTCGGACAGACCCTCGAGCTCTGCCGTCCACTTCTTCGGCAGGTGATCTCGGTAGTAGGCCGCGACCTCGACGGCGTTGGGCTGGATGCTTCCGGCCACCGCTTCTCGCGCCAACGCGGCGGTGAGCGTCTCGCGGTAGGCTCGCAAAGCCGAGAGGGACTTCACGACCAGTCGAAGCGCCTGCCCTACCCCCCTGACCGGGTCGGTGGTCGCCCAGAGCCGACGAGAAGTCTCTGCCGCCACCAGCGCCAAGATCGGCCGGTCGACGCGGAGGCCATGCTCAGCCACGCGATGCATTCCACCCGCGAGACCGTGGTGATGGCCAAGTTCCGCGAGCACGCCGATGCCCGCCGCAAGATGGTCGAGCGCGCCAGGGTCCTCCTGACGAGACAAGGCCTGTCCGAGACCGAGCTGCGCAAAGCCCTCCATCTCCCGGTCACCGGCTTCTCGAATCCTCGGCAGTGCCTCCTCGTAGAGCGTCTGCGCGGACGCGGGTCGAGGCACCTGCAACATCACCGCGCCCAGCGCGGCGAGGACCCGCGCCACCAACAGCGGACTCTCGGTGTCATGGGCCAGCGGCCGGGCGGCGTTGAGCGCGCGCTCGGCATCCTCGATGCGGCCTTCGATGCGGTAGAGCTCAGCGAGGTGCAACCACGAGCCGACCTGCCCAGCAATGTGTCCCGTCTGACGATGGGCCTGCAGCGCCTTGAGAAACGCCTCCTCAGCGTCGCGAAGCCTTCCCTCGCGCAGCGCCACCCGGCCCATGCCCGACAACGCTCCACCCTCGGACTTCGCCACCCCGAGCTCTTGGTAGATGGCCCGAGCGAAGGACAGCGTTTCGCGCGCGTCGTGCCCCTGCCCCTCGCGCAGCAAGATCTCCGCGAGAAGCACCAAGCTGGCGGCCTCGGCTTCGAGTGCATCGCGCCAGATCACGGCGTGCGTGCCCCGACTGTCGTCCTGCTCGAGCATGGCGCGGAGCTGTTGGTACGCAGCTACGGCTTCACGCGCTTGGGCCTGCGCGACATCGGTGCGCCCGGTCGCAAGGTGGCACTGCGCCAACCCGCGAAGTGCGTGGGCCTCGCCCAGTCTCAGATCTGGCGCGCGAAACCCGGCCAACGCTTCGGCAAAGGCCTTCTCGGCCTCTCCCGGAAACCCACGAACCAGTGCATCATCAGCCGCTGTAAGAGCCGCTTTGGCAGCGTCAATACCCGAAGCCATGCGACCTCCCCGGGCAGTGTACAGGTCACTGGCGGAAGTCGTCGGCATCCAGGCTGTACTGCTTCATCTTCGTGTACAGGGTACGCCGCGTGATGCCGGCTTCTTTGGCCGTTCGCCCCAGGTGGCCCTCACATCGTTGCAGCACCTTGTAGAGGTACGCGCGCTCCACCTGGGAGATCGCACGCGACGTGTTGTCGCGCATCGACACCTCGCCATCGACGAAGACGCCACCCGGATCCGCATCGAAGTGGCCGCCGGCGATGTCCCGCGAGAGATGCTCTCGTTCGAGGCGCTGGCCGGAGCGGGTGATGACCCAACGCTCACACATGGCGCGAAGCTGGCGCACATTGCCCGGCCAGTCGTAGTTGAGGATGGCCTGAAGCGCCTCGGCAGAGACCACCGGCGGCTCGAGGCCGTAGTCCTCACCAATTTGGTCGAGGAAGTGCCGCATCAGCAGCGGAATGTCTTCGCGACGCTGACGAAGTGGCGGCAGGAAGATCGGGTAGACGTTGAGGCGGTAGTAGAGGTCCTCGCGAAAGCGCTTCTCCTTGACCGCCTTCTCGAGCTCGACATTGGTCGCCGCCACGATGCGTACGTCCACTCGGACCGGATCACGTCCGCCCACGCGTCGAAAGCGCATCTCTTCGAGCACACGAAGTAGATTGACCTGGACATTAAGGCTGGTCTCCCCGAGTTCATCGAGGAACAGCGTGCCGCCGTCCGCCATCTCGAACAGACCCTCGCGCCGGCCAACGGCTCCTGTGAACGAGCCCTTCTCGTGCCCAAACAACTCGCTCTCGAGCAGCGACTCGGTGAATGCGCCACAGTTCACGGCGATGAACGGCATCTCGCGACGGCGCGAGCGCTCCGCGATGGCGCGCGACACCAGTTCCTTGCCGGTCCCCGTCTCACCGCGGATCAACACCGTTGCATCGGTCTGGGCAACCGAGCGAATCTGGTCAAAGACCTTGAGCATTCGCGGCGATTGCGACATGAGCTGGGAAAAGCCGTACCGGTCCTGCACATCGCGCTGAACGCGATCGAGTTCGCGGGTGTTGCGCAGCTCGGTGAGGGCGCGGTCCACCGCGGGCGCGAGCTGCTCATCGGCCCTCTCGAACTCGACAAAGTCCACGGCACCGTGCCGCAAGGCTGTGACTGCATGACGCACGTCACCGTGCGGGGCCATAGCGATGATCGGCGTCGACCCGACGCGCTCCCGGTAGATATCGATGGCCCGCGGGCCAGAGAGATCGGGAAGATCGAGCGAGAGCACGATCACGTCGGGCTCGAGATGCTGAAGCGCGCTGATGCCCTCAGACGCCGTCCCCGCAACATAGATCTCGAGGCCAGGACCGCGAAGGGTCGCCTTGAGTTGCTGGCGCGCGAACTCTCCTCCCTTCAATACGAGGATGCTCGCCCGTCTTTGGCTGCGCTCGGAATCCTGCACGCTTCGCTCCGCCTGAAGAGCGTGTCACACGTCATCCGCCGCGTCGCCAACTGTCGTGTCGATGCGCCTGTCGAACGCCCCGTGTCGGATCTTTAGGACCACACGATACGTTGACCCGTGCGCAGACACGCCGTACCCAAGGGCTTTCTCGCGACATCGATTGAAGCCGTGCTCAGTCCGCTTGGGGAGAGAAGCATCAAGGGTGTATTCTGTGCCCCCCTCCGGTCGAACATGTGCATGGCCGGGGCAGCCAAGGGAATGATGGCAAGAAAGTCCCAGGACCCTGCAAGCGCAATGCTCATCCGCAACCTCAAGTCCGATCTGGACGACACCGACTTCGGAGACGAAGACGAAGAGGTGGTCGAGCGCCGCGAGAACAGCGGCCCTCCACGACCCAAGTGGGTACCTCCCACCATGGATGACATGCCGGCGAAGGTCGAGCCTCCGGCGGACGACTCACTGTCGACCCTGCGCCCGGCGGACGACCCGACCCCACCTCCGGCGGCACCGCGCAAGCCCCGCCCGGTGGTGATTCGCCAGACGCGTGGCTCCACGCCCGAGCCCCCTGCGCCCGCCGTGAGCCCTCCCGCACCTGTGCCGACTCCCAAGGCAAAGGCCAAGCCGAAGCGAAAGCGCAACTCTCTGATGGCGCGAGCACAACGCCCCGTCTCGGCAAAAGAGGCCTTGGCGGCGGCCCAAGCCAAGGCGAAGGCCAAGGCGGAAGCCAGTGCACCACCCCCACCTGCCGACATCGTTCAGATGGCGTGTGCGTCACTGGGAGAGGTCAACCTTCGAAAGATCCACATCCTCGAAGACCGCAAACGCCTCGCCGAACGCTGGCTGGCACACCGGGCTCGAGGCGTGGTCCGCGCCGACTTCGCACTGGCAGTCACCGCCGAGGTCATCATGGACGCCGCCGCGCGCGTGCCGCGTGGACGCCTCTTTGGCGTGGAACTCGAGCACGAGGGTCGCCTCTACGCGGCGATTATCGACGCCAATCGCGTGGTGTTGCTCGCCTTCCTCGAGGGCCCAAGCGTCTACCTCGGAAACAGCTAGTCGCGGACTAGTGCCCCTCGACCTCAGCGAGGATTTCAGCCAGGCGACGCGCTGAGATCGCGTACTCGTCATTGCAGAAGTGGCACTGCACAGAGGCCCCCTCATCCTCATCGAGCATCGCGCGCAGCATCGGCACCTCGAGGGCGTAGAGCATGCCCTCGACCTTGTCTTGGCCGCAGCGGCACTGCCAGCGCACCTCTCGCTCGTCCAGCACCCGAAAGCGCCCGTCGCTGAGCAAGCCTGCGCGCAGCTCGATCACCACCTCAGAGGGGTCCCGAGCGAGAAGCGGACTGAACTCGTTCCGGAACTGCTCTCCGGTGACGAACTGGTGCACCTCATGTTCCGGCAGGCGCTCCACGTAGAAGCCGCCAGCCCACAGGATGGCACCGTCGTCGTCTTGCTCGACGTGTAGGCGAAGCAGGCAGTCCACCTGCGACGAGCGCGTGAAGTGGTCAGTCAGGGCGTCTTCCAGGCGTACGTTCGGAATGTCCGTCACGCCGCGGTACAGCTCCCGCTGGGCGTCCGCCTTCACGGCGAGCATCATGCCGACGATCTTGTGGTCCCCACTGTGTGCGTCCGACGGCGTGAGCCGCGCGCGTAGGTGCCCGTCCGCGTCAATCTCACCCATGAACGACAGCCGCGGCCGCTCGCCCTGCACCTGCAGCGTCAGGCGTTCCTCACCCTTGACGTGAACAGAGAGCAGAGCCGTGGCGGCGCAGCCCTCGCCCGCAAGCGCCGCAGAGTCACGACCCAAGCCATGCGCAACACGGACGCGCTCCGCTGCTGCGGTGACATCGACGCCGATCAGACGCACGACCTGCCGCTCGTCCACGCCGCGCACTAGCCAGCCCGCTTGCTCTGCCATCTTGCCCTCCGAACGGGGCGGTCTATCGGGAAGGCTCCTGCGGTGCACGTACCTCGACGAAGCGACGCTCCGTGACGGGTGCAAAGCACAGGCCCCCTTTGCAGCCTTGGTGCCGAAGCTCGAGCTCGACAGTGCCGTGTCCGCGCTTCACGGGCACAAAGATCACCAGGTCCGTCGAGTACAGCTCGCGCGCGCCTTGGCCAGCCGGGTCCGGCTTGCGCTCTCCCGCGGGAAGATCCGGCTTTGCGAGCGCCACGCCCGCGGCGCTGATCACCGTCACCTCGACCTGATCGCGGTACACCGTGTGGCCCACGGGAACGGTCAGGGTCAACACCAGGCGCCTCTCAGCGGGGTCAAAGGCCGTCTCCCACACGAAAGGCTGTTCCGCCACCACTGGCGGTGCCGACCGGCTTGGGTCTGCGTACGAAGGAAGTGCGAGCGCCTGTCCGAGCGCCATCCAGAGAAGAACGATCATGCAGTCCAGCTAACCCCCCACCCCTGTTTTGCCGTCCGCCGCGTTACGGCGAGGGCACTCCGCCGACCGTGAATCAGGAGGTGCTGTGTCCGTCGCCGTCATCATTCCTGCGCTCAACGAGGCCCAGAGCCTACCCGCGGTCGTCCGCGACCTCCCCGATGGCGTGCGCGTCGTGGTGGTCGACAACGGAAGCACCGATGACACCGCTCGGGTGGCCGCGCAGCTCGGCTGTGAGGTCGTCCACGAGCCCCGACGTGGCTACGGAAGCGCGGTGCAGGCGGGCATGGCGCATCTCGGCCCCAAGCCTCCCGAAGTGGTCGTGATCCTGGATGCTGACCATGCGGATCACCCCGAGTTGATCGGGCACCTCGCCACCCCCATCCTCGACGGGGAAGCCGACCTCGCGCTCTCGGAACGCACGCTCACCGCCGAGCGCGGAGCCCTGACCCCGCCACAACGTGCCGGGAACTGGCTCGCGACCCACCTGATCCGACGCAGCACCGGCTACGCCTACCGCGACATGGGCCCGTTTCGCGCCGTGCGCTGGACCTCGCTCATCGCCCTCGACATGCAAGACCCGACCTGGGGCTGGAACGTCGAGATGCAGATGAAAGCGGTGCACCATCAGCTGCGCATTCTCGAGATCCCGCTCCCCTACCGTGCGCGCCAGAAGGGCAAGAGTAAGATCAGCGGCTCGATCCGCGGTACCCTGCGTGCGGGCGCCCGCATTCTCCTGGCCGTCCACACCTACCGCTGATCTCCCCTCGGCCTCCCGGCCCCCTCCCCGCAGCGCCATGCCCCTGATCGAACGCCTTCCAGAAGGTCTGAAGACCATCCACATCATCGGTATCGCCGGCACCGCCATGGGCGCGCTTGCAGGCATGCTCAAAGACGCCGGCTACACCGTTACCGGCTCGGACACCGGCTGCTACCCGCCGATGTCGACCTACCTCGAGGGGCTGGGCATCGAGGTGATGATCGGCTTCAACGCATCGAACCTCGATCACAAGCCGGATCTCGTGGTCGTCGGCAATGTCGTCCGCGAGATCTACGACGAGGCTCAGGCCCTACTCGCCTCGGACATTCCCTACTGCTCGCTGCCGCAGATCCTCGGTCACCAGTACCTAGACAAGGCCCGCAGCGTCGTCGTCTCCGGCACGCATGGAAAGACCACGACGACCTCGATCACCGCTTGGCTGCTCGAAGCCGGTGGGCTCGAGCCCGGCTTCTTGATCGGTGGCGTCGCGAAGAACTTCGACCGGACCGCACGTGCCGGTGCCGGAAGCCACTTCGTGATCGAGGGCGACGAGTACGACACCGCCTTCTTCGACAAGCGGCCAAAGTTCCTTCACTACCGCCCGAACACGGCCATTCTCACCTCGGTCGAGTTCGACCACGCCGACATCTACACAGACCTCGATCACGTCAAGCGCTCGTTCCGTGAGCTCATGGGCATCCTTCCCGAAGACGGGCTGCTGATCGTTCGTGGCGATGACCCCGGTGCCGACGATGTCGCTGCTGAAGCGACCTGCGAAGTGTGGCGCTACGGCAAGGGCGAAGAGTGGGACGGCCGCATCGACTCGGTCGACACGAACCGCGGCGTGATGCAGTTCACCGTCACCCGCGGCGGACAGCCGGTGGGCACCTTCGAGAGCAGTCTCGTCGGCGAGCACAACCTGTACAACCAGGTCGCCGCCTGTGCAGCCGCAGTACACCAGGGCCTGGACGCCGAAGCACTCGCGAAAGGCTTTGCCTCCTTTCAAGGCATTCGCCGTCGCCAGGAGCTTCGCGGAACGCCTGGCAACGTCGCCATCATCGACGACTTCGCCCACCACCCCACCGCCGTGCACCTGACTCTCGGTGCCCTCCGGCAGCGCTTCGGTGAGCGGCGCCTCTGGGCGGTGTGGGAGCCCCGCAGCGCCACATCACGCCGTCGAGTCTTTCAGGATGCGTACGCTCGCGCCTTCGATGACGCCGACCTGGTGATCATCGGAGCGCCCTATGATCAGAGCCGCATCGACGCGAGCGAGCGCTTCTCCGCCGACGAGCTCGTGCAGGCCCTGACCGCACGCGGCGTCGACGCCATGACGCTGGAGGACGCCGACCAAATCGCGGCGACCCTCAACGAGCGGGCCCATCCTCATGACGTGATCGCGGTGCTCTCGAACGGCGCCTTTGGTGGGCTGCACAACAAGCTGCTCGATGGGCTCACCGAGCGGTTTGGCGCAGGCGTCACCGACTGAAAGCGCGCCGTGTGTGAACGTGGGTGAAGAGTGACCATGAAACTCAACCTCGACGAACGCCTGAAGATCTTTGCCGACGCGGGACTGATCACCCGCATTCCCACTCGCTTTCAGCTGCTCCAAGGTGAGTTCGAGATGACGCCCTTTGTCATCTCGACCGATGCCACTCTGGAGTCGGCGTATCGCGACACCGTTTGGGCCAATCCCGTCGTGCGCCAGCCTGCCCTGCTGCGCGAGATCGGCCTCGACAACCTAAAGACCGGCTCGGGTCTGGGCATGAGGCTCTCAAGCATCTGCAAGCACCTTCAGCTGACCTGGCACCAGGGCTTTCCGGTGTTCGATCTGCAGATCATCATGACGCATCCCGACGGACTCGATGAGTTTGAGCGCCGCGTCGAGCAACTCATCGAGGACCGCACCCCACCAGCTCGCCGACAGAACGTGCTCGCACGGCGTCTGTTCCCCGACCCCGAAGCCTACTACGCGCAGTTTCTCGGCGAAGACGGCTGGATCGAGCGCGCTCGCCGCTTCGAGAATCCAAGCCCCGCCGACGTTGGCTCCGACTTTCCAGAGGAGTACTTCTCGCTGGCGAACTTCGCCCAATACTGCGCCGACACCTTCCCCGAGCGCCTGTCCCCATTGCGCACGCCCGGTCGTCTGGCCTGGCTATCGACCCGCCGCATGCGCGAGGGATACGCCATGGGCTGGTTCAACAAGGCGGTCGCGTGAGCCGAGTCATTGTCGCTCGGGAGCGTGGGGCGCCAGAGGTGCTCCAGATGGAGACCCAAGAGGTCGAAGATCCCAAGAAGGGACAGACCAAGGTTCGCGTGCGTGCCTGCGGCGTGGCCTTCGGGGACATCATGCGACGGCGCGGGCTTCTGACGGGGCCGGGCCCGCTCACCCCTGGCTACGACATGGTCGGCGAGGTTCTCTCGGGGGATCTGCCTGCGGGGACGCGGGTCGCTGCGATGCTCGCAAACCCTGGACAAGGCGGGTACGCCGAGGAGATCGTGTTCGAAACCGAGAGGCTGCTCACCGTCCCAGATGCCGTGGATGATGTGACTGCAGCGGCGCTCGGCCTCAACTACATCACCGCCCTGCAGCTGCTCACGCGACTCTGCGATGTCGAAGAGGGCGACGCCATCCTCGTTCACGGTGCATCGGGCGGCGTCGGCACGGCCCTGCTCGAGCTCGCAAAGCAGCGCGGACTGAAGACCTACGGCACCGCGAGCAAGGCCAACCACGAGGTGGTCATCGAACGGGGCGGCATCCCCATCGACTACCGAACCGAGGACTTCGAGGCGGTGCTTGCAGAAGTCGAACCCGACGGCGTGGCGGCGGTCTTCGACTCGATTGGTGGCGACAACCTGCGCCGCTCCGCACGCGTCCTGAAGCCGAGCGGCACCTTGGTCACCTTCGGCGTCACCGGATTCAGCGACGGCTGGCTGGACATTGTGCGAGGACAGCTCCCCTACGTCTGCCTCAAGCTCAACCCGATGGCACCCAAGGTGCGTATGTACGCCATCACCGTCACTCCAGGCTGTGGCTGGAGAGCCTGCCGCGACGACTGGAGCGCCCTCTTGGAACTCAGCGCACAGGGCGCACTGCACCCTCTTGTCGGAGCGACCGTGCCCCTTGAGGATGCAGCGCGCGCACATCGCATGCTCGAAGAGCGCGAGGTGGCCGGCAAGATTGTGCTCACCGTCTGATCAGCCCGCCAGGTACAGAGCCCACTGCTCGGGCACATCGGGAACCCGCAACGCGACCCTGTGCTCCCGCAGGAGACGAGGCTGCATGGGTCGCCTGCGCAGAGGCATACGCGCCTCCGCCGGGGTCCGGCTTCCCTTCCGAGAATTGCACGGCGCACAGGCGGTCACGATGTTGTCCCACGAGGTGTCCCCACCACGCGACCGCGGCAAGACGTGGTCGATGGTGAGCTTGCCTCGGGGTGGCTGAGATCCACAGTACTGGCAGGTCAACGCGTCGCGAATCAGCACATTACGCCGCGAATACGGCACCGCGCGCCTGACCTGACGAAGGTACTGCCGCAGACGAATCACCGCCGGCAGCGTGAAGCTCCTAGACGGCGAGCGGACCTCAAGACCATCGTAGTACTCGACCACATCCACGCGATCGGTGATCGCGAGCAAGAGGGCACGCTGCCAACCCACCACAGAGAGGGGCTGATAGCCGTTGTCCAACAGCAGGGTGCGGGTATTGTCGAGAACCATCCTGGACTCCTTCAGTCCCCTTGACTCGTCAAGAATGTGCCTGGTTCCCCCCGGGCCGTCAAGGAATGGCCGCTTCGGCGAGAAGGAAGGACCAACCTGAACTCCCGAAGAACAAGGTCAAAAACACACCCATAACCTTGGTTTGATGCCAGGTATGAAGACCCCCGAGTCCGCCGGGATTCGTGACCTCCGCCATGTCATGGGGGGGCTAGCTGGCGCGATCCCGGATACGAGCGGCTGCGGAGGGTTCTCATCGACGGTCGCAGCCAACCCAAGGTCACGCTTCCCATTCCGGGACCACGCTCGCAGGCGTGGACGGATGTGCTCGCGCGACACGAATGCCCGGCCGTCACGGCAAGGCGTGCCCGGCGTGCCGCCGTGCTGGGTGCGGCCAAGGACGACCCCATCGTCTGGGACGAGGCGCTGGGCGCCAACGTCAAGGATGCCGACGGGAACGTCTTCGTCGACCTGGTCGCCGGCTTCGGCGTCGCCCTCATCGGCCACCGCCACCCGCGTGTGGTCGAGGCGGTCGTTGCCCAACAGCACCGCCTGCTGCACGCGATGGGCGACGCGTCCCCGGACATCACGCGCATCCGGCTGCTCGAGGCTCTCTCCGAGCGCACCCCCGAAGGTCTCGACGTGGCCCTGCTTGGCTCATCCGGGTCCGATGCCGTCGATGCAGCCGTGAAGACCGCCGTGCTGGCCACCGGGCGCTCACGGGTCATCGCGTTTGACCGCGCGTACCATGGCCTCGCGACGGGCGTCTTGCCGCTGCAGGCGTACAAACCGGCATTTACCGAGCCCTTCGCATCGCTGCTCGCCGACCGGGTGAGCCACGTTCCGTGGGGATGCGATCGCGAAGTGCTCCGCGAGGTCCTCGCCGGCGGGGATGTGGCGCTGGTGCTCGCCGAACCCGTGCAGGGCCGCGGCGGCATGCACGCGCCGCCGGATGGATGGCTCGCCATGGTCGCCGAGGAGTCTCGGGTCGCGGGCGCCCTCTTCGCGCTGGACGAAATCCAGAGTGGCCTCGGCCGCACCGGCGAGTGGTGGGCAGGTCCGGCCCTCGGCGTCGTTCCGGACCTGCTCTGCGTCGGCAAAGCCCTCGGCGGAGGCTTCGTGCTCTCCGCCTGTCTTGGAACGCCAGAAGTCATGGCGGCCTGGGGTGCATCGACAGGAGAGGCCCTGCACACCCAGACCTTCTTGGGTCACCCGGTCGGATGCGCCGCGGCCTTGGCGACCCTCGAAGTGCTCAAGGACGAGGACATTCCAGGCACGGTCGCCCGCGAGAGCGCGTGGATCCGCGCCGAGCTGGAGTCTCGCGGCTACCCCACACGCGGACGAGGACTGATGCTTGGCATCGAGCTCGGCTGCGACAGCCTAGCCGCGAGCCGAGCCCTGCTGCAGCTCGGCTACATCACTCTTCCGGCGGGCCCGACGTCCTTGGGCCTCACGCCACCGGCCGTCGTCACGCGCCCGCAGTGGCTTGGGTTCTTCGATGCCCTCGACCAGGTCACCCCATGACGCCATGGAAGGGCCCAGCCGCAGCTCTGGCCGATCGCATCGCCCAGTTCATTGACAGCTCGCTCGAGGGCACGCCGAGCGAAGACTTCGAGTCCATCGCCCTCGACATGCACGCGTGGCAGTCGCTGAGCGACCCCTTGCTGCGGGCGCTCTCTCCCAAGCTCGCGACGGAATGGAGAGCGATTCCGGCGGTTCCCGTCGCGCTGTTCAAGCACCTGCACGTCGGCACGGCCACAGACGGCCCGGTGTTTCGCACCAGCGGAACCACGGGAGGCGGCCGCGGCGAACACCACATGCGGAGTGCGGCGCTCTACAACCAGGGTTCCCTCGCCTGGGCCAGCCACTGCCTGCAGGCCACCCCAGCTGACGTCGTCGCATTGCTGGTCGATCCCGCAACCCACCCGGACTCGTCGCTGTCGCATATGGTCGCCTTGTTCTCGGCGTGGAGTCCTACGCCGTCCACCAGCTGGCATCAGACGCCCATGGGGCTGGACCTCGAGGGCCTCGGTGCGCGGATGGAGGCGCTCGCCGGACGCCCCGTCTTCGTCGGCACCACGGCCTTCGCTCTAGCGGAGTGGCTCGAGAACGACGTCGCCCCTCTGCCGCCCGGCTCCGTGCTGATGGTGACCGGGGGCTTCAAGGGCCGGGTGCACCGCCTCGAAGGCGAAGCGCTCTACCACGAGACACTCGCCCGCTTACAGCCCGCCCATCTCGTCACAGAGTACGGCATGACCGAGCTGTCCTCGCAGCTCTGGGGCACCCCAAGCACGGCCTACCGGCCACCGCCGTGGCTCCGCGCCGTTGCCGTCGACCCCGAGACCGGCCGGCCCCTCCACGCGGGCGAGCGCGGCCAGCTGCGCTTCTATGACTTGTGCAACCTTGATGGCTCCCTGGGAATCGAGACGCTCGACGAGGGCGTCGTCCACGCCGACGGCACGGTCACCCTCCATGGACGCCTGCCCGATAGCCCGGCTCGCGGCTGCTCCCTGACCGCCGAAGAAGCCTGGGCCGCAAGGAACAACGCATGAGCCTCGCTCGCGTCAAGTCTTGGCGAGACGCCCTGCGTCACGCCGATGCCACCGAGTTCGACACCGGCCTCTCCGCCGAGGGGGCTCGCGCCGCCTGGAGCGCCGCCTTGGACGCACTTGGCGACCATGCCCTCGAGTCTGCCCTCGCCCGACGTGGCAAGCCGTACCGCACGGCCGCGTTCATCGCCGCACGGACCGTGTTCTCGGCGCCGCTCGAGTGGTGTGCGGTCTTGCTCGCCCGAGGCACGTCCGTGACCCTGAAGCTGCCTTCAGGAGCCCTGGGGGCGGGACCCGCAATGGCGGAGGCCGCCAGGTCAGCCGGCCTGCCCCTGACGTGGACACAAGACCGCGCTGTCAACGCGGAGCTCGTCGTCGCGATGGGCTCTGACGAGACCATGGCCCACCTCACGGACCAGCTGCCGGCGTCCACGGTGCTCGACCCCCATGGGCACCACTTCTCGGTCGCATGGGTCACCGGACAGTCCACCGTCGACCCCGTCGTCCCCGAGGGCTTTCGAGACGCATGGGGAGCCGTCGCCGCCGACACCGCTCTTCACGACGGTCGGGGGTGCCTCTCGCCGGTCGCCGTCTTTACTCCGCTGCCTCTCGAACAGGCCGGTCCTGCCCTCGCAGACGCCATGAGGCGCGCAGAGCAGCGCTGGCCCGTCGGCGACGTGGGGTGCGGAGAGTGGGGTCTTGCCCGAAGCCGCGCCGCCCTTGCCCAAGTGACCGGTGAGGTCTACCGGGCGGGCCGTGGGTCTGTGCACGCACTTCCGCTGCGCTTCTTCGAGCCCGCCGTATTGCCCCGGCACGTGGCCTTGTTCCACGCCCCCGACGTCGAGACCATGGTCGCCACGCTCCGACCTTGGGCGCAGTGGCTGTCGACCATCGGCAGCGACGCCCCAAAAGCCACGAGCGCACTGCTCGAGCTCGGTGCCGTGCGCGTCTGTGGGCTGGGACGCATGCAGCGCCCCGACCTCGTCAGGCTCCACGACGGGCGGGACTGGGTGGCGACCACCCTTCGCCCGTAGCTACTGGCGGATGTTCGACTGCTCGCGAAGGCGCAGAAGGGCCTCGCGCTCGATCTGACGCACACGCTCACGCGACAGGCCCATCTCCTTGCCCACCTCGGACAGGGTGCGGAACTCGCCGTCCTGCAGGCCGTAGCGGCGGGTAAGCACGAAGCGCTGACGCTCGGTGAGCACCAGGTCGAAGGCCGAGTGCATGCGCATGAGCTCTTGGCTCTGAATCGCCTCTCCGTCGGGCGCGACGGCATCGACGTCAGAGAGGAAGCGCTCGAGGGGACGCGGACGCGGACCATCATCGACCGGCTGCTCGAGCGAGATCGTGTTGCCCTGCGAGAGCAACAGCTCTGCGCGTTCCTTGTCGATGCCCACTTCTTCGGCGAGCTCGGCGATACCGTAGGGCATTCCCGCGGCCTCGAATCTCTTTATGGCCTTCCGAAGGTTCCGTGTTTGCTCGACGGCGCAGCCAGGTAGACGCACCGGACGCCCGGTGTGGTCGATGGCGCGGGTCATCTGAGCGCGCACCCACCAGCGAGCGTAGGTCGAGAAGCGGATGCCGCGATCGGGATCGAAGCGCTTGGCCGCGCGGAGAAGGCCGATGTAGCCCTCCTGCACCAGGTCTTCCTCGTCCATGAACGGGCCAGCGAGCTTACGCGCTTCGCCGTGCGCGATGCGACGGCCACTCATGGCCAGGCGCCAGCGGAGGTTCTCGGCCTCGGCCCAGCCCATCTTGGCCTTGCGCGCGCGTAGCTTCAGCTTCGCGTCGTGGCGGTACTCTTTCCACACCGCCTCGACGGCCTTTTCGAGACGATCCACCGCACCCGCACGGGTGCGCTCGGCCCGGTCGGGCTTCTTCTGAATGATCTCTTCAGCGATCTCGATCCCAGCGATAGCGTCCTTGGCCTGATTCTCGGCCTTGCGGATCTCGCGGGCGATGTCCTTCTCTTCATCGGCGGTGAGGCGTTCGCCTTGGCGCCGATCAGAGCGGGAAAATCCCATCATGGAAGCTTGTCCTTCAGTCGTCGAAAACAGAGTGTGGCGAACCAGCGGCCCGCATCCTAGATCAGACCGACCCGGTCGCGCACGCGTAGAAGTACCTCTTGGGCGGCAACCCGGGCTCTAGCGGCACCTGCGTCGAGCACTTCGTCGAGGCGGTCTGGGTGTGCCATCCATTCATTGTAGCGCTCACGGGGTTCCGCGAGCACCACATCGATGGCTTCGAAGAGTTCTTGCTTGGCGTGTCCATACCCGAGGCCGGGGGCCAGATAGCGGGCGCGCAAGCTCGCGACCTGCGCGTCGCTGGCGAACAGCTTGTACAGGTTGAACACGTTGCAGCTGTCGGGGTCCTTGACCTCGTCGATGCCCCGGCTGTCGGTGACGATGCGCATGACCGTCTTGCGGAGCTTCTTCGGAGGCAGCCAGAGGGCAATCTGATTGCCATAGGACTTGGACATCTTGCGACCGTCGAGGCCCGGTACCGTGGCCACGTCCTTCTGGATCGCAACCTCGGGCACCACCAGCGTCCCCTCGCCGAAGCGATGGTTCATCTTGAGAGCCATGTCTCGAGTCATCTCGACGTGCTGCTTTTGGTCCTGGCCTACGGGCACCACATTGGAGTCGTAGAGCAGGATGTCGGCGGCCATGAGCACCGGGTAGAACAGGGTGCCGGCGTTGATGTCACGGTCATCGTCGCGGGCGGCCTTTACCGCGTGGCCGCGGTCGAGCATGCCCTGGGAGATCTGGCAAGACAGGATCCAGGCCAGCTCACAGACCTCGGGAATCGCGGACTGCTTGAACAGGACCGTCTTCTCGGGGTCGAGACCGAAGGCGAGCCATGTGGCCGCCGTCTCACGAGTGTGCGCGCGCATCTTCGCCGCGTCGAACACGCTCGTCAGAGCATGATAATCGGCGATAAAGTAGTAAGCCTGGTGACGTTCCTGGAGTCCCAGCGCTGGGCGAATGCTGCCCAGGTAGTTTCCGATGTGAACGTCTCCGGTCGGCTTGATGCCGGTGAGGGCGCGCTGCACGTCTGCCTCCAAGCCGCCGCTTTTACAACAAATCCGGGGCGTAAACCACCCCGTTTTTTGAAAAGGTCCAAAAAGTCTAAGGGCCTACTGGGCGAGGTCGAACCATCCAGACACCGAGAATGAGCCGCCATCCTGCAGGCCCTGCTGGTAGTCGTACACCCAGCCCCCGGTCGTGCCGGGCCGCGCCACCGCAAGCTCGTAGGCCTGGAAGCCGCCATTTCCGTCGTTCTGGTACCCGACGATCTGCGCGCCATTACTGGTCCAGTTCAGCCCGCGGGCCGTCGGGGTGGCCACGCTGTAGCCACAGATGGTCCCCGGCGTAACGTTGATCGCGAACAGCTGGTCGCATTGGCAGCTGCCGTACAAGCCGCCCCAGTTCGGGTCATTGGCAAAGACCTCGGTGCCCTGTTCTCGAAGGACGAGCGGGTCGTTTCCGCAGTCGAAGGGGAACTCGAAGTCGCGCTCCCCCGTCCAAGTCATGGTGATGTCGACATCGGTATCCGAGTCGCTGTCGGCATCGGAGTCTGCATCACTGTCGGAGTCTGAATCGGAGTCGCTGTCCGTATCCGTGTCGGTGTCCGTGTCCGCCTCGTCGGCGCTGTCACCCTCGACGAGGGTGCCCTGCACCACGCAAGCGCCAAAGACGAGAGGGAAGGCTAGCCAGACTCGAGACATCGGGAACTCCAGAGGGCCAACCATACGCGATGAACTACGCAGCCGCGACTACCAATCGACGAGTGCCGCGCCCCAGGTGAAGCCCGAGCCAAAGGCCACCATCGCCACCTTCATTCCGGGCTTGAGCTTGCCATCGCGCTCGGCCTCGGCGAGCAAGATCGGAATGGTCGCCGCGGTGGTGTTTCCGTAGCGATCGATGTTGTGCATCACCTTCTCGTCCGGCAAGCCGAGCTGCTTCTGGACGTACTGGTTGATGCGCATGTTCGCCTGGTGGAAGAACAGCATGTCGATGTCGTTCGGGCCAATGCCCTGATCCGAGCAGATCTCCCAGAGCGCAACAATCATCTTCTCGACCGCGTTCTTGAAGACGAGGCGACCATTCATGTTCGCGAACATGTCCTCGGGCGGAACGATGCCGTTTCCGTTCTCATCGAGGGTGATGAACGGGCGCTTGCTGGTGTCCCAGACCTTCTGGCAGAGCTCTTCAGCGTGGCGACCGTCTGCGCCGAGCGTCCATTTCCGCATGCCACGGTCCTCGTCCGTCGCGCTGACGACGACCGCGCCGGCACCATCACCAAACAGCGAGGAAACCGTGCGACCACGGGTGGTGATGTCGAGGGCAGCCGAATGCTTCTCGGCGCCGACCAAGAGCACGTGCTTGCAGCCACCGGACTGGACCATCGAGGACGCCGTCGCGAGCCCATACAAGAAGCCGGAGCACTGATTGCGCACGTCGAGAGCCGGAATGAACTTTGGCGTCTCGAGCTCGGCCACCTTGAACATGCGCTGCATCAGCACGCCGGAGCCGGGAAACGCGTAGTCGGGCGACAGGGTCGCGAAGACAATCATGTCGATGTCGGAGATGGTCAGGCCAGCGCTCGCGAGCGCATCCTTTGCGGCCTCAAAACCGAGCTCCGCGGTGCCGACACCGTCCTCGGCGAAGCGACGCGCCTCGATGCCGGTGCGCTTCACAATCCACTCGTGGCTGGTCTCGACCCCATAGGTCTCGACGAGGTCGTCGTTGGTCACGATGGTCGGCGGCACGTAGTAGCCAGTGCCTGAGATGTACGCGTTCGGCATGGAGGGCTCCAAGAGACCCGCGGCGGGGGACAGCGCGGATCGTCAGCAGAATGAGCAGAGAAGTCGAGGAGCTTACTGCATCGCGTGGAATAGCGCCCGCAGAGCGTCCGCCGACGGACTTCCGACGGCGAAGAACACTGGCGCGAGGATGACGATGGGCAGTGCCGTCAGCGCCCGCACCCGACGCTGCCCAGCCATGCCCGCAGCGCCAACAGCGACCAGCGCACACAGCGTCATGGCAGCGACCGTCACCAGATCCCAAGGCGCCATCTTGTCGAAGACCTGGGCGTTGGCGGCCGTCAGGTAGTCGTCGATGTACTCGGGTGCGAAGCCGCGCATCTCGGCGGCGAGTCCGGCGTAGGCGAGGCCGCTCGAGAACATCTCTCCGCCGGCGACGAACCACAGTCCAACCACCCCTGCCGTGGCGCCAGCCTCGGGCCCAGAGAGCGTGGCATCCTCGTCATCGCCCACGGCAGCGAGGCCAACCAGCACGGCGACGAGCGCGTAGAGCACGCTGCGCACCGCGGCCAGCGTGTAGTCCTGGGCCGCCATGCCGTACACCCATGGAAGGGCTGCGGTGAGTAGGCCGAGGAGCAGCACACCCGCTGCGACACCGATTCGCCGACGGGGAGCGCGCAGGCTCGAGACCACGCAGGCAAGAAGCACCACCGCCGTTGCCGGCCACATCCATACCCATCCGATCAGCCGCGAACCGATGTTGATCGCCATCGAGGCATGGGCGTCAGCGCCGGTCGCTCCCGCCAGTCCGTAGAGACTGCTCGCAAACACGACGCACGCCGGCAGCAGCACGGGTATCGCGCTCAACGCGACCGCCGTGGGCCGACGCTGCACCAAGCGAACGGCCACCACGACCGCAGCCAGCAGCCCGAGGGCCGCCGAGGCCAGCTGCACCATGAGAAAGGGCCCCATGAGGTGCGGAATGTCGCCGATGTTCATCGCTTCTCCAGGCCGCGGTTGTACCGGGGATCGCTCTCCGAGAACAAGCTGGGAGGCGAGGACGCAGCCCGAACCCCCTCGTCGAAGGCCGCCAATAACCAAGCCGCCGCGTGCCGGTCGCGCCAGCGGAGGGCGAGCCGAACCGCGATCGCCGCGAAGGTCACGCGCCCGCGCATCACGCCGATCCGTCCGCGGTGGGACGCGAGAAACAGCCCGGTGTTGTGAAAGCGCCACCAAGTGTGGACTCTCTTTGGCATCCGCACGCCACCGGCGGGCGCCGAGAGATGGTGAACGGCTGCGGCACCCGCAAAGCGAAGCTGAAGACCGAGTCTACGGACGCGCTCTGCGGCGTCGGCATCCTCGAGAAAGGCGGTGCCACGGTAGCGAAGGTCAAAGCCGCCGGCCTGGACCAGAGCCTGGCGCCGAAAGGCCATGTTGCAGCCCTTGAGCGAGTCCACCGCTTGGTCCCCCGGCCCATCGAGGTTGGTGAGCACCCGGCCCCCAGGGCCAATCGTGTTGATCACCGCGGGGCGGTTGGGACGATTGCTTCGCTCGGTGATTCGACCGACCACTCCACCCACTCCGTCGGTCGAGAGCGCCTCCCGATGGGCGTCGAGGCAGCCTGATTTCAAGCGAACGTCATCGTCGAAGTAGACGATGCCAGCACCCTTTGCCCAACCGAGAGCCAGGTTGCGTGCGTGAGGTAGAGAGCGCACGCCCGAGGCGTAGAGGCGAAGTCGAGCGTCTTGCGGCAGGAGAGCGCGGAGCTCGCTCCGGTGCGCCTTCGAGGACTGATCCACGACGATAAGCTCGCCCTCGCCCAGCTGTTCGAGCACATCGCCCACGGCGTCCGCGCAGGGACCTGGACGAGCGGCAGTGCAGATGGCGACGGTGAGGAACACCGCGCAAGTGTAGCGCCTGGTGGTTACCCAGCGGCGATGCAGACCCTCGACCTCAGTTGGCTCAATCCCGATGGAAGCTGCGGCGCACGCCGCGGAAAGGGCATCGTCACCGTGCGCGGCGGCGTGCCCGGAGACCGCGTCGAGGTCGAGATCACGCGGGAGCGGGGCCGAAACGCGTCTGGCGAAGTGCGCTCGCTCATCGAGCCCTCACCCGATCGCCGCGAGGCCCCCTGCCCCTGGGACGCCAACTGCGGCGGCTGCGACCTGGCCGCGCTCACCCCAGAGGCGCAGCTGGCGGCAAAGGCCCGCATGGTCCAACACACCCTGCGCCTCGACGAGACTCCCCAGATCATCGGGTCGCCGAGGGCCATCGGCCACCGCGCTCGCATGAAGGTCGGCCTGAAAGACCAGCAGGTCGGCTACCGCCGCGCGCGCTCCCACGACATCGTGAACATCGACGTCTGTCGCATCGCCAGGCCCGAGGTCGTCGACGCCCTCAACCGACTGCGTAGCTGGCTCGAAGAGCACGGCCCCCTCCCCTTCCCCGAGGTCGAGATTCGCTCGGACGGAGAGCGCGCTGTGTACGCCTTCGAGGGCAGCCGTCGCAACGTTCCGTCGACGCTCGCCTCTATCGGCGACGTCGCCGTGGGCGGGCGGAGCGTGTTCGGCGACGCGACGCTCACGCTGAACGTCCTCGGTCTCGAGCTTCGTGCGAGCCCCCCGTCGTTCTACCAGGTCAACTTAGAGGGCAACGAGCTGCTCGCCGGGTTTGTGCGCGACACGGTGCTTGCCTCGAATCCGGCTCGGGTCCTCGATCTCTATGCGGGCATTGGCAACCTCGACCTGAGCCTTGCCGTCGCGGGGGTTCCCGTCACCGCCGTCGAGCTAGAGGGCGCAGCGATCCGCGACCTGGCGTACACCGCCGACAAACTCGGGGTGAGCGACAAGGTGGCCGTGCAGACCATGCCGGCAGAGCGCTACGATCTGAGCCGCGACTTCTTCGACGTGCTGGTGCTTGACCCACCGCGCAGCGGCGCTCCGGGAGTGCTCGCAAAGGCCTTGATGACCCGCCCGCACACGGTGGTCTACGTCAGCTGCAATGTCGCGAGTGCGGCCCGCGACATTCGTCCGCTCACCCAAGCCGGCTACCGGCTGGAAGAGGTGCGCTGCTACGACCTGTTCCCAGACACGCACCACATCGAGACGGTCCTCGTGCTGCGTCGCTAGTCGACGCGGCTGAAGTGCAGCAGATCGGCATGAAACAGACGGAACAGGTCTGCCCTGGCCGCGGTCCAGTCGTCGCACAGCTCCGAGAGCGTCAACGTCCCATCCGAGCGCCGCAAGATCTCGAGCCCTAGAGCAGTGACCGGGATCTGGACGCCCACGCCGTTCATCGCCACCGTCAGGCTACGGGGCGCACTTTCCTCTCCCGTCAGAGGAGGGATCTGGTCCCGCGGAACCGAGGGGTCGGCGAACGGTGTCCATGTACCGAGATCCTCCGAAAACCGAGGCTCGCGTAGTTCTTGTCGCGAGAACAGCATCCACGCGGACGCCGCTGGGGCGACCTCGTGAGCGAGTCGTCCAAGCTCCACCCGTCCCAGACCGAACAGGGCGCTCACCTGCTCGCCCGCCGCCAGCACAGCCTCCGCTCCCCTGCGTAGACCCACGGCATGAAGGCCCGCTGCTCGCGCGAGGTCGATCCACTCCGATGGCGCGCGATGGTGCGCAAACGGCGGAAACAGGTCTGCGGCCGCCACATGGGCAGGGAGGCTGCCGAGGTCGCCGACACCCGGAACCGGCCCCATCCACGCTCCGGCGAGCTCCAACAAGCTACGTTGGGCCTCACTGTCCTCGAAAGCGCCGGGCTCGCCGAGAGCCTCAAACAGCCGCTGCACCCGTTGCTTAGGGTGATGCGGGGTGTTGACGGCGAGAAGCAAGACTCCGCTGTCGGTCAGCGCGTCCGCGAAGCCCCGAAGCATGGCCAGCGAGTCCGGCACGTAGTCGGCGACCGCATGGCAAGAGATGAAGTCAAACGGCCCCAATGAGGCGACGCGCGCGGCATCCTCCAGGTCGACCTGTTCGTACCGAGCGTGGCCACTCAACGCGCGAGCCTTGCCGATCGACACCGCGCTGTTGTCGATCCCAACCACCTCGCCCTTCGGAACGACTGCGGCAAACTGCTCGGCCTCCGCCCCGGTTCCACAGCCTGCGACGAGGACACGCGCGCCATCGCGCAAGGGCGCATTCGCAGGATGTACCGCGCCACGAAGCCAGGCAGATGACACGGCGTTCGAGCGCGGGGCCTGGCCCTCCGGGGGATACGGCCTGTCGTCGTAGAGCGCCCGCACATCGTCATTCGCCATGCTTCCTCCACACGCTGGCCCCTGTGATTCTGCCAGACGTCGCCTATGTGGGCCCGCGCACCCCAAGCAAAGCCGGCCGAGTTGGGTTAGGTCGGCGCCGCCCGGAGGCCCCATGTGCATCGCCCACCGCAACACCGGAACCTTTCTCGGCGGCAACGCCGGCCGCATGGCTTTCTCGGAGCCTGGCGTCAAGCCACACTACGGCCCGTCACGAGCGGTGCGCATCACGCACATGAAGCTTGCGCTGTCCCTCGAGCCCGTCGAGCGCGGCTTTAGCGGCACGGCCACGATGACCATCGAGGCCTTCCCCACCTTCGAAGGCGCCTCGCGCTACGACCTCGACCAGGTCAACGTGGTCTCGGTGACCGATACCGATGGCAACGAGCTCGAGTGGACCCACGACGACGCGGTCGTGGAGGTCGAGCACAGCGCGGACGTTGGCTCCATCCGCATCGCCTTCCAGGGCGACAACCCCATCGCCGGCCTGTACTTCACCGGCCCTACGGCGGAGCTTCCCGACCGCCAGTACATGGCCTGGACCCAGTGCCAGGACGAAGACGGCCACTTCGTCTTTCCCTGCCACGACCACCCTCGCTTCAAGCACGCGTGGAGCATCGAGCTCGATGCGCCGGCCGGCTACACCCTGCTTTCCAACGGCACCTGCGAGGAGAGCGGTGAGCGCGATGGACGCGCCTTCGCACGCTACGAGCAAGTCGACCCGATGCCGGCGTACCTGTTCACCGCCGTGGCCGCCAAGCTCAGCGTGGTCAGCACGACCTGGCGCGACCGTCCCGTCCGCTACCTCGTCCCCGTCGGGCAGGAAGAGGCGGTGCTTCGCTCGATGGGCAAGACGCCTTTGATGATCGAGCACTTCAGCCAGCTCACGGGCCGCGACTACGCATGGCCTCGCTACGACCAGGTGGTCGTGCACGACTTCATCTTCGGCGGCATGGAGAACACCGGCTGCACCACCATGCTCGAGGCCTTGCTCGTCGATGAGAAGGCCATTGTCGAGTGGGACCCCGAAGGTCTCGTTGCCCACGAGCTCGCCCACCAGTGGTTCGGTGACCTGGTCACCTGCCAGGACTGGAGCCAGGCCTGGCTCAACGAGTCCTGGGCCACGTTCATGGAGCAGCTGTGGTGGGAGCACGACCGCAGCAAGGCCGAGGCCACCTGGTACCGCTGGGGCCTGCAGGAGTCGTACTTGGGCGAAGATGGCGGCCGGTACCGCCGTCCCATCGTCTCCTACGACTTCAAGGAGCCGATCGACGTCTTCGACCGCCACCTCTACGAGAAGGGCGCCTGCGTGCTCGGAACGCTGCGCACGATGATTGGCGAGAAGGCCTTCTGGACTGGCGTGAGCGCCTACCTCGACGCGAACGCGCATGGCACGGTGCACACCCGCCTGTTCCAGCGCAGCCTCGAAGAGGCCACCGGTGCCAACCTCGACCAGTTCTTCCACCAGTGGATTCACGGCGCCGGACACCCCGACGTCAATGTGAAGCTGGCGGCCGAGAAGAACCAGCTCACCGTCGTCGTCTCGCAGAGCCAGTCGGGCGAGCGCACCGCAGAGGCCTTTGCCTTCCCGCTGACCATCGAGGTCGTCTCGAGCACGGGCAAGACGCAGAGCGTCACCCTCGACGTACGCGAGAAGCAGCGCACCTGGGTCATCCCGACCAGGGGTAAGGTCAAGACCGTTCGCATCGACGCGGGTCTGAACATCCTCGCGAATCTCAGCGTCGAAGCCCCGCGCGGCTGGCTCGAGGCCCTGCTGGCCGACGACTGTCCGGTGGTCGCCGTTCGCGCCGCGCGCGCGCTCGCCAAGGAAGGCAGCCCGAAGGCCTTTGCCGCACTCGAGGCCGCCCTTGCCGGCGACGCCTTCCACGGTGTGCGCTCGACCATCGCCACCCTGATCGGCAAGCGCGGAGGCGAGGACTCCCTCGCAGCCCTCACTGGTCAGCTTGCGTCCGAGAGTGAGCCCCGCGTGCGCCGTGCCATCGCGACGGCACTCGGCAGCTACCGTCGCACCGAGGCCGCCGACGCACTCCTCGCGGTGGTCAACGAAGAGGACCCGCAGACCTGGCACCTGCTCGGCGCCGCCCTCGTCGGACTCGCCAAGACCGGCGACGCCCGTGCGATTGACGCCGTGACCGCCCACCTCGACACCAAGTCCTGGGCCGACTTCGTCCGCGTCCGCGCCATGGTCGCTCTCGGCCACACGCGCAGCGCCGATGTCGTGGACACGGTCATGACCCGAACCCGTGCACCGTTCTCGAGCAAGGTCCGTGCCGGCGGCGCCATGGCCCTCGGGCAGCTCGCGGACGACAACCCAGACCTGCGCAAGCCCTGCGTCGAGCGACTCGTCGAGATGCTCAAGGAGCCCGGCTTCCGGACGCAGCTGGCGACCATCGACGCGCTCGCCAAGGCCGGTGACGCCGCGGCGATTCCGGCCCTGTCCCAGGTGCACCGCTCCGCACCGGACGGCCGTACGCGCCGCAAGGCCTACGAAGCGCTCTACGTCCTTCGCAAGGGACGCACGTCGGAAGAAGGCCTGCAGGGACTGCGCGACAGCCTCGAGGCGATGCGCTCCGAGCACGCCAAGCTACGCACTCGCATCGACAAGATCGAGCGCTAGCGTCACCGATGACAAGCGGTGTCACGGGCTCCCGTGCGCGCCGACCACGCGTTAAGGCCCCCGCGGAGACACCATGCAAAAGCTCGCCTTTATCCCCGCTGTTCTGATGGTTTTCACTGCGTGTGGCATCGACGAAGAGAACTTCGCCGACTCGATGGCTCGCGCCTACTGCAGCAAGCAGCGAGAGTGCTTTCGCGCGAACTACGACGACAACTACGACAGTCTGTCGGACTGCGCTGAAGACGTGAACGACGGCTACGAGACCGTGCAGAACACCTGGGAAGCGCTTGGCTGTGAGGTCAGTCCCGATGGGGCGAGCGACTACCGGTCCGAGCTTCTCGGTGCTGAGTGCGGCGAGTTCAACGACTCGTTCTGGCTCGCGTCCGAAGACAGCGTCTGGGACTGCTAGTCGCAGCTGCTAGACTCGCCCCCTGGCGGAGAACCCGCCTCTGGGGGTCCCATGTTGCTGGTCCTGGCCGCCCTGCTCGGCACCGCCGCTGCCCAAGATGAACCCTCATGGGTGCTGCGGCAGCAGGTCGCAGTAGCTGGGTTCCCGACTGGGCTGATGAGCGACACACGCTTCAGCGTGATGACGCCACTGACGCGCAACGACTCGATTGTGTTTCAGAGCACCTACGCCCGAGCCGGAGTGCGCGCGATCGTCACGCCGGCCTTCTCCGAAGTCGGCCCGCGCATTGGCATCGCGCCTATCGATGTCTTCGACGTCGAAGCGCACGTGATGGCGGTGTCTTGGTACAGCAAGAGCGTCGGCATGCTGCCGTTCGACACGGTGGCGAACACCCGCGCTCGAGAGCGCAACGCCCGAGACGATGGCTTCGCAACGACGGGCATCGTGACCTTCGTCAACCCGACGGTGAAGGTCAAAGTCGGCCCGGTCATCATCTTCGATACCTTCACGTGGCGCCACCTGCGCATCAAGCAGCCCGACGGTGTGACCTCGGAGTTCACCTACGAGCCCTTCGACGACCTGGTCGTCGGCTGGACCGATCACACCTTCGACCACCAGGCCGCAGCCCTCTACGAGATCAAACACTCGGACGAAGGCCCGAGCTACCGTGTAGGCCTCACC
This sequence comes from Pseudomonadota bacterium, assembly GCA_023954855.1. GTDB lineage: Bacteria > Myxococcota_A > UBA796 > UBA796 > M1803. Next base: position 35,838 of record JAGSGY010000006.1, on the reverse strand, counting down.
TGGCGCGACAAGTGGGCACACGCCTCTGGGCAGCGCAACATGACCGCCGGTGCCATGGCCGCCATTCGTCCTGGAAACCCACCGGCCTGGCCCACCTTCGTGCTGTTTGCTACGCCCTACCTGATCCATCCGGACCAGCCGATGGGCACGCCGTACCTCGCTCTCGCCACGATCTGGAACTTCGACGGAGCGCTATGAGCGCCGAGCTGCGCATCATCGACATCACCGATGCCCCCGACCGCCACGCCCAACTGCTCAACGTAGCCAGGCTCATCCAAGGCCACGACCCGTCCTGGGTTCCCCAGCTCGACCTCTGGTTGAAGCGGCGCCTCTCGCCCACCAACCCCTTCTTCAAGCAGTGCACGCTCAAGCTCTTCGTCGCGAAGCGGGGCAGTGCCGTGGTCGGCAGCATCTCGGCCCTGCTCGACCCCAGCTACATCGAGCATCGGGATGAGCGCACCTGCTTCTTCGGCTTCTTCGAGTGCATCGACGACGCCGCCGTGGCCAAGGCGCTCGTGGACCGCGTCGCGGAGCAAGCACGGGACTGGGGTGTGGAGCAGGTCCGCGGTCCTCGCAACATCACTCGGGTCGAGGATGTCGGCCTCACCATCGATGGCTACGACACCCGCCCGCCATTCATGGTGCTGCACCATCCACGCAGCTACGCGAGGCTGCTCGAGTCGACGGGCTTCGTGAAGCACCACGATGTGCTCGCCTACGACGTCGACCTCTACGACGCACACGGACAGCCCAAACCCCTCCCCCCGAAGCTGGCACGAAAGTCGGCGGCAGTGAACGTCGACGGTCTCGAGATCCGAAGGGTGCGCTACCGGAGTCTCAACAGCGACCTCAAGCTGGCCCACACCTGCTTCGTCGAGGCCTACCGCTCTGTCCCCGACACCAGTCCCATGCCCGAAGACCAGTTCATCTCGCTGGGCCACGCATTCCTGCTCTTCGCCCAGCGCGACATGGTTCAGATCGCGACCATCCACGGCAAGGCGGCCGGCTTCACCGTCTGCATGCCCGAGCTGAACGAGGCCTTCGCCACGGTGGGCGGACGGGTCCTGCCTCTGGGATGGCTGCGCTTCGTCAAGGGAATGCGCCGCGTGAACACCGCCTCGTTCAAGCTGATCGGCGTGCTGCCCGAGTACCGGTCCACCGGCATCCACGCCCGCATGATCGAGCACACCATCGAGGGGGTGCGCCGCGCCGGCTACCGTCGCCTCGAGGCCTCGGTGATCGACGAGCGAAACGGGCCGATGCGCGCGGTTGTTGAAGGGGCCGGGCTGGAAGTCTACCGCCGCTTCCGCTTCTACAATCTCGAGCTGTAGCTAGTCCGCGAGCACGAGCTCGGCGGGGTCGACGAGGGTCGGCTTCGGCTCGGGTCGGGCGTACTCGGCGCCCGCTCCACGGTCGAGCACGAGGGTTCCGCGCACCCGCACCCGCTTATCCTCGAACTGGGCCACCTCGGCCTCATCCCGGCGAAATCCGGACAGCTGAACGGTGCCACCGTCGACCTGGATGTCCACAAATCCGAAGAAGTACAGCTTCGGATCGTTCATCTTTCGCTGGCTCATGCGCTTGGCGTAGGTGCCCTCGATCACGACCTGCTGGCCGTCATGAGCCTTGAGTTCTTCGAATGACGAGAGGGCTACGAGTTCGGTCATCGGTTCCTCGAAAGCGCCGCAGCCGCTCAAAGCGAGCGCGACGAAGAGAGTGCTGAGGCGGATCACGTCTGTGTCCGCACCTGCATGGTCGTGGCCTTGGTGCCGTGGGTGCCCGTCGCGAGGTGCTGCGCGTGGAAGGTCTGGTCGTACTTCTCGGTGCCGTACATCTGGAAGACCCACTCACGGTCCGCGAAGTCGTACTGCCGCACGCCCATCGACTCGGCGTAGTCCGCGGTCACCGCGTAGTTCTCGAGGCTGATGACGTCGGCGCCGTCCTTGGCGACGATGCCAGCCCAGTGGAAGTTCCAGCGGTTCTTGCCGGGCACCTCGGCGGCACCGGGCATCTGGTACTCGGTGGCCATGGTGAAGCCCTCACCGACATCGGGCGCCGCGAACGCGTTGATGCCGAGGGTCGAATCGACCTTGTTCCTGCCCGCTTCGGAGAGGGCTGCGTACTGCTGGCGCGCGTGGAGCGAGTTCTTGGGCCACAACGCCTTGCGCTTGCCTTCGGCCAACTTGAAGTGGAGGCCTTCCTTCAGGTCCTGGTCCTCGATGTTCTTCCAGAGGTACTCGCTCATGCCATCGACGTAGACCTGGTTGGCCATGTTGCCGGGAATCGAGTCGCCGGCGCCGGTGATGTTCCGGTCCTTCATGCCCTTGCGCTCGACCTCTTTGCCGTTGCGGTTGTAGACGGCCGCACGGTCGGTGTACTGCGAGCCCATCACCGCCGCAGAGGAGCGGCCGCAGTCGGACCAGAGTGCGAACTTGTCGCCGCCCTCGCCCATCGAGTCCTTGCCGCCGCCATTCGGGCCGGCGAGTCCTGCGTGCAAGTCCGCGTTTCCGCCGTGGGGCACGAACTTCGGCTCGATCAGCGAGAGGGTGTTCCCGTCGTGCTTGATCGAGTCTGAGCCGGCTACAAGCTCGACATACGAGCCTTCTTTGCCCGTCGCCTTGAGCTTGTTGTTCGCGTACTGAATCAGATCGTCCGTGAGGTAGATCTGCTGGTTGCCGATGCGAATCGACTTTCCGGTGTCGGACACGCGCGCGTCGCCACCCCGGATGACGTCCTCGGTGTACTTCTGGACCGAGTCGCCACTCGCAGCCGAAGCGCCGGCGCCACCGAGGAGGTCCGCGGCGGACTCACCCTTGACGACGCGGTCAGCTACGGCATCCGCGCCCTGCTCACCGGCATCGCCTTCCTTTCCGACGCCGCCGGCAGGTGCAGCACCCGTGCGCTGCTGGATGACGTGTGCGGCCTCGTGAGCCACCATCCATAGTGTCGGCGACTCTGCGAACGCAATCGCGTCGCCTTGCGCGTAGGCCTTGGCCCCGATGTCCTGCGCGGCTCCGGCGGCAGCACCGCCGATGGTCGCGCGCACACCCGAGACATCGTGCTCACCGAACGCGGCCTGGATCTTGTCGAGGTACGGAAGTGGACCTCCGCCCTTCACGCCTTCCGCAGCACGCGCCTTGGTGGCCTTCGGGTCTTCGATGGCGCCGCCCGCTTTCGCGAACTTCTGGACGGGGTCGAGCCCAGAACCGGAAGCCATCAGCTCCTGCATCTGGCTGTTCGAAACACCACCTTCCGACGATGGCCCAGAGGCCTTTTCGGATGCGGGTGCGGGGTCCTGGCTGCTCTCGGCGCCAGGCGACTTCTGCTGTTTGCGGGACATGAGGAGTCTCCCGTTGAAGGGACCGGCGGGAGAGGAGGCCCGCCAGTCTTCCTCATTGTAGCTTCCCAAGCGGTCAACCCGCAACTGGACTTGCTTCTAGGCGGATGCCATCGGGCTCCGCGCACCCAGTAGTGCCTGGGCACAGGGGCGCACGACCGACTCGAAAGCGCGACGAGCGACGGCGGCCTTGTCCGCTTTGGTGAGCAAGCCCGCCTGGTGCAGGACCTCGGCCATGGGGTCGGTCTCTTCAAGGGGCTCCGCGATCACGGACGCAAACTCACGCTCGATGGCAGGGGCCAGCTCGGGGTGCTGCTGCAGAGCCCAGCGGACAAAGCGCCACGCCAGGGCCGCATGACGGGACTCGTCTTCGGCAATCGTCGACAGCGCAGCGCGAATGGCGTCGTCGGTGGTGAGATCGCGCGCCTCGGAAGCCTGAATCGCAGCGATGGTCTCGCCGATGCATCCCTCACGGACGGCGGCCAACACGAGGTCCTCGACCGACTGGCTGCGGTGTGGATCGGCGCAATCCAAGGCCCCTGCCCCGACCTCGTGGCCCAGGAAGGAAGCGGCGACTCCGAAGCATAGGCGCGCATGCTGGATCTCGTCCGCCATGGCACGCGTCGCATCCATGACGAGGTCCGCAGGGGCTCCGAGCTGCATTAGGTCTTGCACAAAACGTGCGAAGGACGCGACGGAGGCGTGCTCGTAGCTGCCGATCTCAGCCCACGCCTCCCCGAGCTGCTTGGCCGATGCGGCGTCCACAGAGCGCTCGAGGGTGAGCGGCGCGGACCAACCCGTGCGGCGATCGGGCACCGCCACCTGGGCCGTGCCTTCCACCATGTACGGCCGGCCGATCGCGAACTCGGTCGAGTCGATCAGGTAGCAGCAGTCCGTGGTGATGTCGGTGACCGGACCACACACCATCTGCGCGTCCCACCACATCCAGCCGGTGTCTCCGAAGCCGACGACATCGGCGATGAGTTCGTTGGGAGACACATCGGTCGAGTCAGGGCAGTGACGTGGATTCGCATCGGGCTCGCAGATGACAAAGCGACCGAAGAGCGTCGGGTTGTTCTGGTAGTAGGCCGAGTCGAGAATCGGAGCCGTCCCCTGAACACATCCGGGATCGGTGTCGGCGTCGGCATCCGTGTCGGCGTCCGCGTCAGTATCGGCATCTGAATCGGTGTCCGCATCCGAATCGGTGTCGGCGTCCGAATCCGTGTCGGCGTCCGCGTCGGTGTCGGCGTCCGAGTCTGTGTCGGTATCCGTGTCCGTCTCGCCGGTCTCTTCATCGACCACACCCCCCACCTGACAGGCGGAGAGGGCCAGAGCCGTAGCGAGCGGAATGCCGCCCATTGCGCGAAGAATCTGGTCTCGAATGCGGCTGTCGTAGATCACCTGGCCTCCCGGCGTGCCCGCCTCACCATACGCAAGCGCTGTGCCGCCAGCCAGTCCACCGCGTATTGCCGATGACGCGAGGGGCGCGGGGGAATAGAAGGCGCCATGATCACCGTCACCGTCCGACACTTTGCCGCGCTGCGGGAAGCCCGAGGATGCGAGTCCGAGACCCTCGAGCTTGCAGAAGGATCGACCTGTAAGGACCTGTTCCTACAGCTGTTCCCGGGTCGACTCTCCGGTCTGCCTGTCGGCTTTGCGCGCAATCAGACCTACACGAGCGGAGACACGTCCCTTGAAGACGGCGACGAAGTGGCCTTTCTGCCCCCCCTCGGAGGTGGCTGATGTTCGCCCTCACCCCTGACGCGATTGACCTCGCTGCGGTTCGGGCAGCCGTCGTCCATCCAAGCTGCGGCGCCCTTCTCGTCTTCGAAGGTCTCGCACGCGACAACTTCGAGGGCCGCGGCGTGACCGAGCTCGCCTACGAGGCCTATCCCGAGATGGCCGTCCCCGAGCTCGAGGCCATTGGTGCCACCATCGCCGAGCGCTGGGGTGGACGCACGGCCATCGTGCATCGCCTCGGACGGGTTCCCGTCACTGAACCGACCGTGGTCATCGCGGTCGCAACGCCACATCGCGCGGCGTGCTACGAGGCCAGCCGCTACGCGCTGGAAACTCTCAAGGCGCGGGTCCCGATCTGGAAGAAGGAGATCTACGCCGATGGTAGCGCGTGGAAGGCCAACGCCTCAGCCCAATGACACCGAGCGCCCCGCCTTCAAGGATCGGGCGCCCGAAGACTATGCGAACCCCCAAGCGAACCCGTTCGTGGTGTCGCACCGGACATTCGGCCGGCCGCTGCTGCCAGCGTCCGACGCGTGGACCTTTCGCGGCAAGTGGCCCGAGGAGTTCGGTCGCGAAGCACCGCTCTGGCTCGAGATCGGCTGTGGAAACGGGTTCTTTCTAAAGGACGTCGCCGTCAGGCACCCCGAGGTCAACCTGCTTGGCATCGAGATTCGCTACAAGCGAACCGTCCTCTGCGCCAGGAAGCTGAAAGAAGCCGGCGTCGAGACCGCTCGTATCGCTCGCTACCACGCGGCCTACCTCGACGATCTCTTCGTTGAAGGCGCACTGGACCGGCTCTTCGTCAACCACCCCGACCCGTGGCCCAAAGAGCGCCACGAGAAGAACCGGCTGATCTCTCGCTGGTTCCTCGAGGACGTCGTCCGGTACCTAAAGCCCGGCGGCGTGTTCCAGCTGAAGAGCGACTTCCCGCCAAATGTCGAGCGTGTCGAAGCGCTCCTCGATCACGACGGCGAAGGAAACGACGCGCCCCGCCTGCCGCTCGAGATCACCGGCTACAGCGACAACATCGCCCGGGATGGCGCCCCCTGGCCGGACGACGTGATGACGAACTACCAGAAGAAGATGGGCATCCGCGGAAAGCGGGTTCTCGGCATCGAGCTGAAGCGTCTCGAGACGCCCTCTTCCTAGCAAAGCCAATGGCTCTGGCGTGTGGTACACCGCGTGCGCTGGAGATCTCATGCGCACCGTGACCCTCGCCCTCGTCGTGTTCCTCGCCTCTTGCGGAGGCGGCTCCTTCGAGGTCAACGACAGCGGGGATGTCGAGACCGACACCGATACGGACACCGACTCCGACACGGACGCGGATACCGACACGGACACGGACACGGACGCCGACTTCAGCTTCTCGAGCCCAGCCTTCGCGCACAACACCGCGATTCCGTCCGAGTACACCTGCGATGGCCCCGGCGGCTGGACGGCGCAGAACAATCCCGAGCTCGTCTGGGCCAATGCACCGGTGGGCACGCAGTCGTTCGCGATGATCTACGTGGACACTGACTTCAACGACTGGCGCCACTGGGCCTTCTTCACGTCGGACGCCACACTGAGCGGCATCGCAAAGGCGACCAGCAACACGAACACCCTCCCGTCGAGCGTCACCGAGCTCGAGTCGGGAGACCGCCGCATTGGCTACGTGCCGAACTGCCCGAGCGGACAGAGTCATCGCTACGAGTTCACGCTCTGGGCGCTGGATACGCAAGACCTGGGCCTCACCGGCAACGCCACCTTCGCCCAGCTCGAGTCCGCGGCGAACGACCACTCACTCGGCACGGTCTCGTTCATCGGCATCTCGGATGCCGGCCGCTGAAGGCTAGAACATACCGAGTTCGAGGCGCGCGGCCTCGCTCATGCGGTTCGGCGACCACGGCGGATCAAAGGTCAGCTCGACCTGTGACTCACCCACGCCAGGGATACCGCTGACCTTACGCTTGACGTCGTCGGCGAGCACCTGGCCCATGCCACAACCGGGTGCAGTGAGCGTCATCAGCACGTCCACGCCAGTGCCTCCCCCGTCGAGATCGCGAAGCAGGCAGCTGTAGACCAGTCCGAGCTCGACAATGTTCAGCGGAATTTCTGGATCGTAGCAAGTCTTCAGTGCTTCCCAGACCTGTTCTTCGTGGACGGGCGCGTTGGGATCGGAGTCGACCACGACTCGAGGCGCAGCCTCTTTGCCGATCGCATCACCGTCTTCTGCGTTGACCCGAACCAAGCGGCCCGTCATCATCTGCAGCGTAAAGTTGCCCCCAAGAACCTGGGTAATCCAACCGCGTGTGCCTGCTTCGAGCACAACCGTGTCGCCATCCGGGATAAGGATGACCGGGCAATCGCGGGAGAAGGTGACCTCCTCGTAGCTGGACATAGAGCCTCCGGCCGGACGGCATAACTCACACACGCCAGGCTCGTTACAATGGGGCCGGACACTTCGGAGGCTCTTCGTGCGGACACTCTTGCCCCTACTCGCCATTCTCGCTTCTGGCTGCATGACCTCGGCCAGTGAGCCGGAGCTTCAGGTCAGTGAGGTCGAGGTCGCACCGACCAAGATCCACAAGAAGACCGTACTGAGCGAGCCCTACCACATCGACGACCGGTACATGTCGATGCGCGGGCCCTGGGGACAGCAGAAGTTCGACCTCATCGACGGAGGCGAGCCCGAGTTGTTGTGGATCACCGCGTACGAGACCCACGTGGTCGACATGGACGGCAAAAAGATCTCGCAAGAGTGGATGTGTCACGCGAACCTCGACTACGAGGCGGCCGAGTACCAAGAGTTGTTCGACACCAACCTGCCGATCAGCGGCCGCATCTTCACGCTCTCGCAGGGCCAGCAACGCATCGAGTTTCCCAAGGGCTTCGGCCTGCCGTTCGTGAACGGCCAGGAGCTCACGCTCACGACTCAGGTCTTGAACCTCAACGTCGACTCACCGGACAAGAACGTGCGCCACGAGGTGACCGTCGAGTTCGCCCGCGATTCTGAGCTGACCACGCCGATGAACCCGATGTTTCAAGGTGCAGTCCAAGGCTTCAAGGCACTCGGTGACGCCCGCTACTACGGCGTGAAGCCCGAAGAGGACGATGCCGACCACGGCCCCGGCTGCGAAGTGGGCGCACCCGCCGTCGATGGCGACATCGACTACGACCGCTACGGCCAAGAGTTCAGCGCGCACTGGAAGGTGCTGCCGGGCCCCGAGACGAACACCACCCTCGTGAGCGAGTTCCTGGGCCTGCCCTACGACACGAAGGTGCACTACATCGCGGTCCACCTCCATCCGTTCGCCGAGTCGCTGCGCTTCATCGACCGGACGACGGGCGAGACGGTCTACTACGCCGAGGTCGACAACTCGAAGGATCGCGTCGGACTCGATCACGTCGAGTACATGACGAGCGAAGAAGGCATTCAGATCCACCGCGACCACGAGTACGAGCTGGTGTCGATCTACAACAACACCTCGCCGAACCCCGCCGACTCGATGGCCGTCATGTACCTGTACATGGATGAGCTGAACTTCGAGAAGCCGGATCTGGCGAAAGCCGCGGCGGTGTTCAAGGCACGCGACGAGCCCGAGACCGTCCCCGAGAACCCGTCGATGTAGCTGCGAAGCTACTTGAGCGGCACAGCCTCGAGCGGCGCGTCCGCCGGGGGGCTCACACCAAGAAGTGCCGCCAGCGTCGGGGCAATCTGCCGGCTGTCGACATCACCGACGGCCTGCGGGGACACCCCAGCGCCCACCGCGAGAAACGGTACCCGCTGGTCATAGCTCCGTGGGGAACCGTGGTCTGAGCCGTGCCCGTCGTACCAGTCGAAGACCACGCCCTCGGCGGAGATGCCGTAGATCGGTGCCGAGCGCTCCGCGTCGTAGGAGAGTCGCACTGCCTCCGACCAGGACTCCTCAGGCATCGCGTCCCAAGTGAAGGCCGTCTCGACGCCGTCAGACGCGGCGATCTCGGCTGCTGCCAGGGTGTTGGCCTCGGCTTCGCGCCCCTCAGCGGCACCGATGACCGCGGCCTCGGGCCAGGAGAGTTCGAGGCGACCTCCGATGCCGGCCTCCGCGAGCTTCGCGTTCACTCGCTCGATGAGAGGCTCCTCCTCGATGTAGGAGGCGGGGTTGTCTTCGCCACCGTGGTCGGAGCTGAGCACCACCGTCCAAGCACCCTCGCCCACCGTCGCATCGAGGTGTTCGAACAGCCGACCGAGCTCCGCATCTACGCGCACGAGGCTGTCGAGAGCTTCCAGGGATGACGCGGTGAAGTAGTGCCCGACATAGTCGGTGTTGCTGTACGACACGGTGAGCAGATCCGGCTGGTCGTCGGCCCCGAGCTCGAGTTGGTCGACGGCAGCGACGGCCATGTCGGTGAGCAACACACCCGCGGCAGGCATGGCGATGCGGTCCTTGCCCTTCAACTCCGAAGCCGGCCCATGCGGGAAGGTCGCGTCGAGGCCGAGCCACCCCTCGAACGGACGGTCATCCTCGCGAAGCTCTGCCAGATCGTCGCGCACTTGCCAGGTCTCGGACCAGATGGCCTCGCGGCGCTCAGCGCTCACGAGATCCGGAGCGTTCACGATGGTGTCGGTCTTGACGTCGTACCAGGCGACGATGTCGGGGTCGTGCCCGCCCAGAAAGACCGAGGCGCGATCCTTGAGCGAGAGCGCCGCGACCTTACCGCCCGCCGCCTTCACCTGGTCTGCGACAGGCTCGGTCTTGAGGAAGGTGAGATCGCTGCAGTACGTGTCAAAGCCGTCCTCAGCGAGCCAGTAGTTCGCGACGATGCCGCTCTTGGCCGGTGCGGTGCCCGTGGACAAGGTGACGTGCCCCGGACAGGTCTGGGTCGTCGCATACGGAAAGACCGCGACCCCCTGCGCCGCCTGCTCGCCCGTGAGTCGCGCGAATCCGCCGCTGAAATGGGGGCGAGCAGCCTCCAAGAGCTCGAGGGGCAGCTGATCAATCACCACCAGCACCACCAGCTTCGCGCGGGGGGCATCGGGCACGGACACCGGGGCCGGTTCCGTGGATGCCACCGGAGCAGGCTTCGGACAGGCGGTGAGAGCGAGGGCAAGCAGGAGTGTGAGTCGCATGCGGGCCGCCTAACGTTCGGGCGACTGCATCGGTCCTGCCCGCTGCAATTCGTTGCTGAAGCTCCGCGTCCCCGCGTCATGCGCGCCGCCCGCGCTAGGCTGTGGGCCGGAGGTCGCATGCTCGAGTTGCTGGCGCTCGCTCTTGCCGGAGCAATGGGCACCCTCGCCCGATACGGAGCGACGGCCCTGGTCAACCATTGGGCGGGACCCGACTTCCCCTACGGCACGCTGGCGGTGAACGCGGTTGGAAGCTTGTTGCTCGGCTTCCTCTCCCACGCGCTTCTGCATCACCCGAGCGTGCCGCCCGAGTGGCGGGTGCCATTGACGACAGGCTTCTTGGGCGCCTTCACGACCTTTTCGACCTTCTCGGTCGAGACCGTGAAGCTGCTCGACGCCGGCCAACCGGGGGCAGCCGCCGCCAACATCGCCCTCAACCTGGTTCTGGGTCTCGCCCTCGCAGGCGCCGGACTGGCGCTCGGCCGGGCATGGATCCCTGCGGCCTGACCTGCAACGGGTCATCGCGCTGACAGGCCAAGGGGTGACGAGCGGCACGGCCTAAAGGTAGGCTGGCGGCGTGATCCGTCCCCTCCTTCTGCTGACCGTACTCGCGCTCGCCTTTCCCGCCGCAGCTGGGGAACTGCCCGCGCTGTCTGCAGAAGATCCGGCTGCCGCCTGGTCCGAGGCACGGCAGAGCTGGTTGCCAGCACTCACCGCCCGCACCACCAGCGCCGAAGAGCGCAGCGCCGCTCGCGAGGCCTACTTCATCGGCGACGCCACTCTTGCCGAGGGCTTCCCACACCTGGCGCAGAACGCCATCGACGACCCGCTGGTCATCGGCGGCCAACTCCAGGCCTTGGACACCGCGCTGAAGGCGCGCCTGGCGGAACGCGCAGAGCCGCTTCCCGATCTGGGCTCCAGCAAGCGGACCGTACAGCTCACCCAAGCGCGAACCGCCGCTCTCGACGCCGAAGACCACGCCGACTCACTCGAGCGGCGGCTCCTGCTCGCAAGGCAGGGCTTCTTCGAGACCCATTCCGTCTGGGCAAGCGGTGCACGCGCACTCACGGGGCCCGTTCAGAGCGCCATCGACGCCCTTCGCAACGCGGAGACCGACGACGACCCGACCGCGACAGCACGAGCTGCCGCTGAAGCCACCGCCCTGGACTCCGAGCTCGCCAAGATCCGCACGTGGTCGAGCGTGCTCGCAGACCACGCGGCCGCCCCGAGCACGGAACTTCCGGAACTCGATCCCCAAGCTGCGGATTCAGGAACGACCGCCGCCTTCGCACTTCAGCGTCTCAAGGCCATCTCGAACGCCCGCCCCGAGCACCGTTCGGTCGTCGACGACCTTGAACAACGGTGGATCGTCGAACAGGCCCTCCCCGCGCTTAGCGCCGATCTCCCCCCGGCCCCGACCGACGATGTCGCCCAGGCCCTGGCAGACGCCGAGAGCGCCGTCGCAGCAGCGGAAGAAGCCCTGCAAGCGCATCCGGAGGCCGAGCCGGACACACTGGCCAGCGCCCGTCGGCAGCTCGCCGCCGCCGACCTCGACCGCGCCGCCCGATGGCGTGACCACCTCCTTGAGGCCAAGCCCTCCACGTCCTCGTCCGAGGCCGAACGCGCCCGCGAAGAAGCCGAGCGTGCACGACACGATGCGGAAGCCGCCCGGGCCTCAGCCAGCGACCAGCGCGCAATCGCAGTCGCCGATGCCCGCTCCGGTGCCGCGAAGGCACAGGAACGCGCGGCGCAAGCATGGGAGACCACGCGCACCCACGATGAAGCGCTCACAGCCGTCCGGCTCAAGCGCTCAGCGGACTCGGTCCGACTGACCCAGGCCGTCGCCACCATCAAGCGCCCCGTCCTAGGCGAGCCCGCACCCAGTGCAGACGCCACCTACGCCGAGCTGCGGTCGCTGGTCGGCCAGCTTCGAGCCGACGCCGCCGAACAGACGCAGAAGCATAAGGAGATCGAGTCCGAGATGGCGCGCCTCGCGGAGCTCCACGAAGCCGAGCGGGCACGCATCCAAGAGGGCACAACCATCGCACCACCGGCGATGGACCGCTGGGCCTCCGCCATCGAAGATGAAGCCCGCGCGGCCAAGGCCTCTCTCGAGGCGAATGACTTGGCCCGAGACGCCACCATCGGCCTGCTTCACGACGTGAAGGAAGTACGACGCGAGCTGCGTGGCTACGTGTCGAGCGCCCAGACCCGGCAAGACCGCGCCGACCTCATCGCCAACATCGGCCACGAACTCTCCCTCACTGGCCCGAACCTGTTGGCCATGAGCCGGGAGCGTCTGGCAGCCCTGATCAGCCTCCCCCGCCGGTTGATGGACCTGTCCTTCCTCGGCGCCATGATGCGGGGCTCGTTTCTGACCCTGCTGTTCTCTGCCTTCTGGTGGATGGGCCGCGTGCGCACCGAGCTCGTGGTCAAGCAGGTCCTTCGCCAGATCCGCAAGCGATTCCCCACCGTTCGTCCGGCGGAGCTCCGCGGTCTGCGTGCCCCGCTCGACAACTTCCTGCGCTACAGCATCGACCTCATCGCCGGCTGGATGCTCCGTGAGCCCCTCGGTGCGCTCGCTCCCGAGCTCGGCTTTCTGGTCCTGGTCTGGCTGCAGGTGGCGCTGTTCCGCTGCATCGTCGCCGCCTTCGACGTGCTCATCGTCCGCCACCCGGAGCGCCGTCCTGCGTGGCTGGTGCTCAACGAACAGACCCACGGCCTGGCACGCCGCACCCTGCGCTTCGTCTTGCTGTGGTGGATTCTCAGGCGCTTTGCCCAAGGCATCGCCCTGAACGTACTCGGCGCTGACGCACTGGCTGAGGGCCTGGGCATCGCGTTCTTCCTGGGCGGACTCGCGCTGGTCCTCTGGGTGCTCCAGTCCTGGCACGCTCCGCTGTTCACACGCATGCAGCGCCTGCATCAGGGCAGTGCCGCCGTTCGACTGCTGTCGACGCCGGTGAAGAGCCGCCTGCTCCACGCACCGCACACCCTCGGCATGGCCGCGTATCTGGCCACCGCCCTCGCTTGGGACCTTCTCGACCGACTCGCGCGGCAGACCGATGGCATCGGTCGCATCTTCAACGCCATCAGCCGCTACCGTCTCGGTCAGGACGAGCAGACCGAGGAAATCGCGGCGCTCCCCCCAGAAGCCATCGAGCGGGTGCGCACAGCCGAGGCGGGCAAGGTGCGTCGCACCAAGGCGGAAGAGGCCCTGACCACGGCGATCGAGTCGTGGAGACGCGAGCGGCGAAGAGGCCTCATCGCGCTCGTTGGAGACCGTGGAGAAGGCAAGGGTGTGCTCATCCAGCAGCTCTTGCCCCGACTCGGCTTCGAGGGCCGCCCGGCCGTCGAGATCTGCCTGACCGAGCGAATCCGTACCGAAGAGGATGCGCTGCGCTGGTTGGCCACGGCGCTCAACCTCACGAGCACGCCGTCCAGCCCCGACGACTGCGTCGCACAGGTCCTCGAGCTCGAGCCCACGGTCTGGGTCACGGAGGACCTTCACCTCGCGTTCTTGCGCACCGTCGGTGGACTCGAAGGGCTGAACGCCCTGCTCTACATCTTCAACGCAACGTCGAGCCAGCACCTGTGGCTCGTGACCCTACACTCGCCTGCGTGGCACTACCTGACGCGCCTCGGCGGACTGGTCGACACCGGCATCTTCCGGCAGGTCGTCAGCCTGAAGCCCCTCGGCGAGGAGGAGCTCCGCGAGCTCACCCTCCGCCGTCTGTCCATCGCCGGGTTCACCGCCGACTTCTCTCCCCTGCTGCGCAGCAATCCGTTCGGCGCGGACCCCGAGGTCGAGCTCGAGCGCACGACGAGCGTCTTCTACCGCCTCCTTGCAGAGGCAAGCGCCGGAAACCCGAACGTGGCCCTGCACCTCTTCACTGAGTGCCTGTGCGCGGACCCGGACCGTCCAAAGGTGGCCCTGATCCGCGTGCGCCGTGCACTCGCCGCCAACGTCGACCACCTCCCCGATCCCGAGCTGTTCGCGCTCACCGCCATCCGGACCCAAGCCGCTCTCAGTCTTCCGGAGTTGATTGAAGTCACGAACATGGGCAAGGGGTCGCTTCGCCAGATCGTAAAGAACCTCGAGTCCCAGCAACTCCTGCATCGCAAGGGCGACCAGATCTCGATTCCCGGCCTCGAGCTGCCCTCCGTGACCCGCACCCTGCGTCGACGCCACTTCCTCCATGGGGCGGCCTAGATGAACGACAGTCTGGACATCCAGCAGCTGATTCGCTTCGTCGATTGGAATCGCCTGCCTTGGGCTCTGGTGTTCCTCGTCGTCGCCCTGCTGGGCGAACGCCTCATCTCGCGCTTCCTCGACGACCTTGGGGAGCGCTTCGCCGAGCAGCGCCTGCTCCTGAAGAAGGTCAAGGCTCTCGGGCGCTTCGCCTTCTTCGCCGTGCTCGCGCTGGTGTTCAGCAGCTCGGTGCTCACGGTCGATCCACAGGTTCTGCTCGCCCTTGCAGGCACCCTGGGCCTGGCCGTCGGCTTTGCCTTCAAAGACCTCCTGGCGTCGCTGATGGCCGGGGTCATTCTGCTGATCGACCAGCCGTTTCAGGTCGGCGACCGCATCGCGTTTGGTGGCTACTACGGCGAGGTCACCGAGATCGGCCTGCGCTCGGTGCGCTTGGTCACCCTCGACGACAACCTGGTCACCATCCCAAACAGCCAATTCATCACTGAGTCCGTCGCCTCTGCGAACGCAGGTGCCCTCGACTGCATGGTGGTGATGGACTTCTACATCGCCCCCGCCGAGGACTTCGCGCGGGCCCGCACAATTGCCGCCGAAGCCGCTGCAACGAGCCGCTACGTCTACCTCGAGAAGCCCGTCGCTACCCTTGTGAACGACCAGTTCATGGGTGAGCGCTTCGTGACCGTCATTCGCGTGAAGGCCTACGTCTTCGATGCCCGCTACGAGAAGGCCTTCGCGAGCGACGTCACCGAGCGTGTAAAGCGGGCATTCCACGACGAGGGCATCCGCACCCCCGATCGGGCCTACCGCGACCTCGAGCTCTACAACCGCGAGGAGCCCTGAGGGGCGACGTCCTCTAGCGCGGCGATGAACTGCGAGCGCCGGAACGGCTTCTGCAGGTAGAGGGTGCCTCCCTCGGGCCGGTGGAACAGCGCTGACATGATGATCGCGTGGCTCGCGAGGTGATGTCGTCGGTCGCTGAGCTCATGGAGGAGGTCGAGGCCGCTGCGTCCCGGCAGGTGGATGTCGGTCACCAGCACATCGATGTCGGGGTTCTCGGCGATGGCGACGAGTGCGTCCTCGGCGGATCCTACGGGGATGCCGCGGTGGCCCGCAGCTGCCAAGAAGGCTGTGAGCAGCTTGAGGATCTCGGGTTCATCATCGACCACAAGCACATTGAGCACCGTCGTCTTGGCGGGCGCGATGTCGGGCGGAATCGTGGCAATCTGAACGTCGTCGTGAGGCAGCGTCAGCGTGAAACACGCTCCGCCCTGGTGTCGATTTTGGGCGGTGATCGAGCCGCCATGTTCCTCGAGGATGGCCCAGCAAATCGCGAGACCGAGGCCTGTCCCCTCCTCGCGACCCGAGACGAACGGCGTGAACAAGTCCGCCTCGATCTCAGGGCTGATGCCGGGCCCATGGTCCTCGACCGTGATCTGAAGGGCGCTCTCGCCAGACCGAGCGGAAATCGCAATCTCGCCGTCCCCGTCCATCGCCGTGGCCGCATTGACCAGTAGGTTGGTGATGACCTGCTCGATTTGCACGCGGTCCGCGGCGGCGAACAAGTCCGCCGGTACATCGAGCGTCACGGCACATCCCGAGATGGCCGCCCCCGAGGCTTCAAGCGCCCCTTCGACAAGGCTGGTCACCTGCACGGCAGACTTCTCGACGCTCGGCGTCTTGGCGAAAGTCTGCAACCCTCGAACGATGCGGGCAATACGCCCAAGCTGCCGGTCCATCACCTGAATCGGCTTCGCCACCACCGCAGGGAGCTCCGTGCCCTCGAGCGCATCGAGTCGAAGCCGCATGACGGCGAGCGGGTTGTTGATCTCGTGCGCAACGCCGGCGGCCAGGTGCCCGACTGCGGCGAGCCGACGGCTCTGAAGCAGCTCTTCTTCGAGGGCACGGCGGGCCGTGACATCTCGAAGCACGACCATGGACAACCCATCCAGCGCGGTCAGCTGTCCGGCGGTGAGGCTCACGCGCCGTCCATCCACCAGGGTCAGCTCGCCAAGTACGCCTCCACTTGGCCCCGAGAGCACGGAGTGAAGCACGGCCGCAGCATGCTGATCGTCAAAGAGCTCGTCGAGGCGGATTCCGTCACGCACCAGATCGCCCAGCGCTTCCACGCCACGTGCGTTCGCCTCGGTGACCAGGCCAGCGCCATCGACCGTGAGCACCATGTCCGGACTGCGGTCGAACAGCGTTCGGTAGCGAGCCTCGGATTGCTCGAGGGCAACGCTGCGACGGTGCAGAATCGCTTCCAGGCCCACAATCGCGCCCGAGGCATCGCCCTTCAGCTCACGGCTGATCACCTCGTCATGCTGAACGCGATCCATCAGCACTTCGATGGTCTTCTGCGCGGCCGCCAGTTGCCGCTTCAGATCAGCGACCTCATCCCCCATCCCACTCCCCAAGGACCAAGCCAGTGAGGGTGTGGTTCACCTGGCGCGCCCCATACTGCTCACCGTAGGTGACAAAGCCCGCCGCGGGGGCCTGCACCATCGCCTCGTACAGCTCGGCGGTAACGCCGTTGGACTCCGCCTCCATTTGGCGCCCGCCGCACTGGAACAACAGCAGGCCTGCTGCCCCGGTCGGAAGGGAGGTGATGGCGCGATGCACTTCCTCGTGAGTGCGCTCGACCAAGCCTTCGCCTTCCATCAGAGTGAGCACGGCGCCACGCGCGACGGCCCCCCCCATCACGAGCGTCCCATCGTCGCGCACGGCCATAGCGGTGCGCAGAAAGGGTGTGTCCGAGGCCCCAAAGCCGAGCACCGCCCGTTGGGTAATCACGTCAGGCAGCTCCTCGAGACTGACGCCTAGCGCATCGGCAATCACTTCATTCGCTGGCAAGCCGTCGAGCTCACTGACCAGGCGCCCTACCGCGTCGGCCTCGGTCACCACCATCCGTCGATCCGTCGGCCGGTAGTGCTGCGCGCGGAACACGTCGAACGGTACGCCGGGCTCGAGAAGAACGACCACCGCCCCCTTTGTGGAGATCTGGTCCCCGCACGCGATCGACGTCGCTTCGAAGCGGAAATCATCGCCCGCAGAGCCTCCGACCAACCGAACCCCCGGGGCCGCAAGTGCGAGGGAGGACACGAGCAGCTCTTCGAGCCCAGAGAGCCCGTCGGTGAGCGTGACCAGGACGTGCGTCTCGGGGGTCACCGGGGATCCGATGGCCGCACCGAGCTCATCGACGATGCGGCCTGCGTCCCGAACCTCGAAGTCCTCGAGGTCGACTAGGATTTGGGCAGCTGCCTTGACCGGCCCGCCAAACGCCAGCGCCGAGACGGCTCCCTTGGTAAATCCAGCCGGGCCGACCTCACCCATAGTGGTGCAGCCGACGACCGAACTATCCGGAAGATGCTCTTGCATCCGCGCACAGATGGCTCCGAGGTCTTGGTCCACCGCCGCAAACACGAAGACGACGGCCGCGTCTGAGTCCAACTGCCCAAGCAGCTCGCTCGCCGCCTCATTGCCGCTGCCCGCTGAACTCGCTACGGTCACGATACGCATGCTCGCCTCCCGTGCGCGGTGCAGCTGCAACCGTCGCGCGCGCATCGGGAACTCCGGGTCATCTCGACCTACTCTGCCATCGGCCAAGCACCTCGATGAGATCGGCCTCCCGCTGACGCGACGCCTCGAGACGCGCCTGAAGATCCGCCGCTTCCTGCCGCAACGCCCCAAGCTCCGTATAGGCTGCGCCAAGCCTAGAGATGGCCTCGTCTCGCCCGAGTTCGGCTAGCGCCTTGTCGGCGAGCTCGGTGGCGATGGGACGCGTCGACGCGACCGCAGTGGGCCGTGCCTTGGGTGGCTTTGGTGCTGGGGCCCGAAGCGCCGGTGCGGGGGTTGGAGGCATGGTCCGACCGGCGGCCATCGCACGGGCACGCAAGCCTGCCCCTCGTGCCGGAGCCGGCTTGGCGGCAGCAGAGAGCTGCACGGAAGCCACCGCTGCAGGGCGTGCAGTCTCGGGAAGCATCAGATAGCGGAAGCCGCCATCGTTGCGCTCGGAGAGCGAGTGCCAGTCCTCGGCCCCCACCGCGAGTAGGTTGGTCCGGTCGAGCCTCGAGAGCTGGTAAGAGCGACGGCGCCCCTCCTCGTCGACGCGGATGAAGCGACCGGCGCGCAGCGAATCCAGATCGAGATCTTCGACGGTGCCCGCCGGCGAGGGTGCCTGCTCCGAGTGTCCCGGAAAGGCCAGCGTGGCGCGCACCTTGTCGTGCACCTGGAAACGCACAGAGCCTGCGGCTCCGCCATCATGGCGAACCTGCACTGTGAAACCGGGCTTCTTGGCCATCAGCATCCTCCGCGTACTGGGCGTTCACCCACCACGTCAGAATGCTACCCCGCGCGGCCCTTCGGCTGTAATGCAGCCCCCCGAGGCACGGCGGAGCCTGCCCTAGACGGTGACGTGCCGCTGAATCAGCTCCGCAAGCCGCGGCAATGACTGCTCGACGTTGGTCTTGGCTTGCCCGCGCAACGACCGGTAGACCTTCTTCATCACGCGGTTCTCGGCACGCTGCGCCCGGGCGTCGGTCACGCCGAGCAGCGCGTCGGCAATCGCGCTGGAGTGACTCTTGAAGTACGCATCGACATTGCCGGACTCGACGCCCTTCGCGTAGAAAGGGTCCACGGCCGGTGCGAACTCTGGAATGAGCGAGTTCAGCGCCGCCTCGATGATGCCTGGCTTCAGGCGCTTGACGGTCTTGTAGCCAGCGCGCAGGGCCATGCCCTTCATGCCTCCTCGGGAGGCCACCTCTTCATCGACCATGCGAGCGCCGTCGGTGACGATGGCGGCCTTTCGGGTCGCGTCCTGAAGCGTCTCGGTGAGCGTTGCCATGCCTACCTCGCCACCTTGACCATGCCGGGACACCAAGGCGTCGATGCGTTGCCGCCCAGCTTTTTGACCCAGACACCCAAGTGATGCCGTGCGTAACAAGAGTACCCGCCCTGACGCTTCGCCTTCATGACGCAGTCGTAGGAGCGGTCCCAGTCCCGATTGTTCTGCGTTTCGATGATGTTGCTGGCCGGCGTGTCGTCCTGGAGCTTGTCCTTGACGTAGTGACGCAGGAACGGGCCGATCGAGTCGCACAGCGCTAGCGCAGCCTCATCGCGCGGCGACGCGCCAAGCGCCGCAAGGGTCGATGCGCGCACCGTCTCGGACTCTTCAAGGGTCAGAAGACGCTCCTTGAGACAGTCGATGGAGGACGGCCGCTTGGAACCGTGAAAAGCGCGGACTGCGGCGTCGCGCACGCGCTCGTCGGGGTCGTTGATCATCAGTTCGCAGACCAGCTCGTCCGTGGACAGCTGCTTGAGCTTCACCGTGGAAGAGAGCGCAGCGGCGCGCACGCCGCCATCGTCGTCGCGCTTGGCGGCACGAACGAGGGCCTTGACGACGTCCTTGCCGTCCCTGCCCTCGAGAGCTTCCGCCGCAGCGGCGCGAACCTCGCCTTCGGCGTCGTCCTTGAGGATCGATAGCAGGCTGTCCGAGTAGCCGCCGCTTCCCCGAAGTCCCCGCACGGCCGCGGCGCGAACGCCCGCATCGGGCTCGGTCTTGGCGATCTCGGCGAGGGCCTTGAAGCCGTCACGCGCCCCGATGCCGGCGAGCAGCACCGCGGCCCGATCGCGATCCTCGATGGCCGCGTCGGTCAGCGCCCCCGACAGGCAGACCGCGAAGTCGTCGCGCTTGCTGCCGCGAATGCCATCGGCGACCGCAGCGTCCCAGGTGTGGGCTTCGGCATCGTAGAGCGCATTGCAGATGCAGTCATTCGCCACGAGCTCGGCCGGGTGCTGTTCGAGCACACGCGCGGTGTACCGCCGCAGGTCGTCATTGTCCTCGTTGTCGAGGGCCACACAGGCAGAGGCGAATGAGCCGCGAACGACGAACTGGTCCACGTCTTTGGAGAGCTCGACATGCGCAGGCGGAATCTCGCATGCGGTGAGTAGCAGCGCGGGGATCAGGAACTTCTTGAACACGGACACCTCGGGGACGGCGCAGTCTAGCCGGACTAGCCTCGAATGGGCCCGCTCACCCACGTCCGGCACTCCTCGCCGATCGGGATACACGCGCTGCAGGCCGTTGCGCGCAGTGAACCAAGCTCGCGTCAATTTCTCGTGCCCCAGGAGAGACGCATGAAGAAGTGGGTTGGAGGGCTCGCCCTGGTGCTCGTTGCCGTCGTCGGCCTCGGTCTCGGCTACCTGATCGGCGGAGCCGGCGACACGATCCGCTACACGGTGATTCGCGGAGACACTCTCGGTGAAATCGCCGCAGCCCACGGCGTCACCGTCGCGGAGCTTCGCGACTGGAATGGCATCGAGGGGGACCTCATCGAAGTCGGCGACATCTTGCTCGTACACAGCAGCGTTGCGGGCCCAGCGCCCACCAAGACCAAGCCCAAGCGCCGCTCGGCCAAGCCCGCGCCCGCAGATGGCGGCACCGCCCTTGCCATGCCGGCCGCCAAGGCCTGCCTCGCCGGGCCATCCGGTGATGGACTTGCCGACGACGCCGCAGTCGCCTCTGCAGGCCTCTCACACGGTCAGGTCAAGGCCTCGATGGACGCATTCTTGCCGATCACGCTCCGCTGCGTGCCCCAGGGAACGTCCGGACGCATGCAGACGAAGATCCGGGTCGGATGCAACGGCCTGGTAGACCTCGTCGAAGTGGAGTCGAGCGGCCTGCCCGACGAGGTCACCGCCTGCGTGCAGGAAACCCTCGCGTTCGCCGAGTTCCCCGCGCACGATCTGCCGGATGGCGAGCTGTTTCAGTACCCATTGACGTTCAGCTGGGAGTAGGCGCCCAGCCGCGTTATGCGCCTCCGGTCCCGCATCCACCGGGAAGGAGAGCCTCGACGTGACTGCACCCGTACTCAAAATCGAGGGTCTTCGGACCTACTTCCATACCGACGCCGGCACCGTAAAGGCCGTCGACAACATCACCGTCGACATCGATCCCGGGCAGACGCTCGGCGTCGTCGGCGAGTCGGGTTCTGGAAAGTCCGTGACCTCGCTGTCGGTCATGCGCCTGCTGCCCAAGGAGTCGGCCGAGATCGTCTCCGGAAGCATCGGCTTCCTCGGCAAGGACCTCGCCACCGCGAGCTCCTCCGAGATGAACAAGATCCGCGGCAACCAGATCGCGATGATCTTCCAGGAGCCGATGACCTCGCTCAACCCGGTGATCCGGGTCGGTGACCAGGTCGCCGAGACGATCCTGATCCACCAGAAGGTGAGCAAGTCCGAAGCGCAGAAGCGGGTCATTCAGCTGTTCAACGAGGTCGGCATCCCCGATCCCGAGAACCGCATCCACAGTTACCCGCACGAGATGTCGGGTGGCCAGAAGCAGCGCGTGATGATCGCCATGGCCCTCGCATGCAACCCGCAGCTGTTGATCGCCGACGAGCCAACGACCGCACTCGACGTGACCATCCAGGCCCAGATCCTCGACCTGCTCCGCAAGCTTCGCGACGAGCGCGGCATGTCGATGATGTTCATCACCCACGACCTCGGCGTCATCGCCGAGATCGCCGACAAGGTCGCGGTCATGTTCCGCGGCAAGCTGGTCGAGTACGGCGATGTCATCTCGGTGTTCGAGAACCCGCAGCACCCCTACACCCGCGGTCTGCTCGCCTGTCGTCCGCGACTCGACAGCCCGTACCGCCTACTGCCGACGGTCTCGGACTTCCTCGACACCAGCACCGAAGACGGCGAGGCCGTGATCACCGAAAAGGTGATGACCGAAGAGCGGGACCAGGAGCTGCGCAACGGCGGCCGCCCGAAGATGCCGGAAGGCAAGGGCGAGCCCGTGCTTAGGGTCGAGAACCTCAAGGTCCACTTCCCCACCAAGCACACCTTGTTCGGGACGGCGACCGCTTGGGTCAAGGCGGTCGACGGCATCAGCTTCGACGTCTACGAGGGCCAGACCCTCGGACTCGTCGGTGAGTCGGGCTGCGGCAAGACCACCACCGGACGCGCCATCCTGCGGCTCATCGAGCCCACCGAGGGCAAGGTCACCTTCATGGGCAAGGAGCTCGGTCCCCTCAAGGGCGAAGATCTGCGCGAGGTCCGTCGCGACCTGCAGATCATCTTCCAGGACCCCTACTCCTCGCTCAACCCGCGTCTGACCGTCGAGCAGGCGATCATCGAGCCGATGATCGTGCACAACATCGGCGCCAACTACGAAGAGCGCCGGGAACGCGCTGCCAAGCTCCTCGAAGAGTGTGGCTTGCCGGCCGCCTACCTGCGCCGCTACCCGCACGAGTTCTCGGGTGGACAGCGCCAGCGCATCTGCATCGCCCGCACCTTGTCGCTCGAGCCCAAGTTCATCATCTGCGATGAAAGTGTGTCGGCCCTCGACGTGTCGGTGCAGGCCCAGGTCCTGAACCTGCTCAAGGAGCTGCAGCTCAAGCGCGGTCTGACCTACATCTTCATCTCGCATGACCTCTCGGTCGTGAAGTTCATGAGTGACGTCATGTGCGTGATGCAGAACGGCCTCATTGTCGAAGCGGGCCCCTCCGACGGCATCTACGCCGCGCCGCGAGAGGAGTACACCAAGCAGTTGATCTCGGCGATTCCGAGCGACGACCTGGACCACATCCGCTCGCGACAGGCCGCGCGTATTGAAGCAGCCGAAGCCCGCGCGAACGCATCTGCGTAGCGACGGACAGTTTCTGGCTGCGTAGTGAGCTAGGCAGTCCAGCATGCGCATTGTTCACACCAGTGATTGGCACCTTGGCCACACCCTGCGCTCGATCTCTCGATCGAGTGAGCATGGGCGCTTCTTGGTCTGGCTTGCCGACCTGCTCGTCGCTGAGAGAGTCGATGCGCTGATCATCGCGGGCGATGTCTTCGACACCGCCAATCCCCCGGCCTCCGCAACAGCGGCGCTCTACCAGTTTCTCGCGGCGGTCAAGGGCCGGCTTCCCAAACTCGAGATCGTCATCGTCGGCGGTAACCACGACTCCGCTGCTCGCCTCGACGCCCCCTCGGCCATTCTTGACGCCTTCGGAGTGCACGTCGTCGGCGGGCTCCCCCACCGCCCCGGCGGACTCGACCACGAGCGCCTGATCATCCCGCTGCACAACGCAGAGGACCAGGTCGAGGCCTGGGTGGCCGCAGTCCCCTTCCTTCGACAAGTCGACCTTCCTCACGTCGAGCACGGTGATCCGCTGATCGAGGGCGTGCGCGAGATCTACGCTGGAATCTTCGCGGCGGCCGCCGAGCGCCGAGAGTCAAACCATGCCCTGATCGCCACCGGCCACTGCTACATGGTGGGCACTCAACTCTCGGAGCAGTCCGAGCGCCGTGTTCTGGGCGGCAACCAACACCCCCTGCCCGACGATGTCTTCCCACCCGAGGTGACCTACGCCGCACTCGGCCACCTGCATCGCGCCCAGTCCGTCGGAGAGCGTGACCACATCCGCTACTCCGGGTCACCGATTCCGCTCTCGATGACCGAGGTGAACTACGAGCACCAGGTCGTGCTGCTCGAGCTGTCCGGAGGCACCCTTCTCTCGATGCGTCCGGTGCTCGTGCCGCGATGGATTGAGATGCTGCGCATTCCAGCCGACGGTCCCGGCGACGTCGACGAAGTTCTCGACCGACTGCGGGCCCTTCCTGCCGGCGACCCCGAGCGCCCCCCGTACCTCGATGTACGCGTGCGCCTCGAGGGTCCGCGTCCCGGCCTCCGCGCCGAGGTCGACGCCGCCCTGGCCTTCAAGGAAGTGCGTCTGGTCTCGCTCGGCGTCACCTACACGGGCGAGAGCCAAGCGCTTGCCGACACGTCCGAGATCGAGCACCTCGACGAGCTCGACCCCTTCGACGTCTTCACGCGCCGCTACGCCCAGAAGTTCAACTCCGAGCCGTCGCCAGAGCTCGCCGAGACCTTCCGTGAGCTCCTTGAGGACGTGCGTGGGGGCGCCCGCGACGATGAGGTTCAGGTCGAGCTGTTCCCGAACTTCGCGCCGAGCGGGACCGCATGAAGATCCTCGCGATTCGCGGAAAGAACCTCGCCAGCCTCGCAGGCGAGTTCGACATCGACTTGCAGCACGGGGTGCTGGCTCGCGCCGGGCTGTTCGCCATCACCGGTCGCACGGGGGCCGGCAAGTCGACCCTGCTCGACGCGATGTGCCTTGCCCTGTTTGGGCGGACCCCCAGGCTGTCTGGGCGGTCTCGAGTCAAGCTCGGCGGCGATGGCCCCGACGCCGATCTACGCGACGGCGACCCCAGGGTTCTGCTGCGTCGCGGCACAGGCGAGGGCTACGCTGAAGTCGACTTCGAGGGGCGGAACGGAACCGCGTGGAGAGCGCGCTGGACCGTTCGCCGCGCCCGGGTCGACCCTAGCCAGCGCCTGCAAGCCGCCCAGATGAGTCTGCAGTTGCTCGCAGACGGCCGCTCTTTTGGCGACACCAAGACCGACGTGCTCTCGCGCATCGAAGCTGAGCTTGGCCTGACCTTCGACCAGTTCACCCGCTCCGTGTTGCTCGCTCAGGGCGAGTTTGCGGCCTTCCTCAAGGCCAGCGGAAAGGACCGGGCCTCTCTGCTCGAGAAGATGACCGGGACGGCGCTGTACGCCGAGCTGTCGAGTCGATGCCACGAGCGCCGGCGTGAAGAAGAGCTCAAGCTCGACACTCTTCGCCAGAGCTCGCGCGACCTCCAGCTCCTCACCAGCCTGGAGAGGGCCGCGCTCAGCGACGCGGCTTCAGCATCAGACGTGCTTCGCCGACGGCTCCAAAGCGAGCTGGAGGCCTACCAAGCACTCGCGGCATGGCACGAGCTCGTCGAGGGGGAGCGGGCCGCGCTCAAGATTTCCGAAGGTCAGGTCGAGGCGGCACAGGTAGCCTGGGACCTACGCGCTCCCCGTCTCAAGCAGGTGCAAGCCTTGATCGAGGTTGCCCCAATCGAGGCCCAAAGGGCCGAGACCGAGACCGAGAGGCAGAGCGCAAACGCCGCGCGTGAGGCAATCAGCGGACGCGAGCAGGGCGCGCTCGCAGCACACGCACATGCGCAAGCCGCCGAGGTCGAGACAAAGGCCCAGCTCGCTTCAGCCACCCAAGCCAAGGCCGACGCACAGCCATCCATCGACGCGGCCAGAGTGCTCGACGGCCAGCTGCGAGCGCACTCCGCAGCGCATTCCCAGAAGCAAGTCGACCTCGAAGCCCAACAGGCACTCCTCGCAGAGACTTTGGGTAATGCGGAGCGCCTGGTCGCCGAGGCCAAGTCCGACCGCGCCGAAGCCAGCGCGCTCGAGAGCTGGCTAAGCGCCCACCCGACCGCCACCCGCATGGCCGCCGAGCGCACTCAGTTTGCCGGCGCCATCCGGATCCTCCTGCGCTCCGGTGCGAGCTGCACCTCCACCGCCGAACAGCTGTCCGAGGCAGCCCAGGGGCTTGAGAGTCTGCGACAGAGCGTCTCGGTTCTCAACGAAGACGCAAAGGTAGGCAAGCGTGCTCACCAGCGTGCTCAGGCGACGGTGGAGGCCCTCCAGGTCGCTGGCGCCGACGAGGCATCCACGGTCAGGCGAGAGCGCAAACTTCGCGAGCTCGAGCAGACACGGGACGACGCCCACAAGTTGACGACCGAGGTCATCGAGCTCCAGCAAGCGCAAGGCCGTGCCGAAGACACCCAACGGCGCGCAGAGACACAGCACCGCGACGGCACCGCACGACGGCAGCAAATCACCCAGGCGCTTCCTGTAGCCACCGCCCAGCGGGACGAAGCGAAGCACGCCTACGACCGAGCCAAGGCCACAGAGTCCCTCGCCGCCCAGCGCTACCTCCTCGTCGAGGGTGAGCCCTGCCCTCTGTGTGGCTCCGCAGACCACCCCGCCGTCGGAGAGCCTTTCGCCTCGCTTCTTCACGACGCCCACACGCGCTACGCCGAGCACGATGCACGATTGCAAGCCCTACAGTCCGAGCTCTCTTCGCTCGAGGCGTCGTTGCCTGCCGTGCAGTCTGCAGCCACGGAGGCCGTCGAACGCGTCGCGACGACAAGCGCCGCTCTTCGGTCTAAGCAGACGCATCTCGACGCGCAGATCAGGAGACTTGGCGAACCACTCACGGCGGCCCTCGACGAGCGCATCGAGGTCGAGAAGGCCGAGCTCCAGACCCTCGCCGCGAGCTGGCAAGCGGCCCTCGAAGCGCGCCAGGTCCTTCATGCTTCGGCGCTCGGCTTCGACGAGAAGCTCCGCATCGAGCGCGCCGCTCTCGACACCGCCGAGGCCCGACACGCCGCGGTCGTCGACGCGCATGAGCGCGCCCAGAGTGCGTTCGAAGAGGCCCGCCAGGACCTCGAGACCCTCTTCGGCGACAAACCTGGCTGGCAAGCGCTCGCCCCCGGTCATGCCACCGAGTTCGTTCAGCCTTGGCTCGAACAGAGGCAGAGCGCGGAGGACAAGAGCGCTGCACTCGCAGAGGCCCACAAGCGCCTCGCCGCGCGGGTCGAGAGCATCACCGCCATCGAATCGAAGCGAGACCAGCAGCAAGCCGAGCTAGGGCGGCTTCACGCGCAGCACGACAAGAGCGCACAGCGACTCAACGCCCTCCGGGCTGAGCGAGCATCTGCGCTCGCACATGCCGATGTAGACCAGGCGGCGGCGGAGCTGCAGGGACTCGTAGACGCCGCAAACGTGGCGGCCACCGAGCAGAGCAAGGCGCTCGCCTCTACGGCGGAGACGGTCTCTCAGATTTCCCAGGAGCGTGCTGCCGCCCAGGCCCACCTCGAGGCTGCGCAGACTGCCGCAGACCAGGCCGCCGAGAAGGCCCACGGCGCGGTTCTCAAGGCCGGCCTAGATCCGAACGGCTATCGCGCACAGCTGCTCCCGGGCCTCGCGGCACTCCACGCCGAGCAGGCGCTACTCTCGGCCGAGAAGATCGCCCTCGACGCCACACGTGCTCGCCGCGACACCCTTCGCGAGCGCCTCACCAGCCTCGAAGCCGCCGCCCCCGCCGTGCCCGACGAGGCAGGCCCCCTCGACGCGGAAGCGTGTCGCAAGCAGGTCGTGGACATTGCTGCGAACCTCGAGACCGCAACCCAGAGCTGGGGCCACCATCGTGGACGACTCGAGGCCGATGACCTTGCGCGGCGGCAGCACCAGCAAGTCGAGGTGCGACTCCAGGCGCAGGCAGCCGTCACCCAGCGATGGATCTCCCTCAACGACCTGATTGGCTCCGCCGACGGATCCAAGCTGCGGAAGTTCGCCCAGTCCCTCACCCTCGACTCGCTGCTCGCCCACGCCAACGCGCATCTGAGCGAGCTTGCGCCACGCTACCACCTCCAGCGGGTGCCGAGCGAGGACCTCGAGATCCAAGTGCTCGACACCGAGATGGGCGACGACGTTCGTCCAGTGACCAGCCTGTCTGGCGGAGAGAGCTTCCTGGTCTCGCTCGCGCTGGCGTTGGGCCTGTCCTCGCTGGCGGCACGGGACGTTCGCATCGACAGCCTGTTTATCGACGAGGGCTTCGGCACCCTGGACCATCAGACCCTTCAGCTCGTGCTCGATACCCTCGACACCCTGCAGGCCACGGGCAGGAAAGTCGGCATCATCAGCCACGTCTCGGGCATCGCCGAGCGGGTCGGCTACCGCATCGACGTGCGCACCCGAGGTCAGGGCCGAAGCACGGTGCGCACCCAAGGCGGCATTTAGAGTCTCAAACGACAAAAGCCAGCGCAAGGCTGGCTTTGACGAAGCACGAAGGCTGCGACTACTTGACGAGCTTGCGCACGAAGCGTCCGAGCATCTCTTTGACGGACTTGCGCATGTTGTCCTGGATGAGCGCACGAGGCACGGGCAGGTTCGGCTCGCTCTTCAGGCTGTATTCGAGCAACGCACCTTCGGGGTGCTCACTGACCGTCCACGTCGCCTCCTGGGCGTCGAAGTCGGCGCTCTCGATCAGCGTCTCGCGGAAGCCATCGGTCGTGCGACAGCGACGGGCCTTCATCTTGAGGGGACGCCACATGCCGCGGGTCGAGATGTCGAGGTCCGTGCACGGCCCGGAGGAACCGAGCGTCTGCAGCGACACCACATCGGGGTTGATGGACCGAGCCAGCTCAGCATCGCCGAGCATGTCCATCGCCTCTTCAGGCGTCACGTTCAGGACCACGGAGCCCACAACGGTGCCATCGCTCTGCGAAGCCACCACCGGTTCAGCCGCAAACGCACTGCTGGCGAAAAGCGAACCGATGACGAGGATTCCAGAGCTTCGAAGCATGCGCACTCCCGCTGACGTCTGTCATCTAATCAGGGAAACGGCCCACTGCGCAAGAGAATTCGCAAACTGCGCAGTCTTTTACGCACCTGACACGAAAAGCCAGGTCCACAGCTGGTTTCTGCGTATGTCAACCGGAAGTCACTGACACATGTCACTGACGATCGTCGGTGCCCAACGGGGCATCACTGACCCGCAGGCTTTCTCGAGCCACCCCAGATCGAGGCTGCGAACAGCCCAGCGAGCGCCGAGAAGGCCACAGCGGCCGAGGCTGGATTGGCCGTGATCGGAGCCAGTGCATCAGGCAGCGGCAGCTTGGCCTCGAGTTCGAAGAACGCCAGCGAAGCGTTAGCGACGCCAATCAGCGCAGCGCCAGCAATCATGCCCGAAGCCACGAGCACGCCACGCTCGCGCAGTTCCTCGACGACCTCTTTGCGGTTGTAGTCAACCGCGAGGCGAATCAGACCGCCCGCCATGATCGGCACCGCGAGGTGAATGGGCAGGTAGAGACCCACGGCGAAGGCAAGTGTGGGCAGCCCCATGATCTCGACCGCGAAGGCCATCGCGGCTCCGGAGATCACCAGCACCCACGGCAGGTTTCCGTCGAGTACACCATCGATGACCAGCTGAATCAGGTTCGCCTGCGGCGCCTTGAACTCGCCAGAGACAATCTGGTCGCGGAACAATGCAAGCACCGTGGACATCGCCGCGGCGGCAGCGATGACGCCAACCACCTCGGCCATCTGCTGGTTTCGCGGCGTAGCGCCAACCAGAAAGCCGGTCTTCAGGTCCTGCGAGGTGTCGCCGGCGATGGCGGCGGCGATGCAGACGAGAGCGCCGATGGTGAGCACGGCCACGCGCCCACCGGATCCGCCAAACAGCAGTGCACAGACCAACACCGTCGCGATGGTCATGCCCGAGATGGGGTTCGACGAAGAGCCAATCAGGCCGACGATGCGGGAGCTGACGGTCACAAAGAAGAACGAGAACAGCACGACCGCAAAGCCAGCAACGATGCCGACGGTGCCGCCATCATCTGCACGGAGCGGCAAGAACGCGGCCAGCAGGCCAATCACTGCGAGAGCGGCTCCGACCACGCCAAGCGAGAGCTCGTGCTCAGTGCGGCGCACCTGCTCGGCGGCGCCTTCTGCCATGGCCTCGATAGCGAGCTTGAACGAACGCACGATGACGGGTGTGGACTTCAGCAGCGTGAACAGGCCACCGAAGGCCACCGCGCCCGCACCGACGTAGCGCAAGTACTTGGACCACACCGTGAACGAGCCCATGTTGCGGATGAGCAGCTCACTGTCTTCGGCAAACGGCCCCGTGCCCGACACGGGCGCAATCGGCACATCCGCCATGCCACCAAAGGCGTAGATCAGGGGGATGAGGAACAGCCAGCCGACGGCTCCACCCGCGAGCATGACGGCCGCGACCTTCGGGCCGATGATGAAGCCCACGCCGAGCAGCTCTGGACTCACCGTGGCGCCCACACTCGTGCGGTAGCCGGCGCTGTCCACGGCCACATCGGGCTCTTCAGGCCAGAGGTGTCCGAACTTCTCGAGCGCGGCGTAGATGCCGCCGAAGACCATGCCCTGGAACAGTAGCCGTGCGCTGTTTCCACCGGCCTGACTCGCCACGAGAACCTCGGCGCAGGCGGTGCCCTCAGGGTAGGACAAGCGCCCGTGCTCCTGCACGATGAGGAAGCGGCGCAGCGGGATCATGAAGAACACGCCGAGCAGTCCGCCCAGCATCGCCAGGGGGAAAATCGGCCAGAAGCCGGGCTCGTAGCCCCACAGGTAGAGCACGGGAAGGGTGAAGATCACGCCCGCAGCCAGCGACTCACCCGCCGAGCCGACGGTCTGAACGAGGTTGACCTCGAGAATGCTTCCGCTGCGCAGCGCCTTGAAGACGGCAACGCCAATCACCGCCGCGGGGATCGATGCGCTGACGGTGAGCCCGACCTTAAGGCCGAGATAGGCGTTGGCCGCGCCGAACACGACACCGATGAACACACCAATGATCAGGGCCCGAGCCGTGAGCTCGGGCAACACCACATCATCGCCGACGATCGGCTCGTAGCGGCCCCCTTCGGGAATCGGCTCGTAGGCCGCGGGGGGGAGTGTCTTCTTCAGATCCGTGTCACCAGCCAAAGCGGGCCTCCGAGCGAGCGCGGAGAATAGCCGATGCGCTCACAAGGCCCAGTCGATCAGCGCTTTTTCGACTTCTCGACTTCCAGTCCGCGCTGGTCGAACCACCCCGCTCCGGAGGAGAGCGCCGGTGTTCGGTACTGACGTGCCGGCCGTTCCGGCACAGCCAGGTCGACGAAGCGGTCGGCGACGTCAGGGTTGGGCGCGGTCGCACCGGCCCCCTGTACGGCCTCCAAGCCCCCCACCGGCGCGAGCATCGACTGGACCAGGCCCTCAGCTTCGCCCGAGGTCGAGTAGCCCCATGACTCGCGCTGCAGAGACACGAAGTCGTCGAGCACCACGGTCACGGACTCCGGTCCCATGGGAAGGAGGAAGGTGACCTCGCCGTCAACGAGTGGTCCGATCAACACCGTCCCGCCCACCAGCTCAATGCGCCAGTCCCCCGTGGGGTCGCCAATGGGCGCCGCCGAGACACATTCGGAGAGGAACGGCGCGAAGGTACCCAGGTCATTCTCGAGGGCGAGCTGTGAGGCCTCTGCATCGACGAGGAAGTCGTCGCCCCACGTCGTCTTCACTCGAAACACCTCGCGGTCCGGCCACACCGCCTCTCCGCGAGTCTGTACACCCGTGATGCCATCCACCGGGAGGTCGATGGGCACCATCGCGCCGCCGACCTCGAGCCCGAGACGCAGCTCCGGCTCCGCCCACACACCGCGAAGCTCGCCGCCGTTGCGAAGCCAGACGGTCACTCCGCCGCCGCCATCCCCAACCCTGTCCCCTTCCGCGGGGAAGATCGCACCTACATCATCGAGCGGGATCTGTAGTTCACCGAAGGCGCCGTCGAGACGGAGCACATCGGTCTGAATCTCGCCGACAACCACCTGGCCATCTTCGAGGGCGACGCCGAGCGGAGTTCCGGCGAAGTCAGTCTCTGCCTCGCAGGCGGTGAACAACAGTGAAGCGAGGACGAGTGTACGCATGAAAGCCTCCCAGGCTCATGAGCGGACCTCAGTCTCCGACGGCAGTTCCCAGCAACTTCGCGAAGCTGCGCTAGCTCTCGCCTCCGCCGCCGAGCGCCTCGTGGATGCGGCGGTGATGCATGAACGAGAGCACCATGTAGTAGGCGGGGTAGAACAGCGAAATCCACCCGAGCGTACGGGCCCACGGCTCGGTGATGAACAGCGAGATGATCAGCATCAGCAGGGCCCAGAACGCGCCGAGGCCCACCGTCAGGCGCTGAAAGAACGGCGCCTTGGTCGGGTAGACGTAGTGAATCGGCACAAACACCAGAATCGCGAGCAACACCACGAGGCCGACCGTGATCTCGGGTGAAGCACCGAGCACGTACAAGTAGCCGACGACGATGTTCCAGTAGGACGGGAAGCCGACGAAGCTGACCTCGGTCTTCGCCGCCTCTTGTGAGAAGCCGTAGCCCGAGGCAAGCAGCGGGATCATGCCCAGCCAGGCCTGGCCTTCGGGAAGCATGCCCAGCGCCGGTAGGGCCAGCGACGGCAAGAATGCAAAGTGGAGGAAGTCGACCAGATCGTCGAGCCGGCGTCCATCGAACTGCGGCAGGACCTCACGCACGCCGACCTTGCGGGCCATCGTGCCGTCGGCGGCGTCGACCACACAGGCCACACACGCGATGATGAAGAAGGTTCGGGCATCACCGCGAGCCAGTGCTGCAGCTCCGAGAAAGGCGAGCGGAAGCCCGAGCGCCGTAAACGCGTGCACGCCCCATGCAGCTGCCCGACGGCGCCGTGGATGCTGGCTCGGTTTCTCGTCCACACACACTCCCAGTTTGGGTGCAGTCTAACGCCGTGAGCGCCGGTTCACCCCTCGAGGGGAGCGAGCGGCTTTGCAGGATCGCTCGCCGCGGTCAGGCGAGACACCACGATCGCTGTCAGAAGACCGCAGAGCATCGCGAGCGTTCGGAACGGGAAGTCGCCTGTGGGCTGCCAGTCCGGGTACGGCAAGAAGGCGGGTAGCCCGAGGGTTCCGTCCCCTCCCCCGAGGCGCATGAACACGCTCACCGCGAGGCCCGCGAGCGCACCGGAACGATTCGCCTTGGAGTCGAACAAGGCGAGAGTGAGCTGTGGGAAGAGCACCGTGTAGACCACGTCGCCGCAGAGGTACCAGAGCGCCGCCACCGACTGAACCTTGAGCGCCACGACGGTCGCGAAGCTGCCGAGCGCAACGACCAGGATGCGCACCATTTTGGTCACCTGCTCGGCGGTCGCGGCAGGGTTGATCAGGCGCCGGTATCCGTTCCAGGCCACAAGTGAAGAGGCCGAGAGAATCGAGCTGTCCACCGAGCTCATGACGGCCGCGGCGATAGCGCCCAACCCGAGCACACTGATCCACAAGGGCACGGCCAGGCGCAGCGTGTACGGCATGACGAAGGCCGGGTTCTCAGCGAGGTTGGCGGTGATGACGTCGGGACCACCGAGGGCCATGCCAGCTGTCGTTGCTCCGAGGGCCACCCAGTCGATGTGTCGCGCGGCAAGGCCGAACAGGATCGGGGGAATGGCCATCAACGCGCAGAGCACGCCCGCGGCGAGCGACAGATACCGCGCATGCTCAGGGGTCCGCGCCGACAGCACCCGCTGAAAGTAGACATTCCAAGGGATGCCTCCGAGCATCAGCAGGATGAAGAAGTCGGAATACGCGACGGTCTCGCGCATCGAGCCGAACCAAGCCAGTGGATCCACGCCGTCCGCCGCCGGCTGCATGAGCACGGCTGCACCTCCCGCGGCGTCGATCACGAACGGCAGCGCAAGCCCCAGGCCCACGAGGATGAGAAACAGCTGAATGACGTCGGTATACGCCACGGCCCGAAGTCCACCGCCGACGGTGTAGGCAATGGCCACCGTCGCGCTGACGAGGATGGCGACGGTGAGGTTCTCGAGCCCGATCACCGCATCGAAGGTCGTGCCGAGGGCGACGAGAATGGCAGCCGACCAGAAGGTCTCGGCGAGCACCGCAGGCACCATCAGAGTCGCGGCCACGCCCTTGCCGTAGCGAGACTCGAGCGGATCGACGAGGGTCGTGTAGTTCATGGCCCGCATGCGGCGTGCGAAGAACAGTCCGCCGAGGATGAGGGACAGGGCGTATCCGACGCCGGCTTGTGCCCCCCAGAGGAGCCCTGCCGAGTAGGTGTACTCGGCGGTGCCATTGATGTAGCCCCCGCCGACCCACGTCGCGGTCATCGTGAGCAAGCCCACCCAGAGCGGCAACGAGCGTCCGGCCAGCAGCATCTCGCTGACTTCGTCTTGCCCCTTGGACTCCGATCGCCCTCGGCCGGCCAGTACGCCGACTAAGAAGACGAGCCCGTACATGGCAAAAACCGCGGCCACACCGGGCCAGAACACGTCCTGCAAGGAACCTCCGATGGCGCACCATAGCAGCCCGCCGCGGTGTTACACGCAGCCACAACAGGAGGAAGCATGGCGAGCTTTACCGGACGCTTCGACGAGACCTTCAACCTCGCGACCGACGTCGCTACTGCGCGCAATCACTTCGGTGACCTGGCGCAGATTGCGGCGAACTACGGCAACCTCGAGTCGCACGAGGTCGTCGATGACCGCACGCTCAAGCTTGTGCTTCCGACCGAGAACCACGGCATCACCAGCTTTCAGGGCCGGTACACCTGCTCGTGGACCTTCCCCGCCGACAACATCGTCGAGTGGAAGACCAAGCCCGGAAGCGGCAACCTGGTCTCGACGGGAAAGGCGGTGTTCACGCCTACGGCGACGGGCTGCACGATGGAATGGACGAGCAGCATTGAGCTCGAGATGAACGTGAACCGCTTCGTCGGCAAGGCCCTCGGCCCCGTCGTCCGCGCCTTCGTAAGCCGCGACATGGGTGCGTTCGTCCGGCGGATGATCGCCGCGCTGTAGGGCCTAGGGCCTCCAGACGATGGAGGCCCATCCCGCGTAGTCCTCGAGGTGGGTGCACGGCTTGTCGACCGGGCCGTCGAGGTTCACGATAGTGCAGCTCGCTCCAGCTTCGACGTCGATGGCGGGAATGCCGACGAGCGGCGTCGGCTCCAGGCGAATGCGGCTCGACAACCCGATGAGTTCGACCTGAGCATCCCCCACGCTGTGGCGCTGCCAGCTGGCGACGTTGCCTTGGATGTCGAGCTCGGCGGCCACCGATGACCGGCTCGCCCCAAACGCGGATCCCGGAGCAAAAGCGGGCACCAGGACGTGACCCATGTGCATGGACTCGGGCATGAGCGTCGAGCGCTGGCCGCCCAGACGGTAGGCGTCGAGCTCGGTCCCACCCGCCACACTTCCGAAGAGGCCACGGCCCGCCAAGGACCATCCTCTGCCGCCAAAGCCGAGGGCACCGCCAGCTTGCGTGCGCGACCAGGACTGCGCGTCGGTCGCACCAATCTGCACACCGCCCTCGAGCTCGGCCAGCAGCGCGACGGTCCCGGCCCACTGCACATGGGACACGGCACCGGTTCCGAAGCCGAAGTTGCGAAGCTCGGTGGAGTCCCCGAAGCCGGCATCCACGAGACCTCCGACCTCGACGGCGGCACCGCCACCATTCCAAGTCCAGGCCTCTCCGAGCCCCAGTTCAGCGCCTTGCCGGGCCACGGAGTAGTCGGCGCGCGTCGAAGACTCGCGCACGCGGTAGGCGTGAACCCGCACACGAGCGGGTCCCCGGTAGGCCGCAGCCAGACCGAAGCCATCGGTGCCGCCGGGCTTCTCGGAGCGCCAGCCGGCCAGACCCATGACGTGCAGGCGGCCAGCGACGTCGCCGACGTGCAGCATGCCGTGCAGGCCGATGTGATGCGGCCCCACGCTGGTGCCTGCCAGCGGGCGCATCTCGAGACGGCCCACTCCGTAGCGACGCGGATCCACTTCTTCGGTGTCGGGGGTGGCGATGGGTGCCGGCGGCTTTGGCAGTAGGGCCAGCGGCCCGAGTTCGCTGAAGTCCGGGCGGTCCAGCCAGTCCGTGCCCGCCAACTCCGGCAACTCCGCTGCTTCGGCGGTCTCGGCGGTCTCGGCGGTCTCGGCGGTCTCGGCGGTCTCGGCGGTCTCGGCGGTCTCGGCGGTCTCGGCGGTCTCGGCGGTCTCGGCGGTCTCGGCGGTCTCGGCGGTCTCGGC
>JAGSGY010000087.1 GCA_023954855.1 Pseudomonadota bacterium | reverse complement strand
GTGATCGAGCGCATGTTCGATCCCTTCTTCACGACCAAGGGAAGCGGGCGTGGCCTGGGTCTCTCGGCAGTGCTCGGCATCGTGCGCTCGCATGGCGGTGGGCTGAAGATCTGGACGGAGCCCGCGCAGGGCACGGTGATCTCGGTCTGGCTTCCGCTCATGCGAAGGGGCGTGCCCAAGGTCGTGGAGGCCGCACCGGCCCAGCCGATCTCGGCGCACGGCCGCATTCTCGTCGTCGACGATGAGCCTATGCTGCGCGACATTGCCAGTCGCCTGTTGCGCCATCTTGGCTTTGACGTGGCCCACGCTGCGAGCGGCGCCGAGGCGGAGCGCATGGTGGCCACCGATCCACGTGGCTTTCGCATGGTGCTGCTCGACGAGACCATGCCGGGCATGACGGGAACCGAGACGCTGGCGGCTCTACGGCAGCTCAAGCCGGAGCTCCCGGTGCTTCGAACGAGCGGGTTCATGCTCGACGAGCTTCACTCGGACCGGCACACCGACTTCCTCAGCAAGCCTTACTCGCTGAAGGCCCTCGAACAGGCCATCAAGGGTCTACTCGAACGCTAGCTATGCGGCAGCCGCCGAGGCTGGTGTAGGGTGACGCACGAGGGAGATCCATGCGTTGGCTTCTGGTCTTGTTGCTCTTGATGGGCTGCGACGATGCAAGCGATGGTGCTGACTCGGCGGTGGACTCTGCCGAAGCAGATGCCGATACCGACACCGACGCGGATGCGGATACGGATGCGGACGCGGATGCCGATACCGATGCCGACGCGGACACCGACGCGGATGCCGACACCGACGCGGATGCCGACACCGACGCGGACACCGATACCGACGCCTGCACCCTCAGCTACGACGTGGTCGCAGTCGGCTCGAACGGCCAGCCGTGCGCGACCTGTGCGTCGGGAGACGACCTCTCGTTCCGAGCCACGCTCTCCAACCCATGCACCACGACCCTAAGCATCACGACGCGAAGTAGTTGTCTGGTCTCGGGCTGGATCCTCTGGGCCGGCTTCTCGATCGAAGAGACCTGGGAACCGATCTGCACTCTGGCCGAGACTACTTGGACGCTGAATCCCGGGGAGTCCGAGATCGTCACGCAGCAGGGCGGGGCGCACCAGGCAGGTCCGCACTCCATCACTGCGTCATTTGGAGACCGCACCAACGCGCGAAAACCCTTCGAGGTTCAGTAGGCGACGTCGCTAGGCGTTTGGCTGGGGCCAGACCCCGTTGCGAACCGCAGGGTAGTGCGTCTTCCAGGCCTCGAGCATGCGCGCCATCGGCACGCCGGTGAAGCTACCGTGGTCCTCGACATACTCCATGAAGCGCTCGCCATCGGCGTACTCTTGGAACACGGCATCTTCGCGCCCGTCGAAGTGTAGGGGCGCCACCCCGAGGCGTTCGCAGAGCTCTTTGTTGAAGGCCGGGGTTGCCGCGACCCAGCGCTCTTCGAGGAACAGCTCGGTGTACCCGTGGAAGACGAGCAGGTCGGTGCCGAGCTTCTCTTCGAGGCGAGCCGTGCCGACGTGGTTGCGCACATTGGCGTAGTGCAGGCGTGCGGGAATGCCCAGGGCCCGGGCCCCCGCGGCGAGCACGAGGGCCTTGTCGATGCAGTGCCC
Organism: Pseudomonadota bacterium; assembly: GCA_023954855.1. Taxonomy (GTDB): domain Bacteria; phylum Myxococcota_A; class UBA796; order UBA796; genus M1803. The sequence continues at coordinate 18,537 of JAGSGY010000087.1, read as the reverse complement.
GCCGTCGTCCCACTTGCGCTGAACGATGGTGCTCGCGCGAAAGGCCTCGGGGGTGAAGCGCACATTCCACGGCGTGTAGCGAAGGCTGTCGCGCACTGCATAGAACAGCGACACAGCGGATTCGATGGGCGTGTCGAGGCGATGCGCATCTGCCAGAGCGCGGATGGCCGGGTGGTCGCTGTCGACGAAGCGGTTCGGAGCCAACGTGGCTGGATCGACGGACATGGCCTCACCGGAAGGGGTTCCCCCTAGGACCTAACTCGACGGCAATTCCCCGTTCTGTCGCGCGCCCGACGCCTGGGGTACCGTCCGGCCATGGACCGTCGTCACGCCCTTGCTCTTGCCCTGCTCATTTCTGCCTTTCCGCTCGTTCGGAAGACGCTGCAGACCGATGTGGACCTGCCTCCGCGTGGGGCACGGGTCGCTGCACCCCCCGATCCGGTCTCGTCGACGCTGATCGCCGATGTGCACTACCCCTACGCCGTCCTCGCCGAGGGCCTTTCCGAGAATGTGCCCGAGGTCTTCGTCGACACCAAGGGCCAGCCCGTGGACGGGGGGCTTCTGCTCGACCTGAAGGCCGCGCGCGTTGGCGATGTGGGGGTACGCGGCGACGGCTCCGCGCTGCTGGTCGAGGTCCCCGTCGCGATCACCGCCCGAGTCGTGACCGGTCGCGCCGTACAGCGGCGAAAGGCGCGAGGAAAGGCAGCCCCGCAGGGAGCGCAGATCGACGCCGATCTGGTGGTGGTGGTGCGGACCGAGCTGTCCATCTCGGCCGACTGGCGATTGGAGCCGACCACCACGGTGTCGCACCGCTGGCGGGGGCGTCCAACCTTGTCCGTCGGCGTGTTGCGCGTGGGCCTGGCAAAGATCGCCGACAAGCTGCTCGCCGACTCGTGGTCCGAGATGGGGCCGAAGATCGCGGCTCAGATGCAGCGAGACGACAAGATGCGCGACAAGGTCGAGGCGGCTTGGGCCGAGCTGCATCAGCCCAAGGCGCTCGCGGCCGATCCACCGGCATGGCTGAGCTCGGACCCGGAAGCGCTGTACGCGTCGGTCCCTGAGGCCGGGGAAGAAGGACTCGAGTTGTCGGTCGGCGTGCGGGGACGCTTTGCGCTGACGACTGGAGATGCGCCTCCCGCACCGGAAATGGAGCCGCTCCCCGATCGCCAAGACCCACCCGAGGGCGCGGGCTTCGAGCTCGCGCTGACCTCGACCCTCGACTGGCAAGCCCTGACCGCTCAAGCGCGCGGTGGGCTCGTCGGCCAGGTGCTGACCGATCAGGCGGACGTGCGAGTCACCGAGGTGGAGCTCTACCCATCGGGCGAGTCTGTCGTCGTCGTACTCGACCTCGACGCCGATCTACCGGGGTACGACACCCAGGGCACGATGGTGCTCAGCGGTCGGCCTGTGCTCGACACCGCTGCGCAGACCGTCTCGATCGCTGAGTTCGACTACGGCCTATCGACCGACGATGCCGCGCTCGCTTCGGCAAATGCCGTAGTTCGCGACAGCGTGGTTCAGACCGTCAGTCCGCAGCTCGTCTTTCCCTACGGTTCGATGCTCGATGATGCGCGTGACCGGGTTCACGAGCAGTTCGCCGCGAACCCCCAGGTCGATGGTGAGCTCGACGGCCTCTCGGTGCAAGCCGTGCGCGTGACCGATGCCGGACTGGTGGTCGACGCCCTCGCATCCGGCATCTTGAAGGTGACGCTGGACGAGAAGCCGACGCCGCCTCCGATGGAGGGCATGGGTATGCCCAGCAAGCCCAAGCTGCCTGGCGCGAAAGCCAAGCACTGACGATCTCACGCGGCAAACGTGAGTTCTGACGGAATGTGATGACCCATCGGCTCCGTGGTCGGTCACATTGAGTAGAGCGGGCCGGGTTGGCTCGCCGAGGAGCGGACATGGGCGTGGCGATCTGGCAGGGCTTCGACTTTCACTGGGACCACGCACCGCACCGCCTCAACGGCCTCACCAGCAAGATCGTCGAGGACCGCGTCGAGCACGTGTTTACGGTGGGACGGGTACCCGATCGAGGCCTCGCGAGGACGTGGGTCACTCGCGTCGATGCGGAAGGTCTTCGCTCGGTGCATGGCAGCTCGACGGTCACCGCCACCTCGCTGCTCGGTCGTCGAGCTACCAGTGACGCGCTTCCGGTGCGTGTTCCGCTCCCCGACGCAGAGGGCGCGACCGTCGTGTTGCAGGGCTTTTCCATCCGCTGCCTGTCGTCGAGCGTGGGCCTGCACACCCGCGGCTTTGGCGTGCGACTCTCCGATCCTCGAGTGCATCGTGGTGGGCTGGTGTTTCGGCCCGAGGCCTGGGTTCACGCGGCCAACAGTCCCGACTTGCTGACTTCCGGGGGCGGGATCTACAGCTACGAGGTCGAGCTGGCCTGGACGGTGTTGTCCGGGACGGCAGACAAGGTGAGCTTCGAGCGCGGCCGTCCGGTCGTGCACCGCCATCGCGGTCGGTCCTCAGAGATCGCCGGCGAGCTCCGCGACAGCGGCCTCGAACACGCGGTGCTGGGCGTGCAGGGCTTCGCCGTCGACCAGCGCTTCAGTGGTCGGTTTGGGCGCGATGGACGATTCATCCGACGGGTGCAGACCGGGGTCGACGACCTGAGTCGAGGCGAGCGGCGAGCGCGCTACCGCCCGCATCTTCACTTCTCGAATCGCGGCGTGATCACCTACCCGATCGACGTGGAGCATCGCTTGTGGACCACACTGGTCGGTTTTCGCGATGGCGAGGCCCGACGGCAGCGGGTCGAGACGCCGATTTCCACGGGCATCGGAGCCGGGGGACGCGGCGAGGTGAAGCTCGCGACCTAGGGAGCGGTGAGCGTACCGGCGACGTTGAGCTCCCCGCTGTGGGGACCGACTTCGAAGCGGTACGTGCCCTCCTCGAGCTGCCAGGCTCCGTCTTGTCGGCTGCGTAGGTCCGCGACGCGAACGGGGACGCTGACGGTCTCTGCGGCACCGGGCGCAAGCTTGACCTGGGCGAATCCACGCAGCTCACGGACCACGTCGGAACCTTCGCGGCCCACGTACACTTGAACCGTCTCGATCGCTTCGACGGCGCCGGTGTTGGTGACCTGGACGTCGACCTCGACGGTGTCCTCATCCAGAGATCCGGCGAGTGTCGGGGTGTCATAGGCAAAGGTTGTGGTCGTGAGTCCAAAGCCGAACGCAAAGAGCGGAGCGGTGTCGTTGCGATCGAGGTGGGTGTAGCCGTGCCAGCGGTCGTAACGAACCTCGAGGGAGACGTTGTCGAACTCGGGCAGGTCGTCCAAGTCCTGCGCGAAGCTGATCGGAAGTCGCCCAGAGGGCGCGACGGTGCCGTAGATCAAGTCGGCCAGGGCGTGTCCGCCTTCCATCCCCGGGTACCAGGCCATCAAGACCCCCTCGACCTGGTCGAGCCAGGGCATGGCGACCGCCGAGCCGCCTTCGATGACGACCAACACGCGGTCACTGTGGGTGGCAACGTGCTCGATCACCGCGATGTCCTCGTCGCGCAGCTGCAGGGAGGTGCGGTCGCCGGCGGCAATCAAGCCTTCGCCTTCATCGTCTTCGGTGTAGCCAACCACGACCACGACCACGTCTGCGTCGGACAGCTCGGTCGTGACGCTCAGCGCATCGGCGACGTGGCTCACCGCTCGGGTCTCGGCGCCTTCGGTGAAGCCCTGTAGCGGCGTGATCACGTAAGGGGGATCGACGGTCGAGGAGCCGGTGTCCCCGATGTTGGCGACGTCGGCGAGTCGGCCGGTGACCAGCACGGACAGGCCGTCATCCACGGGCAGGGCACCGTCGTTCTTGAGCAGCACCATCGACCGCTCGGCCACCTCTCTCGCGAGGGCTCGGGCCTCATCCGTCAGCACTTGGGTGGGGTCGGGTTCCGACTCTTCGATGGCGAAGCAGAGCTTGGTCCGCAGCACGCGGTGCACCGCCTCATCGACCAGGGCTTCGGAGACTTCACCGTCCGACACCGCGTCGATCAGGGCGTCCCCGTAGACTTCGGCGTAGGGCATCTCGACGTCGAGACCCGCGGTGGCCGAGCCCGCAGTGGTCTCTGCCGCCCACACCCAGTCCGACACCACAAAGCCGGGAAAACCCCACTCGTTCTTGAGGATGTCCCGCAGCAGGGTGGGACTCTCGGACGCTGGCGGGCCGTTGACGTGGTTGTAGGCGCTCATCACCGAGCCGACGTGGGCCTCGTGGATGATGTGCTTGAAGTGCGGAAGGTAGACCTCGTGCAGCGCGCGCTCGTCGATCGAGACGCTGACGTCAAAGCGGGTGTCCTCGATGCTGTTGACCGCGAAGTGCTTGGCGTCGGCGATGACCTGCGTCTGCGCTCCGGTCACGAAGCCGGCCCCCATGCGTCCCATGTGGTGGGGGTCCTCGCCGTAGGTCTCCTGTGCGCGTCCCCACAGTGGGTGGCGCAGGATGTTGACGGTGGGGGCGAGCAGCACGTTGGCGCCCTTCGCTTTGACCTCGCGGCCGATGGCCTCGCCGACCCGTTGTTCCAGGACCGGGTCCCAGGTGGCGCCGCGGGCCATCCCGACGGGAAAGGCGGTGGCTTCGCCGGTGGCTCGGTGGGCTCCGCGTGGGCCGTCGACCATCCGAAATCCCGGAATGCCGTGGGTCTCGTCGGTGGGGGTGGGCCAGAGGCCGGCGCCGTTGGGGATCAGCGACGTGCCCGAGAGCTGCGCGACCTTCTCTTCGAGGCTCATCGCGTCGAGGTGAGATCGGACCTCGGCCTCGACCGCCTCGGCGTCGGCCGGGCACCAATCCTCGAGGGCGAGTCGCGGCTCCGAATCGGGCTCAGCGGTGGCGCACGCGCTGAGAAGCAGGGCCAGAGCGGCTGATCGCATGTTTCCTCCGCGCGCAGCATACCCGCAGAGTTCGGGCATTCCGCTCTTTCGGCGTCGATCGACTCCGCAGAGGGAAGGGGTTGGTTAAAGGGGCTGCCCCTCGGACCGGCCTTGGGTCGGAGGTCTCTCATGGAAAACTACTTCTTGAACTACGCCAGCCTGGAGCAGCAGCGCTGGATGGTGGCTGACAAGGCGCGCACCGATGCGTTCGCCGAGGCGATCGCCGAGGTGGTCAAGCCCGGAGACGTCGTGATTGACGTTGGTGCGGGAACCGGCATCCTCTCGATGCTTGCGGCGCGCGCAGGCGCGTCTCGGGTCATCGGCATCGAAGCGTCGGACATGGCGCTGTTCGCGCACGAGCTCATCGCCGAGAACGGCCTCGGAGACTCGGTCGAGATCTTCCACGGAGCGGCGGAGGACGTCGTCATCGAAGGGGGCGTCGACGTCATCATCAGCGAGTGGCTCGGCCACATGGCCTACGTCGAGGACATGTTCCGCTCGGTGCTGAAGGTGCGCAAGGCGAACCTCAGGCCTGGAGGCACCATGCTTCCGGCAGATGTCGATCTGCTGATGGCACCGGTCGACGACCGCCAGCTCTACCACGACTGGGGTCCGGGATTCTGGACCAAGCAGGAGGTCCACGGCCTCGACTTCTCGGTGCTCCATCGCCGTGAGCTCGAGATGGGCCATGCCAAGAAGCTCGAGATGCCTGCCGACGTGCTTCTGTGCGACGGCAAGGTCTTCCACTCGCTCGACACGGTCGATGCGGACCATGGTGATGAGTGGGGCCAGGGCGAGCTCGAGTTCGTCGTCGAGCGCGATGGCGAGCTGAATGGCTTCATGGGCTGGTTCCAGACCCGCCTCTCTCCGGGAGTGCTCCTCGATACGTCTCCGAAGGTCGAGACGACGCACTGGGAGCAGACCTACTTCCCGTTTCACCCCATCGCGGTGAAGAAGGGCGACACGATCCGGCTCGCTTGGTGCACGGAAGATCCCTTCGAGGGCTCGCGCTTGATGGAGATGACGCTGAGCGTGGGCGAGCGGTCGATCCGCTACATCGTCGACTAGCTCGGGTCTTCGTCCGAACTCACCGGCACGGCGAGGGGCGTCCCCTCATCGGTGGCCTTTGCCGTGCACTTCTGCGCGGTCTTGTACACGACTCGCTGCTCGTAGCCGATCGTGTAGCCGAGCAGACCGACGACCATCGACATGGTCTCGGCGCCGGGCAGCACGATGTCGTCGAAGGCCTGGGAGCGTAGATGCGCCTGGCCATCCATGAGCGTCACGCGGATGGGGAGCTTCTCGTCGGAGAGGTCCGCGAGGTTCAGCCGGCGCGGAAACAGCGCGTCGATGGCCGTCGCTCGCTCACCCTCGGGAAACTGGGTGCGCAGCGTCACCTCTTTGGGTCGGCGCGAGTCGTCGAGAGGCACGTGCTGCACGAACTCGACCATGCTCTTGTCGGTGGTCCACTGCGCGTACGACATCGTGGTGGCGGGGTCGATACTGTCGAGCAGCCGATCGATGAAGTTCGCGGCGTCTGCAGCTCCGGAACTCGGAGAGGGGGCCGAGGTCGAGGCCTTCTTCTTGTCGCGCACGCCAAAGAGAAAGCTCGGCTCAAAGTCGGTCTCGACCATGCCTTCTTGCTCGGTGGTCACGAAGGCGACGTCTCGCCAGACCCCATCTTCGAGCACACCCGTGAAGGTGCCGGTGGTCGTACTGCGGTGCTCCTCGGCGCGACTCCACATGCCGGCCGGGGTGTACAAGGCGATGACCACCTGACCGCCGCCGGTGAATTCCCAGCATCCCGGGGGCCCCTTCAGCATGGCGTCGGTGTCTTGCTGCCAGTGGTCCAGGTCATCGATGTCGACGTCCGCGGCGAGCGCGAGGCCTAGTAGCCAGAGCATCATCGGGGCCTCACATGTACGGTGAATGCGACGTCGAGCCAGCGGCCCGCCGAGGTCTCGCGCCAGGTGCCTTGAAGTCCGAGCTCGGCGGCCTTCATGGCGTAGTTGAGTCCGCCGAGGAACGACAGCTCACCGACGCCCGCAGACCAAGGGTCGCGTTCACCGGCGACGAGCCAGACCGGCTCGACGCCCACCCAGGGGTGAATGATGTCGGCATCGACCGCTACGGTGGCCCGAGCGCCGAGGGCGAGTGCGTCACTCAGCGAGGCGGCGTCGCTCTGCCACTTGTCCCAGCGAAGGGCGGGGCCCACGCGGATGCCGACGGGTCCGAGCCACGGTCCCAGCACGCTCGTCAGCTCGATGCTCCGGCCCTTGGCACCGCCTGCGGGTACCGCCATCGCGAGGCGCGTCTCGCCGGCAAGCTGGATGGGAAGCTCCGCCACGGGAAACCACTGGTGGCCAATCGCCAGGCCAGGCCTCACCGCGGACTTGCCGTCGAGGTTGGCCCAGGACAGAAGCGGCTTTGCGAACCAGCGTCCGCGGAACAGCACCGGGCGGTTCATGCCGAGCCAGTCGTCGAGGCGTGCGGGATCGTCCTCGCGGACCTCGCGCGCTTTGTCCGAGAAGTCGTCGAGCGCGGTGCCGAGTGTGCTGTCGTCGACTTCGATGGTGTAGACCACTGGTTCGTCGAGCTCGGCTTCCTCGGGCTCCGGAGCGGGCGTCTCGGCGTCTTCGGCGGCCTCAGCTGGGGCCTCGTCCGCAGGGACGTCGACGGGCTCCGTCGGGTCCGCGGCCAGGGCTAGAGCGAAGAATGTCGTGAGGGTCCACACAGGGGTCTCCTACGGCTGCCGGCTCGTTGTATTGCAGCACGTCGGCTCAGCCTAGGCGGAGCACCAGCTTCCCGAAGGGGGTTCCCGCATCATCGAGCTCAAAATGGACCTTCAGTTCCTCGGTGGCTCGGCGCCGCGCGTCGCTTAGGGCGTTGGCCCGCAGGCCCCCTGCGAAGTCGCCGCGGTAGTGCAAGATCAGGTCGTCTCGGTTGTAGCCGCGAATCGCCTCGATGCCGTCGAGCACGTCACCATCGAAGAAGGACTGAGTCGTCACCCGGCCCAGCCCCTGCGCGGCGATCGACCAATGCAGATGTGGCGGTCGCCACCAGGTTCGGCCGGCTGGATAGGCTCCCGGAAGCACGGTGCGCAGGCGAATCTTGCCTTCGGCGTCCGTCTTTCCGCTACCCCAGTAGCCGAAGTTCGGGTCGAGATCTGAGGGGCCCACCGAGCTGCGCTCGTTCTTGTGGTTGTAGTTGCCGCGCTTGTCGGCCTGCCAGAGCTCGACGTCAGCGCCCTGCACCGGCTTGCAGCCCGCTGTGAGCACGAGGATCTCGAGCGCGAGCACTTGGCCGATCGGGGTTCCGCTCGCGCCCTCCACCGTCGCCAGGTCCATGTCGTTTTCGCTGAGGGCCAGGTGCGCGCCGGGGTTGGGTCTGCCGGCGGCCTGGCTGCGGAAGGCCAGCGGCGGAAAGGGTCCGGTGACCATGGTCGGTGTGGCGCCTGGCGACACGCACGGCTCAGCGGCGGCGGCGGACGGGCCGATCAACAGGCCAGCGGCCAGACCTTGAAGTAGCGAGCGACGATGCATGCGAGCCCCTGCGTGAGTGTGCGTGACGCAGTTCGAACCCGGCGCATTCGATCGGTTCGTCGTTGAGACAAAAAGAAAAGACCCGAGGCCGAAGCCGTCGGGTCTTGTTCGATTCAAGGTCGAGCTACTCGACGATGGAGAGGCCGCCGTCCTCGGGGGGCTCGATCAAGGTGTCGTAGCCATCGTGGACAGGGGTGGTCACCTCCGACCCATCGTCGGGGTCGATACAGGACACGAATGCATCCATGTACTTGTCGCCGCCCTGATCTTCGACGTTGTAGACGATGACGCGGACGAAGCCCTCGACATCTTCTGCCGTGTTGAAGTTCCACGAGCTTCCGCTCTGCGGGTTGCCGTTGGCGTCGCAGCTCATGGCACTCGGCGTGAACACCGACATGTCGCGCATGATGAAGCCATTGCCGCTGAGCGGGGTCACTCCGTCGGTGTCGCAGGGGGCGGCCGCTGGGCAGGCACTCTCCCAACTCCCGTTCGGCAGGGTGGCTCCCTGGCCTCCGGAAGTGCCATCGCACGAGGTCAGGTCGGTGGGGCAGGCTCCCCAGTTCGTCGTGTCCCAACTGTCGTCTGCGATCGGGTCGGTGCCGTAGTCCCAGCTGAGCGAGGTCGAACCGTCCGTCCACGTGCCACTGCCGCCCTCGATCTGGTCGGCGAGCAGGCTGAAGGCGGTGTTCATCTGACCATTCTTGAGCTCGATGTCGGCGTCGCCATCACCGATACTCTCACTGGTGATGTCGGACTCGCAGTCCCCCTCACCCACCATGCCGTTCATGATTGTGGCATCTTGGTCCGCTGCCGGGGTGCCCTCGGGGAAGCCCCACGCTGCGGTGTCGGCCTGGGCGCTCTGCAGGCGAATGCGCATGAGCTTGTTGCAGGCGTTGGTTCCGGTCCAAGACGTGGCCATGCAGGTCGGCAACGTCATCGGAAAGGTGCAGTCCTGACCGTCGACGATCGGCAGACGCGCGATGGCGAAGTTTGCTGCCGGAATCGTATTGCGTCCGAATGGGAACGCGCCGAAGATCGTGTTGACCTCTTCGCCAGCCTGCACGTAGACCGCGTTCGCGCTGCTTGCGTCGACAGCCGCGCTGCGAGTTGGGTTGTAGTCGCCGCTCGCGGGCGATGAACCGATGGGGGTCCAGCAGCCCTCGGTGTTGACGCAATCGCTCTCGCCAATCACATCGTAGCGGCCGATGACGACGTCTTGGTTCGCGGTCAGAGCCACGGCACTTCCGTGCACGTCGTTGGCCTGCGCAATCGTGAACGCACGGTCCTCGGCGTCGGTGACGCCGTCGGGGGTACCGTCGAGCATGAGCGCGCCGGCGTGTGCGCCCGCATCCGCAGCGTTGTGGAGCTGGGTCATCGCCAGCCGCTGCCAGCCGGTGTCAACGCCGAGGGCGGTGAAGCCGAGCAGCATGACGGCGGAGACGCCAAGAATCATAGAGTAGTTGCCACCGCGTGCACGGCGGTTCATCGAACCAGACATGGAACCTCTCACACCAAGAAGTTTAGCGGATCAAGTCAAGGTTGTCTCAAGGACATCCACCGTGTGGGGGCGAAGTGAGCAACGATCTGCGTCTGGTGCCCGTTGTTGCGGTGTCATGGCCATGACCCATCTTTTGCGATCGCGCGTAGGAAAAACTTCCGACAGGGCATTGCACCCTGCAACAGTGCCTCACGACGTCACGATCCTCCGATCAATCAAGCTCCGCCCGGTGTCGACGATCGAAGTCTGCACGTCCCGCGGCGCCCAGCCGAGCTCGGTCCTGGCTTTGTGGCTATCGAGCTTCTTGTAGGCGCCAACGTCGGGAAGAATCGCGCGGACCGTCGAGTCGAAGCGACCGACGAGCCAGAGCAGGGGGTAGGGCAGCGGCAAGGTCGGTGGGTTGAAGCCCTCGTCGCCGAACGCCCCCTTCAGGGTCAGCGCCATGCCTTTGAGCCAGGAGTGGCCGGCCATCAGCAGGTAGCGGTTTCCGGCGGCCGTTGGATTCTCAGCGGCCAGGCGGTGGGCAATGGCGACGTCGCGTACATCGACGATCGAGAAGCCCATGTGCGGTACGCCGGGCATCTCGCGCCCGAGCACTCGCTTCACCACGTGCAGCGACAGCGACATGCGGTCACTCAGCAGAGGGCCCAAGATCAGGCACGGGTTGCAGGTCACCAGCTCGAGGCGCTCTTGCTCGGGTTGGGCGGCGACGAAGTCCCAAGCGGCGCGCTCGGCGAGGGTCTTGCTCTTTGGATAGGGCGAGCAGTCCTCGGGCACGGACCACTGCGCCTCGGTGTAGGTCTCGGCCTCGCAGTTCACGATGGCTGCAGTGGACGAGGTCATCACCACCCGCTTCACCCCGGCCTTCGATGCCGCCTTGAGGATGCGTAGGGTGCCGGCCACGGCGGGTCCCACGAGCTCGTCGTCGGTGCCATCCAAAAAGAAGGGCGAGGCGGTGTGCAGCACCACGTCGCATCCTGCGACGGCCTCGTCCCAGCCGGCGTCATCGGTGAGGTCTGCGGTGACGAGCTCGATGTCGCCGAGCTCCTTGAGGTAGCCGACCTTGGTCGCATCGCTCGGGTCGCGCACGGTGCCGCGGACGGTGTGCCCGTGTGCGAGCAGGTCCTTGACGCAGTGACCGGCGAGAAACCCGGCGGCGCCGGTGACGAGTACGTGCATGGGGGTCCCCTGAGAAGGCAAACCATAGCAAGCCTTGGGCGCGTTCTCGCGCTTCGTGGCACCCTGCGCGGGGAGGATGCATCGAACGTCCGCGTCAGATCTTGCCGGCACTGGTCATCGGGCAGCTGTGCAGCACGTCGTTGTGGTTTGCGGGCAACGCGGTCGCTGGCGATCTACGCGCGGACCTCGGCGTCGACGTGAGCGTGGCTTGGCTGACCTCGGCAGTGCAGCTCGGATTCATCGCGGGCACGCTCGGCTTTGCGGTGACGGGTCTCGCAGACCGCTTTGAGTCGCGAACAACCTTTCTCGTCGCAGCGCTGGCCGGGGCCGCCGCGAACCTCGGCACACTTGCGGCCGACACTAGCGAGGCGGTGCTCCTGTCTCGACTGGCCGTCGGCCTGTGCCTAGCCGGCATCTACCCAATCGGCATGCGGGCGGCTGCGGGGTGGTACGCGCAAGGGTTGGGACGAGCCCTCGGACTGCTGGTCGGAGCCTTGGTGCTGGGTACGGCCTTTCCGCATCTGTTGCGGGGTCTCGGTGCTGAGGTCTCTTGGCGCGCGGTGCTGGTCGGCACGTCGGTGGCGGCAGCGGCAGGCGGGCTTCTCGTCTACGCCATGGTTCCAGACGGCCCGCACACGCGCCGCGGTGCCCGGTTCGCGCCCGCGGTGCTGCCACGACTGTTCGGACTCCCCGCGTTTCGCGCCTCAGCGCTCGGCTACTTCGGCCACATGTGGGAGCTGTACACCTTCTGGGCGCTGGCTCCCGCGCTTCTCGTCGCGCGTGGGCTGGAAGGGGCCCAGGTCTCGCTTGGTGCATTTGCCATCGTCGGGATCGGTGCGCTCGGATGCGCGGTCGGCGGTCTTGCTTCTGAGCGAGTGGGAAGCGGGTTGGTGGCGGCCTCTTCGCTTCTCGTCAGTGGCCTGTGTTGTCTGTTGGCGCCGTGGGCGCTCACCTGGTCGACCCCCGCATTCGCGGCGTTCTTGGCGGTGTGGGGACTTGCCGTCGTCACGGACTCGCCGCAGTTCTCGACGTTGACCGCGCGAGCTGCTCCACCGGAGTGGGTGGGCACAGGCCTCACCGTCGTGACCTCCATTGGCTTTGGCCTCACGGTCGTCAGTGTGCAGGTCGCCGAGCAGCTGCCGCTTGCCACGGCGCTGATGATGTTGGCGGTTGGTCCTGCTGCTGGCCTTGCGGCGCTGGTTCCCTCGCTCGTCCGCGCGCGAGCGTAGACGCACTCAGCACTCGGATCCCTGGGCGTAGTGCCCGGCGACCATGGCCTCGATGGTCGCGCGGAGCGGTTCGTAGCTGAAGTTGCCGTAGAACAGCGTGCGACCACCGTCGAAGACATACGAGGGTGAGCCGCGAACCCCGAGCTTCTCGCGTTCGGCGTGGTCTTCCCAGAGCAAGGCCAGGGCGGTGCCGTCGTCGAGCATCGCCTCAACCTTCGCGGTCGGAATGCCGCACGCCTCGACAAGGGCCAGCTGTTCTTTGCGGTGGGCGATGTTCACGTCGTCGAGAAAGAAGCGCTCGCGCAGGCGCCATTGGTAGTCGGTCGCGCACTTCGCCTCGATCACACCCTGTTCTGCGAGCGCAAACACCGCCTTGATCGAAGCTCCCGGTGACCACGACGACGCCGGCATCTTGCGCCAGCCCTCGCCGGTCACATCGTCGCGCCCCTGGGCCTCGGCAATGCGCCGGGTGGCGGCGACGCGCCCCTCGACCCCTTGCTTGGACCAGCTGCCGTCCCGAAAGCGCTGGGGGACGCTGCCGAACACCGGCACCACCCGGTAGTCCACGGCGATGCGATCCCCGAACTCGGCGAGCACGCGGTCGAGCTTCGGTTGGGCGACGAAGGCCCAGATGCAGAGTGGATCGGACCAATAGCTGAAGCGAAACGAGGACATCGGGGCTCCTGGACTTCAAGAGCCGTTTGCTCGGCACAGTGTGGCGAAGTCGTCGTCATGGGTCTTGAGCCTGCGCTGTCGTAGACTGCGTGGCCATGGCCCGCTCGTCGTTTCGAAACCCGCCCAGAGATCTCGAGGTGCAAACCACGCTCGATGGCTTTCGATGCCAGGTGCGTCCCCGTCGGAAGCTTGGCTCGAACTCAGCGTGGATCATCGTCTTCGTCGCGATGTGGTGGTCGGTGGCCCTCATCGCGGTGATTGGACTGACGGCGCTGGTGCCGGACCTGCTCGACCGCGACATTGGCACGATGCCGGTGTGGGCGTGGATTCTTGGGCCCATCGGCTTGCTCGGCTGGGGGCCTGCGTGGTCGTTCTACGACGCCAAGCGCAGCGCGGTGACCCAAGAGATCGAGGTCACGGCGACAAAGCTGCGCATCGGTGATGAGGGCTACTTGCTCACCGACCTCGTGGGCGTCGACCGACGCGGAAAGGAGCTGTTCGTCCAGCGGGAGGGCGGCGGGACAGTGGCCGTGGGCGCGCGTGGGCTCTCCTACAAGGAGCGGGACTGGGTGCAGGAGCGTCTCGCCGAAGTGATTGCCCAGCGAGCGGAGCCGGACCAGCCGACGCCGTCCGAGCTCGCTTCGCTGATGGGCAAGGCCGAGACCTGATCAGTCGCCGGTGAGGTTCGGCCCGATGGTCGACTGCTTCGCGCGGATGTAGTCGGAGCCCGGCGTGAGGTCGATGTGGAAGTGGTCGTCGTGGGCGGCGTTGTAGTTCGGCGTGAGGATGATGTTCCAGTAGGCCGCGTCGTGCCAGCGGTAGGCGGCGTTGTAGAGGAACTGTCCCGCGTCGGTGATGGGGGTGGTCGTGTCGTGCTCCCAGTCGTCGTACAGCGTGTACGAGGAGCCATCCGCGAAGTCGAAGCCCGAGATGTCGATGGCGTCGCCGAACGAGTGGCGAGAGAGCGTGTTCGTCCCGGAGATCACGCGGCAGTTGTAGGTGCCGTAGTGTCGAAGCATGGTCACGCCTTCCTCGGCCACGTCGTCGATGGTGTCGACTAAAGCGTGGGCCATGTCGCAGGCCGCGAGCGTGCGCGAGGACGCATTGTCGTCGGAGTAGGCCAGGCCAATCCCGTGAACGTCCCCGAGGATGAACAGCGGGTCCTCGACATGGCAGGTCAGGTCGGGGTGCGTGTCGGGACTGCGGTCGGCGATGATGGCGGGCTCGAAGGCCACGTCGCGGGCGGCGAGGTCGGCGTAGCAGTCCGACAGCTCGGTCTCGATGCCGGGAAGGCAGGTGTAGTTCTGGGTGCCCGGTTCGTTGGCTCGGGTGGCAATGCCGCAGCCGTAGCCCTCCCGGCAGCCGCTGTCGGGAAACAGGCCGAAGTCACAGCGGGATGCACAGGCGCCGTCCCCGAGGGCATCTGCTTCGGGAGGAAGCTCGCCTTCAGCCACGCAGAAGGTCGTGGGATGGCCGTCTTGATCGGGGCAGAACTGGTCGCACGCGAGCGAGCACATGCCGTCGGGAAAGCCCTGGGTCAGGCAGACTGCGCCGTCGGGCCCACAGTCGTCGCTGGTCTCGCACGGACTGCCGATAAAGCCGGTGGGACCCGTGTAGGGGCCGGTCGTCGTCGGGGTTCCGGTGTCGCCGGAATCCCCGGGAAGCTGGACATCGCTCGAGGGTGAGCAGGCGGTGAGCGCGACTAGAACTAGGGCGAAGATTCGCATACGGCCTCTACTATGGGTCGCAGCGAGTAACACGCCAGCTACGGCTTCTGTTGCGCGTTGTGGTGCTGGAGCTGGCCGACGATCGACTCGATGGAAGCGAGGCCGAAGGTGATCTTCTTGAAGAAGCTCGGATTGTGGGGAACCATCACGAAGCGGGGATGCCGGCTCCAGAGGTCGTGTAGGCGACGGTCCACCTCGACTGCCGTGTCGAGGGTCTCAGTACGATGCGGGTTTCCACCTTCGATTGAACCCCCTCCGACCGCGGCCGTCTGGAAGAAGATCACCGCGTCATAGCGCTCGAGCTCGTTGTCGAGGCTGGTGTTCAGCGAGCGGAAGTGTTCCTCGGGGTCGAGTGCCGAGTAGACCGCGCCGTCGATGGTGCCTCGGTCGCAGAGCAGAATTCGGCCGGGAAAGCGCGCGCTCTGGGCATCTTCGAGGTTCCGCTGCACGTGGTAGATGGCGCGCTGAAGTGCGGCCATCGCGTCGGGTTCGCCGGAGCGGGGAAAGCCACCGTCGAAGAGCAGGGTCGCCGCCTCGGGGACGACGACGACCTCGTTGCCGATCTCACGCCGAAACAGGTCGGCTGCGGTGGTCTTTCCGCCTCCCGGTCCTCCGGTGAGCACGATGCGGATGCGTCCATTGGGTCTGCCAGACATCGATCCTCCGAGGTCATCATTGCGCATCTGCGATCTTTCTGCGGACGAGGGGAGTGGAGTGAAGCCTCGCCCCGGTTCAGCGGGAATGGTCTGAAAGCAGGGCGTTGACGCGTTTACAGCGGGGCCGTGGGCCTGTATGCTGCCGCCCATTGCATCAGGAGATCCCTTGCAACGAACTTCAAGATGGCTGCCCCTTCTCGGGGTGGGCTTGCTCGTCGCGTGCGGCGGAGCGGACGCTGACGGAGATGGCCTGACCAACTCCGAAGAGTCTGAGCTCGGCACCAATGCCCAAGTGGCCGACACCGATGGTGATGGCCTCTCCGATGGCGAAGAGGTGGGTCTTGGCACCAACCCCGTCATGCAGGACAGCGACGGCGACGGCTGGGCCGACGGTGACGAAATCACCGGCAACACCGACCCTCTCCTGACCGAGGACCACCCCTACACGGGTGGTTGGCAGATTGGCGCGTGCCGGGACGACATCGTCTCCACCGGCAACGCCCTCGGCAACATCGCCGAGGACTTCGAGCTGATGGACCAGCATGGCGACATGCTGAGCCTGCATGACTTCTGCGACCGCGAGGTGCTGCTCGTTGGGTCAGCATTCTGGTGACCCTCTTGTAAGGCGGAAGCCGCAGGCCTGGAAGGTCTCTACCAGCAGTACAAGGATCGGGGTTTCCTGATCGTGACCCTTCTCATCGAGAACAACAGCCGTCAGCCCCCGAGCCTCGAAGAGCTTGGCCTTTGGGCGAGCACTTACGGCATTACCCACCCCGTCGTCGCCGATAACTACGGCAGCGTGCTGTTCCGCTATGTGGATGGCACCTCGGTGGGCCTCCCGAGCAAGACCATCGTGGAGGCTGGGGGTGCCATCGTCGTGCGCGATGGCTACGTCAGCAGCGCCATAGTCGAGGCGAACCTGCCCTACTAGCGGTTCACCGCGGGTGCTCCCTCCGGGGAGCCCCGTGCGTGCCGGGCTATAGGATCCGCTCTCCTCGGAGGTCGCTTGGGTCTATTGTCTAGCCTGCTCGGTCGTTCCCCCAAGATCCAGCCGACGTCGATTCGCTCGCTCGCCGAGTTTCAGGATCAGGTTGTCGGTAGTGAGCTCCCGGTCATCGTCGATGTCTGGAGTCCGACCTGTGCGCCGTGCAAGAAGCTGGTGCCGGTCATGATTGATCTCGCGACCAAGCACGATGGAAAGGTGCGTGTGGCCGAGATCGACGTGGCCGCGGCAGAGCCGGCGCTGGTGCGTACCCTCTCGGTTCAGGCCACACCGACCGTCATCATCTACGATGCCGGCGAAGAGATGGGGCGGGTGCGGGGCTTTCGTCCGCCGAGCTGGTTCAATCAGATGATCGAGGTCGAGTTCGCCGACCGCGGCGACCCGTCCTAGCATTCGGCGCCGGCCACGGCGTATCCTCGGGTATGGGACGTACCTTTCCTGATACTCCGATGTGTTCCGCCGCAATCTTGGCGGGTTTTGAGCCCGCGGTCCGCGACAGCGACGTGTTCACGGCCACATCTGCAAAGTGCGGCCAGACCTGGCTGACGACACTGCTCTACCACCTCAAGACCGAGGGACTGTCGCCGGACTTTGGCGGCGTGGGCTTGCTCGGTCGGGTGCCTTGGCTCGAGCATCCCAAGGATTTTGCGAGTCAGGAGCCCTACCCGGTCGCGTCGCGTCTCGCGCAGATCGAGGCCATGGAAGATCCCCGCGTGTTCAAGATGCATGTCCTCTGGGAGGAGGTTCCTCGTCCGCCCGGGTCACAGGCCAAGGTGTTGACGATCACGCGCGACCCCAGGGATGTGCCGTACTCGATGTACCGGCATCTCTGCGCACTTCGCGAGGGCCCGTTCACCGAGAGTGGTCCGCCGCCGTTCGAGGTGTACTTCGAGCAGTGGCTCGAGCGCGGCTACTACTTCGAGCACACCGTGAGCTTCTGGGCCCAGCGCAACGACCCAGACCTGCTCTGGCTCCGCTACGAGGACTTGATCGCTGACCTGGCTGGCGCCGCAGGGCAGATCGTGGACTTCCTCGGCTGGGACTGCTCGCAAGAGTCCATCGACCGGGCGGTACCGCTCGCGACGTTCGGGCATATGCACAAGACCGAACGCAGCACCTTGCTGAAGGGCCAGACCTCGTTCGCAGACGGGACCCACTTCGTCCGCGAGGGTGGGGTGGGCAAGAACCGAGCGCGGCTGAGTGCCGAGATGGAGCAGCGCATCCTGGATCGTGCGCGCGAGACCTTCGAGCCGGACTGCTTTGCCTGGGTGGTCGCTCAAGGAACTTCGCCCAGCGATTGAATGTTCCTGTGGCCATGTCGTCTTCCTCGGACTTGGAGGGACGATGAATCGACGGGTCTTGGTGTGTCTGTGGTCTGCGCTGTTCGCGGTGGGGTGTGGTGACGGCGAGAGCGATGGCGAGCAGGCCGGGCGCGACGCTCCTGGAAGCTGCTCCGAATTGCTCGACGGTATGTGCGCCGACTACCCCGGGTCCCTCTACTCAGCCTTTGTCGTGGAGGAGGGGTGTCCACCTGGTGGCTACTCCCCGGACCCGTGCCCGAGCGCCGACCTCGCGGGTCGCTGTGTGCTCGCGGAGGGCACCGAGGAAGAGCAGGAGTGGTCCTTCTACGAGCCCGAGTACACGACCGAGTTGGCCGAGGCGGTCTGCAATGAGACCGAAGATGCCAGCTGGCTGGGCCTGTAAGGCCAGGGATTAGGAAGCGCTGTCGAAGCGAAGCGCTTGGTTTCCCACGCTGATCTGCGCTTCCGATGGCCCTTCCTGAGACGCTGTTCAACGGCATGAGGGTGGGAACGGGTCACGTCATACGGCCATCCTGGGAAGTCCGATGAACGAGGCGTGAGCAAATCATTTCCCATACGATTCGCCGAAAACGGGGGTTCTACCGTGGGGCCAAAGTTGGCACGCCCCCTGCATAGGCTCTCTACGACATCCGGGAAACCGGTGTGACCGACAAGACGGTGGCTTCGGCCTCGGCCGTCGGAACTGCTCTTTGACGTCAAAAACCCCAAGAAGACAGCCAGCGCTTCGGCGAAGGCAGCTTCCACACTCGGACAGACGCGGTCGAGCGATGTGTCAGATGCTTGCATCAGGCTCCATCGAAATCGAACGCGGGATCGGCCGACCCGGCAACGGGTCCACC
>JAGSGY010000058.1 GCA_023954855.1 Pseudomonadota bacterium | reverse complement strand
TCCGAGCCGTCCACGCCCGCGTCGCCGCCGGTCGAGGTGCCACCGCTACCCGAGCCGCCACCCGCGCAGCCGGGGCACCAGTTGTTGTCGCCGCCACCGCCACCGCCACCCTCACCGCCGGAATCGTCCGCGTTCCCGTTGTCGCCCCGGGCGCCGCCGTTGTTGCCCTGAGCGCCGCCGTTGCCACCCTTTCCGCCGCTCTTGCAGCCGGCACCACCAGCGCCACCAGCGCCTTGATTGTTGCAGTTGCTGCAGCCGTTCTGCCCGTTATCTCCCTTGCTCCCCGGATCCCCGTCCAGGCCATCCGAGCCGGGCGAGCCGATGTAGCCGGCCCCAGAAGAGAACTCACAGTCCACCAGCGACAACGCCGTCGTGTCGCGAACCCACATACCGTAGGACGACTCGCCGTACGCGTCGGCATCCGAAGCGAAGACCTGCAGCTGGGCCACCTCGGTGGCCTGGGTGATGCTATCCGCACTCGCACCAATCTCCCCGGAGAAGACCTGGGCCAGGTCGGCACTGCGCGACCAACTCGAGGCAGACGAGTACCCGCCGTAGACGTCCACGCCCTGCTTGAAGTCCAGCGTGGAGGTGCCGATGTCGTAGGTCCCGTCGGTGCTGACCAGGATGTCGTCGCCGGCCGTCGCCGCCGCGATGGCCGCGCCGATGGTCTTGTACGGCGTATCCGGCTCGCCGACGTTCCCCTGGCTGTCGTTGCCGAGGACATGGTCCACAAAGATATCGGTAGCCAGATCGCCGTCGATGCCGTCGCAGTTCAGGTCCACGTAGTTGGCATCCGGGTGGTCGTTCGCCGCCGGGTTCGTGGTGAACCCACTGCCGTTCGTGTCATTGCAGTCACCCTCGCAGACCTCCCAGCCGTCGCCGTCCGCATCGGGCGACTCATCTGTGACGCCGTCGCAGTCGTTGTTGATGCCGTCACAGAGCTCAGGTGCGTTCGGATAGCTGTTGATGTCCCCGGGCCGGCAGTCGCCGCCACAGGTCGAGAAGCCGTCCGTGTCGGTGTCGTTGTGGTTCAAGCCCGAGTCGCCGTCGTCGCAGTCGTCCGTCGTCGCGCTGGACAGCCACTTCACGCCGGGATCCGTGCACGAGAGCTGAGTGTTGTCGACGTCCGTCCAGTCGTCCTCGTCGAGATCGGCGTACCAGATGGTGTCCGGGTCCTCGTCGGTGGTCAAGTCACAGTCGTTGTTGTAGCTATCGCAGCCGTCCGTACCGATGCCCGGGTTGCAGGCCGTACCACACGCATTGGTGTCGTCGTCGCAGTCCCCCTCGGCATCGGGCTGCCAGGTGTTGCCACCCAGATCGGGATCCTCGCAGGCGTACTGGACGTTCGTGCCGGTATACCCGTCACCATCGGCATCCTCGTACCAATCGAGATCGGGGTTCTCGTCCGTGTTGGCGTCACAGTCCTGGTTAATGTTGTCGCAGATGTCTGCGGCGGAGTTCCCGGGCCATGCCAGAGCAGCGCCGCTACCGGTGTCCTGACAGTCCGTCGTTGTGGCAGAGCCTAGCCACTCCGTGCCCGTGTCGTCCGGGTCCTGACAGGCCAGCTGCGTGCTGGTCCCCGTGTAGCCGTCGCCGTCAGCGTCCTGGTACCAGGTGATGTCTGGGTCTTCGTCGGCCGTACCGCTGCAGTCCTGGTCGTAGCCGTCGCAGACGTCCGGGTTCGAATTCTGCGGATAGCAGCCGGCACCGCAGGCGTTGGTGTCGTCGTCGCAGTCGTTGGTCGTCGGCGTGTCCCGCCACTCCAGGCCGGTCAAGCCGTCGGGATCGGCGCATGCGAATTGGATGTCGGAGTTATTGGTGAACTGGTCCCCGTCGGCGTCATGGTAGTAGGGCGTATTCGGGTCTTCATCGGTGAAGTTGTCGCAGTCCTGGTTGTCGCCGTCACAGACGTCCGGGTTGGTGTTGCCCGGGTAGCAGTCGGCGCCACAGTCAGTCACTCGGGTGCCATCGTCGCAGTCCACATCAGTGGTGGGCGCGGCAAGCCACTCATTGTCATTTCCGTCGATGTCCTCGCAGGCCGTCTGGGTGACGGTGCCCGTGAAGCCATCGCCGTCCGCGTCCTGGTACCAGACCGTGTCGATGTCCTCATCGACCCAGTTGTCGCAGTCCTGGTTTTGACCGTCGCAGATGTCCAAGGCACTGTTGCCAGGGAAGCATCCCGCGCCACACGCGTTGACGTCATCGTCGCAGTCCGGGGTGTTCGAGGCATCGGCCAGGTAGCTACCCCCGGGTGAGGTGCAGGCGAAGACCGCACTACCCGCAGTAGCTCCATCACCGTCCGCATCGATGAACCAGTCGACCTCGGGGTCTTCGTCGAGGTCGCTGTCACAGTCCTGGTTTTGGTTGTCGCAGACATCGGGGTTCGTGTTGGTCGGGTAGCAATCCGCACCACACGCGTTCGGGTCGTCATCGCAGTCGGTCGAGCCCGAGGCGATGTCCGTCCAGTCCGAGCTCGGCGCATCGCACTGGGTCACCGCACTTGAGTTATCGGTCCAGCCGTCGCCATCGAGGTCGACGTACCAGACCGTGTCCGGGTCCTCGTCGAGGTCGGCGTCACAGTCCTGGTTGTAGTCGTCGCAGATGTCGGGGTCGGTGTTGGTCGGATAGCAATCCGCTCCGCAGGCCACCGGGTTGTCGTCGCAGTCCTCAGCCGCAGACGGAGCTGCGAGCCACTCGGCGCCGGGGTCCGCACAGGCGTAGGTGATGTCGCTCGAGACCGTGTATCCATCGAGATCGGCGTCGTGGTACCAGGGAATGTTCGCGTCTTCGTCGAGGTCGGCGTCGCAGTCCTGGTTCTGACTGTCGCAGACATCCGGGTCGGTGTTGTTCGGGAAGCAGTCGGCGCCACACGCGGTCGGGTCGTCATCGCAGTCCTCTTCGGCCGTCGGGGCCGCGAGCCACTCGCCGCCGGTCAGGTCCGGGTCGTCACAGGCGAGCTGCGTGTCGGTGCTGTCCGTGAAGCCGTCGAGGTCGGCGTCGTGGTACCAGACGATGTCGGCATCTTCGTCGACGTTCGCGTCGCAGTCCTGGTTGTAGGTGTCGCAGATGTCCGCGGCGCCGTTGTTCGGGAAGCAGTCTGCGCCACAGGCATTCGGGTCATCGTCGCAGTCGTTTGCCGTGGTGCCGGAGATCCAGTTGGCTCCGGGGCCGTCCGGGTCATCGCAGGCGTAGGTGAAGTCGGCGGTGCTGATGAAGCCGTCGCCGTCGGCGTCCGGGTACCAGACGCGCTCGGGGTCTTCATCGGTGCTTCCGTCGCAGTCTTCGTCGTCACCGTTGCAGACGTCGGCGTCGGTGTTGCTGGGGAAGCAGTCGGAGCCGCAGCTGCCGGGGCTGTCGTCGCAGTCACCATCACAGGTCGAGAAGCCGTCCTGGTCGATGTCGACGGGGGTCAGTGCCGCGTCGGTGTCATCGCAGTCGTTGGCACAGGTCGAGAAGCCGTCGTTGTCGTTGTCTGCGGCCGAGAGCGCGGCGTTGTCGTCGTCGCAGTCTCCCGCACACTCCGAGGCGCCGTCGTTGTCGTCGTCGACTGGGTCGATGTTGGCATCGTTGTCGTTGCAGTCGCCGGTGTCCAGCGTCGTACAGGCGCTATTCGACGAGCCCGTACATGCGTCGGGACCGATGCAGAAGCAGTCACCGTCGTTGTCGTAGGTCGGGGTCGAGTCGTCGGCGATGCCGTTGCAGTCGTTGTCGATGCCGTCGGAGATTTCCGGCGCGAGCGGGTGAACCGTCGCATCGTCATCGTCGCAGTCGTCGACCGGGAGGGTGCCGCTGTAGAGGTTGCAGTTCAGGTCGATGTGGTTGTCGGTGTCGACATCTTTGTCATCGATGATGCCGTTGCAGTCGTTGTCGATGCCATCGCAGAGCTCGGCGTTGCCGGGGTAGCTGTCGGAATTGTTGTCGTCGCAGTCCCCCTGATTCGGGGTCCAACCGTCATTGTCATCGTCGCGGTCGCGCGGGTCGACAATCACGATGTAGACGCTGTCTTCGGCATGGTTCAGGTCGTCGTCATCGACCTCGAGGGTGATCAGGTAGTTGCCCTCTGGGGCGTTCTCGAGACGCGAGGTGGTGATGCCGCCGGTTCCGGCCAAGGCCGAGTAGGGCCCGAAAGTGTCGCCTGACGTGTTGTTCTGGATGGTCCAGACGGCTGTGAGCGACTCGGGTTCCTGGTTCGGGTCGGAGACCACGCCGGAGAAGTCGACGGTCGAGCCCATGTCGAACTCATCAAAGGCCCCAGGAGAGACAATCTCCGCCAGCGGCAGCTGCGCGGCTGCCTCGACCGTGAGTCCAATCGAGTCCGACGCCTGTTCGCCCGCCAAGTCGGTCACGGTCACGGTGATGGTGTGAAGGCCCTCGCTCAACGTTGCGGCCACGCGGCTCGCTCCGTTGGCATCGGGAAGGACCGCGTCTGCGTCGCCCATCTCGCCGTCGATCGAGGAGGTCCAGACCACAACCTGGATGTCTCCGAGGCCGTTGTCGTCCGCGACCGTAGCCCGGAAGTCGACCGACGAGCCCTCGGTCACGCTGTCGCCATCATCGGGTGTGTCGATGCTGACCAGAGGAGCGACGTTCTCTTGTTCGGTGATGGAGACGTCGTTGTTACACGACATCGCTACGAGGCCGAAGCCTCCGAAGAGAAGAGACTGAAGAATGCGAGCGCGCATCGGCGTTCCTCACTGTGCGGGGCGCGCGTAGCATACGCTCAGGTATGGCCATCCACTAGCTTAAACCCCGCTAGCGCCGCGGTGAGGGCCGAATGACCCGGTTTGCGGCCGAGTCGAAGCCACACGGAGGTCACGAAACAAGTGAACAAGACGGGGCGTGGGGCCTCGACTTGGCGGTGAGCGGCGTGCAAGGGTAGAGAAGAACCGGCGATTGAGCGCCTGTGCAGGAGTCCCTCTAGATCCTTTTCCTTGCCGCATTGGCATCTGCGTCTCCGTGCGAGACCCCGCTGGGCGCGACTGACGTCGCCGAGGTGGTCGAGGCTGCCGACGCGGCGCTGAGGGACGACGACCTCATCGCTTTTGGCGAGGTGTTCAAGGGGCTCCGCGAGCGCACCAAGTGCTTGGATGTGGCCGTCTCGCCAGACCCATGGGCGCGCTTTCTCGTGTACCAAGCCATCGTTGAGTTGGCGCTGGGTCGCGAGTGGCGGCCGTCGATGCTCACCGCGCTGCACATCTCACCGAACGTGCCTCACGACTTTGGTCCCGCCGACATCCGAGGGTTTGTCACCAGCGTTCCCGACAAGACCCACTGGGTTCCCGTCGCCACCGATGCGACCTTCTACTTGGACGGCATCCGCGTCGACGCCGTTCCGCCCGCAGAGCTCGCGGGTCCGCACATCGCGCAATCCTTTGCCGATGGCCGCTGGGACTCGCGCTATCTCGAGGACGAACCCTACCCGAGCAACTGGCTCGCCCCTCCAGAGATAGATGCTCCCTCCAAGAAGGCGTCTCCGGTGGTGCCGATTGTCGGCACATCGCTCGCCGTGATTGGCGCTGGCTTGGGCATTGGCACCTATGCGGCCAGTCGGTCCGTCGAGTACCCAAGTGAAGGCACCGAGACCGCGCTCAAGGCCACCAACGTCGGCGGCTGGAGCTTGGCAGGCGTCGGCGGGGTGCTCGCGGGAACGTCGCTCGTGCTGCGGCTCAACGCGAGGCCGCGAACGCCTGGGCTCTCGCTCGGAGGACGACTGTGATGGCGCTCTCACGCGGCCTGCCGCTACTGTTCCTGCTGAGCGGATGCTTGCTCGGGTGGGATCCGCCGAATGAGCGCGGGGACTCCGGTGACACCGATGTCGAAGCGGACACCGACACCGACACCGATGCCGACACCGATGCCGACACGGACACGGACACGGACACGGACACCTGCGTGCCCGGTGACCTGGGGTGTGAGTGCACGAGCGATGAGACGTGCACGGATGGGGCGCACTACTGCGTGTCGATGATGTGCACGGATGTGGACCCGGTGGAGGTGCTGGCGTCGGATGTGCAGACGCCGGGCGCCCTCGCCGTCGACACTACAAAGGTGTACTTTTCGCGCGAGGTCTCGGGCTTCAACGAGATCGTGCATGTGCCTCACTCGGGCGGGACCCCCGCAACGGTCTTCAGCGGGCCAACTGGCCTGTGGCCCATCGACGCTCAGGGAGACTTTGTCTACTACGTCGACACCCAGTCTTCGGTGGGCCGCTACAAGGCCGACGCCAGTCAATCGTCGTTCTACACCATCTCCACTATCGAAGAGCCTGCGGGCATCGACGTAGCCGGCCAGTACGTCTACTTCCACGACAGCAAGAGCCCGGGGCGCATCGTCCAGACACCGCTCGACATGGCGAGCGAGCGGGAGGTTATCGACACCTACGGGCGCAGTGCCATGTACGCTCGGGTGGACTGGCTGTACTTCAGCGACCTTGACGACTCGAGCGCACAGCCAAACCAGACCATTGAGCGGATGGAGACCACACAAGGTGCCGTGACCACGCTGCGCACGAACCTTGAAGACGTCCGTCTACTCGCGTCAGACGACGACCAAGTCTTCAGCGTGACCGAATACAACAGCCGGAGCACGAGAGCGCTGACCGCACATGACATCTCCACCGCAGCCGACGTCGTCCTCCGTGTAACCAGCAAGCACATCCTCGCTGTGGAGGTCGACGCTACCCACGTCTACTGGATGGAAGGCGACCAGTTCTTCACCACGGGCTCCGGCGAGATCTACCGCACCCTCAAGTCCGGGGATGGGCCCACGGTCCTGCTCGTGGAAGACGACCTCATCCCCGTGAGGCTACGCCTGCAAGGTGACTACCTCTACTGGACGTCGCTCCAGCCCGGCGACTACGTCGGGACCGTCAACCGACGTCGAAAGTAGAGGGCAAAACAAGAGCCCTCCGAATGGAGGGCTCAGACCAGACCGAACAGGGGCGAACTAGTAGTTGCCGCAGTCCGAGGTCGCCGAGCAAGTGCGGGTTCCCCGAACCTCGCCGTTATCTCCACTGGTCGCGTTCACAGTCGTGCCCTCGCCGGACACCGTGCCGCGGGTTCCACCCGTTCCCGCAGAGCCCGCGACGTAAGAGTTCCCAAGCGTTTGCAAGCTACCGCCGAGGTGGAAGATCCCGTAGGATCCGCCGCCGCCACCACCACCGCCTGGCCCTGCGTGCCCGCCGTGCGCGCCGTCGCCACCGTCGCCACCACGTGCGGAGTTTCCGCTCGCCGATCCGCCGCTGCCACCGTTGCCGCCAGGCTGTCCGAGGCCGCCGTTGCCTCCACGACCACCATTTCCGCCCGCTCCGCGAGTGATCGACGTGTCGGTCACCGTCAACGTGCTCTGGTAGCCGAAGACACCAAAGCTGGAGCCGCCGCCGTATCCACCGGTGCCAACCACGGTCGCGCGGCAGCCGCCGCCACCCCCGCCGCCGCCACCTGCACCCATATCGTCCGCACCCGTGTCACAACCGCCGCTTCCGCCGCCGCCGCCGCCGCCCGTGCCATGGCTACCCGTAGTGCCAGAGCCGCCGCGCGTCGCACGCCAGTAGCGCCCGGAGAGCTCGCCCTCGCGCTGGCCACCGTTTCCACCGCTGCCGTCCGAGACCCGACCATTTCGACCGTCCCCGCCCGCACCGTTCTCACAGGTTCCACCACCACCCCCACGGTAGCCGTTGGAGCTCGACCAGTAAGTCGTCGCGTTTCCGCCATTGGCGCCGCTCGTCGCGTTGCACGCACCACCTGCGCATAGACCGATGGTGCACTGGCTGTCCTGTGAACCACCACTTCCGCCAGACCCGCCGTAGTAGGCGCTGCCACAGCTCGAAGTGCCGCGACTGCCACCGCTCTGGCGGCTCGTGCTGCAGGTGCTGCCGACATTTCCACGGGCATTGGAGCCGTTGTTTCCGCCATCGGCACGAGTCTGCGTGGCGTTCGAGCCATTTGACCCCGCGTTGCCCGCCGTGCCGTTGCCACCGACCACGCGCGCGCCATCGATGGTCAGCACTGAGTTGTAGGCATGTACGGCGTAGGAACTACGACCGTAGTTGCTCCACGTGCCCGAGGCATTCGGCCCCTGAACAGACAGGTTGTGAAGCCCCATCGTGCAGGTGTCCAGCTTCAGCGCCAGGTACTGGGCCGCTGAGCTGTCGTATCCACCGGTAAACACCGCGTCGTGCCCGCTCGCCGACCGGTCATCCCGGACCCAGCTACTATCGAAGCCACCATACACCTGCACCACCCGCCCCGAGAGCGAGTGCGGACCAGGGTAGGTTCCAGCCTGGACATAGATGTCGATGACACCCTCCGTATCCGCACGCCCGGCCGCGTAGCTCAGCGTCTGGCACGGAGCGCGCATGTCCCCACAAGTCGACGAGTTCGAGCCAGAGGTCGACACGAGAATCGCCAGAGACATGTCGCCATCGAGTCCATCACAGTTGGAGTCGATGTAGTTGTCATCCGGGTCATCGCTGGCGTCCGGATTCGTCGTCGCCCCCGAACCGGGAGTGTCGTCGCAGTCGCCATCGCAGGTTGAGAAACTGTCGTTGTCGGCGTCCTCGGGGTCGAGTGTCGCATCGTCGTCGTCACAGTCGTTCTCGCAGGTCGAGAAGCCGTCGTTGTCAGCATCGTCGTGGTTGAGGGCGGCGTTGCCATCATCGCAATCCACGGGGTTGCTCAGTGTGCTCACCCATCCAATACCAGATCCGTCCGGGTCCGTGCAGGTGGTCTGGGCGCCGGCAGTCACGCTCCATCCGTCGCCATCACCGTCCCGGTAGAAGAGCAGGTTTGGGTCCTCATCGAGGTTGGTGTCGCAGTCTTGGTCGTATCCATCGCAAACATCAGCCGCCGTGTTCCCTGGGAAGCACGCGCTTCCGCAAGCCGACGAATCGTCGTCGCAGTCACCGTCACAAGTGGAGAACGTGTCGCCATCCAGGTCCAGCGCGGAGAGACTCGCATCGTCGTCGTCGCAGTCTCCATCACAGGTGCTGTTGTTGTCGTTGTCCACGTCCGCGATGTTCAGTGTGGCGTCGGTATCATCGCAGTCACCGGCACACGCGCTCGCACCATCCCCGTCGACATCAGCGGGGCTGATATCGGCGTCGGTATCGTTGCAGTCGCCTGTTGCGAGCGAGGCACACGCCGAGTTCGAGGACGACGTGCAGGTCGTACCCGGGCAGTAGCAGTCGCCGTCTGCGTCGAAGCTTGGCGTGCCATCGTCGAGGATGCCGTTGCAGTCGTTGTCGAGGCCGTCTTCGAGCTCGGGAGCGCCGGTATAGATGGTCTCATCACCGTCGTTGCAGTCATCGATCTGCATGGCACCCTGATACTGGGTGCACTGGTCGTCGACGTGAAGATCGGAATCGAGGTCCTTGTCGTCGATGACACCGTTGCAGTCGTTGTCGATGCCGTCACAGACTTCGGGGTTCCCGGGGTAACGGTCAGCATTGCCGTCGTCGCAGTCGCCCTGCCCAGGCGTCCAGCCGTCGTTGTCGTCATCCCGCATGGCGGGGTCTTCAACCCGAATGAAGATTTCGGCGTAATCCGTGTTCGAATCATCATCCGTGACGGTCAAACGCACCGTGAAGTCGCCGAGTGGCGCATCGGCTAGCTGCGCAGTGGTGGCGCCGGTCCCGCTGGGCGGGTTTGCAGAGCTCAACACCTGATTGCCGCTACTCGCGTCAGCCACCGTCCAGACGGCTCCGAGCGTGTCGGGCCCCTGGTTCGGGTCACTCACCGAGCCGAAGAACTGGATGGTCGCGCCAATATCGAAGGCCTGAAAATTGTTCGGACTCGAGATTTCCACAAGGGGCATCTGCGCCGCAGCCTCGACCGTCACGGTGATGCTGTCCTCAGCCTGCAGGCCTTCCGCATCGGTCGCCTGAACCGTAATCGTGTGCACACCAATCGACAGCGTCGATGCCAAGCGGCTCAGACCCGCCTCATCGGGCGCAACGTCCTCGCCAGAGCCGAGCTCACCGTCGATATTCGACTCCCAGAGCATGCCGACGATGTCCTCGAGTCCGTTGGCGTCGTCGGCTGCAGCGCGAAACTCGATGGTCTCGATCTCAGTGAACAGGGACAGGTCGTCGGGGGTCTCGATGACCACACCCGGCGCGACGTTGGCCTGCTCGGTGATTGAGACGTCGCCGCTGCAGGCGGCAAGCACACCGAAGCCGAGGAAAAGGCTGAGTGAGCGCATCTTGTAAACTCCACGTATAGGCCCGCACCATACGCGAAATGTTGCACGGTCCGCCACATGGCCGGAGAAACCCACAGTTCATGGGCCTCCAGGGTCGTCGAATCGGCCGTTCCCATGCGGATCGTTGAAAGCGGTCGCCAAAGCAACAACTCATGAGCGGCGCTCGCCGAGTGCAAAAGCGTCGGTCCGACGCAGGGCTCTCGGGTTATCCGGCCGCCTCGGAGGCGCGCGCATGGGTTTCTACGACAACAAGAAGGTCCTCGTCACGGGTGGGTCCGCCGGCATCGGCCGCGCCATTGCCCTCGAGATGGCCAAGCGAGGCGCCGACGTCATTGTTACCGCTCGGGGCATCCCCAAGCTCGAGGACACGGTCGAGGCTCTCAAGGCCGCGGGCAAGCCCGAGCAGACCTTCGGCTACGCCTCCTTCGACGTCAGTGATGAGGAAGCGGTGGCCGCGGGCGTGCAGAGCGCCATCGAGCAGCTGGGACACCTCGACGTGCTGATCTGCAACAGTGGCTTCGCCAAGTGCGGCACGAGCTGGGACATCACCGGCGACACCTACAAGCGCCTGTACGACGTGAACTTCCTCGGCCACGTGAATGTGGTCAAGGCGGTGGTACCCCACATGCGCGAGCGCAAGAGCGGCGACATCTGCCTGCTCTCCTCGATGCTCGGCTTCTTCAGCGTGTACGGCTTTGGCGCCTACTCGGCCTCGAAGTACGCCATCACCGGCTTTGGCGAAGCACTGCGCCAGGAACTGCTCTTCGACAACGTCAACGTGAAGCTCTTCTACCCGCCGACGACGGAGACCCCCGGACTCGAGGCCGAGAACGAGGACAAGCCCGCCATCGTCTGGGCCGTCGAGTCAGAGAACTCGTTCACGAAGGTCTACACCCCCGAGCAGGTGGCGACGTCGGTGGCCAACTGCGTGCCCAAGAAGCGCTTCGAGAACATGATTGGCTTCGACTCATGGCTGGTCTTCGTGGCCTACCGCATGTTCCCCCGCTTCGCTCGCTACATGGCCGACCAAGAGCTGCGCGCCGCGAAGAAGAAGGTCGAGGCCCGCGCCAGCTAGTCCTGCGCGAAGAGGAACGGCCACGTCACCCGCATGGCTTCGCCCCCGGCGGGAGCATCGAACTCCATCTCGGACATGACCGAGGTGAGGCAGGCTTCGAATGCGCCCGCATCCGCCTCGGACTCTTCAACGGTGGTGTCGGTCACGAGGCCCAAGCCGTCGACTTCTTCGATGACGAGTCCGAGCACCACGCGGCCGCCGAGGTCCGGCTGCTCGACGAGCCAGCCCTCGTAGCACTCAAGGACGGCCGGGCGAACCTCGTCCATGGCTCCCCGAAAGCCATCCTTGTTCAGCGGCCAGACCGAGCGGGCGCCCGAGGGCGCATCGTCGAGGCTGGGGTCGAATGGAGGCGGCGCCATGTCGGGAATCGGCCCTCTCGCAAGATCGCCCTTCGGGGTCTTGCCCCCGCGCACGAGAAGGTCACCATCTGCTGAAGACGGGCGCTTCAGGCCCGGCGGAGGCGTCCGCGGTACAGCGGCGATGGCGGGTCGGACAGCGGGCTCGGTCGGCGACGAATCACCGCGAAGCCGGAAGAATCCGAGAAGGAGCACCGCCAAGGCAGCGACGACGAGAATGGCGTTTCGGTTCATGCACGCATGATAGCCGCGTGCCTCGAACCCGGCGAATGCATGCGTCTGGAGCGGATCACCGCCAGACCCGCTATACTGCGCGTGCCCTCCCGGCTCCCCGCCGACCCCCTCCCCCGCTGCCTCCCCGGTGCACCCATGCGCAACCTGCTCAAGGGCGGACTCCGCCGCCTCGCCAACATCCCCGAGACCCCCAAGCGCCCCCTCGGAACCAAGAAAGCGACGGTCATCGCCGTCTCGGCCCAGAAGGGCGGCGTCGGCAAGACGACCACTTCGGTCTCGCTCGCAGCCGGCCTCGCACGCTTTCACGGCCTGCGCGTGCTGCTCATCGACCTCGACCCGCAGGGCCACGTGAACACCGCACTGCACACCGCGGTTCGCCCGGGTGGCGGCCCCCTCTCCGGCATTCTTCTCGACGAGAAGCGCGCTGGCGAAGTGATGGACATCGTCACCTCCACCGCCGTTCCGAACCTCTACGTCACGCCGCTGGACAAGACCCTGTCCACCACCGAGGACTTGCTGTCCACGCGGATCGGCAAGGAGTTCATCCTCAAGGAAGCCCTCGAGGCCACCCGCACGCACTACGACGTCATCGTGCTCGACTGCCCGCCGAACCTCGGCAACCTGACTCTGAACGGACTCGTCGCCGCCGACCAGGTGCTGATTCCCTGCGACCCCTCCCCGCTCGCACTGACGGGCGTGTCCTCGCTCGTCGACACCATCCAGACCGTCGCGACCCGCCTGAACCCCGAGATTGACGTGCTCGGCGTGCTGCTTACCCGCGTCGATGGCCGAAACACCACGCTGAACAGTGCGGTGGTCAGCGAGATTCAGGCGACCTATGGCCCGGCCCTGCTGCCGATGCGCATCGGCATCAACTCCAGCCTCGCCAAGGCCCAGATGGACGGCATCGACATCTTCGGCTTCGATTCCACCAGCCGTGGGGCCGCGCAGTACAAAGAGCTCGCCGCCCACGTGGTGCAGTTCCTGGACTAGGCATGCGGATGAACGCACTGCTCGCGTTGCTGCGGAAGACGCGGTGGTTCGGCCCCAAGCTGACCACCGACGCGAGCAAGCGCGCGGCCATTCGCGAGATGTACGCCGGCTACCGAGAGAGCTTCGCGGGGGCGACTGAGATCGAGGCCGAGGATCTGTCCCAGCGGATTGAGGCCGGCACCCGCGTCGTGCTGATCGATGTGCGCGGCGACAAAGAACGGCAGGTCTCGGTGATTCCCGGTGCCCTCACGCCAGAGGCCTTCGAAGCCGAGCAGCCCGAGGGACTGGCGGTGGCCTACTGCACCATCGGGGCGCGCAGTGGCGCGTATGCGGCGAAGAACGTCGAGCGTGGGGTCCACAACCTGGCCGGCGGCATCCTCGCGTGGACTCACGTGGGTGGAGCCCTCACCGCCGGGGATGAACCGACCCAGCGCGTGCATGTGTACGGCCGTCCATGGGCGCTCTCGGCCGATTCCTATGAAGACATCTGGTAGCGGGCACACTCCGCGATTGTCCTTTCGACACGCTTTCCCGGCGCGCACTGGAGAAAGCCTGGATATGCTCCCGACCGGAGGCCCTGCCCATGACCCGTCTGCTGCCCGTTCTGCTCCTCTCGATGGCCGCCTGTGACCCCGGTCCCACCTGGCACGGCGACGTCGCGCCGATCGTGAACGAGAACTGCGTGGGCTGCCACCAAGCCGACCAGATCGGCCCGTTTCCGCTCGAGACCTACGAGCAGGCGGTGCCCTGGGGCCCGGCGATGGCCATCGAGACCCAAGCCCGGACCATGCCGCCATGGGGCGCCGACAACTCGGGCGAGTGCGGCGAGTGGCGCGACGCGCGCTGGCT
This sequence comes from Pseudomonadota bacterium, assembly GCA_023954855.1. Lineage (GTDB taxonomy): Bacteria > Myxococcota_A > UBA796 > UBA796 > M1803. Next base: position 21,072 of record JAGSGY010000058.1, on the reverse strand, counting down.
GAGCGACGAAGAGATCCAGACGATCTCGGATTGGGTGGCCGCCGACATGCCCGAAGGCAGGGCCCCGAAAGAGCCGCTCGAGATCGCGCCGGCTGAGACCCTTCCCGAGCCCGACGTCACTGTGGACTTCGGCTTCGACTACACGCCGCTGGCCAGCGCAGAACACGCCGACGACGACTACCGGTGCTTCTTGCTCGACCCCGAGCTCGACACCGATCAGTTCATCACCCAGTTCGAAGTCGAGCCCGGCGACCCCGAGATGGTCCACCACGTCATCCTCTGGTCCCTCGAGGACGAGAACGCGCAGACCCAGGCCGAGGACCTTGCGGGAGCCGCAGGAAGCTACACCTGCTTCGGTGCCAGCGGCGTCAACAACTCGAACCCCCTCGCGACATGGGCTCCCGGAAGCGGTGTCGTCAGCTACCCCGAGGGCACCGGCGTGAAGATCGACGCCAATCGCAAGCTCATCATGCAGGTCCACTACCACCTGCTTCCCGAGGAGAGCCGCTCCGACCGCACCAAGGTGCACCTCAAGCTCGAGGAGGATGTCGATCAGGAAGCGATCGTTTGGCTCCTCGCCGACGGACGCTTGAGCGTCCCCGCCGGTCAGCAAGAGGCCGAGTTCAGCTTCCAGTTCCGACTCTCGGACCTCAACGTTCCGTTCGACGTCGACCTGTGGGGCGTGCTGCCGCATATGCACCAAAGGGGTACCTCGATCCGCATGACGCGCACCCCCGCAGGCGGAACCCAGGAGTGCTTGGTCGACGTCCCAGTCTGGGACTTCGAGTGGCAACAGCAGTACTTCTATGAGGAGCCCATCGAGATCGGAAACGACGACCTGATGCAGGTGACTTGCACCTTCGACACCCTCGACGACACCGCTCCGGTCAGTTGGGGTGACGGCACCGAAGACGAGATGTGCCTCGTCGGCGTGTTCGTGACCCTGTGAGGCTGCTGCTGGTGGCGCTCGCCACAGGCTGTGGTTCACCGGAGGTCTCACCGGAAGCCCCGGCCCCCGAGGTCGCCGAAGACGCGTACACGACGGCGATCAAGGCCACGTGGAAGGAGCGAGACGACCGGCTTGCCACCGAGAGGGGCTGGCTGACACTGGTCGGCCTGTCCTGGCTCGAAGAGGGCGACACGGTCATCGGGTCCACCGAAGACGCCGGTGTTCCCCTCCCCGACTGGAGCGCTCCTGCGACCCTGGGCAAGCTGACGCGCACCGGGACAGAGGTCCGCTTCACCCCCGCGGATGGGGTTGAGGTGTCGGACGAGGAAGCGGTTCTCACCGAGGCGGTCACGCTGCTGGCCGACGCGCATGAGGACGGCCCGACCGTGCTCACGCACAAGACGCTCACCTTCTACGTCATCGAGCGGCAGGGCAAGATCGGCATTCGCGCCAAGGACAGCGCTCACCCCGACCGGACGGCGTTCACCGGGGTCCCGCACTTCGATGTGGACGCTGCGTTCAAGGTGAGCGCGACCCTCGAGCGCTACGACGAACCGCGGCCGCTCCAGTTCCCCACTGCCATCGGAACTACCGAAGAGGCCCTGGTCCCCGGGGTGCTCACCTTCGAGCTGAACGGAGCCACACACACCCTGCTGCCCTTCCAGGACGCCCCGGACGAGGAGATGTTCATCGTCTTCGCCGATGGAACGAGTGGCATCGAGACCTACGGCGCTGGCCGTTTCCTTGGCGCTCCGGCAGCCGACTCCGACGGCAAGGTCGAGCTCGACTTCAACACCGCGACCAATCCGCCGTGTGCATTCACGCCGTTTGCGACCTGTCCCCTGCCCCCCTCCGAGAACCGCCTGTCCGCACGCGTCGAGGCGGGAGAGAAGACACCCGCAGGGCACTAATAGGGAGCAGCGCCCTCGAGCAGGGCGTCGACCGCACCGAGCAACGGGATGTCCGCAGGAGCCCACTCGAGCTGCCGCAGCGACTCCCGTCCGACCCAGCGGATGGCATCGTGTTCGTGGGGCACCGGCTCGCCGACCTCGATGACCGCCACGTACGCGACAAGCACGATGGTCGTGTCGCCGTAGCGATGCTCGTTGACGCCCACCTGTCCGCCGACGACGACCTGAATGCCGAGCTCCTCGCGAAGCTCGCGTGCGAGTGCAGCCTCATCGGTCTCGCGGCCCTCGACCTTGCCCCCGGGGAACTCCCAGACGCCCGGCGGGAACTGGGTCATGCTCCGCTGGCAGACCAAGACCTGCTGGCCTCGCAACACGACACCGGCGACGACACGAACGCGCTTCACTTGGCAGCCTCGGGCTCGAGCTCCTCGGCATGGCCTTGGCTTGCGCCAGTGACCCTCTCGACGAGCTGGGTGACATCCTCGAGCACCATGTAGATACACGGCACGATGAGGAGAATCAGGAAGGTGGCAAAGAGTACGCCGAAGCCGAGTGACAAGGCCATCGGAATCAGGAACTTCGCCTGCACCGAGGTCTCGGCAATCATCGGCACGAGTCCGAAGAAGGTCGTGAGCGACGTGAGCAAGATCGGACGCAAGCGACGCGTCGCGCCCTGCACGATGGCTTCAGCCGCAGACGCTCCCGCTTCTCTGAAGCGATTGGTCGCGTCAATCAAGACGAGGCTGTCGTTCACCACGACGCCAGAGAGCGCGACGATGCCCATCATGCTGATGATCGACAAGCCGTAGCCCATCAGGAAGTGACCGCCGACAGCGCCGATCAGGCCGAACGGAATGGCGGCCATGATGATCAGCGGCTGGGTGTAGGAACGGAACGGGATGGCCAGCAACGCGTAGATGCCGAACATCGCCATGAGGCCGTTGGTCTTCATCGAGGCGAAGGCATCGCCCTGCTCACGCTGCTCACCGACGAGCTCGACCGTGAGACCGTCATACTTGTCGCGAAGGGCCGGCATCACCGTCTCTTGCAGCGATGCGATGACATCGGTGGTCGACTCGGTACCGGGGCGCCGCTCGCCGCTCACGTTGACGACCCGCTGGGCGTCCTCGCGCTTGATCTCGGTGGGAGCGCGTCCGAGCTCGGCGGTGGCCACCTGGTTGAGGGGCGCGTAGGCCCCGGAGGGCGTGCGAACCCGGAGTTCCTCGAGGCGGTAGGCGCTTGCGCGTTGGTCTTCGGGCAGTCGCACCATCACCTTGAACTCATCGTTCCCGCGCTGCTCACGCAAGGCCTCCGAGCCATAGAACGAGGCGCGGAGCTGGCGAGCGACGGTGTTGGCGTTCAGCCCGAGGTCGAGACCCTGAGGAAGCATCGTGTACGACAGCTGAGGCTTTCCGCCCGAGTAGCCGTTCTGAATGTTGACCAGTGCTGAATAGGACTGCAGCTGTTCCTGCAGTTCAGCAGAGGCCTTTGCAAGCACTTCGACGTCAGGGTGAGACAGCTGCACGTCGACAGCCTTGCCCGCCGACGGGCCGACATTCGAGGTGAACACCAGGGACTCGAGTCCCGCGAGGTCGGGCGTGTGGCTACGCCACGCACCGGAGATCTGCTCGGCGGTGATGTCGCGGTCATCCGACGGGGTCAGCTCGACCTCGATCGACACCAGGTGACTGCCGACTGCGCGCGAGGCTCCGCGCGGACCGCCTCCGGATTGCCCACCCTCGCCCACTCGGGTGAAGACCCCCTTGATGACGGCCTCGCCGCCGAGCTCAGCACTCGCCTTGGCCAGGGCGCTCTCGAGCTCCTTCTGGACGGCGACAGTGCGCTCGATCGGCGCTCCGTATGGAAGCGTGGCGGTGGCGCTGACGAGGTTGCCCTCGAGAACAGGGAAGAACGAGAACGGTACCAAGCCGCTGCGAATCGAGCCGATGGTCAAGATCAGCATCGCGAAGGCCGTCATGATGGCCACGTAGCGAATCGAGATGACCCACTCGATGAACGGCTTGAAGCGGTTCTGAGTGAAGTTCTCGAGCCAGAGGCTGATGCGTCCGCGGCTCTTGCTCGGCTCCATGTGCGCGAGGTGAGCGGGCAGGATGTAAAAGGACTCGATCAGGCTGAACGCCAGCACGCTGATGACGATGAGCGGGATGAACGAGAAGATCTTGCCCATCACGCCGGGGATGAACAGCAGCGGCGAGAAGGCGACGACCGTGGTCAGAATCGAGAAAGTGACGGGAACCGCCATCTCCTGCGCGCCTTCGATGGCCGCTTGCGTGAACGGTAAGCCCTGCTGTCGCTTTTGATAGACGTTCTCGCCGACCACGATGGCGTCGTCGACGACCATGCCGAGGGTGATGATGAACGCGAACAGCGTGATCATGTTCAGCGACAAGCCGAGCGCTGGCATGAGGAAGAAGGCGCCAAGGAACGAGGCGGGAATGCCGAGGGCAACCCAAAAAGCCAGGCGCAAGTCGAGGAAAGCCGCGAGCACCATCAGAACGAGCACGAGGCCCATGATGCCGTTGCGAACGAGCAACTCGATGCGGGCGCGCAGCATCTGGGAGTCATCCCGCCAGACCTGCACGCCCACGTTCTCGGGCAGGTCAGCGCGGAGCTGCTCCCGGTAGGAGATGACCGTGTCGGCGACGGTTTGCGGACTCTCGTTGCCAATGCGGTAGGCGGTCACGCGCACGGCGGGTTCACCGTTGAAGTACGAGGCCTGGTCGGTCTCGGCGAAGTCATCGCGCACATCGGCGATGTCGCCGAGCAGCAGGCGGGCACCGGAGGCCGAGGCCACAATCGGAATCTGCTTGAACTCATGGGCCGTGAGGCGCCGGTCCGACACGCGAACGAGGACCTCTCCACCCTCGGTGCGTACGCCGCCACCGGGAAGCTCGAGGGAGGCCGCGCGAACTTGCTGGGCCACTCCGTCGAGGGTCAGTCCGTAGGTCATCAGCGTCTCTTCCGAGACTTCGATGGCGACCTCGGGAGCCGGAATGCCGAACACCTCGACTTGGGTCACGCCGTCCACCGGACCGCGGAACAACACCGAGGAGGCGTAGCGGGCCAAGCTGATCGGCGAGTAGCCATCGAGCTCTGGGTAGGGCTCGAGACCTTCGTAGGCCTTCAGCTCGCTCTCGACCTTCTCGCCGAGCGCGTACAGCGTGTTCATGTCGAGGTCTTCGCCGTGAATCACGAGCGAGATGACTTCGCTGCGCCGCGTGGCGAGCTGGACCGTGGGCTCTTCGGCGTCTTCGGGGAACGAGCGCACCTTGTCGACCGCATTCTTGATGTCGGCAAGCACGGCCTGGCGGTCGGCATCGAGCAACAGCTCTGCTGAGACCGCGCCCACCCCTTCGCTAGCCGTGGCGGTGACGCGCTTCACGCCGTCGAGGCCGGCGACCTCGTCTTCGATGGCGAGCAGCACACCCTTCTCGACCTCTTCGGGCGAGGCGCCTGGGTACGGCACGCTGATGGTGACGACGTCGAGGGCGAACTCCGGAAAGACCTCCTGCTTGATGCGGCCGAGCGCGAGCAGGCCGGCGAGCAAGATGACGAAGAGAAGTAGGTTCGCGGCGACCGAGTTCTTCGCCATCCAGGCGATCGGTCCCTTTTCGAGATGCTCGTTCATTGGGCCGCTCCCATGCTCACCGGCATGCCCTCGATGGGCATGGAGAGCGGACTGGTCACCACACGGTCTCCCGCGCGAAGCCCCGTCGAGACGATGATGTCGTCGGCATCGCGCCAGCTCGCGACCACCTGGCGGCGCTCGAGCACGTCGCCCTCTGCAACGACCCAGACCAGGTCGCCCTCACTCACGGCGACGCGGGGCACCACGAAGGCATCGGACAGTGCGTTTCCGCTCAGAACGGCCTCGACATAGGCGCCGGGGAGCAACGGAAGCTCACCAGCGAGCGGCTCGGGAATCTCGACGACCACCTGGGCCGTGCGGGTGGTGGGGTCCAGCTCGCCCACCAGCCGCAAGACCCTCGCCTGCCGCTCGATCAGGGTGCCGTCGGCGAGCTTCTGCGTGACCGTGCCTTCGGAGCCGACCTCGCCGCTCACTCCAGGAATCGACAGCGCGCGAAGCTGCTCGACCGGAAGGCTGACCGTGACCCAAGCCGCTTCGGTACCGACCAAGGTCGCCACCATCGTGCCGGGGCCGACGAGCTGACCCAAGTCAGCGGCCTCTTGCGTCACCACGCCATCAAAGGGCGCGCGCAGCGCGGTGCGAGACAAGTTCAGCTCCGCCCGCTCGACGGCCGCCTGGCTCGCCTCGAGGTTGGCCTGGGCGGTGACGAGCTGCGGCGCCCGCATCGCGAGAGCCTCCTTCTCGCGACCATCCTCGAACAGCTCCCACTCGCGCTCTGCAATTGCACCGCGCTTCTTCTCGAGTGCGACCTCGAGCTCAGCCTGCGACAGACGCGCTTTCTCGGACGCGAGTGCGGCGCGGTAATCGCGCGCATCGACGCGCAGCAGCACGTCGCCCTTCGAGAAGCGGCCGCCAGGCACGAGGTCATCCGACATCGACACGACCTTGCCGCTGACCTCGGTCGTGAGCGAGACCCGGCGGGCCGCAACGACCGTGCCGGTTCCCCGGACGCGCGCGACGGCATCGGTCGGCTGGACCTCGGCCACCTCGACCTGCGCAACGCGCGGCTCGGGGGTCTTGCGGTCGGCACTCGGCGACAGCAGGACCAGGACCACGGTCACCATGAGGGCGCCGGCCGGAATGGCCACGGGAAGCACGGCGCGCGTAAGCCACCACTGAACGTTCATTGGGCCTTCCTTGCGCCGAGATCGCGGGTCCATTCCCCGCCGAGCGCGTCATGCAGCTGAATTCGAGCGCTGACGGCTTGCCGACGCGCATCCAAGAGATCGAGCTCGGCGCGCTGCCACGCACCGAGGTTGGTAAAGACGGTCAGGTAGGAGGCAACGCCCTCGAGCCATCCCTCGCGTGCCCGCTCGTAGGCGGACTTCGCAAGGTCATGGGACTGCGCTGACGCCTCGAGTCGTGCGGTGGCGGCGCGGTCTTGCAGCAGCGCCCCCTCCACTTCTTGAAGGGCGGTGAGCACCGCGCCCCGGTAGCCCTCGGCGGCGCCGTACTCAGCACCGCGGGCGGCCTTCACCGCACCATGGCGTCGGCCCCCTTGGAAGATCGGCACCGACACCGAAGTCGTCACCTGCCACGCCTTGTTGGGGTCGATGCTGCTGTCGCCGTACCAAAACGCCGACCAGCCGAGCTGTCCCCCCACCTGCAGACTCGGGAGGAACCCGAGATAGGCCACGGTCTGCCGTGCGTTGGCCGAGGTCGAACGCCCCGACGCCGCGCGAAGGTCCGGCCGGTTGTCGAGTAGGTCAATCGGAACGCCCGTCTCCGGAAGCGCTCCAAGCACCGGGAGCTCGCTGGCGGTCACATCCTGGGCCGTGAGCTCGTCGCGCCCGAGGAGCACCGAGAGGCGGAACCTCGCGAGGTCCACGCCGGCCTCTGCGCTCGGCAAGGTGGCCTCGAGCACCGCCACTTGCTGACGCTGCTGGAGCACGTCAGCCGTCGCCGCTCCAGCCGCATCTCGGCGGAGCTCGACCAGCTCGAGTAGCTTGCGGTTCGTCTCGAGCTGCTCTTGGAGAATGGCCAGGCGCTGCTCGTTGAGCGTGAGGTCGTAGTAGGCCTCGCCGACCATCGTCGAGATCGTCAGCGCCGTCGCGTCCCGGTCACCGGCTGCCGCCAGCTTGTCGTACCGGCTCGCACGAGTCGACATCGCGTTGCGACCGAACAGGTCCACTTCCCAGGCACCGCGCAGACCGAACTGGGCCGAGTGCTGCGGTGCATCCGGGTCGACGCCCGGCGGCGAGAACGCGAGGTTGCTCTGCGGCTGGTGGGCACTCGCCAGATCGAAGGAGATGCTCGGCAGCAAAGCCGAACGTGTCTGCCAGAAGGCGCCATCCGCCTGCTGAAAGCGCGCTACCGCCCCGCTCAGGTCGGTGTTGTGCGCGATGCCCTCATCGATGAGCGAGCCAAGCTCGGGGTTGCCGAAGCTCACCCACCAGGACTCTGTGGCGACTGCGGCGTCGCTGCCGAGCGCGTAGGTGTCGGACTCTGCCACCGGCAGCTCCGACGCAAGAGAGGGGCCCGTCAGTAGGGCCAACCACAACCAACTCACTTCCCCTCCACGAGGATGCTTGTACAGAGAAGTTCGACCACCGAGGCCACGTGCTGATCCGGGTCGGGCTCGGGGAGCCACTTCTCGGCCACTTGATTGAGGTGCGACTCGAAGAACAGCGAGCCCATAAGCGCCTTTGCCAGGGTGGAACTGTCGGCCTCGGCACGCACCATGTCGAGCGTCTTGGCGGCATCGAACCAGCCCGCTAGTGCTCGCACCATGCGTACCGGCGGCGGCACCTCGAACTGCCCGAACACTTTGGACGGCTGGAAGCCGCAGGACCGGAGGGCGGCGATGCGCGGCATGAGGATGCGCAGCTGGGCATGCAGCTCAGTCGCCAGTTCCGTGAGCTGATCGCGAAACGGCTCACTCGCGCTGGGACCGCTGATCAGGCTCTTGATCTCGAGCAGTTCCGTCGGCGCGAGGCCGCGGATCAGCAGGGTCTCTTTGGTGCCGAAGCGCTTGAACAGCGCAGCCTGCGAAAGCCCCACACGCTCGGCGATCACCGACGTCGACACGCTGGGGCCGTGCTCGAACACCGCCTCGCGTACGGCCTTGAGGATGTCTTCGTCGGATACCTGACGGGGTCGAGCCATCGGGTCCTCCATAGTAAGTGTTCACTCACTTACTGGTAAGTGTTCGCTCACTAACTAACCCCGCAAGCGTGTGCAACACACAACGGCCGCAGCTATGTCACGATGCGTCGCGGGAGAACGCATGGCAGACATCGAAGCACTCGAGAAGGCCCTCGGAGACGCGTACAGGCTCATCGACTACGACGAGTTCTGGCAGGTCGTACGGGCCAACGGTGAGCACGTCGGGCTGATCAGTCCGGAGCTTCTCGTGCAGCTCGACCTGTCGGTGATCTTCTTCCCGGAAAACGAGGACCACGTCTATGACCTGGCCGAAGCCGCCGACGCGTTTCTGCGTGCCGAGTGGACCGAGCCCTTCGCCGAAGTGGGCTTTGGCATCAGCGAGGAGGGCGCGATTCAAGCCGCCGACTCCGAGGACAAGACCAGCGTCGTGTACAGCTACGAGCTCCCCTGCGTGACCCAGGCCGAAGGTGCCGAGATGGTCGTGCAGGTGCTCGAGTGGTCCGAACAGCAGACCCGCGAGTTCATCCTCTTCGACGTTGCCGGGCCGCTCGTCGTCGCGGAGCCGGTCGAAGAGACCGACGCCTAGCTCACCGAGACAATCTCGCTCACACCGACGGGCAGCTCCACCTCGTCGCCTTCCTCGGCGCCGAACATCGCGCGGGCCACCGGCGCATGTGGACTCACCACGCAGACGCCATCGATGGTGGCGCCGTCTCCGCCAGGCAAGATCAGGAACGCTCGCTCGTCCCCTGCCGCAGTCTCGAGACGCACCAACGCACCGGTGACGGCTCGACTTCGCAGCGACGTCGGAACCTCGGCGAGGAGGTCCAAGGCCGCCGTCAGTTCGGCGATACGCTGCGTCAGCCCAGCGGTGAGGTAACCCTGGGTCGTCACCGCTCCGCGTTCACCCCGATTCGCAGGCCGGTGGTCGCCGTCGACACGGGTCCCTGCCTTCGCCTGGCCCTGGGTCTTCTCGAGCTCTGCGAGGGTCGCAAGCAGCCGCGTGCGATGGGCGTCGAAGCCAGCGGCCTTGTCGATCAGCCCTCTTCCTCGGCGTCGTCATCATCGCTGTCGTCGTCGTTTCCGACGTTCTCGGCAGCGCGCTGCACGGGCTCGAGCACCTTCGCGAGCATCTCGCCCACGTCGAGCTTCATGTTCACCTGACGGGTGCCATCCTCGTCGGTGGTGCTGACCGGCACGTCGATCTTCATGTCTTCGGGCACGATGCTCTTCACGAAGGCGCCGAAGAGGTTCGCAAACAGCTTGGGGCCGTGGTCCTTGAGGAACTCGGCGTCCACCTTGACCTCGTCGCCATCGACGTTCTCGCCGACGTAGCCGCTCACCGCGTCAGACAACGACGCGCTGATGTTCTTCTCGAAGCCGCTCGGCTCGCGGGGCTCGCGCTTCTGGCGCTCCGCACCGAGGTCCACCACTTGTGGTGCCTGCTCAGCGGCTGCCGGAGCTGCCTCGGGCGCTTCTTCGGCAGGGGCAGCCGTTCCACTCTGCTTCTCGGTGATGGCGGACTGGAGAAGGTTGTAGACCAGCTCGGGGATCTTGCCCTTCAGGTCGCCCTCGGCCACGCCCGAGAAGTCGGGAGAGTCCCCTTCCTGGTCGTAGCCCATCTCCTTCATGGCACCGGTCACCACCTGGTTCACCAGCTCTCGCGCCTGCTCGGGGGAGAGCTTCTTGTCGTTGTCGTCAGCCATGTCGGACTCCAAGTCGGCCCATTCGGGCTCGAGATCTGCGAGGGCAGCGTCGAGGTCATTGGGACCCCTCGCTGCGATGAGTAGCATGAGATTCGGACTCTGTTCGTGGCGGCCGAGCACGAGCCACCGCTCGGCGGACTCTTCGGCGCCATCGAACTGGATGCCAATGAGCATCCGGTCCAGGTCGTTGAGCGCGCGGACTGCGATGGCAGAGGGCGTGCGCTTGTGTTCGAGCACCTGGCCGCGAATATCGGCAAGGATGCGCTGGTAGGGATGCCCCTCTGGAAGGTCATCGGGCAGAGCCTCGCCCTTGTCGTTCGCGAGGGTGAGCACGAGCTCGTCGAGGAACTGCTTGGCCTCGCTCGAGGCACCCCACTTTGGCTCTGCGTCGATGCGGCCATCGAGAAAGACCCAAGCGTGCCGCGCCGAAGCGCTGATTCCACCGATTTTCCAGGCTGCGCGGTGCTTGGTACAGAGGACGAAGCGGCGGCCAGTGACGTTTCCATCGGCATCGAGAACGTCCGCTCGCACGACCGCACGCCCACCCATGGCCTTTGCGGTGTCGTCGGTCGAGAGGGTCGCCTCTGCGTCTCGCAGCTGCGCCCAGCAAGCGCCTACGCTACCCTTCCAAACCGACTTGGACACACTCTTACGAGCCGCGGCCTCATCGCCGGCGATCAGGGTCTGAGCGAACTGAAGTGCGGCCACCACCGGTTGGTCAGCGCTCACTTGCCCTCCTTGCCGCGGCCCATCATCGAGCTGAACACGCTGGCCAGGTCGAGGTCCACCTTCATCTTCCGTCCATCGACTTCGACGTCATCGGGCAGCACCGAGCCGAACAGGGCGCCGATGACCTCGCCGGCCAGCTCGGGACCGTGCGCTTGAATGTCGGCTTGGGTCAGGTCCTTGCCCTCTGCCGCGCGGTCGCCGAGCACCTTCTGCACCGCACTCACCACGCTCTCGCGCACGCCATCGGGCAAGCTCTGGGACGCCTTGCCGTCCGCATCGAGACGCTGGCCTGAGACGTCGACCGTGACGGGAACATCGGGTCGGCTCAAGGACTTGCCTGCCGCAGCGTCCGCGACGAGCGCTTGAATCATGCGGGCAAAGCCTGCGGCAGGGTCATCGGCCTGAACGCCAGCCTTCTGACCCATGCGCTCGAGGCCCTGGTCGACCGCCGTCGCAAACGCGCGGGTCACCTGCTGGGCACGCCACTCGCGGCCGTACGCCTCGGGTCCCGCAATCGTCGCTCCACGCAGGATGGCTTCGATCGAGCAGATCTTCGAGCGACCCACCTGGACCAAGCCGGAATCGCTCTTCTCGAGGATGATCCATTCGGTCCGGCCGGCCTCACCGGGCCGCGCAAAGTGCAGGCCGACAGCACCACGGCCAATCGCCTCGAGCCAGCGACTGCCGAGCAGACGCATCTGCACCCCCTCTTCGGAGGCCAGCGCGCGGAGTACTCCGGCCTCGTCGAGCGGGGTGCGGTTGAGCACGAGTCCCACCGGCTCCAGGCCTCGGTCCGCGAAGCGCTGCTTGAGGGTCGCGAGGGTCGAGCGCCTTGTCTTGCCGACCTCGACCACCACGACGACAGCAGCATCGGTGATCTCAGCGAGCTGAAAAGCGTCGTCGAAGTCGACCGCAGGCGCGCCGTCGATGATCACGGAGTCCGTCGTGAGCGCGCTGATGATGGGCCCTGCTTTGGCCAGGATCGGGCTCGGATCGGCCGGCGCACGGCCTGCCGTAAGCAAGGACACTCCGACCGCTGAGGAGTCCTGCGACGCAGTGACGGGATCGAGCCCGTCCACGCACTCGCACAGGCCCGGACCCGGGTCGACCGCCCACCGCCGCCACACACGCGGCATGCGCAGGTCACCATCGACAATCGTCACCGTCTGACCCATCAGCCCTCGCGCGTACGCGAGGTTTGAGGCCAGGGTGGACTTGCCCTCTCCCGAGACCGACGAGGTGAACACCAAGCGCTTGTGCTCCGCCAGGGCATCGCGAATGCGCGCGTGGGCTGCGAGAGCGGGGTGTTGGGCATCGATGCCCCGCAGACTCGGGGCGCTGTCCTCGACCGACGGAAACGGTGGGATGTGGCCAAAGACCTTGATCGGCCAGACCGCCTCGACATCGTCGCGGGAGCGAATGACGTCGCTGTGCACCTCTTCGAGCCGTTGCTCGCCCCAGGCCTCGGCCTCGGCGCTCCCGGGAAGCTCACCCGCCGTCAGCACGGGAGGCGTGAGCCCGCCGACGAACAGCCCCGCAACGCGAATATCGGCTTGGGCACCCGCCACACGCCAACCTTCCGGCAGGCGAATCAGGTGCGCCCACACCGCGCCCACGGTCTTGCGGCGCTCGGGCCAGTACAGGGTGAGCTGTTGGACGGCTCGGTCCTCATGCACTTGGGCGGGTCCGAGCGCGCGGACTTCCCAGCGCCCCTGCGCGGCTTGCTTGTAGAAGCGGCGGGGCGAATCACCCGGCGTATTCCAGCCGATCGACAGCTCGCGCGCGCCGTCCTCATCGAGCGCGCGCGCACAGCGTCCAAAGGTCTCCACGACCTCCGCAGGCGACTTCGGATCCATGCCCCTCCCAGGCCCCGCACTCTACCGCGTGCGGCTACCAGCCCGTCGAGTAGGCGATACCGTTCTTCTTCATCAGCTTGCCAACCGCTGTGTCGGCGCTGCCGCTCAGCTTGTCCATGATGCGGTCTGCACCGCCCTCACACTGGTTGACGACAGCCTTGAACTCGCCCTTGCTGTCGCTGAACTCGAGCACTTCGCGGATGCACGCCTCGTCCTCGTCACCACACCAGCCCGACATCATCTCGTTGATCATCGTGCCGCGGAACTCAACGTTCGCGTACTTGTGCTCGCCCTTGCCGACCGACTCGCGCATCTTGTCGTCCGCGCCGAACAGCGCGTCGAGCAGACCGGGCTTGTCGCCCGAGAAGGCGTCGACCAGGGGCTTCATCCAGTCGGGCAGGTATGGACGCAGCAGCTCTGCGGCGACCTCGAGTGCGGCGACGACCTTGTCGATGGCGGAGACGATGTTGTCCCACGACAGCTCGCCCTTGAAGATCATCCAGACAGCCATGACGATGAGGCCAATCGGGCCGAGCGTCAGGAAGGCCGTCACCAGCTTGATGACCATGCCGACGAGCTCACCGAGAGCGCCAATGCCTTCGGCCATGACCTTGATCTTGTCGATGGTGGCCATCATCTCGCCCATCGCACCGCCCTGATCGGCGGCCTCGTCGTTGGCATCGACATCGTTGCCACCGACGGCAGGACCACCGGCAGCCTGGGCCGTTCCACCCGTGCTGTTGCCACCCATGTTGGGGGCTTCTTCGTGCTTGGCCTGGGTGCTCTGCGAGCCGCCCGGGGTCGGCACAGCAGCCGGCGTGTAGTCACGCTGCTCCTGCTTGTCGCCGAACACGTAGGAGGTGCCCCACTCGAAGTTCGCAATGTCCGTCAGCGTCATCTCGATGCCGTCGAAGTCATGCACGAACGGGTCAATACCCTTGATGGCCGCATCGACGTACGGGATGACGCGCAGCGCGAGGGTCGGGCTAATCGCGATACCGATTCCGAGCTCACCCCAGTAGCCATCGGCGCCACCGTGCAGGTGGCCCTCGGGCTGGATGGTCATCGGAACGTCGAGCTCGACCTCACCGCGGATACCGGCGCTGGCGCTCGCCACGCCGACACTCAAGCCGAGTGCGAGGTAGGCGGCGACCAAGGCGTCGAAGTTCATGCCCCAGTTCAGGGCCAGCTCGGCGTCGAAGTCCGGAACGTTGGCGTCTTCCGCGAGCGGGCGCCAATTGGAGATGCCGATGCTCGCCGCCATGGTCAGCGGCAGCATCTCAAGGCCCATTCCCGCCTTCGCACCGAAGATCAGGGCGATGGGACCGTAGACGTTGATCTCCATGCGCGGGATGATGTCCATTTCCTTGCGGAACAGCTCCTTGCCCGGCACCAGCGTGGTGTTGACGTCGAGCGTGGCGTTGATCTCGGGGTCCATTTCCTGGTCGACGCTAATGCCGACCGTGCCGCCGATCATCTCGTTGAGTGCGTACTCGGCCGTACCCTCGATGAGGAAGGTGTCGTCGCGGTGGTATTCGGCGCGCACCATGCCGCGCATGTACCGGCCCTTGTCGGGCTCGTTGAACAGCGTGAAGTCAAGCTGGCCGTCGCCCCAGTACTTCTCGACGCCGCCCTCGGTGGAGTAGTTGACGTTGAAGGTACCGGTCATGTCGTTGAGCGGGGGCACGCGGATGGTGCCGCCGCCACTGGCTTCGGTCAGCGCGTTGTTCTCGACCAGCGCCGAGCCACTCACGTTCTCGATGATGATGGCGCCATCGAGAAGCTCGAAGGGCCGCAGCATGCGCATCGTGCCTTCGAGGCGCTCGATGTTCTTGTTGACCGCGTCGAACTCGCCCTGAGCTTCGAGGTAGATGAGCGGCCCGTCGGCATTGCCGATGTTGACCATCAGCGTGCCGGTCAAGCGGCGCAGCTCGTTGTCCTCGACCACACCACCGCCACCGGAGCCCGACAGGAACTCGAGCGTCACGCCGCCGGGGGCGTTGAACGTGAGGTTGCGCGCGAGCTCGACCCGACCCTCACCCGAGAACATACCGGTCTCGGCGAGGTACTCGCCTTCGGCCTGTCCGCGGAGGAGCGGGCCCTCGGTGTCGTTGACCCGGAAGGGAACGTTGCCGCCGACGCGGGTCAGGGCGTTCTCGACCACGTCCGCCGAGGCGCCAGCCCCAGGCTCGAGGAAGAAGGTGTAGTCGCCAATCTGGGCGAGCTGCTTGTCACGGGTGACCGTGGCAGAACCGCCGCCCGTGAAGCCCGTGCCGCCGGCTGCGTCAAAGCGTCCGCCGAAGGTCACTTCGATGTACTCACCGCCCGAGTCGCGCAGGGACAGGAAGACCTGGCCGCCGATCTCGGTGAGCTCGTTGTCGGTGATGACGACGTTGGCGCCGGTGCCCGGGTTGAGCCAGAGCTGCTCGCTGTCACCGAGGGAAGCGAGCTGCTTGGCGTTGATGACTTCGGCAGAGCCGTTGCCGCTGAAGGCCTCGGTCGCGACCACGTAGTCGCCAGTGAGCTGACCGCGGATGAACTGGAGCTCGCCCTCGTCGAGGCGAACCGGGATGGTGCCACCGATCTTGGTGACTTCGGAGTTCTGCATCTCGACTTCGGCGCCCGCACCAGGCTCGACGACGAGGGTGTAGTTGCCGACCGAACCGGCCACGAACTCGGAGATGAGGACGGCAGAACCACGGCCGTTGAAGCCCGTGTCACGCGTCCAGGTGCCCATGAGGTCGACCTGGGCAAACTCGCCCATCTCGCCTTCGCCGCCGACCCGGTCGACGCGAGTCGAAATGGTGCCGGCAATCTGCATGAGCTGGTTGTCTTCGACGGTGAGCTCGGCGCCCGAGCCGACGACCAGGCTGACGTTGTACTCGTCGCCCTCGACCAGCAGCTTCTCGCGGGTGATGTCGGCGCGGCCGTACACCGAGACCGTCGATTCGGTCTCGCCACGGACGTAGGTGCCATTCGCGGTCGCAACCAGGAACTCACCTTGGTCATCCCAGACCGACGCAACGAGCGTACCGGTGGCTTCCTTGAAGGTGTTGTTCTCGACGGTCGCCGTCGCAGTCGTGCCCTCCTCCAAGTAGAAGGAGTAGATGTCGTCGCCGGTCGCCACGTCTTCGGCCACGGCCTCGCGGCGCAGCAAGATGGCCTCGCCCGTACCGTCGAAGCGGGTGTCGGCGTGCACGTAGGTACCGGCCAACGTCACCGAGAACAGCGGCTCGGGATTGTCGATGCGAAGCGGAATGGTCGCAGAGAGCGACACGAGCTCCATCTTGGCCACTTCGATCTCGGCGCCACCACCCTCGCAGATCACGAGGCTGTAGCCGTTCGAGTTGGCCATCTCGCGCTCGTCGGTCACCGTAAGCGAGCCGCGACCGGTGAAGTCGGTCTGGCCGTGCGTGTACCTTCCCGAGATGTCGGCCTGCAGGAAGTCGCCGGCGCTATCGGCAATCGCCACACCCAAGCTGCCTTCGACGTAGTCGAGCTGCGACTCGGTGATCTGGCAGCTGACGCCGGAGCCGGCGTTCAGCGTGAACTGGTACTCCTGGCCACCGCCCATGGCGATGTCGCTGAGCACCTCGACGGTGCCGAGGCCCGAGATGATGGCGTTGGTGCCCTGGCTGGCGTCGTAGGTGGCCGTGAAGTCACCGCGAATGGCGTCCTCGCCATCCTTGCGGACCATCAGCGTGATGGTGCCGCCGATGCTCGTGAGCTCGTCGTTCTCGATGTGGCCTTCGCCGCCTGATCCTTCGGCGAGGAACAGCGTGAAGCCGTCGCCCATGTCGCGCACGAAGATGTCGGAGACGACCGAGACCACGCCGTCAGCGGTGATGCCGACGCCAGCCTCGTAGTTGGCCGAGAGCTGGACCACAGCCTTCTTCTCGCCCTCTTCGTCGAGCGAGAACAGGAAGTTGCCCGATGCCGTGGTGATCGAGCTGTTCGCCATCGTCGCGTCGAAGCTCGTACCCTCGTCGATGAAGCTGTCGAAGCGGTCACCTTCGGACCACGCGATGCGCGAGATGACGGTGCCGCTGACCGAGCCTTCGAAGCCCTCTTCTTGGTCGCCGATCTTGTACTGACCCGAGAGGTTGGCCTCGGCGACACGCTCGGGTCCTCGGTTGAGGAAGCCAGCGACATCGACCTGCGCTTTCTCGAGCTCGTTGGCCGCCATGGCGACGGTCACGTTCGAGCCGGCCGCGAGGAAGGCGGTGTAGCTCTCGAAGCGGCCTGCACCGTCTCCGCTCGGCTCTGGAGGCGTCTGCCCCTGCTCGCCCTCGGACTGGGTCGTGACGAGCGGCATGTCCCGGGTCAGGGCGACGTCGCCACCGCCGGTGAACTCGTCCTTGGTCATGTCCCAGGTGCCGCCCACCTGGCCACGGGCCAGCTCCTGCTCGAGCAAGTCGACGCGGAAGTTGAGGTTGGCCTGGACTTCAGTGACCTCGTTGTCCTTGAGCTCGCCGCGAACGCCGGACTCCATCTCGACCACGAACTGGTACGCCTCGGCCGTGGACGGATCTTCGCCGGCACCGGAGCGGGGATGCACGAACTCGCGAGCGGTCCGCACATCGAGGATGCCTGAGAGCAGCGCGTCCTCGGTGAGGTCGAGGTTGGCCTCGGTGACGGAGCCACGTAGCAGCAGGCCGAGCTCATCGTCGACCTCAAACAGCAGCGTTCCGCCGACCTTCTGGAGCGCGTTCTCGCGAATCTCAACGAGGACTTCGGAGCCTTGCAGCGCGCGGAACGTGAAGGTGTTCTCGGCGTTGCTCTTCTCGATCGGAGCCATCAACGCCAGGTTGGCGTCGAAGTTCATCATGCCGGTGGCGACGTCGTAGGTCGCGTCGCTGATGGCGCCGGCGAGGAAGAGTTCCTGGTCGCGGTGGTACTCGGCAGAGGCGTTGAAGCCGAGCTGCGTGAGGCCCTCGGCACCCTGGAACTGCGCCGTGACCTGGCCTTCGAGAATGCGAATCTCATCGCCATTCTTGAGCGGCATGACCACCGGAGCGGTCAGCTGGGCCTGCGCGGCACCCGTGAGAGCATCCTCGTCCTTGTCGAAGTCGCCGCTGATGTCGCCAGCGAAGGCGATGGGCTCGACCGTGGCCTCGGAGTTCACCTTGCCGGCAAACGGGAGCTCGCCGTTGAACTGCGTGAGCTCACTCTCGGCGATGGTCGCGCTGATGTTGCCGCCCTCGGTGAGGGTCAGCTCGCCAAAGTCCACGGGAATCGGCCAGTCCGCGACGAGTGCCGCCGAACCCTGGGCATTCACCATGCCGGTGTCGAAGGCCAGGCTGCCGCTGAGGCTGCCGTCGATCTGGCCGCCAGCGTCTTCGGTGGGGTTGAGGATGGTGAAGTCGAGCTGTTCGACCGTAGCCGCGTCGAGCTCGCCTTCGGTCATCGTCATCGAGACCGTGCCCCCTTCCTTAAAGAAGGCGGTGGTGCTTGCGCGGTCGGGGAAGCCGTACGGGGCGGTGAGCGTGAAGGTCGCTTCGGCGTTGAGGCTGCTTTGGCCCTCGGGCATCTCGAAGCCGAGGCTGCCCTCACCGATCGGACCAATCGGATCCTGAATCGCGAAGGGAATGCCGCCGTCGATGCGCTGGACCTGGTTGTTCTCCATCGAGCCAGTGGCGCTCGCCCCCTCTTCGATGAGGATCTGCGTGCCTTCCTCAGGTCCGAGGGCAATCTGGCGCATGGTGGTGGCAGTGAGGCCACCCGAGAGAGCCGAGTCGGCAAAGCCGTAGGTGAGCTCTTCGGAGCTGATGCGGAAGGTCGGAAGCTCTTCGTAGGGAACCTCAGCCGCGAAGTGACCGGTGGCCTCGACGAAGGTGTTCTCTTCGACCGTGACCGTCGCTTCGGCTTCTTTGAGGATCGTGCCGCCGGCTTGCTCGCCGAGCGAGATGCCGTCAGCCTGTGCATCCTCGGTCATGCCGAGGGTACCGGTGCCCGAGACCGCGTTGGCGGTGGCGTCGTAGGTCAGGTCAACCCGACCATCCCACTGCTCGCCGTAGACAAAGGCAGCGCCGCCGGTGATCGAGATGAGCTCGCTCTCCTCGATGACGACGGTGACGCTGGTCTCGCTGACCTGGACCTGCTCGCCAAGGCTGAAGCTCTCGGGCCACTGCTGCGCGACAATCGTCGCCGAGAACAGGTTCGAGGGCATGCTGTAGGCGACGAGCGCATCGGCGGTGCAGAAGTCCCGCACGTTGATGTGCACATTTCCAGCGAGCTCGACGCCCGCGGAGGTGAACGCGCCGACGAGCACGCCAGTCTCGATGGTGGCTTCTTCGGTGACGGCGATGCCGCCCTCTTGGACCGTGAGCGTCAGCGCTCCGGAGAGCTGCCCCTCGCTGTAGCCGAGGGTGACCTCGAAGGTGCCGACTTCCTCGAGCACACCGTTGATCGAGCCCTGCGCCGAGATGCCATTCACGTCGCCGGAGAAGTCAATCTGGCCACCCGAGAAGGTGAGCCAGTCCACACCGGGGATGGCGACCTCTTCGGCGGTGATCGTGCCGTCGACCTTCACGCCATTGGCGTCGAAGCTGACGTCGGCCGTCGCGGTGCCGAGATCGGCGATGTTGATGGTCGAGGAGCCACCGCCGGCGATGTCGCCGTCGGCGTTCATCGACAGGGTCACATCATCGAGAGTCACGCTGCCGAGCGCGAAGCTGACCGTGATCTGGCCGCGAGACGGCAGACCGTCCTGGCCGAAGACGACTTCGAAGCTCGGCGGACCTGCGAGGCCCGGAAGGTCGATTTCCTGCGGCGACCAGCGAAGGGTCTCACCGGCACCGGGGACGCTCGGAAGGCGCAGGTTGAAGGTGCGGCCGCCAAAGCGAACCTGAATGCGGTCGGAGCCCTGGCCCTGTCCGCCGTTGGGATCGGTGCTGCGGTTGTCCTGGGACTGGCCCTGGCGCATGACCGGCCCTTCCTCAACGGCGGGGGCGGCGTGCGTGACGGGATCGACGGCCGCGGGCTCGACGGCATCAAAGCCACCCACGGTCTCGATCTGCTCGACGGCTGCGGCGGCGTTGTCGCGCGCTTCGACCTCAGCGCCATCACTGGGCTTGCTGACATCGAGGCCATCTCCGCCAGACGGCAGGCGGCCTTCGTCGTGCTGCACCACGTGGGTGAGCTCGTGCGCGAGCAGCTCTTGGCCATCCGCGCTTGCGGGAGCGAACTCGCCGGTGTTGAAGAACACGTCGGCGCCGAGGGCGAAGGCCCTGGCGTTGAGCTCATCGGCGGCCTTGGCGGCCTCGTTGTCGGTGTGCACGCGGACGTGCGAGAAGTCGTGCCCGAGCAGGGCTGCGAGCTTCTGGGCCACTGCACCCGGCAGTGCCTTGCCACGCGACTTCTTGATCATGTCGATGATCGCGCCGCTCGTGGGGGTCGCGGCTTCGCGATCCGCCATCATCGGTGAATCGGACTCGACCTCGGCAGCCTCCGCGGTCTCGACGACGACTTCGGCCGACTCGATCATCGGTGCCGTTTCGGCGCTCTCGAGACCGAGATCGGTGCGGGTCTCGGCAACGTCCACAGCCGTGTCGACGGACTCGACCGTCTCGTTCGCTACGGCGTTCGCGGCCTGCTGGCCCTGGGCAACAGGTGCATCTTGCGCCGCATCGCCGTTGGCCAGGTCTGCGTCGATGTTGCGCAGCGCGGCCAGGATCCGATCCTCGTTTCGGTAGGCCTCGAGCTCGACCGACTCGTTGGGGTTGGAGACCTCGACGTCACCTTCGGAGCCACTCGTAGACGGCAGACGCCCCTCGTCGTGCTGGAGCACGTGCGTCAGCTCATGAGCAAGCAGGCGGTCGCCCGATGCCGAGTTCGGAGCCCACTCGCCGGCGCCGAAGAAGATGTCCGCGCCGAGCGTGAAGGCGTGGGCGTTGAGAGCCTCGGAGGCGCGTGCAGCGGTACCGCCGGTGTGCACGCGAACGTGGCTGAAGTCGTGCTCGAAAGCCGCGTTCATGCGGTTGAGCTGGTCCTGTGGCAAAGCGCGGCCACCGGAACGGGAGATCCCGTCGACGGCTGCCTTGCCGCCGGCATCGAGATGCAGCGCGTCGCGAAGCACCTTGCGCAGGAGCACGTTCGACGAGAGCTGTGCGGCCTGACCTTCGACACCTGCAGAGGCAAGCGCCAT
>JAGSGY010000064.1 GCA_023954855.1 Pseudomonadota bacterium | reverse complement strand
CGCCCCTTCGATGCAGTAGGCCGATGAGCAGCCGTCCTCGAGCACGTAGAGATCCTGGTCGTTCGACATGCCATCGAGCAGGAAGGTCACAGAGCCCGTAGACTGCGGTGTGAAGGTGTAGATCGCCTCTTGGTTGCCCTGTGTGAGCGGCGCAATCGGGCTGCCACAGGTGTAGTCGCTAAGCTCGTTCGAGCCACCGGAGGTCGTCTCACCAAACAGGTCCGAGCTGCAGCTGAGCTCAGCACGCACGTCCGTGGGCGCACACGACCCATCGGTGATCTCGAGCGTGAGGTCGAAGTCGCCACAGCCGCTGTTGTAGCCCTCGACGAACACCCAGTACTCGACGCCCGCACGCACTGCCGCCGACACCCGGCTCGAGCCGCTGGTGCTGCCGCCATCGTCATCGCAGTCGAGCTCAGTGCCGGAGCAAGTCGCCTCGCGGAGGTACATCACAGTGTCGAAGTCGCTGCCGTCGGTGTGCCCCGTGAGAATGCCGTCGATCGGGGCCACGAAGGAGTACGCGACCTCTTCTCCGCCGCTACTGCATCCGGGAGAAGAGTCGTCCCCTTCGCCACAGGTGTTGCCCGAGAAGACCCCGTTGTTGACGTAGGAGGTCAGGTCGTTGCCTGGCGTGGAGCAGTCGATCATCTCCATGGTCAGATCGAAGTCGCCACAGGCACTTCCGTACCCCTCGACGACGACCGAGTAGACCTGGCCGGCGGTCACATCGATCAGAAGCGTGCTCTGGCTGCCGGCGCCGCCGTCGTCGTCACAGCCAAGCTCGACGCCATCGCAGTCGCCTTCGCGCACGTAGAGAATGGTGTCGAAGGTGCTTCCGTCGGTCGTGAGGCGCAGCTGGCCATCCGAGGGGGCCGTGATCAGAAAGCCCTCTTCCTCACCGGAGCTGCCGCAGGAGCCGGCGGTCTGGTCGCGAGAGCCGCAGAGATTGCCGCTGTAGGTGCCGTTGTCGATGTAGGAGCTAAGGTCCGTGTTCGGCCGGCAGTCCCGCGGTCTGGCATCCGCGGTCGCGCTGAGCAGCAGCGCGAACAGCGCCAAGAAGAAGTCGAATCGAAGCATGGCACCCTCGCGGGGCGCATTCTAGCACCGAAGTTGGGGGGCCCCGCGGGTCTGTCTGGGGAATGTCAACGCCGCTAGATGAATCGCTGCGGGCGGTTCAGCGGGTAGCTTCCACCAAATCACGCTCCGCGAAGAGCCGAAACCAGTCCCCGAGACGTTCCTGCAACACGCTCGGATCCGCACCCGCCGCGACTGCCTCCGACAGGGCATCGCCCAACGCAGCGCCTTCTCCAATGGCCTCGAGCACCGCAAGGCAGCTTGGCGGAACCTCGAGATGACGCATCTTCAGCGCGCGGCGAAACACGACCAGGCAGACCGCCTGCTCTGCGAGTTCAGGCAGCGGCTCGTCCGAGATGACGGCGCTGCGAAAGCGATGCACATCGTGCTGAAGACGCAGCAGGCGCACGTGGGGCTGCAGCCGAAGTCGAGGAGTCGTCGCGAGCTGCTCGGGTCGAATCGTGTGCCCTTCGGCAGCCTCGAATCCATCCATCACCGCCCGGTCAAGCGCGACCATCTCGAGCCAAGCCTGCGGCACATCCTGTGTGGCAAGGAAGGCGGGAAACGCGTCGGCAATGCGATTGAGCGTGTACGACTGCGACGGATGCGCGGCGAGGTAGGCGAACACGAGCTCATCGATCCGCTCGGCGTCATCGACCAAGGCGCAGAAGCCCGGGAGTTCGTCGCGCACCGCATCACCCAGCCGCAGACGGTACTGGTCGCGGTAGACCCCGATCTGGTCGAGCGGACCCAGCACGACACCGCCGGCGAACCAGGACGCGTCGGGATCCTCGGCTCCGCGCACAATCTCGGCCATGCGCGCCCGCCAGTCAGCTGGAAGCACGAGCGGCCTCCAGCGCCTGATCCCGCACACTTCGAGCACTGTCTGCCTCTTGCTGAAGCCGGGCAAAGCTGGGGATCTGGCCATCCCACTCGATCAGCGTCGACACGCTGCCGATCTTGCGAATCGCCGCTGCGTAGAGCTCCCAAACCTCTTCACAGACCGGGTGATCGTGGGTGTCGATGCGGTAGCCCTCGGGTCGGGTCTCATGGCCGGCGAGGTGAATCTGTACGACGCGGTCAGCTGGCACGGCAGCCAGGTAGACGTACGGGTCGAAGCCGTGGTTCACGCTCGAGACGAAGATGTTGTTCACGTCGAGTAGCAGCGCGCAGTCGGCGCGCTCGGCGACGTCGGCAAGGAACTCCCACTCGGGGACGACCGAGTCCTTGTAGGTCAGGTACGACGAGACATTCTCGACCGCGAAGGGAATCTCGAAGCGGTCCTGCACACGCTTGATCCGCTCGACTACATGGTCGCGGACTTGATCGGTGTACGGCAGCGGCAACAGGTCGTGCACGTTGGCGTGCGCTGAGCCCGTGAAGCAGAGGTGATCCGAGAACCACGGCGGCTGCACCCTGCGGATGAGCGCCTCAAGTTGGTCGGAGTGCTCGGGATTCTCGTCGCCGCCCAGCGACATCGAGACCCCATGCAGCACACAGGGGTACGCCGCGACGATCCGGTCCAGGTAGTGAAGCGGAGATCCGCCTTCCACCATGAAGTTCTCGGCGAGCAGCTCGAACCAGTCCATCGCCGGCTGCTCATCGACAACCTCACGATAGTGAGGCACGCGATACCCAACCCCGATACCGAGGTCAGGCACGCGAAAGCGGGACACAAGGCCCCGCTGTGGCGCTACATGTTGCAGCCGCCCTTGCCCTTGCACGGGTTCTGGCCCTTGCAGCTGTTCTGGCCCTCGACGGCACAGCCGCCCTTGCCCTTGCACTCGTTGTGGCCCTTGCAGCTGTTCGCGGCCTTGGCCTCGCCCTGCTCACCTTCAACGGCGTCAGCGGGAGCGGCTTCGCCCTCGGCAGCGCCTTCGGCAGCAGCCTCGCCCTCAGCGGCGGCCTCGGCAGCAGCCGGAGCCTCTGCATCGGCCGGTGCGGCCTCTTCGTGTGCGGGCTCCGCGGGAGCCTCAGGGGCAGCCTCGGGTGTCTCGGCTCCGCCACAAGCGGACAGGGAGCCAGCCATCAGGCCGGCGAGAGCGGTAGCGACCAGCTGCGACTGCAGGCTCTTCGACATCGATTCCTCCTCGAGGGAGCGCAGCCATTAGCGGCCCGCGCCAAACCAGCAGAGCCTAGGACTGCACGAGTGGTCGTGTCAACTCGACAACGCTGGTGTGGGGGCAGTCCCCGGTCCGGGCGACGCGTTTCACGAAAAGGTGGAGCGGCGACGCACAAGAGGAAGCACGAGCAGGGACAAGGCGGCGAGTCCAGCAGGCGCGGAAGCGGTGCTGCTGCAGCCGCAGCCCACGCCCGTGACGGCGTCGTCAGCCTCGGTGAGACCGTCACCGGTGCCCGTCGTGGGGTCGTTGGGATCGGGCGTGTCGACAGGGTCCGGGGCCCAGTCCGTCAACACGTCGGGCTCGATGCCGATGATCCAGTCTAGGTAGCTGTCCACGCGCGCAGCGCCGTTCGCGCCGCCATCACAGGGGTCGCTATTCCAGTCCTGCTGAAACACGAAGCTGTTCACACCGGCGAGCTCGAGGCCGTCGGGGGTGATCTCGAAGGCTGCACCGCCGGAGTCACCCGAGCAGACGTTCGTGTTCGGGTCGTAGCTGTAGACGATGCCCGGCTCGACCTCGCCGACGGGAATCGAAGTGACCCGCTTGATCCCCGAGTCCTGGGCGTCGTCGTCGGTGATGCCGAAGCCGACGAAGGTGAGCTCGCGGCCAAACCAGGTGCTGTCGATGGGCTCGTCATTGAGCACCGCCGGCCCACCCGTTCCGACGATCGGCGTTGAGGTCTGCATCAGCGCCACATCGTGGATGACCTCTTGCGCGTTCATGCCGGGCCACTGGGGGTGGATGTGCACACCACCGCCGCGCACCTGAAACCAACCATCTTCCGGGGTCTGGTACACGTTGTTGGTGCGCGCGATGTAGAGCGTGCCGCCCTGGTTGAGGTAGTTCTCGCCCGCTTCGGCGCAGTGGGCCGCGGTCAGCACAAAGTCGTCCGAGATCTGCGTCGCCGAGCAGAACTGCGAGCCCTGCCCGCCGCCAAACAGCACCACCAGGGCGAGCACATTTGGGTACTCGGTGGTCACGCTTCCGTTGACGATGCCCAGCGGCGGCTGGACGCCCACCTTGTCGATCGCGTCGAGCGCCGGCTCTTCGTAGTCGACCCACTCAATCGCCCCCGCTGACGGATTCGCCAGGGCCTGTCCAGAGAGAGCGAGAAGCGAAAGAAGGGCGATACGCATGATGACCTCGGGGCGGAAGATCAAAATAGCGAAAGCTCAGGCCGTCCGCGTGAATCGGGGCTTACTGTGCAAGCTCTTTACAGTCGTCCAGATTGTGTGTGTCACAACGATGCAATGAGGGCACGTGGTGGATGAAGCCATCGCCGGGACGTCGAGAGCGCGTCATCGAGGTCTCCAGCCCCTTCGAAGAACAGCAAGCCCGGCGCCGTGCCGGGCAGAAGTCGCCCGAATCCGGCCAGCCCCAAGGCATCACTCGCCCCCGATGTGACGGCCTGGATCCAGTACGCAGCCGGGATGTCCGGAAAGCTCTTCCGCAGAAAACGAACCTCGGAGAGCACGTCGAGGTCCGCCGCGCTTGCGTGCGAGCTCGACCCGAGCGTCAGGCGCAGGCCGGCCTCAACGAGGGCGGGGACATTCGGCAGCGCGCCCTCAATCTGGGCATTGCTTCGTGGACAGAGGCAGACCGGGGTCTGGGTCTGGCGCAGCACCTCGCGGTCGGAGGGCGTGGCATGCACGCAGTGCACCAGCAAGGTCTTCCCGTTGAGGACGCCGAGCATTTCGAGGTAGACGATGGGTGAGACCCCCGGCGGCTCCCACCATCGCCAGTCCGCCTGAACCTCGTCGAGTAGCCGTGCGTACGGGCCCGTTCCGGAAGCGAGAAACTCGATCTCACCGCGAGCCTCGCCGACCTGGACGCAGGCTGGGACCGAGTGCCCTGGGGCCCGGCAGCACATGGCGATCAGCGCCGGTGCCGTCGACGCGGGACCGTGCGCCGCCGGCCTCACCACCACACGCGCGACCTCGGAACCAACTTCACCGCCGAGCTCGATCACCTGTCCGAGCGCTTGGGGCACGGAGCGGCGATCAAGGTCCGCAAACTCCTGCTGAACCACCCCGGAGAGCCCCGCATCCACCAGCCACGACGCCGTGTCGCCGCGCGTCGAGACGTCGCAGATCGCGGCGTGTCCGGACTCGAAGAGCCGCTGCGCCGCCTTGCGTCCGGCGGCCTCACGCGCTTCGTCTGACACCCCATGCAGAGCTTGAGCAAGTCCATCACGCCATGAGAGAAGACGCCCCCCCGAGACTGGCCCGATCGCCGAACGCTCCAGCCGTACATGGGCGTTGAGCAGGCCGGGCAGCAGTACGCCGTCCAGCGCATCGGGATCGCCGTTCTTGCCTCGCCGAACTTCGAGGATGCGCCCGCGATCGTGCTCAACCACGACGTCCTCGCGAAGCGAGTCATCGATCCATGCCGCCCGTACTCGAATTCGACCCGCGTGCCGCAAAGGCCCCCCCGCAGCCCAGACAAGCACAAGTCTGCCCGCCGCACGTCGACCGGCTTCTCAATCTTCCGCGCCACCCGGACAATCCCCGCCTGACGCGCCGGCCCGCACCCGATATAGTCGGCGCGGACAGCACCCCACAGAGGTCATCTGCATGCGCACCCTCCTTCCCATTTTCCTCATCGCTTGTGGCACCGCCGAAGCCCCCAAGCTGCACGGCCAGGTCACCGACATCTGGGACAAGCCCATCGATGGCGCGACGATCCTCGTCGACGGGCTCGATGAGCGCCCCGCCACCGACGCGAGCGGCTCGTTCAGCTTCGCGATGATGCAGGGCGAAGTACGCGTGAAGGCGGGCAAAGAGGGCTACATCCAAGAGTCGATCGCGATGGATGTCAGCGACACCGAGAACCCCCCGGCCGCCTCGCTCAAGCTGTACCCGAAGCCCGAAGTCGCCGGTTTCTACGCAGTCGGCCTCGGTGGCTACTCGCAGATTCAGGCCGAGGCCGTTCACGCCAAGGGCACCGAGCTCGAGACCTTCCACGGCCTCAAGAGCCTGGGCAGCACGCGCATCGAAGCACCGCTTCGCGTCGTGTTCCACACCGAGTTCAGCTACGACGAAGTGCAGCGCATGGACCTCGAGCTGGTCGAGCTCGACTTCACCAAATCGACCGAGCTGCAGGGTGCTGTCGGCATCGCCGAGGCCGAGATCGACCTGTACACCAAGAAGCGCATCATCCCGATCGAGATCACGGCGATGAAGAGCCGCTCCGACTACCTGATCACGGTCAACGAAGAGCTGGTGCCCGGCGCCTACGCATTCCACACGCAGGGCACCCTCGCCCCGCGCGACCAGGAATCCTTCGCGAAGATCCCGGACAACCTGCGCATCGCCTTCCCGCTCGAGCTGCGCTAGGCCAGCGTCTAGCCGCGAACGCGCTCGAGCACGGCACCGAAGAAACCATCGGTGTCGTGGGTGTCGGGCCGGACGCGCATGAACGGCCCTCGAGCGACGGCTCGCCGCTCAACGGGGACCACCTGGAACGCCGGATTCCGGTCGAGAAAGGCGCGGACCTGATCCTCGTTCTCGCGTGGCAAGACCGAGCACGTGCCGTAGATCAGTCGTCCCCCTCGCTTCACGAGAGGTGCGGCCCGGTCGAGGATCTCGGCCTGGAGCTGAGTGATCGCATCGACCTGGCCCAGGCGCCACCGCAACTCTGGGTGCCGGCGCCAGGTGCCAGAGCCGGTGCACGGGGCATCGACCAAGACCCGCTCGGCCCTCCCGACCAAGCGCTTGTAGACAGCCGCCGGGATCGCACCGTCCCGCTCCAGCTGGGTCACGCGGATCGACAGCTTGGCCCGACTGGCACGCTTCTCGAGCTCGCGTAGAGGCGGCCCCCGAACGTCGAAAGCCTCAACCAGGACGCCGTCGCCGGCCATCGCAAGGGACTTGCCACCGGCGCCGGCGCAGAAGTCGACGACGAGACCCTGCGCATCGACCAGCTCCGCGAGCAGTTGGCTACCCTCGTCTTGAATCTCAAAGGCGCCGGCGTTGAAGGCCTTGTTGCCACGCAGGTTTGCCCGCTCCTCGACAACCAGCCCACGTGCCGCCAGCTCACAGGGGCGCACAGAAATGCCATCGCGCTTTAGCGTCTCGGCGAGCTGCTCTCGACTGACCTGGTTGGCTCGAATGTGAATCGGCGCCCTTGCATCGCTCGCTTGCACAAAGGCCTCGGCCTTCTTGCCGAGCGCGTCGCGCATGACCGACCACACCCCGTGGCCCCCGGCGAGCTTGTCGTCGGGGATCTCAAGCGTTCGATCGACGAAGGCTCCCCACCGCTCGGCATCGACCTCCGGAACATCCTCGACTGCAAGACCGCGGAGCAACAGCCAGCCGAGCCAACGGCCGTCAAAGCCCTCGATGCCGGTCGCGAACTCCAGCACCGGGCCCCAGCGAAAGCCGTCGTACAGATGGTCGGAGACCAAGCGACGCTCGCGGCTGTGCAGCATCCGCGCCTCGCGCAGGCCACGACGCAACACGCCTGATGCATGCCGCATGTCGTCGCGTGCAGCGCGATCGATCTGCTCGGCCACTCCCCGTACCCGTCCCACGCCCACGGCCTTCGCGACAAGGCGTGGATCGAGCGGAGCCGCCGGAAGTGGAAGCAGGCCCTCTAGAACCGCCACCAGCTCTGCTTCGCCGGTCGAATCTCGCTCTCGATGCGGGCGTAGATGTCGAGGTCGGGCGCAATGCGGCGTGCCGCTTTGAGATCGCGCTTGGCTGCCGAGGTGTCGCCATCGAGAGCCGCCACGCGGGCGCGGTGAGCGAGCATCTTCGCGGAGAGCTGAATGTAGTCGCCCGCCTTCTCGACCATGCGGCGAATCTCGTCGTCGCGCAGGCTGGCTTCCCACTTGTCGCACAGGGTCTCGGCGACGCTGAGCGCGAGCTTGGCGGCCTGCTCGTCGGGCTCGGCCTCGAAGACCTTGATGGCCTCTTCGGACGCCTGACCCTCACGGGACATCGTCACAAGGAGGTTGGCGCGGCGGGCGCGGATCGTCGTGAGTCGCGGATCGCGTTCGATCGCCTGCTTGTAGATATCGGCGGCACGCCCGAGCTCGTTGTTGTGCTGGAGCATCTGCCCATAGGAGGCGAAGGCCACGGCTGGCGGGTCATCGCTGCGTTCGACCCAGTACCGGGCGTCTTCCGAGGCGGCCTCGCCCTCGCCAATGGCGGAGAGCAGCCACACCCGAAGGGCACGAGCGACATCGACGTCTTCGCCGGTGCCGAGGGACACCGCTGCGGTTGCGAGCTTCAGGGCAATCAAGCGACGCCCCATCTTGTTCGCGGCGCGTGCAGCATTGAGGAGGTCATGGGTCGGTGCGACCAGCGCCCGAAGTTCATCGTGCACCTGACGGTCGTCTTCGGCAGAGAGACCACAGTTGACGCAGACATCGAACTCGCGGCGATCACCACAGTTGATGCAGTTCTCGGGCAAGAACGGAGCGATGGGGGCAACCCAGTCTTCTTCGACGGCCGCGGTTCCACACCGCTGGCACTGCAAGACGTCGACTGGCACGTGACGGCGCACCGTCACCCACTTCAGGGATGTGGACCCGCACTTGCTGCAGACATTCTGTTCGGACACTCGTCCCCCGTCCCATCGCTCGACCTCGAGCGCTGCTGGCCACCTACCCTACAAGGGCGGACGGCCGGAGAAAACACGGTACGTCCCAGATCGGCGAGCAACGCAGGCTACCGGCGATCTTCGCGATTCGCGACAGCGGACCACTACGGGGCAGGGTGGCGCGTCCCCCACTCTGGGCTGAGGCCGGTGCTTGCCTCGTCACCGTCGGTCGCGAACCAGCCCTTCCTGAAAGGTCGACGCCACCAAGCGGCCGTCCCGAGCGAAGAAGGACCCGCGGACCAGCCCACGCCCGCCACTCGCGGACGGGCTGTGCACGTCGTACAGCAGCCAATCGCTGAAGCTGAACGGACGGTGGAAGTACATGGTGTGGTCGAGGCTTGCGCACTGAATGCCCGGCGTGGCCCAGCTCACACCGTGAGGCTGCATCGAGGTCGTCATGAAGTGCGAGTCCGACGCAAAGGCAAGCAGGCGTTGGTGAATGCGCTGGTCGCCGGGAAGATCATCGGAGGCCCGGTACCAGACTTGGCGGTGCGGCTCGCGGACCTTGGGATGTCGGGGGTCCATGGGAGACACCGGGCAGATCGTGACCGCCCTCTCGGCGCTGCGGCGATCCCACGGCCCAGGGCTATCGGCACGCGCCACCAGCTCAGCCTCCGAGAGAAGGCCCTCTGGGGCGGCGGCTGCCGGCATCGGATCGTGGTGATCGAGACCCTGTTCCTGTGTCTGAAAGGAGGCTGCTGCCCCGTAGATGGCCTCTCCGCCCTGCCAGGCCGTCACCCGGCGGGTGGTGAAGCTACCGCCATCCCGAATGCGCTCCACGGTGTAGCGGATCGGACCGTCGAGTCGGCCGGGACGAAGAAAGTAGGCGTGCAGCGAGTGGCAGAGCCGATCGTCCGCGACCGTCTTCTCGGCGGCGGCAAGCGACTGAGCGAGCACGAGTCCACCGAACACCTGCCCCCAGCCGAGATCGCGGGTCGGTCCCTCGAAGGTGAGGTCATCGACGGGCTCCACGGTCAACAGGTCGAGCAGCTGCGGCACGGTGAGCTTCATCGGTCCTCCGGGTACCTGGACTAGCCCAGTCACAGACCGGGAGGGAACTCGCGTTCCCGCCGGAGGGTATCGAGGACGCGCGCTAGGCCTGCCTGTTCACCGCCATCGTCGTCAGACCGATGCCGACGCCGAGCACCAGCCCGACGGCCAACAGCGCGGCGAGTGTGGACAGCTGAGTCCAGGGAATGGCGAGGAGCATGCTCTCGACCAGGCCTGCCGTTCGGCTCATCCGATCGAGCAAAAAGCCCGGGGCGCGGTAGACCGAGAGAATCGCGAGCGGTGAAGTCAGGTGTGTCATGCCGCCAATCTCGCCCTGCGAGATGAACCTGACGTGACCGCGTGCTGAAAGGTCGTTCAACCGCAGTGAGAGAGGCTAGTCCAAGCCGAGCTGTCGCCGCACCAAGTCGGTGAGAAAGCGAATCACTACCGCGTCGAGATCTTCGGGGTCTCCAACGAGTGTCGCGAGGTCCTGGGGATGCTCGATCGAGAGCCGAGCCACAGTGTGCATGACGCCCATCACCAACATGCGGCGCTGGTGAAAGGGGAGCTCGGGTCGGAGCAACGCAACGATACGGTCGGCGCGCCCCAGCAGAGGACCGGCGTGCTCTTCGACGACGACTCCGTCGTGCTTGCCTCGATCCAGCACGTGCCGAATGAGCAGCCGAATGTGATTTCGATGCGAGCGCGCAAAGGCCCATGCCATGCACACCACCTGCTCGATAAGCTCCGCCGGAGTGTCGGCCGGAATCTCAGCGGGCGTGGCCTCCGCGAGATCTTCGTGCAGCCGCTGAAGCGCAGCCGCATACAGGCCGGCCTTTCCGCCGAAGTGATACGCCAGCGAAGCGACATTCGAGCCCGCCGCCGTCGCGATCTGGCGCGTAGACGTGCCCGCGTAGCCCTGCTCGGCAAAGAGCTCGAGCGCAGCTTCTAAGAATCGTGCGCGAGTCTCGGCGGGATCACGGGGCATGGCCGCTCAATAGCGCGAGCCAACCACCGACGCGCACTAGCGCTTCATCGTGTTGCCGCTGCCGCTGCTTCCGCTGCTTCGGCTGCCGCCCGAGGAGGGACGAGTCGACCCGCCGCCGCGCGTCATGGTGCGCCCCTTCGTGACGCTACCGCTGGTCGGGCGGACTACGCGGGTGGGCGCCGGTGCGGGAGCCGCCTCTTCAGCCTCTTCGGCGGCTTCGGCCTCGCCCTCAGCCACCTCTTCGGCCTCGGCTTCGCCCTCTGCTGCCTCTTCAGCGGCTTCCTCAGCGGCCTCACACTTCGCGTCTTCGACGCAGGCATAGCCCCAGCTCTCGCAGTTGCTGGTCGCCATCTCGGAGTAGGAAGGTAGGGTCGCGCCCTCTTCCTTGTACTCGCAGCAACACGGCTCGGCGGAGGCGGTGGGCTCTACGGATGCGGGGGTCGTGGTGCCGGGAACCGAATCACCCATCGAGCAGCCAAGGGCGAAGGTCAGCACCACAGACGAGATACCGAAAGCGAGGGAGCGGGACATGAAGCGTTCTCCTGGGTTCAGCGACCAGACGCCGCGGCCGGGGTGCAAGCGTACCCCAAATGAGACGACGCCCCTCCGGGTGAGTTCCCGAAGAGGCGTCGACGATGAGACGAACAAGTCGCTCATCTCTTCATAGGTGCACCCTTTCCGCCTGTCGGAGCAGCGCTTCCGCCGCCGTCACGCGTCATGGGCTTCTTCTCGGTCGTCGCCGGCTCGGTTCCGCCGCGGGTCATGGTGCCCCCTGCGGTGGTCTCTTCCTTCGGCGCGGCCTTCGGTGCAGCTTCGACAGCTGCGGCGGCGGCCTCGACGGCCTCACCCGCGGCCTCAGCGGCACCCTCGGCAGCTTCAGCTGCGCCTTCGACGGCCTCAGCAGCGCCTTCGACGGCCTCAGCGGCGGCCTCACCGGCGGCCTCGGCATCGGCGGCAGCCTCCGGGGCGGCCTCTTCAGCGGCGGGCTCTTCGGGCGCCGGCTCAGGGGCATCGGTGCTGCCACATGCGGCGAACGCCAAGATCAGGCCGCCAGCGATTGCAAGCTTCTTCATGGGTTGACTCTCCTTGGGACGCCGGATCGATCCGCTCCCAGGGCGTGGTCTACCACGACAACTCAAACACTGAAAGTCCCCGTTGCATCGCTCCCTGCGTGACGATCGCGTGTTTCGCTCTCGAACAACGGTTGCCGGACGGCCGTAAGGAAGCTACCTGCGCCCGTCATCCGTCTCCATGAGAAACCCCCGGAGGGGCCGTGTCCTTCGATATCAACACCGTTCGCAACATCGGTATCAGCGCCCACATTGACTCGGGCAAGACCACGCTGACCGAGCGCATCCTGTTCTACACCGACCGAATCCACGCGATTCACGAAGTCCGCGGAAAGGACGGCGTCGGTGCGACCATGGACTCGATGGAGCTGGAGCGCGAGCGCGGCATCACCATCCAGTCGGCCGCCACCTACACCGAGTGGGACGGCTACCACGTCAACATCATCGACACCCCCGGGCACGTCGACTTCACCATCGAAGTCGAGCGCGCTCTGCGCGTTCTCGATGGCGCCATCCTCGTCCTCTGCGGCGTGGCCGGCGTTCAGTCGCAGTCGCTCACCGTTGACCGCCAGATGCGCCGCTACAACGTTCCGCGCGTCGCCTTCGTCAACAAGCTCGACCGCCAGGGTGCCAACCCGTTCCGCGTCACCGGCCAGCTTCGCGAGAAGCTCAAGCACAACGCCGTCATGATGCAGATTCCGATCGGCGCCGAAGACAAGCTCGCTGGCGTCGTCGACCTCGTCGAGATGCGCAGCATCCTCTTCTCGGGCGACAACGGTGAGGTCGTCACCTACGGCGAGATTCCCGCCGACCTTCAAGAGCAGGCCGAGGAGTACCGCGAGATCCTCCTCGACGCCGCGTCGATGTTCAACGATGAGCTCATGGAAGCGATGATGGAAGAGACCGTCACGGTCCCCATGATCAAGAACGCTGTCCGCGACGCGACCATCGCTCGTCAGATGACCCCCGTGTTCATGGGCTCCGCCTACAAGAACCGTGGCGTGCAGCCGCTGCTCGACGGCGTCGTCGACTACCTGCCGAACCCGACCGAGGTCGAGAACGCCGGTCTCAAGCTCGAAGACGACATGGAGAAGGACATCATCATCGAGTCCGACTCGACCAAGCCCTTCGTCGGCCTGGCGTTCAAGCTCGAAGAGGGCCGCTACGGTCAGCTCACCTACCTCCGCGTGTACCAGGGTGCGCTCGAGAAGGGCATGAACATCTTCAACGCCCGCGGAAACAAGAAGGTCAAGGTTGGCCGTCTCGTCCGTATGCACTCGGACGACATGGAAGACATCGATCGCGCAGAGGCCGGCGACATCGTCGCGCTCTTCGGCATCGACTGCCACTCCGGTGACACCTTCACCGACGGCACCAGCGACATCACGATGACGTCGATGTTCGTGCCCGATCCGGTCATCTCGTACACGATCACCACCAAGGAAGCGAAGGCGACCCAGAACCTCTCGAAGGCGCTCCAGCGCTTCTCGAAGGAAGACCCGACCTTCCGCGTCTCCTCGGATCCAGAGACTGGCGACACCATCATCGCCGGCATGGGCGAGCTGCACCTCGACGTGTACATCGAGCGCATGCGCCGCGAGTACCAGGTGCCGATCGACGTCTCGCCCCCGCGCGTTGCCTACCGCGAGACCATCACCCAGCGGGCCGAGTTCTCGTACACCCACCGCAAGCAGACGGGTGGTTCAGGTCAGTTCGGCAAGGTCATGGGCTACATCGAGCCTCTCGAGGAAGGCGAGTACGAGTTCATCGACAAGATCAAGGGTGGCGTCATCCCCCGCGAGTACATCCCGAGCTGTGACAAGGGCTTCCGCAGCCAGCTCGAGAAGGGCCGCCTCATCGGCGTGAAGGTCACGGGCATTCGTGTCCTGATCAACGACGGTGGCTTCCACGCAGTCGACTCCAGCGACATCGCGTTCCAGGAAGCCGCTCGCGGCGCCTGGCGCGAGAACTACGGCCGGGCCAAGCCCGTCGTGCTCGAGCCGATCATGCGCGTCGACATCGAGGGCCCCGCTGAGTTCCACGGCAACATCGTCGGAACCATCATGCAGCGTCGCGGCATCATCATCGGCTCGTCCGAGGATGACGGGTTCAGCCGCGTCGAGACCGAGGTCCCGCTCGCCGAGATGTTCGGCTACTCGACCGCGCTTCGCTCCGCGACGCAGGGCAAGGCTGAGTTCTCGATGGAGTTCGCCAAGTACGAGCCTGCCCCGAAGGGTGTCCAGGACGACCTGATGGCCAAGTACGAGGAAGAGAAGAAGAATCGCTAGATTCCTTCTTCGGAGCACAACATGGCCAACGACATCGACCCACGTAGTCCCGCACGCCTTCTAGCGGCAGCCCTCGACAGTGACCTTGCCCCCGGGCAGGTCGGTGTCGTCGTCTCCCGTGCCGGAGTCGGTAAGAGCGCGCTTCTGGTGCACCTCGCACTCGATGCGCTCCTCGACGACCGTGGCGTGATGCACGTGGCCCTTCGCGACAGCGTCGAGCATGTGCGCTCCTACTACGACGAGATCTTCGGCGGACTGGCGAACGCCGGCCAGGTGCGTGACCGCGCCGGGTCGATGGTCGCCGCAGAGCGCCACCGCATGATCCACTCCTATGCAAACCGCGAGTTCTCGGTCCAGCACCTGACCGAGAACCTGCGCATGCTCAAGGAAGTGGCGCACTTCACGCCGAAGCTGCTGGTGGTCGACGGCCTCGAGCCCGACACCGCCGCATCGTGCATGGACGGCCTCAAGGCCCTTGGCCGCAAGGTCGGCGTGCCGGTGTGGATGACGCTCCGCACCTCAGATGGCGTCATGTCCGACAGCATCTGGGAGCACGCGACCGTCGCCCTACAGCTGAAGGCCGACGGACGCTCCGTGAGCATCACGCTCAAGGAGCACGGCGCCGAGGATCGCACCCTCGACGCCAGCCTCGATCCGGAGACCATGCTGGTCGTCGGTGAAGAGTCGGCTCCTGTCGCCCGTCCCGCTCACACTCCCCGCTCCTCCGAGTGCACGCTGTACTCCGGCGGCGCCAATGGCGCGGAAGCCGCGTTCGGCGAGGCCTGTGAGGACTGGGGCGTTCACGAGGTGAACTTCACCTTCGAGGGTCACAAGCAGGTTCGCAGCCGCGGCCGCTACGAGCTCTCGCCGAGGGAGCTTGCTGCCGGCGACGTCAGCCTCGTCTACGTGTCACGCCGCCTAAACCGGACGTACTCCGAGGGCAGCCTGATTCGTCGTGTTCTCCAGACGCTCTGGCACATGGTGTCGCGCAGCCAGCAGGTCTTCGTCGTGGGTCAAATCCAAGACGACGGCACGGTGGTCGGCGGTACCGGCTGGTCCGTCGAGCTCGCTCGCATGTGGAACAAGAGCCTCTGGGTCTACGACCAAGACCAGGTCGGCTGGTTCCGCTGGGACGGACAGGCTTGGGTGGCCGGACAGCCGCTCATCACCTCGATCCACTTCACGGGCACCGGCACCCGCTACCTGACCGACGAAGGTCGGGCGGCGATCACCGACCTGTTCGCACGCAGCTTCGGCGAGTAACTTGCCCAAGATCGCGCGCGCTGCAGCCACCTTCGGGTGGCTGTTCTGCTCAGGGTGTCCGACGCCGGAAGACCCCGCCGCCTGCTTCACGAGCCCTGACCTCGACGCCGCCTCCTGCATCGAGGCCTTCTCTGGTGAGCTGCCCGAGGAGCTCGCGGCGACAGGATGCTTCAGCCTGTCCGAGGGCCTTCTGGAGCCCGCACCCGAGCTCATCCCCTACGACGTGGCCGCGCCTCTATTCTCGGACTCTGCGGACAAGCAGCGCTTCTTGATGCTGCCCACGGGCTCGGCGGTGACCGAGAGCAACGACCAGCTCGCCCTCCCCGACGGCGCGGTGCTCTTCAAGCACTTTGCCCGCGCTGGCGTCCCGATCGAGACCCGCGTGATCCGCCGTGAGGGCCTCGAGCACCGCTACGTGACCTATGTCTGGGACGGTGCCGTCGCCGAGCTCAACACCACCGGCGCGCGCGTCGTTCTCCCCGACGGCGCTTGGGCCGTGCCCTCGTCAGCGGACTGCAGCTATTGCCACGGCGCTGACCAGCCCCTGCTCGGCGTGAGCAGGGCCCAGCTGACCCGCTCGATCTGCGTCGACGGTGAGCAAGTCGAACAGCTCGACCTTTGGCGGACCTGGGGCATCGGCGACTTCGTCTCGGATCATCCACTGGTCGACCCGCAGGGTGAAGGCACCCTCGACGAGCGCGCCCGCAGCTACCTACACACCAACTGCGCGCACTGCCACCGCCCCGCTGGCTGGGCCGTCGACATCGACATGGACCTGCGATTCGAGCAGTCGTTGGCGGACACGCGAACCTGCGACACGCCGAACCAGTACTTCGCAGGGACCTCGTCCCCGGCCCTGCGCCTCTCGCCCGGAAGCCCCGACGACTCGAGCCTGGTCTGGCGACTCTCCACCGACGCCGAGCAGCGCATGGCCCCGTTCGGGCTGCACACCGACCCCGATGGAATCGCCCTGATCACCGAGTGGATCGCGTCGATCGAGGCCTGCCCGCAGGCTCGCTGACAGCAAATGAAATGGCGCACGGCCGCCAAACGTCTGAAGACAGACCATGCTCTCGCTCCTGCTCGCCACCGCACTCGCCTCCGGGCTCACCGACCCCGGACGCTCCGAAGTCCGTGTGTACAGCGCCCCCTACACCCTGGCCGAGGGCCGGTCCGTGGAGGAGATGCAGCTGCTCGAGCGGCTCGAGCGCCTGGACTACACCCGGGTCAAGCAGCGCCCGGCAAGTCCGGGCGAGTACTTCTATGGCCGAGACACCTTCTGGGTCTATCGCCGCGCATTTCGCCACGATGGAGTCGAGTGGCCGGCTGCACTGATCGGCATCGACTTCGCGAGCGGCGACGCGGTGGGCACCCGCAATGGCAACGACAAGACCGGCCGCCTGGGTGGCGCCGGAGATGTACTCGAACCCGAGCTGATCGCCGAGTCGCTGACCGAGACGCGCGCCCGCCGCATCCCCATTTCCCTCGACGAGCTTCCCGACCATGTGTGGCAGCCGCTCCTGGCGCTCGAAGACCACCGCTTCTTCGATCACGTCGGCGTCGACGGCATCTCCATCGCCCGGGCCTTGTTCGAGAACGTGCGCGGAGGCCAGGTCTCGCAGGGGGGCAGCACCCTCACTCAGCAGCTGGTGAAGAACCGGGACCTGACGCCAAAGCGCACCCTGGACCGCAAGGCCTCCGAAGCCCTGCGCGCCCTCGCGCTGGAAGCCGAGTACTCGAAGGAAGAGATCCTCGAGGCCTACCTGAACACCGTCTACTACGGCCACATCGATGGCGTGGGTGTGTACGGACTGGGTGCCGCGGCCGAGGCGTACTTCTCGACCTCGGCAGCCGACCTGAGTCTCGACCAGGCCGCCGCCCTCGCCGCGGTGCTGCAAGGTCCGAACGGACTGAGTCCGGTCCGCCATCCCGACGCCTGCAAGAAGCGCCGCGACCACGCACTGACTCGCATGCAGGAGCTCGGGTGGGCTACCGAGACCGAGATCGGCATCGCACAGAAACGCGGCCTCGGCGTGAAGAAGCAAGCCCCCTCCCCCGAGGCCTCCCCTTCGGTTCTCGCGGCGCTTCGCCCCACCCTCGACGCGGTGGCCAAGGACCGCCTCGACCGAGGACTCGGCATCCGCGTCGAGACCACGCTCGATCCCCTCGCCCAGCAGGCCGCCGAGCGCGCGCTCTCCCGGCGCCTGCGCGACTTCGACGGTGTTCAAGGCGCCGTGGTCATGGTCGATGCCACGTCCGGCGCGGTGCGGGCCTACGTCGGCGGCGACCCCCGCAGCCCCGATCACTTCGACCGCGCCGGCATCGCCAGGCGCCAGCCCGGCTCCACCGCCAAGCCCTTCGTCGCCCTCGAGGCCGTGGAGCGCTGCGGTGTGCACGGCCCGCTGCATCTGCGCACCCACTTCTCGGACAGCGCCTTCGCACTCGACCTGCCCACCGGCGTGTGGTCGCCCGACAACTACGACCACAAGGACCACGGCCCCACCACCCTGCGCGATGCGCTCGTGCACTCTTACAACCGGCCCTTCGCACGCATCGGTCAGGTCTGCGGAACCGACGCCATCGCCGAGCGCATGGCTTGGGCAGGCCTGCCGATCCCCGAGAGCGCGCCTGCCAGCGTGGTGCTCGGGACCGTGGAAGTCACCCCCATCGAGCTCGCCAGCGCCTACACCGTGTTCCTCGACGGACGGGCCCATGAGCCGGTGCTGGTGTCGCGCGTCGAGAAGCCGCGCGGGGCCCTGCTTCACAAGAACAACGGAGGCTCGACCCGCGCCGCATCGGCCACAGGCGCCAGACTCGTGCACTCGGTGATGGAGGACGTGGTGGACCGCGGAACGGCGACGCGCGCCGATGCTGTGGGCGTCGATGTGATCGGCAAGACGGGAAGCACCGCCGCAGACGCCTGGTACGCCGGCCACGCAGACGGCGTCGTCACCGTCGTCTGGCTCGGCAAGGACGACGCCACTCGCCTCGGCATCTCCGGAGGACGCGGCGCAGCACCGGTCGCCGCATCGCTCGCCCCCCTCGCCCTCGCTTACCCGGCGCCCGAGCTTCCGATGCCTGTGCTGCTGGTGCAGAAGGACGTCGACCCCGACACGGGACTTCGCGTCGGACTGCTCGGCTCTGGCGAGCCCGAGTGGTTCCGCATGGGGGTCACGCCACCGGTCAAGCCCCTGCTCAGCAAGGGTCGCCCCGCCGTTATCGAGTGAGCTCGCCGCTCGGCTCGGTGCTCTTCTTACAAGCACGAGTCGCGCAAGGTCCGGGCGCACCGATCAGCGCCGCCTGGCGAATGCGTCCGGGCGCATGGCTGATCACCGAGCCGATCACGAGCGCAAACAGCACCGCCTGCCCGCCCCACGCTGGTAACGACAGCGCGACGAGCAGCAGCACCAGCTTCACGACCACCGCCCAGAACTGCAGGTAGCGGATCAGATCGACGCCATAGCGGTACAGGTCGTCGCCCACGAGCGCGCCCCCGCTCAGCATCACCAGCGACACCGCTTCAGCAGAGATCGGGGCCCCGGCGAGGCCGGGCACCAGCACGAAGGCCATGGCCCCTAAGTGCACGGTCCGCGCAGCGATTCGGAGTCCGCGCTGTCCCTTGTAGTGCCGACTCATCCCGGCCTCCCGTCTGCCCGGGGCCCGAGCAAGATCGGCGTGTACACCACGACGTAGAGAAGAAATGCGAGCGAGAACGCACCGGCCGCACCGTGCAGCCAGCCGACATTGCTCGAGGCCGTTCCCCAGCCCGCGCGCAGGACTGTGGCGACGGAGACCAGACCGAAGCCAAGTGTGACGGAGCGCGCGACCTCGAGCTTGCGGCCCGTGTGCCCGAGGGCGACGCGGCTCATCATGCCCAGCGTGAGCGACCCGATGCCGCCGACAGTGAGCAGGTGCGTCGCCGTGCTCGGCGGCACAGTTAGGAACAGGTCTCCCGCCCCTCGAAGCACCAGCGCAAGCGCCACCCACAGGTAGCCGACGTGCAGTACCCAGAGAATCGGCGCCCGCAGGGTGGCCAGGCCACCCCATCCCGACAAGCGCACCAGGTGCACCAGTCCGGCGGCGAGCGCCAGTGGCCCGGCCCAGACGCCCAGGCCATCGGCGATGAGCAAGCCGACGATGAGCACGACCGAGGCCTGCTCGACCAGTCCATCACGCCACAGCGTGACGCCAGAAAGCGCGTTCTTCGTGAACATCGGGATGATGCGTCCGCCGATGATCACCACAATCAGCGTGATGATGTCGACGCCGAGCCGACCGATGATCTGCGGGGTGAGCCAACCAGCGTGAAGACCGGCATCGGCCACACCTAGCAGCAGCAACAGCAGCGGAAAGACGGCATTGCGCCGGTTCGCGGTGGCGCAGAGCGGAAGTCCAATCGCCACCGCCACCGCGGGAAAGAACGCAAGATCGAGCGCCAAACCCACGGCGCCAAGATCGACGAAGGTCTGCAGCCGACCCACAAGCCAGAGCACGACCAGGCCGGCGAGCCACACGCCAGACGCCGTGGGCCGCTTGGTCCAGTTGCGCACCGCCGTGAGCAGAAAGCCGGCAATCACGGCTCCGGTGAAGCCGAAGACCATCTCGTGGATGTGCCAGCTCAGCGGTGCCAGCGCGCTCGCGAGCTCGAACTTGCCCTCGAGCGCGGCGACCCACAGGCCGGGAGCGACCACCGCCCACAGCGCCGCGACCAAGAAGAATGGTCGAAAGCCCGTGGCGAAGACCGTCATGCGAAGTCGGGCATTCGCATGCGAACGAGACGAATACCGCCGGGGGTGCGCATCAGCGTGTCGCGCCACTCGGCCTCTTCCCAGCGATAGCGAACCTGCACACCAAACACCGCGCCAGCCTGAAGCTGGTCGACCGCATCGGCAAGTGAGACGCGCTTGGCATCGGTGCGCGCCATCGGCCCGCCCTTGAGCAGCACGTCGAGCACAGTCGTGCAGGTGGTCAGATCGTGCACCAGCTGCTGGAGCGTTCCCGCGTCGAGCATGGTGTCTTGGAGCTCTGGCAGCTGAAACTCGGGTTCTTCACTCATGAGGCCTCGGGTCCTACGGCAATCGCCAGGCTCGGCGAGGGGCAGGCCGCGACACAGTCGCCGCAACCGGTGCAAGCGTCACCCTGAACCGTCGGACGCATCTGAGCGTCGAGCGTCAATGCGCCTGGAACCGGGCATCGCTCATGGCAGCTCATGCACGAACTACCGCGGTAGGCCAGGCACTCGAACACGAGGATGCGCGCCTTGTGGCCCTCGGCAACAGGCGCCACAGCGGACTGCTCCCACGGCGCTCGGCGGCGGGCACGCGCGAGCACGTCGTTCACTTCCGCGGTCGGGTAGAACGCGTCCTTTGGCGCGGGCTCCTCGGGCTCTCCGAAGAGACGCCCGAACAACAGCTCGCGCCGCGAGACACTCATCGTCCCCCCGGCCGCTGCTCGATGCTCGCATCGGCAGCGTGACACTGCTCGCAGCTCTGACGGTCGGGGTGCGTGGACTTCATGGCATCGCGGCCGTTCGGTCCATGACACGACACGCAGCGCTCGCGCATGAAGGTCATATGCGGAATCACTGGCGGTGCGACACCAGTCCAGCGCTCACCCTCGGTCGGCGAAGCGACCCCGAGGAAGCTGTTGTCGACTGCCCGCGGGTCGGCCGGCGTGGTCTCTTCCCAGGGAAGGGCGGGCTCGGCCATCGCGTGACACTGCGTGCAGCTCACGTAGGCCTCGTGCGGGTACGGAGGCGCCTGGTGACCGCTGATGCGCACGCCGTTCTCGTGGCAGGCCTTGCACTCGGCTTCGGTCTGCTGACGAACGGGGTGAGGAATCACCGGCGGGGCTCCGAAGTAAGCGCGATGCTCGGCGCGATCGGCCAGGGCCTCACGCTTGGAGGTCCCGGTCAGGTCGACGGCATCCGTCCGCGACGGCACCGCACCCTCGAGCGCGGCGAGGTCAGCGGCGAGCACCGGACCATCTCCGCGGGGAGAGTTGCGCATTTCCCAGTAGGGAACGGCAGGTCTCACAACCCCGTGGTCGCCCTCGGCGAGGTCCCGCAGCGGCGTCTCGAAGTCGTAGTCGTTCGTGTCGGTGCCCCGAAGGAACCCGATCAGCGAGACGCCAAAGACAACCGCGAGCAACACCGTCAGCGGATTGACGGGCGGCGAGGACATCAGGCCTCCAGTCGGCGCACGCGAA
The DNA here is from genome assembly GCA_023954855.1 of Pseudomonadota bacterium. Classification (GTDB taxonomy): domain Bacteria; phylum Myxococcota_A; class UBA796; order UBA796; genus M1803. The sequence goes on along the minus strand of JAGSGY010000064.1, from coordinate 10,741 downwards.
CGGCGCACTTCTTGTAGTCGGGCTGCTTCGAGAACGGGTCGTGCTCGTGCAGGGTGACGAAGTTGATCTTCACGCGCTCATCGAAGAACGGCACGAAGACGGTTCCGGGCGGTGGGCTTCCGCGACCGTCAATCCAGGCCGGGAGCTCAACGGCTCCGCGACGGGACTCGACCACCACCATGTCTCCGTTCGAGACACCGAGGTTCGCTGCATCCTGGCGGTTGATCTCGCAGTAGGCGGCCGGCATGCTGCCCCGCAACTGCGGAACGCGTCCGGTCATGGTGCCGGAGTGCCAGTGCTCGATGACGCGACCCGTGCACAGCCACATCGGGTACTCCTCGTCCGGAACCTCCGGAGGCGCCTCGTAAGGGCGGAACCAGACCTGGGCCCGGCCGTCGCCCGTGGTGGAGTGGTAGAAGTCGTGCGTAGAGCCCGGCTTGACGTAGGGGTCGTCGAACTCGGCGAAGCGGTAGCGCGTCTCACGCCAGGTTCCGTCGGGCTGCTCGACCACCGGCCAGCGAAGACCGCGGGTCTTCACGTACTCGGAGTACGGAGCCAGGTCCTTGTGCTTCAGGCGCGTGAACTGGCGGTACTCCTCGAAGAGGTGCTCGTCGACGTTCTGGTCGTAATAGCGATTCCAGTCCCAGTTCGCGAAGGTGCCACCGTTCGGGTTGTCCATGTGGAACAGGAACTTGCCGTCCTTGTCCTTCATGCCCTCGAAGCCACGCTCGAAGAGCTTGTGGGCCACCGCGATGATCTGCCAGCAGTCGTCGCGCGCCTGTCCCGGCGGATCGACCTGCTTGAACCACTGCTGCGTGCGGCGCTCGGAGTTGCCGAACACGCCGCTCTTCTCGACCCACATCGACGAGGGCAGGACCAGGTCCGCAATCTCGGTGGTGGCGGTCGGGTAGACGTCGCTGCAGATGAGGAACTTGTCGGGGTCTTTGACACCGGGCTCCATCAGCAGGTTGCGGTTCGGAAGCGTCTGTCCCGGGTTGGTCACCTGCACCCAGATGGTGTGGATGTTCCCGCCCTCTTCGGACTTCGGCGTCGACCAGGACTTGAACATCGCGACCGTGTGCTTTCCGGGCTTCGGATCGATCCGACCTGCGGGGACGTTCCAGAACTCCTCGGACTGCGTGCGGTGCGGCTCCTTAGCGACCAGACGTCCGCCGGGCAGCGCGTGAGCCAGGGTTCCGACTTCGCGAGCGGTGCCACACGCCGAGGGCTGACCGGTCAGCGATGTGGGGTTGTCGCCGGGACGACCGATGTGACCCGAGAACAGGTGCACACCGTGAATCAGGCAGTTCATCGCCGTGCCGCGGGTGTGCTGGTTCGCACCCATGCACCACAGGCTGGTGATCTTCTTGTCGCGGTCACCGAAGAGGTCCGCAAGCATGTGCAGGTCTTCGACCGACACGCCCGAGATCTCGGAGACGTACTCTGGGGTGTAGGGGTCCAGCGCCGTCTTCCAGGCCTCGAAGTCCATCGCCTCGCCCTTGAGCGAAGGCTTGTCGGCCTCGAGCGCGCGGAAGTTGACGTGCTTCTCGACGAAGTCCTTGTCCCAGCTGTCGTTGCGCAGGAGCAAGTGCAGGATGCCGTTGGCAATCGCGAGGTCACTCTGCGGGTTGAAGCGCAGGAAGTGGTCCGCATGGGCGCTGGTCCGGGTGCGACGCGTCGACATGTCGATCAGGGTGATCTTCTCGCCGCGGGAGCGACGGTCCATGAAGCGCGAGAACAGCACCGGGTGCATCTCGGCGGGGTTGTTGCCCCAGGTGATGATCACGTCGCAATCATCGAGGTCCTGGTAGCAGCCGTTCGGCTCGTCCACGCCGTAGGTCGCGATGAAACCGGTCACGGCGGAGGCCATGCACAGGCGCGCGTTCGGGTCGATGTGGTTCGACGCGATGCCACCCTTCATGAACTTCTGGGCCGCGTAGCCCTCGGGGATGGTCCACTGACCACTGCCGTAGAAGGCAAAGCCCTTGGGATCGAGCTCGACCCGGTCGGCGATGACGTCGAGCGCCTCATCCCAGGAGACGGGGGTGAGCTCGCCATTCTTGCGAAGCAGCGGCTTGGTGAGCCGGTCCTCGCCGTACAGAATCAGGCCGACGTGGTAGCCCTTCATGCAGAGAAGGCCCTTGTTCACGTCTGCGTGGACGTCACCGGCAATGGCGACGACCTTGTTGTTCTGCACGCCAACCTGGACGTGACAGCCCGTGCCGCAGAAGCGACAGGGTGCCTTGTCCCAGCGCACTCCGGGACCCATGCGCTTCGCGAGCGCGGGGTCGATTCCCGAGGAGGCACCGGCGGTGGACGCCGCCGTGGTGGCAGCGGTCAGAGCAGCGAGCTTGAGAAAGGAACGGCGGTCGGTGGTCACGAGACCTCCTGGTGGACATCGCTGAAATCGGCGAACACGAGCTCAACGCGGAGCACGTCGGGGTGATGCTCAAGACGCCGCCAGACGGCCTTGTCTTGAGTTCGGTCGGGCGTATCGACGACCACGGGCACACGGTCTGCCCAGATGGTCCCGACATCAATGCGGGTATCGGCGCGCAGGTCCTTCATCAGGTCCGTGCGCTTGTCTTCGCGAGTGTAGAGAACAGCACTGACGATGGGCATCTAGACCTCCCCTGCGTCATGGGCGGCATCCACGTGCATGGTGCCGGTGAACACGGCGACGGCGATCTTCAGGCCGAGGGTGAAGATGATGAGCCCGAGCGCCCAGATGCCGAGGGAGATCTTCCACTCGAGCGCGTTGGGCAGGTACTCGACGACCTCGTGCAGCGTGCTCGGCACGAAGCCGGGAACGATGAGGCCAAGGCCCTTCTCGACCCACAGGCCGAAGAGCGTCATCACGCAGGCGACGTCGATAATCCAGAGGTTCTTGCGCGGGTCTACCGTGAGGAAGATGCCGGCAGCGACGACGTTGCAGACCACCGCAGTCCAAATCCAGGGGACGAGCGCGTTCTTACCGTGCAGTCCGAAGTACAGGTACTCGGCTGCCGCGACGTGGCTGCCACCGGTGTAGAACTCGGTGAACACCTCGGCGCCGACCAGGAACAGGTTGACCACCGCGGTGATGCGCAGGATGTTGATCAGCGTGACGATGGGCTTGTGGCCGACGTAGAAGTCGGAGAAGCGACGCACAATCTGCAGCGCCAGCACGATGAACGCGGGTCCCGAGACGAAGGCCGAGACGACGAAGCGCGGGGCCAGAATCGCGGAGTTCCAGAACGGACGACCACCGAGGCCGCTGTAGAGGAACGCGGTCACCGTGTGAATCGAGACGGCCCACACGATGGAGAGCAGCACGACCGGGATGTACCACTTCGGGTTTGGCTTGCGCCCCAGAAAGCGCATGTAGAGCAGGTATCCGACCACATGCAGGTTGATGAGGAAGTACCCGGGGAGCACGATGATGTCCCAGGTCAGCATCGACACCGGGAAGTTGAAGCGCCCGATGAACGGGATGATGTGCCAGAGCCGGTCGATGCGACCGATGTCGACGTTGACGAAGGCCAGCGCCACGGCGACGGCCGCAATGGCGAGGATCTCGCCGACGATGACGACATCGTGCATGTCTTCGTCATGGTAGAGGTACGCCGGAATCACCATCATCACGGCGCCGGCAGCGAGGCCGACCGCGAAGGTGAAGTTGCCGATGTACATGCCCCAGGACACGTGGTCGGTCATGGCCGTCAGGCCCTGGCCCTGCACAATCTGGTGCGCGAAGGCGTTGATGCCGACGAGCCAGACCGCAGTGAGGGCCGTCATCCACACGTAGAACAGCGCGTTTCCGTCGGTCGCCACGCCCAGAGCCTTCCAGAGGAACTGGGGGTAGGAGATGACGGCTTCGGTCACGCCGTGTTCGTGGACTTCTTGCTCCGAAGATGGGGTAGACACGGAGGCTCCTATTCGTCGAAGAAGTAGAAGAAGCGCGGCTGAGTGCCGAGGTCTTCTTTGAGGACGAACACGCGCTTGTTCTCGAGCACCCAACGGATCTCGCTATCGGGATCCGCGAGGTTGCCAAAGACGCGAGCGCCGGTCGGACAGGCTTCGAGACAAGCGGGAAGCTTGCCGCGACGCGTACGATGCAGGCAGAAGGTGCACTTCTCCATCACGCCCTGAGGACGGATGCGGTTCGAGAGGTACGCCTGGTCGGGGTTGATCTCGTCGGCCGGAATCTCCGGCTTGCTCCAGTTGAACCGGCGAGCGTGGTAAGGGCACGCCGCTTCGCAGTAGCGGCAGCCGATGCACCAGTCGTAGTCGACGACGACGATGCCGTCGGACTCTTTCCAGGTGGCCTCGACGGGACAGACGCGCACGCAGGGTGCGTTGTCGCACTGGTGGCACTGCACCGGCATGTAGAACTTGCCGGGTGCGGGCACGGCGTGGTCGTAGGTGACCGTACCGTGCTCGAGGTTCAGGCTGCCGTTCGTCATTTCGAGAACGCGGATGTACGAGTTGTTCGTCGCCCGGTCGTGGTTGTTCTCTTCGTGACAGGCCTTCGCGCAGCGGCGGCAGCCAATGCACACCGACAAGTTCAGCGCGTAGGCGAACTGAACCCCGGGTGTGGGGCGCACATCCTCGACACTGACCTTCGCGCCGTACTGTTCCTCGGTCTCACGCTCGATGCGTGCGAGGACGGCGGACATGTCTTCGACCGTGAGCTCCTTGTAGTGCTTCTGCAGGAAGCCCTCGACGGAGAGGTCGTTGGTCCACTCTGTGATCGGAGCGACTGCGCGAGCAAAGGCTGCTGCGCCGAGCGTGGCTCCCGCACCCTTGAGCATGGTGCGACGGCTGGGATCAGACATCAGTGAGCCTCCTTCGCGGAGTGATCGGGTGCGTCATGCTCGACGACCTCGAGGTAGCGGTCCCGCGGCGGATGCACGGGGAGCACCTGGCCGTACGCGGGGGTGTGCGGGGCGTGGCAGTCGACACAGTGGTTGCGGTCGCGAGGTCCCCGGTTGAGGTCCCAGTGGCCGTTCATGCCGCCGTGGCTTCCGTGGGTGTAGTCGCGGTACTGCACGCCGTGGCACTGGGCACACAGCGTCATCGCGTCCTTCACCTCGAGAGGTGTTCCATCGGCGAGGTGCAGCTTGGTGCGATCTTCTGCGTCGTGGCAGTGATTGCAGGTCAGCTCACCGTGGCGAAGGTCGACCGCTTCATGGAAGGCCTCGGGACGGTCTGGCTCGGCCGCCCAACTCAGGTCGGGCGTCGGACCGTGGCAGGTCTCACACGCCACACCAATCGGGCGTCCCTTGGCGTCGAGCAGCGGAGTGTCCGCCACGCCGAGGGTCGTCGGAGAGTGAATCTCGACGGGGTGGGCACGCGCATCCTCGGGCACCGCTGGGCCGAACTCCCGACGGGAATCGACAAAGCCGCGCTCACAGCCAATGGCTGATGTGAGGAGCAGGAGCAGAGGTAGGAGTCGCTTCATGGTCGGGCTGTCTGCAAAACGGGTGCCATGTCTCGATCGCGAGAAGATGCCGATTAGAAGCACCCCTCCGGCCCGACTTGGGTGATTTGACCCAGGCGGCTGATCCAATACGACAAATTCGCAAATTCTACCGCTTCAAAGCCGGCTTCCCAACAGCGTTCGCTCTCGTGCCATTTTGGCATCCAACCTAAAAAGGCGCTTGAAGGCCATTAAACAGCGATTTTGTTCTCAAAATGACACGCAGGGAAATTCCGCACAGGCGGCAAGCCCGCCGAAGCGCGAAATGACGGGATTTGACAGTGGCACGACCCTTGCTTGACGGAGCGCGGAGGAATCATGCCGAGCCTGCTCTCTGTACTGATCACCGCGGCCCTCGCCGCGCCTATGACCCCTGACGCCGTGGCCCAAGAAGAGCCCGCGGCCTCCACCCCCGAAACCCCTGCGGTCGACAAGACCGAGGGCGATGCGACCGAAGCGGCCCCCGATGTCGATAAGACTGCTGAGCCTGCCGTCGCCAAAGAGGAAGCCGCGCCTGAGGTCGAAAAGACCGCAGCGCCCGCTGTCGAGAAGACCGAGCCCGCCCCCGCCCCGGTGACCAAGCCGGTCGCCGTGGCCGAGGAGCCGGCCCCCGCTCCTAAGAAGAAGAACAAGAAGACGCCGACGGAGTTCAGCCTGAAGGGGCTGTACACCGTGTGGGGCCTGACCCAGCAGAACTTCATGCTCGGCACGGACCACCCCCTCGATGACGCGGCGTACACCGTCCAGATGCTACGGCTCACCGCCGAGGCGAAGCGCCCCACCTATGGTGTGCTGGCTCGCATGGACCTGGCCCAGGGCTGGTGGGGCGTCGACAACGAGCCAAACGCCACGGCCACCGCCGGCGTCGATGCCGACGGCAACCCGACCACCGGGTCCGCCTACAACGCCGACGTCATGTTCGGAAACAAGGGCACCCACTACGGGCTGCACGTCGACCTGGCCTATGGCTACGTCAACCTGCCGACCTCGTTCCCCTTGCAGGTCCGGCTCGGACGTCAGTACTTCGGAGTGGGCCACAAGCTCATTCTCGACATGGACTACGACGGCATTCAGGTCGAAGCCAAGCCGACGGACGGCCTGACCGTTCAGGCCTGGTGGGCCAAGGTCGGTGAGGGCCTCGGTGCACGCACCCTTCCCCGCGGCCTGGTGATGTCGGACAAGGGCCAGTGGGCAGACGCCGATCTGTTCAGCCTCGTCGGCAACATCGAGCCGAACGAGAACCACGACATCGAGCTGTACGCCATCTACTACATGGACCGCTCCGCACAGGATGACTGGTCGGTGATTCCCAACGACCTGGGCACGTTCCGGTCGCGGCACACCCCGAACATCAGCTCCGCCTTCGCAGCTGGAGTCGCCGCCGACGGCAAGTTCGATGTGGGTAAGGGCCTGCTCTACTCGGTCGAAGCTGCCGTCCTCTCCGGACGCGACGATGTGGACAACACCAACTACGCCGGTGGAATCCTCGACATCAACAACGGCACGCTGTTCGGCTACAACAGCTACCTCACCCTCGACCAGAAGTTCGACGGCGGCGTTCCGATGAAGATCGGCGCCATGTTCGGCATGGGCTCGGGTGACGCCGACAAGACCGGCGGCGCCGGCAACCTGTCGCGCATCCAGACCATGGGCTTCTTCCCGCTGACCTTCGTCTGGGAAGACTCGGTCATGCCCGACATCGAGGGCATCACCCCGCAGGGACTCGGCTCGCCGGTCTCGCGCGGCTACCGCGAGCTCGAGAACACCACCGCCATCCAGGGGCGCTACGCAATCACGCCGGCCAAGGGCTTCACGCTCGACGCCAGCTACACGTACCTGCTGGCCACCACACCGGTTCAGGCCTTCGACGCCGCCGGTGCCCCCACGGGTGAAGGTGCCTCGGACCTCGGACAAGAGATCGACCTGCGCGCGAAGTGGGTCCTACCAGCCAAGAAAGATGAGGGCGCAGGCGGCCCGATCCTCATTGCAATGGGCGGCGTGTTCCTTCCCGGAACCGCGGCGGAGAACCTGATGGTCGGCGGCGCCGACGCTGAAGGCATTCCGTGGGAGCTCAAGACCGTCGCCACATTCAAGTTCTGATCGGAGGTCGCTCATGTCCCGTTACTTCTTCACGCCGCTGCTCGCGCTAGCCCTGGGCTGCGGCGCTCCGGCCCCCACCGCCCTCGCTCCGACCGAGGCACCGACCACCGGTGGCTCCAAGGCCGGCGACTTCGGACCGCCCGTCGGCGAGCCTATTCAGGCGGAGCTCACCAACGCACCCAACGTCCCCGCACCCACGAACCGCACGGCACCGGCCAAGGTCGTGGTGGAGCTCGAGGTCGTCGAGAAGGTGATGCCCATCTCTGAGGGCGTCGACTACACCTTCTGGACCTTCGGTGGAGAGGTCCCAGGCAAGTTCATTCGAATTCGTCAGGGCGACACCGTCGAGTTCCACCTGCAGAACCACCCCGACAACAAGATGCCTCACAACATCGACCTGCACGCGGTGACGGGACCTGGCGGCGGCGCTGCCAGCTCGTTCACGGCCCCTGGCCACGCGTCGCAGTTCAGCTTCAAGGCGCTCAACGCGGGCCTGTACGTCTACCACTGCGCCACCGCGCCGGTCGGCATGCACATCGCGAACGGCATGTACGGCTTGATTCTCGTCGAGCCGCCCGAGGGTCTGCCCAAGGTCGACCGCGAGTACTACGTCATGCAGGGCGACTTCTACACGGTCGGCAAGTACCGCGAGAAGGGTCTGCAGCCGTTCGACATGCAGAAGGCCATCGAAGAGAACGCCACCTACGTGCTCTTCAACGGTAGCGAAGGCGCCCTCGTTGGCGACAACGCCATCACGGCCGAGGTCGGTGAGACCGTGCGCCTGTACGTCGGAAACGGCGGACCGAACCTGGTCTCGAGCTTCCATGTCATCGGCGAGATCTTCGACAAGGTCTACACCGAGGGCGGCACCTTCGCCCAAGAGAACGTGCAGACCACGCTCGTTCCCGCCGGCGGCGCGACCATGCTCGAGTTCTACGTCGAAGCACCCGGCACCTACATCCTGGTGGACCACAGCATCTTCCGCGCCTTCAACAAGGGCGCACTCGGCATGCTGAAGGTCGACGGCGACGATGCCCTCGACATCTACTCGGGCAAGGAAGTCGACAGCGTCTACCTCGCCGACAAGGCCGCTTCCTCGGCTCCCATCGCAGAGGCCAGCGCGGCCGCCGCTGCGGGAAGCCTGACCAAGGCCCAGCAGATCGAGGCCGGCAAGGCCCTGTTCGCCGGCACCTGCTCGACCTGTCACCAGGCCGACGGCACCGGTGTGAAGGGCGTCTTCCCGCCCCTCGCCGGCTCCGACTACCTGATGGCCGACGGCAAGCGCTCGATTGGCATCGTGCTCAACGGACTCAGCGGTCCCGTAAAGGTGAACGGAGAGGACTACAACTCCGTGATGCCGCCCATGAGCCAGCTCAACGATGACGAGGTCGCGAACATCCTGACCTACGTCACCAACAGCTGGGGCAACGAAGGTGCGGCCATCTCGGCCTCTGACGTCGCCGGCGTTCGCGCCACGAGCAAGGCCCCGGCAGGTGCCGCCCATTGATCGCCCTGCTCCTGGGTCTAGCGGCTGCGGCGCCCTTGGTGCCCATCGAGGGTGGGAAGTACCTCCCCCTCTACCCGCCTGACCCGGAGCAACCCGTCACCGACGTCGCCTCGTTTCAAATCGACGCCACGCCGGTGACGCGTGCTGAGTTCGCCGCGTTCGTGACTGCACAGCCCAAGTGGCAACGCGGTCAGGTCGCGGCGCTTTTTGCTGAGCGTGCTTACCTCTCGTCCTGGGCAACCCCCACCGACCCGGGTGGCAGGCCAAACGGACCCGTCACCGAGGTCAGCTGGTTTGCAGCGCGCGCCTATTGTGCGGCCGAGGGCAAGCGCCTTCCGACCGAAGACGAGTGGGAGTACGTCGCCCGCGCATCCGAGACCTCCTACGACGCCACCCAGGACGATGCCTGGCTGGGGCAGATCTTGTCCTGGTACGCCAAGCCTGGCTCTGATGACCCGCCCAACGTCGGCCAAGGCATGCCGAACCTCTGGGGTGTGCACGACCAACACGGTGTGGTCTGGGAGTGGGTGGAGGACTTCAACAACACCCTGTTTGGCACCGACGGACGCGAGGGTGGCGACGAGGACGAGCTCCGCTTCTGTGGCTCGGGCACGCTGTCGGCCACCGACGTTCGAGACTACGCGCGCTTCATGCGCATCGCGTTCCGCAGCTCGCTGCAGGGCACGTACACCACGGCCCAGCTCGGATTCCGCTGCGCCGCCGATGGAGTCACCCCATGACCCTCGCCCTTCTCGCACTGCTTGCCTGCGCCCCTGCGGTCGTCGACGAGCCCGCCGCCCCAGTGGTGGCCTACGACATGAGCGCTCCCCTCCCGGCAGACTCGGTCTACCAGCTCGAAGCCCCGCTCGTCGGCGCCGACGCAGGCGCCCTTGGACTCGACACTCACCGAGGCCACCCGACGCTGATCAGCATGTTCTACGCGAGCTGCCCGATGGCCTGTCCGATGCTCGTCGCCGACATCCAGTCGCTCGAGGCCAAGCTCACCGAAGAAGAGCGCGCAGAACTGCGGGTCCTGCTCGTCAGCCTCGACCCGAAGCGCGACACCCCCGAAGCGCTGACCGAGGCGCAGGAGCGCTACAACGTCGACACCCGTCGATGGACGCTGACCCGAACCGAAGAGTTCCACGTGCGCGAAATCGCCGCCGTGCTCGGGATTCAGTACCGCTCGCTCGACGACGGTGAGATGAACCACAGCTCGATCATCACCGTGCTCGACCGCGACGGCCGCATCGACGCGAAGCTCGAAGGCCTTCAGAAGGACCCCGAGCCGCTGATCGCCGCCCTCCGCAAGTCCGAGTAGAGTCCCGGGACTCAGACCCGCGAGACAAAGTTCGAGAAAGTTCATTGACGCGTCAATGAACACTCACTAAGCTGCGAATATCAAACGGAGCACACCTCGTGTCTTGTCTCTTCGCCAGCGCCACTGCCCATCGACCGGTCCTCATGACCGCGCCGATGATGTGCGTGCACGCCGCGAAGAATGACGGCATGCGCAGCCGGCCCATGGTCGGAGGCAGGGTGTAGAAGCAGCTCCTAGCGCTATCGCACCAAGCCTCGACCTCCACCGGACGTCGGGGCTTTTTCGTGCTCGATGCCGCAAGCGGTCTCAGCTTCCGTCTCGGAGAGTGCCACTCTCCGCAATGCGCCACTGT
>JAGSGY010000060.1 GCA_023954855.1 Pseudomonadota bacterium | reverse complement strand
GTCGGACATCGGCACAGACACGGTCGGTGGACACGAGCCTTTTCAGCCGTTCGCGGTCGGAGGCGATGCGACCACCTTGTCGGTCCGAGCCCTCAAAGAGCAGAGCGATGCGGGCTGTGCGGGGGCGATGGTGGCCTCCGCTGTACCGAGCATCCCCGATGCGCTCTCAGGCGCGGTGGTCGGCTTTCAGTTCACGAGCTGGGACGTGCCGATGGTCGGCAGCGTCGACCTCGCGAGCTCTCCACTCGTGAGCGCAGTGCTCGACGGTGAAGGGGAGGGCCCCGACGTCGCCGCCCACTCCGTGCATGTCTTTGACTCGGCCTTCCAGCTTCACGGAACCCTACGTGAGAGCGCATTCGCGGTCGCGACCCTCGACGAGCAGGCCTTTGTGACGGCGTTCTCGGTGCTCGGCATGCTGCCTCGGCGTGTGCGTGTGGCCCGCGGCTCGGTCGTGGCCTTCTCGAAGGACAAGCACTGGGCGTTGGCGGTGCCGCTCGAGCGTCCTGCAACCGCGAAGAAGGCGAGGCGCCTCCTGTTCCGGGGGCTGCGCCGCATCGACGTCCCGTACACCGAGATTCATGAGAACCACCTTCGGATCAGCCCGCTGCAGGGCCCGCCGCTTCTCGTGGGACTCACCGACGGCATGGTGTTCGCCTCAACCCGCGACGATGTGGTGATGGATGCCATTGTGGGCGCGGGCTCACCGTGGATCGAGCCCGCCGCTGGACCGTATGGACTGCGCCTACGCGTGAGCGGCATGGGGCACATCGAGCTGTTCGCAGACGAGGAGCTGTACCGATTCTCGTTCACCGCGGATGACCCGGTTAGTGAGCCGCATGAGTGACTCTTTGGTCTTTCTTCGCGAGTTCTTTCGCGACCCCAATCGCACCGGCTCGGTCGCACCCTCCGGCAAGGACCTCTCGGACCGCATGTGCGAGTCCGCCGACCTGAGTGCGGGTCAGGTAGTCGTTGAGCTTGGCGCGGGTACCGGGCCGATTACCCGGGCGATTCGGGAGTGGGCGCCAGAGGTTCCGCTGCTCGCGCTTGAGCCCAACGCCGATCTGGCCGGGCCGCTTCGCGAGGCCATGCCCGATGTCAGGGTGGTCGAGGCCTACGCCCAGGAGCTGCCGCGTCTGTGCGAAGAGTGGGGGCACCCCGAAGTCGACCGGGTGATCAGCGGCCTTCCATGGACGCTCTGGCCGCCCGAGGTGCAGCGCTCCGCTCTCGATGCGGTGGTCCAGGTGCTCAAGCCGGATGGTCGCTTCGTGACGTTCAACTACTTGGGCGCGCACCTCATGCCCAAGGCACAGAAGCTTCGCGGAGAGCTGAACCAGCGCTTTGGCTCGGTGACCATGTCGCGCACGGCGTGGAAGAACCTGCCGCCCGCCTTCGTGTACATCTGTACGGAGCCGGTGCAAGCGTGAGGTGGCTCGCGCTGGGGTTGCTCGTCGGCTGCACGGCCGATGTCGTCGAGGACACGGCGGATAGCGAGCCGGTGACGGTCGATCCTTGGGCCGGCGCCATGCCGGTGAACGCTTGGATTCTCGCGTCAGGTCGCGTGCAGTGCGTGGTCCCGATGCCGCACCTGCGCGAGGGCGACCGCTTGTTTGGCGAGACGCTCGAGCCGTGCATCGCCGAGTACGCGACCTTCGAGGGCACCGTCGACGGTGAGGTGGTGACCGGTGTGCTGAACACGGGAAACACCGACTTCCCCGTGGAGGGAACCCTCACTGACGGCAACCTGCACTACAGCGTGTGGCTCGACCTCATCATCGAGGTCACCGCGACGGGACGCTGGTAGAGCGGGGATCTGCAGCGATCAGCGCACCGACGCGCTCGAGCTCGGCATCGCCGAGGGCTTGTGGACCGTCGCAGCGCGCGGACGCTGGGTCCGGATGAATCTCGATCATCAGGCCGTCGGCTCCGCAGGCCAGGGCGGCGGCGGCGAGGTCGCCGATGAGGTCCCGACGTCCAATCGCATGCGAGGGATCGACGACAATGTTGAGTCCGTGGACCCGCTTCAACAGGGCCACCGCGCCAAGATCGAGCAGGTTGCGGGTCGTTCCATCATCCCCGCGGATGCCGCGCTCACAGAGCACCACCGTGGGCGCACCCGCGACCAGCAGTCGCTCGGCCGAGAGCAGCCACTCCTTCACGGACGAGGCCACCCCGCGCTTGAGCAGCACGGGCTTCGCGGCGCGACCGACCTCGTCGAGCAGGGCGAAGTTCTGCATGTTCCGGGAGCCGACTTGCATCAGATCCGCGACCTCGGCGACCGCGTCGACACGGCGCTCGCTCATGACTTCGGTGACGACGGCGAGACCGTGGGCGTCCGCGGCGTCGCGCAGCCAGCCGAGGCCCTCGAGGCCCGTGCCATCGAAGCTGTATGGCGACGTGCGCGGCTTGTAGGCCCCTCCGCGGAGCACGGTCGCTCCAGCGGCCCTGGCCATGGCTGCGCAGGCGTGCACTTGCTCTGGGCTGTCGACGCTGCACGGCCCGGCAATCAGAACCGGCGCCGCGCCAAACACGGCATCGCCGATGGTGGTCTGCTGCCCCTTGAGGGAGTCGACGCGCGGGTGGCCGGACGTCGTGCCAAGCACTCTCGAGACGCCGGGGATCGTTGCGAGCTCGCTCGGGTCGACCCACTGGCTGTGGCTCTGGATCTCGAGGGCCGCGGTGTGCCCGTCAGAGCCTTGCAAGCGCGTGGTCCACAGCCCGAACGCCCGTGCCGCGCTCTCGACCGCGTGGACGTTCGCATCGGGTGCGAGCTGCAGCTCACGGGGGTTCATCGGGTTCTCCTCTCCGCGCCGTTGACGAGATCGATGAGGCCGAGGCGAGCCCGGCCTTCGGGCAGAGTGCGCAAGGCCTCCCGGGCCCGGTCGGCGGCCTGTGCGGCGCGATCACGAGTCGCGCTCAGGGCGTCCGTGGCGGCGATGGCGGCGAGCAGGTCGTCGGTGATCTCGTCGCCGTTGGCCACCGCCTGAATGCGTGGCAACAGGCTCGGATCGCGCTCGGAGGCGATGAGCAGCGGGTAGGTCGACTTGCCCTCGCGCAGGTCGGCGAAGGGCAGCTTGCCAAGGTCGTCGCTGGCGCTGAAGTCGATGGCGTCGTCGACGAGCTGAAAGCAGATGCCGAGGTGCACGCCGGCGGTGCCGAGTGCGTCGACCTGTTCGGCGTTCAGGCCCCCGAGATGGCCTCCAGCCCGCAGTGCCCACTCAAAGAGCGCCGCAGTCTTTCCGTCGATGACGCCCCAGTAGTGGTCTGCGTCCGCGTCGAAGACGCCCCGTCGGTTGAGCTGGACGGCTTCGGCGGTGACCATCTTGCCGATGACGTCGATGAGCTCGTCGCAGACGGCCGGCGGACCCTTGCGAGCCGCCTTCAGCGCCTGAACCAGCAGGTGGTCACCCGCGAGCACGCTGGCGGAGTTTCCGTAGACCATGCGCGATGCGGGGGCCCCACGGCGGAGCTCGCCGAGGTCGATCACATCGTCGTGCAGTAGCGTTGCGGTGTGAACCAGCTCGCCGGCCAGAGCCACGCCCACCACACCGTCACTGGGCGATCCCAGGCGGGAGGCGAGCAGGGTGCAGAGGGGGCGGATGCGCTTGCCAGGCTGGTGCAGCAGGTGGCGAGCGGCGGACCAAGCCACATCGTCGCCACCGAGCTCGAGCAGGGTGCGCTCGAGGGCGATCAGCTCGTCGCCGACCCAGTCCCGCATCGCGAGAAGGCGGTCGGCCAGCTCACCTAGACCCGCGCGCCGACTGGCTGCAGCAAGCGGCTGGAGTACGACCGGTGCCGTGGTAGGTTCGTTCATGACTCGAAGTCCTCCAGGGAGTGCTGTGCATCCCCATTCAGATGTAGATGTGTCGCTCGGCCGACGTCCGCTGCCCTCTCCGACGATGCGGGGGCGCTGACATGGGCTTCGACACCGAAGTGACGGTTCGTTTTCGCGATGTGGACCGGGCCGGCATCGCCTTCTTCGCGTGTGCGTTCGACTACGCGCACGTCGGATACGAGGAGCTGCTCGGCGCCGCGTTCGGTGACATCGAGGAGGCCTTCTCGGCCGCTCGCTTCATCACCCCGCTCGTGCACGCCGAAGCCGATTTCAAGCGCCCCATGCGGATGGGAGAGCGCCTTCGGGTCGAGGTCAGCGTTGCCGAGCGCTCGGCGCGGTCCTTGACCTTCGAGTCCGCCATCGTCGGCGTGGACGACGGGGTTCTTCGGGCCACCGTTCGCCTGGTTCACGTCTTCCTCGACCCGAAAACCCACCGGCCGGCGGAGTTCTCTGCCGACTACCTCGACGGCCTCGGCGGTGCGGGACTCGAGCTTCCCGAGCTGTGAGCTGAGCGCGGTCCGACGAACCTTTCCGAGCGGGGAGCGGGGCAGCGCACCGATGCGGTGGAAGGCGTCGGGGGTCTTGTAGGGCTTGAGCTCCGTGCGGCACCAGCTGCGCAGGGCGTCATCGTCGACGTCGCGCTCGAGCACGATGAAAGCGACGGGCCGCTCACCCCACTTGGGGTCGGGCGTGGCGACGACGGCGGCTTCGCGCACCGAGGGGTGGGCTTCGAGGCGTTCCTCGATCTCGACGGGGTCGATGTTCGCCCCGCCGGAGAGGATGGTCAGGTCGCTGCGGCCGAGCACGGTGATTCTGCCGTCCTCGTCGACCCGACCGCGGTCTGCGGTGACGAGTGGGGTGCCGACGATAGGGCCGTCGACCACCAGCCGCTCATCCTGCACGCGAACGCGGGCAAAGACATGCGGAGGCCCGCAGTCGGGGCCCTCCCGTTGGTCGTGCGGTGCCCGGGTGCACAGCTGGGCGGCGCTCTCGGTCATGCCCCAGGTCGTGCAGACCGGGAATCCTGCGGCCCAGGCGGCTTGTCGAAGGTCTTCACTCACCGGTCCACCACCCACGAGGACGGCGCGGAGCTTGCCGGGCTTTGCGCCCGCGGCGAGCAGCTCCGAGAGCATCGGGGCGGTGAGCGAGAGCAGCGTGCAGCGCCCGGTGGCTGCGGCCACGGCCTGCACGTCGAAGCGCGGGTGCAGCTCGACACTGGTCCCGGCCCACGCGGCCCGCATCAGAATGCTCAGTCCGCCGATGTGCATCAGGGGAAGGCAGCAGAGCCAGCGGTCTTCGGGGTCGTGGCCGAGGCGAACCATCGCGCCCATGGCGCTGAACAGCAGCTGGGCGACGCTCAGGTCGGTAGGGGTGGGCTCTCCGGTACTTCCGCTGCTGAGGACGCGGAACAGCAAGGCCTCGAGGCGAAGCATGGGCTCGGCGAGTGCGGGACCGTCGCTCGTGGTGCAGAGCTCGGCGTCGGCGATGGCGCGGCGGGCAGCGGCCTCGGGGCCTTCGACCGTCGGGGTTGCGAGGACGCCTGCCCAGGTGGCGGCGAACAGGTCGAGCACTGAGTCGAAGCCTCGTCCCACGTCGATCGCAGCGATGTCGTCCATGTCGGCGATCGAGCCGGCGCGGCGGGACACCTGCTCACGCACCTCTCGCCAGGTCGCTAGCGGCCGACCGTCGCTGTCGAAGAAGGCGGTGCGGTGAGGATCCTGGCGATCCGCGCTGGCAATGGGGTGGGGAATGGCCGTCATGGGCACACCCCCGGCGTGGTCGGCAAGGTGAAGAAGCCTCGCTCGGCCTCGGGAATGTGGGCATCGGCCGGACCCGCAAGCCCGACGGAGACCTCGCCATGCAAGGACAGCGCAGTGTGTAGGGCGCACCACCGGTCGACCGCCGAGCCGAGCACCGAGGTGACGCAGACGTCGAGACCGGCGGAGAGTGCCGCTTCTCCGGCGATGCGCGCGGTGACCGGACCGCCGTGCCAGCTTGGCTTGATGACGGCGACGTCGCCGACGCGCAGGGCGCACGCCCAGTCTTCGGAGCGCAGGCTCTCGTCCCAGGCGATGCGCACGCCCAGATCGCGTAGATCCATCGGCTTCGCGGTGGGCTGCTCAATCCAGTCGATCTGGGGGCTCGCGAGCTGTCGCACGTAGCTGTGGGCATCCCATGGGTCCCACTGGCCGTTCACATCGAGACGGAGGTAGGCGTCGGGCACGGCCGCGGCGATCAGCTCGACGCGGCGCAGCTCTTCGGGGACGAGATTGCCGATCTTCAGCTTCAGCAGCGTGAAGCCATCCGCCACCGCCGCGACGGCCGAGGCCACATCGTGCACGAGTGCGTGGGCGGCGACGCGATCCGCGGGCGTCTCACAGAGGGCGGCTGCCGCCGGGACGCCGCGCTCGCGACTGATCAGGTCGAGGGCTGCCATGTCCCAAGCGGAGTCACCGGTGGAGAGGGACACCGGCGCGCCGAGCATGATCGGGCAGGGTGCGGGAGGCGACGGTGACCAGGGGGCGTGCTCGCCGATGCCCTCGACGCCGGTCATGCTGACGAGATGGGTGTGCCAACCCTCGCGCTCCTTGCGGCCGCCAACCGGGCTCTGAAGCGGCAGGCGCCACGGCGTGGTGCGGTGTTCGGCGAGCTGGGTCACAGCATCACCCCCACGCTGAGCAACACGGCAAAGAGCATCTCGACCCGTGCGGTCCCGGCGAGGCGGGCATTGAGTGCCCGTCCGTCTTCACGCAGAACGCCGAGGGTCTCGCGGATGGCGAGGGGCGTGCAGAGGAGCGGCGCGAGCCAGCCCCACTGCTGCTGGGTGACGGCGACGATGGCGCAGAGCACGAAGGCGAGGGCCACGAGCCCGACATACTCGGCTCGGGCGAAGCGCGCGCCAAACCTGGCGGCCAGAGTCATCTTTCCGGCGCGGGTATCGCCGTCCCGGTCGCGCAAGTTGTTGACCGTGAGGATTGCCGAGGCCAGTGAACCGAGCGCAGCACCGGCCGTCAGCGCGAGAGGCGACCAGGCGCCCGCCTGCAGAGCGTGGCTGCCGCCGACGGCGATGGGGCCGAAGAACGCGAAGACCGCGACCTCGCCGAGGCCGTGGTAGCCGAGCGGAAACGGGCCGGCAGTGTAGGCAATGGCGGCGGCGATGGCGGCGAGACCCAGCCAGAGGAACAGCGTGCCGCCGACAGCGATGAGGTATCCGCCGCCGAGCAAGGACAGGGCGACCGCGACGCCAGCTCCGATCACGACTTCTCTGCGGCTGAGCGCGCCTGTGGCGGTGGCTCGGGCAGGTCCAAGGCGATCGGGACCATCGGCGCCACGGTCGAAGTCGGCGACGTCGTTGACCAGGTTCGAGATGATCTGGAGCGACAGTGCGGTGCCGAGACAGACCAGGGCGATGCCCCACCGGTGCTGGCCTTCGGAGGCTGCGAGAGCCGTGCCGAGTGCGATCGGGGCCGCGCCGGCGAGGAGGGTGGGGGGCCGCAAGGCGCTGATCCAGGCGCGCACCGTCTGGCCCGCGCTTCGGCCGGTGGGCTGGGCAGTCGAGCTCATGCCGCCTCCCCGATGGCGGCTACGGCGCTCGCCCGTGCGGTGCGACGGGTCTGAACGCTGACCTCGCGGTCGACGCGGACGTGAATCAGCTCTGCGGGACCCGCAAGGGCGGTGTCTAGCGCCGTCGGGTCTTCGACCACCGCGACTTCGAGGCCGCGAGCGCGAGCAATGCCGGCGATGTCGACGTGCTGCGGGGTGATGAAGGTGCGCTCGAAGTGCTGTTGCTCGGCACCCGCGAACGGCAGCTGATGGAAGATGCCGCCGCCGCCGTTGTCGACCACAATCACCCGCAGGCCGCTGACGCCGAGCTGGCGAGCGAGCGAGAGGCTCGAGGCGTCGTGCAGCAGGGCGAGGTCGCCGATGAGCACCCACGTCGGATGGACGATGGCGGCACCAGTGGCCGTGGCGACGGTGCCGTCGATGCCGTTGATCCCGCGACTCGAACGAACCCGGGTCTGGCATGCGCCGAAGATGTCGAGGTCTCGGATAGGCATGCTGTTCGCGACCTGGAGTGCTGCGCCCGCGAGGTGTGCAGCGCTCGCTGTCATCTTGGCGATGCGGCCTTCCCACCAGCCCTCGTCGGCGGCGCGGTCTGTGGCTGAGAAGGCGCCTTCGAGTGCGTCCTGCCACTCGTCTCTCCACCCGCTCTTGCCTTCGCTGATGTGGGCGCGTGCGGTGGCCGCGGTGTCGCCTTCGAGCAGCGTCGCCGGGTTCTCTTCGGGGTGGTGCAGGTCCCCGTGAGGGTCGACGCACAGCGTGTGCTCGGCCTGAGCGAGCCATGCGCGGGTGGAGCGATGCAGGGGGGCCCGTCCGAAGCGCAGGACCGCCTGCGGAGGCGGAAGTTGGCCGGATGCAGCGACGATGTCCGCCGCTCCGTCTGCAGCCTTGGCACGTGCACCGCTCGCGGCCTCGGTCAGCACGGGCCAGCCGAGAGTCTCGCCGAGCGCCTGCACGAGGGCTGGCAGCTCTGGCGCGATGCCGGCGTCATTGCCGCAGTGGATGAGCCCGCGTTCCACCGCGAGGAATGCGGGCGGCAGGTGTGCCGGCTTCGGAGCCGCCTCCTGTTCGTTCCTCGGCGTAGCCGCGATGAAAGCGGTGCTTTCGGCCTGCCAGAGGGGCTCGCGCATGGGGAGGTTGAGCTGCACAGGGCGCGAGGCCGAGCGAGCCGCGGCGAAGGCCTGGTTCACGGCGTCGGCCCACCCTGCAGCATCGGTCGGTGGACCTGGGTCGATGCGCTCCGCAACGAAGTCCGCGAAGAAGGTCTGTCGCGTGGTCTGTGGCGCACCGCGGTCTTGCAGCTCGGGCGGTCGGTCTGCGGTGATGGCGACAAGGGGAATGCGGCTGTGCCAGGCCTCGATCAGCGCCGGCAGGTAGTGAGCTCCGGCGCTTCCGGACGTACACAGCAGGGCGACCGGAGAAGCGCTAGCTCGGGCCCAGCCCAACCCGAGGAAGGCTGCAGCCCGCTCGTCAAGCACCATCTTTGGCGTGCATGCGCTGTCGGCGTCCATGACGGCCAGCGCGAGGGTGCCGCTGCGGCCCCCAGGGGAGAGCACGATCTTGCCGCCGTTCGCGGCGATGGCATCGGCCGCACGGCGGGCCGCCTGAACGTTGATGGCGGCTTGCTCAGACATGGGCTGCGCTCTGCACACGGCGGGTCGACGTCGGTCCGCCCAAGGCCCCGCGCATCGCGCTGAGCTTGAGCTCGGTCTCGCGCCACTCGCGCGCCGGATCCGAGGCGGCGACGATGCCCACGCCGGCGAAGGCGGTCACGGTGTCTTCGTCGATCACGGCGCAGCGAAGGGCCACGGCTGCATCGCCGTCGCCGTTCGGCTCCATCCAGCCGACGGGGCCGGCGTAGGGGCCGCGATCGAGTGGAGAGCTGTCGGCGAGCCACTGCCGAGCGAGGGAGGTGGGGTGTCCGCACACCGCTGGGGTGGGGTGCAGACGGGCGACGAGGTCGAGGAGACTGAGGTCGCCGCTCACCTCGGCGTTGACCCGGGTCTGAAGGTGCTGCACCGATGCGAGCCTGCGGACCGACGGCTGCTCGTCGACACGCACGCTGTCGCTAATGGCCGCCAGGCGCGACTCGACCTGCTGAACGACGAGCAGGTGCTCGAGTCGCTCCTTCGGGTCGTTCAACAGGGTCTTGGCAATGGCCCGGTCATCCGATTCGCTCTGTCCGCGAGCGGAGGTGCCGGCCAAGGCCATCGACTGGGCGAGGCCCGCTTCGAGGGAGACCAACCGCTCTGGGGTGGCGCCGACGAAGCGGGTGCCGTGACCGAGGTCCATCGAGAAGCAGATCGTGCCGGGGTTGGCGCGCAGCAGCCGCCGGTGGAGCGCCGAGTCGGTCTGGATGCCGGCTCGGGACCAGCGCTCGGCCCGCGCGAGTACGACCTTGCTGAGAACGAAGCGAGCGGCGTCGGCGGCCTTTGCGACCCGACCCATAAACGAGCTGCGCGTCTCGACGTAAGCCTGTCGCATCGGCGGCTGATGGGCCAGAGCCACGCCGCGGTGATGGGCGATGGAGGCGGTGGCCGCGCCGCGTTTGTGCAGGCGGATGGTCCACTCAGGAGTGAAGCAGGTGCCCGCAGCCTCGCCGGCGGCGAAGAGGTCGGCGCCCCCGTCCCCGAAGGCTCGGAACGGAAGGCTGAACACCAGGACCGGAGCGGCATGCTCGATGCCCGCCTTCGTGGGGGTTGGCCCGGAGACGGGCGTCAGGCGCTGGCCGAAGCACAGCACGCACTCGCCGGTCTCGTCGTCAGACCAGCGAAAACTCGCTGAGAAGGTCGCCTCCAGGGTGTGTGCGACCTCGTCGAACAGGGTACCGTCGAAGTTGCTCTCGGACCTTGAGGACGCTGCCGAATCGGCGGCTGTGCTGCGCAGGGACTCGACCAGCTCGGAGACCGTTCGACTCATGGTCTTCGCTCACCTCGGGGGTTGTTCACAACTCCGTGAACAACGGAATCTCGAAGTATCCCCCCAGGCGCGTCGATGCAAATCACTGGAGGAATGGCTCGACAGGAGGCGGGTGCCCCGGTATCTGAGATGCAGTTCCTCATTGTTCACGGAGCCGTGAAGTGACGTCCGCCAAGTCCCTGACCGAGAACCCCGCCAAGAAGACGCAGCCGCTCGAGCGCTCGATCGCGCGCGTCTGTGACGAGGTTGGGCGGTTCATCGAGTACTGGGGCTTCAAGGCGATTCACGGACGTATCTGGGCGCTGCTCGTACTCCATCGCGAGCCGCTCTCCCAGTCCGAGATCGCGCAGCTGCTCAACGTGAGCCGGTCCCTCGTGAGCGGGGCGGTGTCTGAGCTCGTTGGGTTTGGCCTTGCGAAGCCCGTCGACGATCACCGAAATGCCCCTTACGAAGCTGTGATGGACGTCTGGCCCACGGTGACCGATGTGCTGCGTTCGCGGGAATGGATGCTTCTCGAGCGGTCCCGCATGGCACTCGACGGGGCCATCGAAGAAGTCGAGAGTTTGCAGGCGGGTGGCGAGTCCAGCCGCTGGAACCTGGATCGCATGCGCACCTTGCTCGAGATGACCGAGCTCGCTCAGAGCCTTCTCAAGCTGTTGATCTCGATTCGAGCCCCGCGCACCGCCGAGCGGTTCGGTGGGTGGCTCAAGGGCGCTGCCCAGCTGGCAATGGGGCTGCGCGGCCTGGGAGACTAGAGGCCCAGTTGCTTCGCGAGCTTCTTGTCTGCGACACCCGAGAGTGCCGCGTGGAGCTCAGCGGCTTCTTCTTCGGGGAGGGCACCAAGTAGGCCGGGCAGGCGCGCTTCGAGAGCTTCGACCAGGGGCCCACGTTCTTTTGGCGGGTAGTGCGCGGCAGCTGCCGTCGCGCGGAGCGTCAACTCCGAGAGCGACGTCCGAAGAAGCGGCACGTCTGCGATCGCATCCTCGGCTGCAAGCGCGCCTACGCCTGCCCGCAGTGCGCCATCGAGTAGTGCTCCGGGCTCGTCCAAGGAAGTCGTGCGGCCCTCACCCAGCGCTGAGAACCAGCCATGCGCGGCGAGAAGGAGTGCATAGGCGTCGGCCTTCTGGGTCTGCGGGTTGGCGGGGTGGGCGGTCCAGTCGACGTCGAGCACCTGCTTGCTCCAACCGTTCTGCATCGCCCCTGGCCATCCGGCGGCGGTGAGCGCGACGAGGAGTCGGTCGGGCGCGCCCTCGGCGAGCCCCGGTTCCGGAGGATTTTCCCCGATCTCGCCGACGCCGCCTGCGAGCTGTGCGGCTTCGGCGTCGGGCAAGAGGGTTGCAGCGCCGCGGGCCTGGGCCTTGAGCATCACCGCGGACGTGGGGTCGAGCTGTTCGATGATGGCGGGGAGTACCTCTCCGAAGTCGCGCACAAACGGTCCGCGCACATCGGCGGGCATCTCGACGAGGACCATCAAGCAGCCCTGAGACATGCGCTCGATTCCGGTGCGAATCTGGCCGAGTCCCTCCTTTCGGACCGGCAAGGACGGGTCATCTTCGGGCAGCGTGTCGAGCAGGGCGTCGCCAGAGCGTCCCAGCAGCATGCCGATCTTGAGCATGCGCGGGGCGACCACCGACCACTCCTTGAGTACGTCTTCGCCTTGCGCCATGCGCGCCGAGTACTCGGTGAAGGCGGCGCCGACGCGCTGCCAGTGCTCAATCAGCGCGGGGAAGTCGGCACCTTTGGCCTCTTCGAAGTCCTGCCACGGCACGTCGACGAGCGTGGCGAGCTCGGTCGCTCCGTCCTCGTTCGAGAGCAGAGGAGCCTCGGCGCGGGCAGAGCCGAGGGTGAGAAACGCGAACAGGACAAGGCGAACGAGATGGTGCAAGCGAACTCCTCGGCGCTGACTACCACGCCTAGACCCGCGGGGCGTGCACGACGTTCCGTCTCGGCCTGGGTTACCCTCGCACCGGCCATGTCCAGCCCGCCGCGCCACCGCATTCCCAACGCCAACAGCCCCGAGTTGCTCGTGCGGCTGATGGAGCTCGTTGCGCAGGGCGTTCGCAGCCCACGAGGGCTCACGGAGGCGCTCGGACTCGAGTCCCGAACGGTCCGCTACTATGTCCAAGCGGCGCTGTGGCTTGGGTTTGCCGAAGAAAACGGCGAGCTTGGTCTCACCAGCGAGGGCGTCGAGTACGTCTACGCAGGAAGTGGTCGGCCCCGGGTCTACGCCCGCGTCGTCCGTGCTCATCCCTTTGTTCGCGAGCTCTTGGGTCGGTCGGGTGGACGCATGCCCGAACTCGATGATGTGACCCATCTCGTGGGTCGAGAAGAGCCCGAGCTCGCCGCTTCGACGGTGCGCCGACGGGCCTCCGCGGTGCGCAGCCTCATTGCGCCCGCCATTGGAAAGCGCGTCACCCGCTCAGACAAGGACCGCCAGCTCGGCCTTCCGTTTGCGCCGATGGCCCCCCGGCTCGTCGAGACGCCAAGGCTCGCGACTGGCTCCGGCGAGGAGTACGACCCGGACGTGTATCGCTACGTGCTCGGAGCCTTGCTCGACTACGGTGAGTTGGCGCTTCCCCAGGTTCGCGCGCTGCTGGACCATGCGGGTGCCGAGTCCGCTCCGCTCGGTGGCTACGTCGACCTCGCCGTTCGGCGCGGGGATGCCCTCCGGGTCGGGGACCGCCTCGTCGTCAGCCCAAGCGCCATCTCGCGTCGCGATCTGGTCGAGTCCACCGCGTCGATTCTGCTCTCGGATGTCGGCTATCGCGCATGGATCCTCGCGCGCCTGGAAGACGGAAATGCGCCACCACCCCGCGAGCTCGGCCGGTACACCCGCTGGGACCGCCGTCTGTTTGGTCGGGACGTGGCCCCGGAGGACCTCCACGACGAGCTCGACCGGGTGCTCATGGACCGCTCGCTCACGTCCTTTCCGGTGGCTCGGCCGGGTGAAGAGAGTGTGCTCCGGCGCGAAGGTCACTTCATCGACAACTGGGAGGCGGAAGGGCTGATTGTCGCGCTGCCTCCGTCCTTGGTGCAGCTGCAGGGCGGCATCTCGCTGGTGAACAAGGTGCTTCGCCAAGCCCGCACGGGGTCGCGGGTCGGCGTGCCCGACCTTGCCCAGCGCGCGACGTCGGTGCACTCGGGCTTGCTGGCGCCTGGAGAGGCACTCCCGCGCAGTGTTCCGGACACGCGCAGCCTGCGGGTGCGGCTGCTCGCCTCGTCGCCTTACGTGGCCATGCTCACCGCAATTCTCCTACTGCATCGC
Organism: Pseudomonadota bacterium; assembly: GCA_023954855.1. Classification (GTDB taxonomy): domain Bacteria; phylum Myxococcota_A; class UBA796; order UBA796; genus M1803. The sequence continues at coordinate 20,688 of JAGSGY010000060.1, read as the reverse complement.
CGTCAGTCGGTTCCGGTGTCGGTGACGCAGTGGCACGGCGGCTGGGTGGTGCGCCGCAAGCGCAAGTCGATCGGCGGCTATCTGCGGGTCTTGGATGCGTTCGCCCTCTCCCAGGGCTGGCTGCCGTGTCGCCGCCGCACGGGTGGACTCGAGCCGGCGCGCCTCCTCGACTTGCTCGAGACCATCGGGGTGTGCACCCGAACCGGCGACAACATCGTCTTGGCCGAGGCCTTCTTTGGTCAGCTGCGCCGAGAGGCGGAGGAAATGGAGCTCGCCGCGCGCCTCGAGCCGCTGGTTGAAGCGATGGCCACTTGGATCGCCGCCGTCGAGCCGGTGGAGGACCTGTGAGGCCCCTATTCGTCTACGGCACCCTCATGGAGGGCGGCGGACAGGGAGGCTTGCTTGCCGGTTGCTCGCGACGCAAGGCCACTATCCGTGGCGAGCTGTTTCGAATGCCACCAGGATATCCGGCACTCCGTTGGGGTGGCGACCAGGTGGTACACGGTGAGCTGGTCGAGCTACGTGACCCCGCCATGCTCACGGTTCTAGACGCCTACGAGGGCGTGGGGCAGGGGCTCTATCAACGGGCCGTGCACCCCGTGTCGATCGGCGTCAGACCGGTGCCGGCTTGGGTCTATGTGATGCGAGATCCGGCATCGAACGGTGGCGTCCCCATCGTCAGCGGACGCTGGCGTCATGCGGGGCGGCGTTGACGACTGGTATGGTGCGTTCGTGCAGTTTCTAGGCGAAAGTCCTGCGGTTCGTGTCCTGCGGGATCGGTTGGTGGCGGTGGCCCAGACTCCTCTGCCGGTGTTGCTGATCGGCGAGACCGGGACCGGGAAGGAGGTGGCCGCACAGGTGCTTCACGAGGCGTCTGGCCGCGCTGGAGCGTTCGTGCCCGTCGACTGCGCGGCAATCTCGCCGACCTTGGTCGAGAGCGAGCTCTTTGGTCACGAACGCGGGGCGTTCACCGGCGCCGATCGTCGTCGCGACGGCTTGATCGCGGCCGCGCAGGGCGGAACCTTCTTTCTCGATGAAGTCGCCGAGCTTCCACTCGAGGTGCAGACACGTCTGCTTCGACTGCTTCAAGAGGGCACCTTCCGTCCCGTCGGCGGTCAGGGCCAGCGCAAGGCCGACATTCGCGTGATTGCGGCGACCTGGAAAGACCTGTCCCAGGAGGTCCATGCTGGGCGTTTCCGGCGCGACCTCTACCACCGCCTTGGCGTCGTGGAGCTGCGCCTTCCGCCGCTTCGCGAGCGCACCCAAGACATCGGACTTCTGCTCGACGCCTTCCTCGAAGCAGAAGGTGAACGGATCGGGCGTCGTCCACCTCGCCTCGAGTCGGCGGTGCGTGCCCACCTTCGCCGCTGGCCGTGGCCAGGCAATGTCCGTGAGCTGAAGAACGTGGCGCACTATCTGGTCGCGCTGTCGAGTGGGCCGCGCGTGACGATGGCCGATCTGCCGCCGCAGCTCCGCGGGCCCGTGCCGGTGATGCCCTCGCTCACGGTAGATGCTCCGAAAGTGCGCACCGACCTGCCGTACATCGAGGCCAGACGACAGTGGCTCGATGCCTTTCAGCTCAAGTACGTGAGTCAGCTGCTCGAGGAGCACGACGGCAACATCTCGCAGGCGGCACGAGCGTCGCAGATGGACCGACGGTCGATTCAGCGCATTCTCAAGCGCTTGCGTGCCTTGTCGACGCAGGAGTCCTAGCCCCGGGACGGCATCGTCACCTGGCTACGATGGCGGATCGAGTAGACTGCGCGCCGGAGGCCTCATCACGCATGGCCAGTGAGATCACCAGTGTCATCGGAGGCAGCGACCGCCCGCGGCGGCTGCACCTTCGTCGTATTCGCCTGACCATCAGCTCGGGGCCCGACAAGGGTCGGTCGGTCGAGAGTGATCACCCCGTGCTCCGCATCGGTGCCCAGAGCGGGAACCACCTGCAGCTGACCGATGACACTGTCAGTCGAAAGCACGCCGAGATCGTGCGCGCCCCCGAGGGCATCGTGCTTCGCGATCTGGGGTCGACCAACGGCACCTTCGTGGGCCCGGTCCGGGTGCGTGAGGTCTACCTGGGAGAGCAGCGCACCTTCAAGGTCGGAAAGACCGATGTCGAGTTCACGCCTCTCGAGGAGGTCGTGGACATCGTGCCCGCGGACGACACGCAGTTCGAGGGTCTTGTCGGCGAGTCCGTCGCGATGCGTGAAGTGTTCTCTGTGCTCGAGCGTGTGGCCCAGACGGACCTCACCGTGCTGGTCACGGGCGAGACGGGCACCGGGAAGGAACTGGTCAGCCGCGCGGTACACGGACGCTCGCGTCGACGCACTGGTCCGTTCGTGGTCTTCGACTGTGGCGCGGTGGCCCGAAACCTCGTGGAGTCCGAGCTGTTTGGGCACGAGCGCGGCGCGTTTACCGGCGCAGTTGCCCCACGGGCGGGGGTGTTCGAGCAGGCCCACGGCGGCACGATCTTCATCGATGAGCTTGGTGAGCTGCCCCTCGAGCTTCAACCCGCGCTGCTTCGCGTGCTCGAGCAGCGCGAGGTTCGCCGGGTCGGCGATCGAAAGGTGCGACCTGTCGATGTACGCGTGGTCGCGGCTACCAACCGCGATCTGCGGGCCGAGGTCGAGGCCGGCCGCTTTCGCCAGGACCTCTACTACCGGCTGGCGGTGGTTGAAGTTCCGTTGCCGCCTCTGCGCGACCGCATCGCAGAGGACTTTCAGCTACTCGTGAAGCACCTTCTCGAGGTTGCGCCGTTTCCGCACAATGTGCGTCACCTCGATCCCGAGGTCGAGCGCGCGTTCATGGAGTGGCACTGGCCTGGGAACATTCGCGAGCTCAAGAATGTGCTGTTGCGCGCGATTCCGTTCTCGGAGGGGGACTCGATCGCGCTCGAAGCGCTCCCCCATGCACTGCGTGAGGGCGGCGGACAGGAGCCGACTCCGGCTGCAGGCACTCGGGTCTCGATTCCGACCGCTGAGGTGAGCCTGAAGGTCGCTCGGGATCAGCTGATGGAGGCATTCGAACGGACCTATCTCGAGGACCTGCTCGAGCGCTCGGATCACAACCTCTCCAAGGCCGCTCGATTGGCCGGTGTGGACCGAAAGACGGTTGCCCGCATGCTTAAGCGCCACGATCTGAAGGACTAGAACGGGGGTCTTGCAGACGGCGCGGGTGCCTTTCGAGGCAGGGCGGCTCCGAGGGCGCATGACAGCGCCGTTCGCGGATGGCTGGGACGCCTCCGAAAGCTGCAGCTGGGGCGCGTTGACCTCGCTTTTCTGCAGGTGGTACGGTCGTCCGTCACTTGGCCGGCTCGACCGGATGGGAGTCTCTGAATGTCCGGATCTGCAGCGGAGCGCGTCTCTGCTCTCACCGAGGAAGTCGCCGCGACGTTGGGTCGTCGCGTCGATCGCGTGGTCGGCGAATTGTCCGATGGCGCCGACTTCGAGTCGATCGAGAAGCCCGCCTCCGAGGTGCTGGCCACTGCGGCTGCCATGAAGCGTATTGCCGAGGACCTCGTCGGGGCCGAGCGCGAGGCGACGGCGCTACACGCCGCCATGCTTCAGCTCGAGGCGCGCGGCGAGGATGACAGCGTGGTTCAGGCTGTCGAGGCACGTGTGAACGTGGCGGTCGCGCGACGCGACGCCTTGATTTCGAATCTCGAGCGGTTGGCGGCAAGCATCAAGAGCGGCCGAGTGAGGTCCCGATGAGTGACGCGACGCATGCACTGCGCGACCTGCTGGTCGTGCTGAACACCGCCGAGACCAACGTGGCCGGCGCGATCGGTCTCACCCTGGGCTTCAGCGATGGCCTGGCCATTGGTCTGCGCGCACGCGAGCGCTCCGATGAACTGCTGATTCGCTCGGGCTACTCCGAGGGCGTGATGACCGCCGGACGCGCGGCAGGGGCCTCGACCGAGGAACTGCTCGCCTTTGCGCTCGGCACCGCCTCGGCGGCTCCCGCTGCGGCACCTCCGGCTCGTCAAGCGGCAGCGCCCGTCGAGCTCGGTGCGGACGACCTCGCGCCGGTGGAAGCCGATCCCGTTGAGGTCGAGCCCGTGGACCTCGCGCCGATCGATGTGGAGCCGGTTGAACTGGACCCCGTCGAGCTCGAGCCCGTGGACCTCGACCCCGTCGAGATCGAGCCCGTAAGCATTGAACCCGTGGAGCTCGATCCAGTCGAGCTCGAGCCCGTCGACGACGGCCTTGTCGAGCTCGGCAGTGACTCCCTCGTTCCGCTCGAGGATGAGTCCGAGGGTGCGGATTCACTCGCCAGTGGATTCGTGGACGACGACGATGAGCCCGCCACCGAGATGTTCCAGCGCGGTGCGATTCCGGTTGGATTCGACGACGACGATGACGAGTCGACGCTGGTGATGGGTGCCGAAGAGGCGCAGCGCCTCATGGCGAACATCGAAGAGGACCACTTCGACCTCGTGGGTCCCGAAGCCTTCGATGACGAGGAAGGAGAAGAGCCCGAACAGACGGATCCCGGTGAGCTTCCGCCCGACGAAGACACCGACGAGAGCCCGATGGAACGCTTCTACGAAGAGCGTGCCGCCGCGGCGCCTCCGCAGGTCAAGGAGTTCGCCGAGCGGCCGAGTTCCGCGGCCGTTCAGCTGAACGCCGAGCAAGGGGGCGCCCGCATCCTGGCTCCCGAAGAAGAAGAAGAGATCGCTGTCGAGGCCGCTCCCGACGAGGATGAGCACGACTACGACTCCGAGGGTGGCTTTGCCCTCTCCCTCGAAGAAGACGACTACGAAGAGTACGAGGAAGAAGAAGAGGAAGAGGAAGAAGCCGAGCCCGAGCCCGAGCTTCCCCCTGAGCCTCCCGCCCCGGTTCCCGAGGGCCCCTCCCAAGAGGTGATCGACGCCTTTGTCGCCCAGGCCAAGAACGAGCTTGACCAAGGCAGCGTCTCCGATGCGGCCGCCTACTACTCCGATGCGCTCGATGGCGACTCGCGAAACGGCGAGCTCCGCTTGGCCCGCGGACGCCTGTTCATGGACATGGGCGACTACAGCCGCGCCGTCAGCGACTTCCTCATCGGTGAGGAGATCATGCCGCGCAGTGCCGAGCCCCAGGTGCTCATGGGCGAGCTCTACTCGCACAAGAAGGACTACGCGAAGGCGGTCAGCTACCTCGACCTCGCCTTGCGCCTCGATTCACAGCACCCGATGGCCTACTACCGCCGCGGTCTGTGCTTCTACCAGACCAAGGACTTCAAGAAGGCCGTCGATGATCTGGGTCGCGCCCGCGCTCTCGACGAGGACCTTCCGAGCATCAACCACTTCCTGGCTTCGGCCATGAAGAAGGCCCGCCGCTAGTCTGGCGCCGGCGCCTGTGGTGTCGGCATCACGGCAGTCTCGCGGTTCTGGCGCTAGTCCTCTTCGAGGGCGGCGCTGGCGTCTTCCCACTGGCTCATCAATCCGTCGATCTCCTCGTTGATGGCCCTGCAGGCTGCATCGGCCTCGGCGGCCTTGGCGTAGTCGTGGCCGACCTCGGCGAGTGCAGTCTCCGCGACGGCGAGGCGTTCCTCTGCGGACGCGATGGCGGCCTCGATCTTGGTGACACTCTTGGCGAGGCGCTCGCGCTCCCGAGCTTTCCGCTTGCGGTCGGCGTAGTCGTCACCACCGCTCTTCTCCTTCTTCGCAGCCCCAGGGCTCTGGAACTCGAAGTGCTCGGGACGAACGCCTTCGAACAGCTCCACGCCGCCGTCGCGAACGAGACCGACGTGGGTGGCGAGGGCCTCGACCACGTAGCGGTCGTGCGAGACGAACAGCATCGCGCCTTCGAAGTCGGCGAGGGCGCGGACCAGTACCTCGACGGTCTCGGCGTCGAGGTGGTTGGTGGGTTCGTCCAGCAGGAGCGCAGTATGCGACCGGATCGAGAGACTCGCGAGCACGACGCGAGCCCGCTCGCCGCCGGAGAGCTCTGACATCTGTCGCAAGGCGCCGTTGCCCGACAGACCGAGGGCCCCGAGCACCGCACGGATGCGCTCGGGCTCTACAAGCGGTGCGGCCTCGGCGATACTGGTCAGCGGTGTCATCTCTTCTGGAAGCCGCGAAGCGACGTCTTGGTCGAACACGCCCATGCGCAGCCGGCCGCCGGGCACCCGACGCCCTTCCCGCAGCGGAAGCTGACCGGCCATGGCCTTCAGCAGTGTCGACTTGCCGCAGCCATTCGGGCCGAGCAGGGCGATGCGCATGCCGCGGTCGAGCTGGAAGTTGACCTTGGTCAGAATGGCGGGACCGTCCCCGAAGCCGACCGTGGCGTCGACGAGCTTCATGGCGGTGTGGTCGGCCTCGGGGGCGGGGGGAAGCTTATAGCGGGGCAACCTGGACTTCCGCGGCGCCTCCAAGCGCTCCATTTTGTCGAGTCGCTTCACTCGGCTGCGGGCCTGGGCGGCCTTGGTGGCCTTGGCGCCGAAGCGCTCGACGAAGCGCTCGAGTCGGGCGATCTCGACCTTCTGCTTCTCGAAGGCGGCGTCGTGCTGTGCATCGCGCAGGTCGCGCTCTGCGAGGAACTTGGTGAAGTTGCCCGAGTAAGTGGCGAGTTGCTTGTGTCGGACCTCGGCGATGCCGTTGACCGCATGGTCGAGCAGGTGGCGGTCATGGCTGACCACGACGAAGGCGAACTCGGCGCGCGCCAGGTACCGCGCCAGCCAGCTCCGCGTGGGTAGGTCCAGGTGGTTTGTGGGCTCGTCGAGAAGGGCGACATCGGGCTCGGACAGCAGCAACCGAGCGAGCGCGATGCGCATCTGCCATCCACCCGAGAAGCTGTCGCAGGGGCGGTGCCAGGTATCGGCGCCAAAGCCGAGCCCGTGCAGCACCTCGCCGATCTTCTCGTCGACGCGGTAGCCGCCCGCGTGGGCGAAGGCCTCGGTGTCTTCTGCAAGTCGTGCGACGGCGTGGGCGTCTCCGGATTCGGCTGCGGCCTGCGTCTTGTCGAGGCGGCGCTTGAGGGCGTGCAGGCGGTCCATCTTGGAGGACGCCTCCTTCCAGACCGACTGCTTGGAGGCAGCGACGGTGTGCTGTGGAAGCCAGCCGACGCGCATGTTGCCGCGCAGTAGCACCTTGCCGTGGTCTGGGGTGAGCTCACCGGCCATCACGCGCAATAGGGTGGTCTTGCCGGTGCCGTTTCGACCGACGAGTCCGAGGTGGGCGCCCTGACGAACGTGCCAGCTCGCATCCTCGAGCAGCGAGACGCCGGCAAATCCAACGGTGATGTCTTGCAGGCGGATCATGCGGATCTCCGGGTGGCTTCGGCCACGAGGTCGGCGAGCCACTGCGCGCTCATGCGACGAATGACCGGCCGGGGATACAGCAGGCGTAGTGGCAGCCAGGTGCTCTGGAAGAGCTTGGTGTCGGTGATGTGCGTACCGCGCTCATCGGTGTCGAAGCGCCAAGTGCGGGTGCCGACAATCGGTCCTTTGCGCGAGGTCCACGCGATCTGGCTCGGGTCGACCACGGTCAGGCGGACGTCGAAGGCGACTTCGGAGAGGCTGGAGAGCACGTAACTGAGGCGCTCTCCACTCTTCCACGCCGAGGGCACCGCGTCCACGGACACCACGGCCGAACACCAGGCTGGCCAGCTGGCGGTGTCCTCGAAGGTCGCGCGCACGACCTCGATCGGGACCGAGGTGGTCACGGAAGAGGACAGCTCCAGGTCGAAGAGGCTCACGGGCCGCGTGTAACCGAGTGCGCGAGGCTGGGTGGGCCATTATGCGCGGTGCATGCGTCGTCGCCGTCCCCGTAAACCCACCCCCGCCTACCTCGAGCGCGTCGCACTCTGGTACCTAGAGCGCTGGTTCACGACGCGTCATCACCTGCGTCGAAAGCTGATGGAACGCGTGGAACGGGGACTGGCCGAGCATGGCGGCGACCGCGATGAGGTCGTTGCGTCGGTCGATGCGCTGCTCGACCGGCTCGAGCGGTCGCAGCTGCTCGATGACTGGCGCTACGTACGCGGAAAGGTCGACGCACTGCGCAGGCGAGGGGACTCAGAGCGGGCCATTCGCGGCAAGCTCGCGCAGAAAGGGGCTGAGCGCGACATGGTCGATCGTGCCCTCGCTGAACACTCTGACGGCGGCGAGCTGCTTGCCGCGTGCCGGTATGTGCGTCGCCGGCGGCTTGGGCCCTACCGACTCCCAGAGAAGGCCGAGACCGAGCGTCAGCGTGATCTCGCTCGACTCGCGCGCGCCGGATTCTCGTACGGAACGGCGAAGCAAGCACTCGGCTTCGAGCGCGATGAGATCGACGACCGCGTCTTCGCGGCGCGCTGAACTACCAGGTACGTGGGGCGACTTCGGTCGGATCGTCGAGGCTGCCCCAGTTCCAGCCAAAGTCCGACTCCCACGTCGAGTCCCAGTCATGAGCGGTGTAAGCGATGTGCCAGCCGCCGTTGTTCGCGAGCAGTTCGTTCTCGTAGAGCACAAAGCCCCAACGCACGGAGGGAATCGCGTTGACCGTGCAGTTCGAGTCCCAGTTTAGTGAGCGATCTTGGGTCGTTAGCGCGATGTCGAACCGGTAGTCGCAGTCGCCCTGGCAGCCGCCGGATCCCGCGTAGGTGGCCCCAGATGGCGGCGCGAAGTCGCCCACGGACTGGATGTTCACGGTCCCCGTGCAGCGCTCGACTGCCGTTCCTCGGGCGATGACCAGCTCGGCCGTGCCTTGGCTGTACATGGACGCCTCGACGCCCCACTGATCTTGGGTGCCCTGACCCCAGTCAATCGAGAGCGTGTCGAGGTCGAGCGAGAGGGTGTGGGTCGTTACCGGGTCGGTGTCGGTGTCGGCGTCGGTGTCTGCATCCGCGTCCGTGTCCGCATCGGCGTCCGTGTCTGCGTCGGCGTCCGTGTCTGCATCGGCGTCCGTGTCTGCGTCGGCGTCCGTGTCTGCGTCGGCATCGGTGTCGGTGTCCGTGTCCGTCTCGGCGGGGTCCTCGGACACAACGGCGCCGGTGACGCAGCCCGTGAGAGCGAAGAGCAGGATGAGAGATGTGCGCATGGAGCCTCCGACCCGTCTGAACCTTGAGCGGGAAAAAAGGGCAGCGCTACCTCAAACTTTCTTTCGCCACCGTCGGCCCGAGTTCTCAAGCGCCTCAAGTGCGCCCTCGCGGGTGATGAACACCGCGATGAACCGATTCTTGTGGCAGAACTTCGCACCGGAGACGCCCGTGGCCTTCTCGAGGGAGGAGCCGGTCAGGCCAGCCCACTCTTCGGGAAGCGACCGCTTCTGTGCGAAGTCGCCGAGGGCTGGGGGAATGGCTACGACGTGCCACTTTCCGTCCATGCCCGGGTAGAGCGCGTACTCAGTGGGGTGGTCGGCGCCGCCGAGCTCGAAGTAGGCGGGCTTCCACTTGCAGTAGGTCGCGAGCGCGAGCACGTTCGAGTCGCTGGCCACTGCAGCTTGCATGGCCGCTTCGACCTTGGAGTGGGCCGCTTGGATGGCGCGCAGGCCCTGCTCGATACCGCGAACGTAGCGCTCAGCGAACACGGCGGCCTGGAAGAAGGCGGCGTCGAAGTCGTCGAGGGTGTCGTTGCCGTGGTTGAAGGCCTGGACCTGGTTGGCGAAGCAGGGCACGCCGGTCGCGGGCTGCAGACGGCCATTGTCGACATCGTCGACGTAGTCGACCACCTGCTTCTTCAGGGTGTCGCAGAGGTCGGCGGTGATGTGGCCCTCGTGCTCGAGCCAGCGCACCACCATGCCCGCCGACGAGAGAGGGCCCTGGTAGGACGCTTGGTGGTGGTCGAAACGTCCCTGCTCCGGGGCATAGGTGCCCCCCACATCGATGACGATGTCACCTGCGGCCCAGTCTTCGGGGCTGCGGCTGCGCACCACGGTTGCGTCGGCGTCGACGAAGGCGCGGAGTAGGCCGAACGCCAGAACGTCGTCGGCGTGGAAGGGGCCGTTGTGGGTCACGACTCGCAGCATGGGCTTGCCTCTGAGGCCGGTGGTCGTATCCGCCCAACCTCGGCCTCGCCACTGTTCAGCAACGGTTGACCGCGTCGAGCCTACGGGACGGCACTTCTTCCCTCGACAAACGCCGCGGTGCGGGGGTCTTTGGGGGTGACGAAGATCTCGGCGGTCGAGGCGTGCTCGATGACCTCTCCGCTGAGCATCACGGCACAGCGATCGCTCGCGCGTCGGGCCTGCACGAGGTCGTGGGTGACCAAGAGCAGCGTGTGGTGGTTGCGCGCGTCCCACAACAGCTCTTCGATGCGGGCAGTCCCCTCGGCGTCCAGCGCGGAAGTGGGCTGGTCGAGAAGCCAGAGCGGTGGGGCCGCGGCGATGAGTCGAGCCACCGCAGCGAGCTGTCGCTCGGGAAGGGTCAGGTCCCGGAGGCGTGCGTGTGCTGTGCCCGAGGAGAGGCCGACGGCGTCGAGGGCGCGGTCGTCACCAATCCACGTTCCGAGCCGCTGCGAGCCGGTCCGCGGAAGCTGTGTGACCATGGGGCCGCGAATGGGCTCCTCGGTGCCCACTTCTCCGCGTGTGGATGCGTGGTCGGGGAGGTGTCCGGCGAGTGCTCGGAGCAGCGTCGACTTGCCGCCTCCAGAGGGGCCAATCAAGGCCGTGATCTGCCCGTGGTGAAGGTCCAGGTTGACGCCGTTCAGCGCCGGCAGGGGGCCGTAGTCAACGCAGAGGTCGCGGATGCGCGCGGTGACTTCATGCATGGCTGCCGCCGTGAAGCTCGACGACCCGTGCAGCGAAGCGGGAGGCGCGGCGTTCATCGGGGGTGGCCATGATGATGGTCGTGTCCGGAAGCTGCTGGAGTGCACTCTCGAGGGTCTGCGCCGTCACGGTGTCGAGGAGCGTGAACGGCTGATCGAGAAGCAACAGCCCAGGCTGCTGTGCCAAGGCGCGGGCGATAGTGATGCGCTGCTGCTGACCCGCCGAGAAGCGAGTCGGCGGCTCGGAGAGACGGTCCTTGACGTCTTCCCAGACCGCCGCAGTGCGTAGAGCGGCTTCGACCCTGGCGTCAACGGCGCTTCGGTCGCGCAGGCCCGCCATGCGAGGCGCGAAGGCCACGTTGTCGTAGACGGTGCCTGGAAGCATCGTCGGAAAGGCGGTGACCATGCCTACCCGACGTCGATGGCGGTCGAGGCGGCGCTCGGCAAAGGCACTCTGCCCTCCGATGCTGAGACGGCCGGTGACGCGAAGGTCACGGTCGTAGGCATCTCTTCGGACGATGGCCTGAAAGAGTCCCGACTTGCCACTGCCGCTGCTGCCGTGAAGAGAGACGCGCTCACCGGCGTCGATCGCCAGCTGTAAGGGTCCGAGGACCAGGCGTCCCCTCCAGCGCACCTCGAGCGCGCTGCAATCGACCGACAGCGCGTTCACGTCAGCACCAGCACGGCCAGGGTTGGGGCCAGCCCGAGTGCGACTTCAGCCCCGGCCTTCGCGAGCCGACCGCGAAGCTTGTTTGCCGCAGGCAGGGCGACATGCCGGATGGCCTGGGACCTGGATGCACCGAGCAGCCAAGCGGCTTCCCACTGCTCGAAGGGCACGTCCAGCAAGCTTCGGCGCACCGCGTGCAGAACCCTCAGGTGGGTGGCCAAGGCCAGGGGCACGACGGCAAGAGTGACGCCGACCACGCTCGGATTCCAGAACACCAGCCCGGCGGAGAGCACTCCGGCGAGGATGGGGGAGAGCGGTCCCACCCGGACATCGCGAGGGGGTTCGAGCCCCCGGACAGCCGCTGCCGCGGCGATGCACAGCGCCAGCAGCCAGAAGACCGAGACGAACACGGGCGCATCGCTCCACCGTCCAGACACAGCTCGGGCGCCAGGGAGCGCAGCGAGAGCGGTCACAGCAAGCAACAGGCCGAGGCGCTTGGGCACCTAGGTGACCTCGTCCCCGCACAGCAGCTGGAGCAGGTCCCCGATGCGGCTGTCGAGTTCCCGAACGACGTCTTCGACATCGGCAGCGCCGATCTCCCAGGTCTGGCGGACGGTGTGGAACGGCAGCCGTCCCAGGGCAGAGACACCCGGTGCCAGAGCGATGACCACGTGGTAGCGGTCCTCGTCGAAGTTGGGAAGTGCGAGTGGTGGTGACCGGTCGACCTCGAGATCGGTGACCTCGGCGAGACGCGCGCTCGCCGCGGGCTCGGGGCTCCATGACGCCGCCGCGAACTCGGCCCTCCCGTGAAAGCGCCGCTCGGCGAGGGCGAGGGCAATGCGGCTCGTGAAGCCGTCACCGGGGTCGGTGAACAGGATGCGATAGGGATTGAGGCGCTTGATGCGACCCGTCGTGGCGAACAGCGTCTCTTCGCAGACGTTGAAGGCCTGGTCGCTGACGCGCTCGAGGCGGCCGGCTACTGTGATCCAGCGGACCTGCTCGGCCGTCGGCAGCGGGTTGTCGCCGGCGGTGAGGCGGTTGAAGAAGGCCTCGTGCAGCGTGTCGATGGGCTCGGCGAGGTGCATGGTGCGGGTCGCAAGCTCGGTGTCGTCGGCGACGAAGGCGCGCACCGCGAGGTCCAGCATGCGGGTGGTCTCGAGGCTGAGCTCTTGGATGGCCTCGCGAATCCACTCTTGCGGCTCGCGCTCGAGCTGCACACCGACTCGACCGATGGTGACCGCGTAGTCGCCAACCCGCTCGAGCGCGATGTTGAGGCGAAGAATCGAGCTGACCGTACGCAGCGAGGTCGCCGCCGGAAGGTGAAGGGCTACGAAGGCGTGGGCTGCGGCGTCGAGGTCGCGCACGTCCCGGTTGATCGGGTGGTCGCCGAGCATCACCTCGTAGAGCCGCTCTTCGTCGCGATGGATGACCCCGTCAGCGGCCTTCTCGATCGCCGCGCGCACCGCTCCTGCAATCCGGCCCATGCGGATCTTCAGTGCTGTGAGCTCGGCTTCTGCGCGTCGCTGGTGGAGCGGAAGGGACACCCGTCCTCCTAGAACACGCGGCTATCCCCCAGCCATGGCGGTCTGATGCCGCCACTTCGACGGACCTGTGACAAACAAACCGCGCTATTCGTGCCTGGAGACCCGCTCCGCAGGCACCCGGACGACGTAGGCCCAGTCGACGGTCTGCAGGCGACGCCACAGGAACAGATCGCTGTCGACGTCGAGGTGTCCCGAGGGCTGCTCGATGCGCTCGAGAACCTCCGGATACTCCATCATCTCGGGCTTGTAGCTGGCCATCGTACGGGCCGTCGCCCCCATGTCCGAGCTTGCGACCACGAAGCCCTCGCGGTTGACCAGGAACACCTCGGCTTCGGGGTACTGGTCGATCGCGAGCATCTCTTCGACCACGTAGTTGAAGCTCAGGTCGAGGGCGGCGACGCCGGCGATCTCGCCCGCGTGATTGTGGATGGCGAGCACGCAGCTCAGCAGCAAGCCCATGCCGCCTTCATCGAGGTCGAGTGCCGTCCAAGACGTGCCTTCTGCGGCGCGCCCGGCCTTGTACCAGGGCCGCTCACGGGGATCGTAGCCCTCGTCGTATTCGGAGATGCCGGGCATGCCCGCGACCATGCCGTGCTCGGTGCCGACGTAGGTCCACACCGCCGGCACACCGCCAGCTCCGATCAGGGCGCGGCGCTCTTCGATGGGCAGGGCCGAGGCCGCAAAGCCCTTTGAGAGAAGCAGGGCCTGAGTCAGCGCCGGGCCGACCATCGCCAGTTGCTTGGACTCGCGCTCGATCGTCTCGGCCGGCGTGGTGGGCGAGGCGTTGATGTCCGGGTAGGTGACGCTGATCTCGGAGTCGTAGAAGGCCGAGTGGGTGCGGTCAGGGGCCAGGAAGTTGCTCGAGTTGTAGACCTCGGCGTTGGGATCGGGGTCGCGGGCCAACTCCTCCTCCGCAGCGAAGGCGATGCCGGTGACGAGGGCTTCGTAGCGAGACATCTCGCGATCGATGCGGCCGGCTTGCTCGGTGACCTGCATGATGGCGTCGGCGAGGGCCTCCTCGCGCTTCATGGTGCGCACCTGGCCCGCTTGCACGGCGAGGGTGGTGCCGAGCACTCCGAGCAGAGACACGGCGAACACCAACCCGAACAGGCCGACGCCGAGCGAGATGGCGAGCTGCCGATGCCGCCCAACCCAGCGCTGGAGCTTCTGTCCAGTCGTGTCGGGAGCGGCCTCAACGGGCTCGTCGCGAAGGTAGCGGCGCACGTCATCCGCCAGCGCCTCGACATCGGAGTAGCGGTCGTCGGGATTGCCGGAACAGGCCTTGCCCACGATGGCGATGAGCTCGCGGGCCACGGGCTGACCGGCGTAGTGCACCATCTCGTCGCGAGAGGCCGCCTGGGCGCGCATGACCGCGTGCACGGCATTCTTTGCAGTGATGGCGCGGTTGAGGGTGACCAGTTCTTGCAGGATTAGGCCGAGGGCGTATTGGTCGCTCTTGACCGTCAGGGCCTGGTTGTCGCCGGCCGCTTGTTCGGGCGACATGTAGTTGGGCGTGCCGAGGATGGTGCCGACCTGGGTCTGCATCGCTCGGCTACCGGCGGACTCGGGCAGGATGTCCTCGTTGGTGCCCACGACCTTCGCGATTCCCCAGTCCATCACGAGGACTTCGTGGTGCGCGCCGAGCATGATGTTCGCCGGCTTGAGGTCGCGGTGAAGCACGCCACGCTCGTGGGCATAGGACATGGCCGCGCACACGGAGAGGAAGGTCACCAGGCGCCCAGTGAGCTCGAGATCTTCGGGCTCGGTGACGCCGGCATCCCATGCGGCTCGCGCTGCCTTGATGCCATCGGCGAGCTCCTGGCCGCGGACGAGCTTCATCGAGTACGCAGGGGTGCCGTCCTGCCGGGTCTCGATGGCGTAGATCGGCACGATGCCGGGGTGGTCGAGCTGTGCGGTGATCTGGGCTTCTTGATGAAAGCGCGATGCGAGGGCTGGCTCAGAGACCAGGCTTGGGTCCAGCGACTTCACGGCGACGTTTCGGCCCAGGCTGCGGTCCCAGGCCAGGTGCACCTCGCCCATGGCGCCTCGGCCGAGCAAGCCGAACTTGTGGTAGCGCGGACCCTGGGGGACGGCGTTGGCCTCGGACAGTGTGAACGCCACTTCCATGTTGGTGATGGCGCCGCGGGCTTGGTCCTCGGCCACCACGCCGCGCTCGACCAGATGGGCCAGGAAGTCGGCGACATCGTCACGCCCGCCGGCGTCTATCCACTGCTTCCAGCGCTGGTCGAGAGAGTTGGCGAGCAGGGGGAGCTTGGTGCGTAGGGTATCGACTTTCATCGGCGCCAGAAATCCGCTTGCGACATCGTCGTGCCCCATCCGTCCACGAACTCGAGCACAAGGAAGGTGCCGGTGTGGTGCTTAATCAGCTTCAAGCGGGGATCTCGGCTCCCGGGCGTGAGCCATTGGTTGCCGAGGGCGTCGAGCTGCTCGAGCGTGCGGCAGCGCTTCAGTGTCTTGATCTCGACCCGGTGCTTCTCGGGATCGAGGCCCGCGATCAGCGTGTCCAGTGAGCGTCGGAAGCCCATGTGCATCCCTCCGGACCGCAAGCGTACACCTTGCTGCTACTCCGAGGGCGATTCGGGTGGGCGGCGCAGGGTAAGGCCGGGGAGCCACATTGCGAGAAGGGTGGCGCAGAGCACCGCGTCCCCGGCCGCGATGACGGGGAATGTCCACTCGGGACGGTCGCCGCACACCGCCCACGACACGGCGTAGAAGAGCGTGGGGACCAGCATGCGCGCATCGACCACGGCGGCCGTTGCGGCGCACATGGCGCTCCAGTAGATCATGTGGTCGTGACCGAGGGCGTGCAGCGAGGTGCCGTTCTGGATCGCGACGAGAGCCAAGAAGAGCTGGCCGAGGGGTACCGCGAGCATCAACTTCGCGAAGCTTCGGTTCACGATGGTCTTTGATAGGGAGTCGCGAGCCCAGAACAGCAGCGACCCAATGGAGACCAACATCGCGACGCTCCAGCCGAGGCCGAGCACGCCGCCGCTGTAGCCGACCAAGCGGTGTTCCTGAGTCCAAATCACGAGTGGCATGCCGATGAAGGCCACCCCCAGCACCGCGGCGACGAAGGTGCGGGTGCGCTGGCCGATGCTCTCGTCTTGGTCACGTCCGAGGGCGTGCAGATGAGCCTGGAGGGCGTTGTGTTCGTCCTCGGCCGTTCGGACGCGCTCGATGAGCTCGGGTCGAAGTGCAGGGTGCTCCCGTACGAGGGCGGCCGCGGCCGAGAGCTCGCCTTGGTCCAGTTCCCAGGCCACCATCTCCTCCGCGGCCTCGGCCAGGCCTTGGCGCGCCTGCGGATTCTCGGGCCACCGCTCGAGAGCCTGCTGCCACGCGAAGCGGGCTTCTGCGAAGAGCCGGCGGCGCTGCGCGGCATCCTCGGTGGTTCGAAGTGCCGCAGCTCGTGTCGCGGCCTGGGCCGCAAGTCGGCCGGAGTCGCGGTGGTCGAGGGCGTCGCGTAGCCTGCGCGCGAAGGCCTCGGCACCCTCGGGGCGTGCGGTGGGGTCGGGGTGAAGGGCCTCGGCGCACAGGGTGCTCAGCTCGGGTTCGTCGAGCCGGTCGACCCCCACCTCTCGCCGGCTGTCGGCCTCGGCATCGCTCAGCGTGCTGCCGTCGTGGGGAGCCTCGCCGACCAGCACCTCGTGCAGCAGTCCGCCGAGCAGGTAGACGTCCATTTGTGGGTCGGCGTGGGCCCGGTCAAACATCTCCGGCGCCATATACGCGGGGGTGCCGCACAGAGTGTTCTTGCTGGGCAGACGACCGCTCGGGTCCGAGTCAAGGGCTGCAGCGATGCCCCAGTCGAGCACGTAGACCTCGCCGAACTTGCCGACCATGATGTTGTCGGGCTTCAGGTCGCGATGCACGATGCCTCGATCGTGGGCAAAGCGAATGGCCTGCGTCACCGAGAGCAGCACGCGAAGGTGCCACTCGAGCACATCTTGGGCGTCGTGCGTCTCGCGAACGGCCTCTGGTTCCCGCAGCAGGCCCGTCCACACATCGCCGTCGATACGCTTGAGCACGAGAAACGGCTGTCCCGCGGCATCGATGCCGACGTCGTAGACGGGGACCACGTTGGGGTGTTCCAGTCGGCCGGTGACCCAGCCCTCACGGAGCAGGGAGAGTGCAGCCTGCTCGTTGTCCAGGCCCGGCTTCAGCGTCTTGATGGCGACCTCGCGGCCCACGGAGCGCTGCTCGCCAAGACGAACGAGGCCCATTCCGCCCTTGCCGAGGGTGTCGCCGAGGATCAGGCCGCTGCTGCGGTCTCCGAGCGCGCGCAGGGCATCGAGAGCGGCGTTTCCGCTGGTGCTCTGGGTGAGGTCCGGGCGGATGGTCGCGCGGGTATTGAAGACGTCGAGGGTCTCTTCGGACATCAGGACGCGTCCGCCAGAATCGCCCGCAGGGACTTGAGGCTCATCGGCTTCTGCAGCACCGTGGTCATGCCCGACTCTGCAGCGCGCTCGTGTTCCTCGGGTGCGGTGCTCGCGGTGAAGCCTACGACCTGCAGGTCCGGATAGGCCTCGAGAAGCTGGGTAGCCGTCTGGAAGCCATCCAGACCCGGCATGTGCCAGTCGAGAAGTACGAGGTCCGGCAGGGCGATGGCGCACGCGGCGAGCGCTGCGGCCCCGCTGTTCGCCTGGAGGGGGGCGTGGCCGGAGTGCTCGAGCATGCGGACGGCGATGTCGCGAGTCAGGGGTTCATCGTCCACCACCAGCACGCTGAGGGGTCGATTCGCCCCATTGAGGCTCGGTTCGAGCTCTGGAACGTCGGCGGATTCGAGGTCGAGCTCCAGTCGAAAGTGCGCACCGACCTCGCTGTCGAGTAGGTGCAGCTCGCCATCCATGGCATGTGCGAGACGCTGTGAGATGGCCAGGCCGAGCCCTGTACCCCCTGAATTTCGATCCGGTCCCGAGTCGCCCCGCACGAACGGTTGGAAGAGGGTCGCCCGGATTTGCGGATCGACACCCGGTCCCTTGTCGCAGACATCGATGGTGAGCGACTCGCTCGCGACCACCGTGACCTCCTCGCCGTCGCTGAACTTGAGCGCGTTGCCGATGAGGTTGATCAGCACCTGGCGCACGCGATCTGCGTCTCCTCGTACGCCGCGAGCGAGATCGGCTCCCAGGGTCACCCGCACCGTGGAGGCTTGACCCTTCGGCGTCTCCCGAAGCAGCGCCACCACCTCGGTGATCAGCGCGGCCGGGGAGAAGGGCTCGTCCTTGAGGCGCACCTCCCCGAGCTCGATGCGCTTGAAGTCCAGTAGGTCGTCGACCAGGGCGGCCATGCGGCGTCCGGACTCGGCGATCACCGAGGCCCAGTGGGTGACGGACTCGGGGTCGTTGGTCTCGCGCAGCAGGAGTTCGCTCGCGCCGAGAATGCCCGCCAAGGGGCTGCGCATCTCGTGCGAGGCCACTGCGAGAAAGTCGCTTTTGGCGTGGCTCGCCTGTTCTGCGAGGACTTGGGCGGCCTCGGCGTCGGCCTGAGCCTGAAGTGCCTTCTCGGCAGCTTCAGCCCGAAGCTCGGCCATCACGCCGACAATCGTGCCGCCGAGTAGGACCATCGGTGTGATCGACACGAGCCAGAACAGCTGCGCCTCGGGGGGCTGTCCGACGTCCACGCTCGCAGGGATCAGGCTGAACGCCGTGCTGTAGACGATGGCAAAGGCGGCGGTGAGCATGCCCAGGCGACGGGTGCCAAGTAGGGCCGCATAGAGCACCGGAAAGATGACGAACGCGATGAACGGGGATTCCGCACCGCCATGGGTCAGCAAGGCGACGGTCTCGAGGGCGAAGCAAAGACCGAGCAGCACAGGCAGCGCGACGTGGTGACCCAGCGTGCCCCATGACCGCGCCAGCACAAGAAAGAGCGCACCCGTCACGATGCATGAGACGCCGATCAGCGGCAGGCCGACGGCATACGCAAATAGCGGCGAGACGGCAAGGAGTAGAAGGGCGATGACCACCGCGATCAGCACGCCGAGCCGGGCACTCCAGCGCGTCCGGTCGTCCAGATCTGGACGAAGGGGCCGATCAAGAAGCGTAAGCAACCGCTCAAGGTGGGTCGAGGAGTCCATCGCCTGCAGAGTACCGCGCGCCATGGGCGGAAATCGAGCGTGGCTGCGCGGGCTCAGCGCTCGGCCGCCAGACGCGCGGCGAGGAAGGCGCTGAAGGCCTCGTTTACTCCGTGATCTTGGGTGATCATTGAGTCATTGTGGCCGTATCCAGCGGCTTCTCGGTAAATCGCGTTGGGCACGTTCTCAGCGAGCCATCTGCCGTGCGATACGTCGATGGTCGTGTCAGCGTCTCCGTGAACCACCAGCGTCGGTTCTTCGATGGACGCGGCGCGACTCTCGGAGTCGAACGGATGCCTTAGGAGAAGGTCGACAATGGCCAAGGGATAGCGCTCTCCTGCGATGCGCCGTACCGAGCGAAAGGTGGACTCGAGCACCAATCCGCCCGCATCGACCTCGGCGGCTAGGGGCAGCGCCACACCGCCACCGAGAGAGCGACCGTGCAAGACGATGCGCGCCGGTGGGATCTCGAGCTCGGACGTGGCGTATTCCCAGAGTGCTTGCGCATCGAGGCGAACGCCATGCTCGGTCGGGGAGCCGGTGCTTCCCGGGTAGCCGCGGTAGGCCACGCACAAGTAGTCCCAGCCGTTTCGCGCGAGCAGGTCTGTGTACGCCGCATTCGGAACGCACCAGCCGGCGTTTCCATGGAAGTAGAGCACCGCCCGCTCGCCGCCCGCGGGAGTGTGCCAGCCAAGCAGGCGCTCTCCATCCGAGGTCTCGACCTCGAAAGTCGTCGCCCCCCGTGCCACGGCCTCGGCCTCGATCACCGCGGGATCCCGGTTGTGGCGGGGAAAGACGGCCTGCTCCTGCGTGAGGTAGAGCATCGTGAACAGGGCGATTGGAAGGGCCGCGATGAAGACGAGGACGGCGACGCCAGCTTTGCGGAGGAGACTCATGTCGTGAGCGTACCCTGTGGACAAACCTGAGGAAAAGAATCAGGGTTGTGGTTGACGTGTCAACTATTCTGGCGAACTATCGGCGTTGCTCCTTGGTCCTGTGGCCTCGCCGCTCCCTCAGTCCTCTGGGGATAGTCCAGACCCCCTGCGGACGGGATAGACGCGCGCATGGCACGCCAAACCACTTCTTCTGTCCTCTTCCTCGATGCGCTCGCTGACGAACTCACCGGGCGCTGGCTCGTCGTCGGTGACGATGGCACCGTTGCTCAGGCGCTGGCTGACCGCGGTGCGGAGGTGCTCTCCTGGAACCGCTACGCCTCGGGCGAGCGTCCCGCGGCACCGATGCCGCCGTCTGGCAGCTTCGATCGCGCGGTGATGGCACTTCCGAGAGGCCGTCCGGCCTTCGCTTTTGCCCTCGAGATGGTGGCCTCCCGGCTGCCCCTTGGCGCGCCGGTGTTTGTCTACGGCGCCAACGATGGCGGCGTGAAGACCGCCCACAAGAGCATGGGGCCCTGGTTCGAGGACGTCGAGAAGCTCGACGCCCGCAAGCACGGTCGACTGCTGCGCGGTCTGCGGAGTGCGGCCGAAGCACGTGGCACCGTCGACGCTTACGCCGAGTCCGTCACCCTCGAGTTGCCCCTTGGGCCGGCGTCGTTCACGAATCTGCCAGGGCTGTTCGCCCGCGGCGAGCTGGACCGAGGCACGGCACTGCTGCTCAAGGCGCTCCAGAGCAAGGGCGAGAAGCCCGTGCGTCGGGCCTTGGACTTCGCCTCTGGCATGGGCGTTCTCGGCGCGGGCGTGAAGCAGCGCTGGCCCGATGCGGTG
>JAGSGY010000141.1 GCA_023954855.1 Pseudomonadota bacterium | reverse complement strand
GAGCACACTGTCCAAGGCCCTCGACGTGATGGGCACGAGCGCACCCGCCCGGTGGGCGTTCAGCCAAGCTGTGTGTGTGGCCGCACCGTACTTTCGGTCGATTCGTCCTCGCTTTCTCGTGCTCGAGCCCGGCCATGTCGAGGTGTTCGTTCGCAAGCGTCGCCGGGTGACCAATCACCTTGGAACCGTACACGCCATCGCCATGTGCAACATCGCCGAGCTCTGTGGCGGAGTGTGCCTGGACCTCGCAGTGCCCGACTCGCTCCGCTGGATTCCAGTGGGCATGGAGGTGCGCTACGAGAAGCTCGCCAAGACCAGCCTGCGGGGTGTGTGCAAGATCGAGCTCGATGACTTGGTGCCGGGAGATGTGCGGGTGCCCGTCGAGGTCTTCGACACTTCCGGGCAGCGGGTGTTCTCGGCGGACATCACGATGCGGATCTCCGAGAAGCGAGCCAAGGCGGCTTAGCAGGGCTCGGTGCTAAGCCGGTAGCCATCGGCAAGGCCCATCAGCGCGTCGTCTCTTTCCAATGATAGCTGTGAAGGCTCATACGCTGCGTCCACGAGAGGGGGAGCCTGTTCCAGTTTCGGCCGACGGCGAAGGCGGAGGCTCGCACGACCTCGTGGGTGAATAAGTACGGCACCCAGGCGGGCTGGCCGCGTCCGACGAGGTCCGCCGTGCCACGCGCTAGATGGCCGACTTCGTAAAGGACCATGTCCCGTCGTCGCATTCCAATCAGGTCGCCGACTCCAGCACCGGTGTCGAAGTTTCGCCGGAAGATGTCGCCGAGCGTGTAGTGGTGTGAATGAAGGACCTGTGCGTCTGCGGTGTAGCGCACGCTCCATCCCGCTTCGAGTGCGGCGCGGCACCAAAACGCGTCCTCGGACATGACCACGTCCTCTCGAAACGGAATGGCCTCGATCACCTCTCTGCGCACGACCGAGGCCACGTTCGAGAAGAAGCTGTCCTGGATGGTCGCGGGTCTGTGCTTCGGCAGGGACAGATCCCTGGAGTCCGGTCCATAGGTGTCGTCGAGAAAGAAGCGCTCGACGGGCGTTGCCTGAGGCCGTGCGACTTGACGGGCGTACGCACCGGCGATGCGCGGGTCCTGCATAGGCTCGACCAGCCTGTGGAGGAAATCGGGGTGCTTCGGCGTCGCGTCGTGTACCAGAAAGCCAACAAGCGGCCGTGTGGTGAGCTGAACACCGAGGTTTCGCGTCTTGCCGTGGCCGAATTCCTGCGGTGGGATCTCGACGACGCGAAGAGTCGGGA
Organism: Pseudomonadota bacterium; assembly: GCA_023954855.1. Taxonomy (GTDB): domain Bacteria; phylum Myxococcota_A; class UBA796; order UBA796; genus M1803. The sequence continues at coordinate 8,382 of JAGSGY010000141.1, read as the reverse complement.
CGGCACGCAGACGATCGAGTGTGCCATCGGTGGAGCCGGAGTCGATCGCGACCAGTTCGACTTGGTCCAGGCCGTCGCACTGCATCAGCCCGTGGAGCACGTCGTCCAACAGCGGACCACTGTTCTTGGTCAGAAGAACCAGCGACAGCGACTCGACGCCTGGGCCATCGGTCCTGGCTTCGAGCGGTTGCTTCACCGCGTCGGAGGCTCCATGGCTGGCGCTCAAGTGGGGTCGTCCATTCCGGAGCGACCCTGGTGTGCCAGCGCGAAGAAGACCTCGCGATGATAGCGGGCAGCGGTGTCGAGAATGAGCCCGACCGAGAACATCAGCGCCGACAGCACGCCAAGCGACGCCGCAAGAATGGCCAAGGGGAATCGACCTACCAGGCCAGTTCGGATGTAGTCGAGGACGGGGGCCGAGCCAGACAGCAGCGACAGGAAGCCGAAGAGCAACGCCAGGCCGCCAAAAAACATCAGCGGCTTGTAGTCCTTGAACAGGCGCACGATGGCGGTGAGGATCACCACGCCGTCGCGCCAGGTGTCAAGTTTCGACTCGCTACCTTCGGGCCGACTCCCGTAGTGAATGGGTACTTCGATGATGTACATGCCCTTCGACAATGCGTTGAGCGTCATGTCCGTCTCGATGCCAAAGCCCCCCGCGGACAACGGAATGGTGTCTACGAAGCGGCGTGAGAACACCCGATAGCCGGATAAGATGTCTCGTAGCTTCACGCGAAACAGCAGGTTCACCAGGGACACGAACATCCCGTTGCCCAAGACGTGGAGCGGCCGGAACGAGTCGTTGCCTTCATGGTCCTGAAGCCGTGAACCCACCAGCATGTCGGCATGGTGTACCGCGAGTTCCTGGATCAGCCGGGGTGCGTCCGCGGCAGGGTACGTGTCGTCGCCGTCTGCCATGACGTAGATGTCTGCGTCGATGACGCGGAACATGTGTTGGACGACATGGCCCTTTCCCTGGCGGGCTGATCTCACGACCTCGGCACCGGCCGCTGCGGCCAGCGCACCCGTGTCGTCGGTGGAGTTGTTATCGAAGACGTAGACCACGGCGTGGGGGAGTGCCTCGCGGAAGTCGCGCACACACTTCTCGACGGTGGCCGCCTCGTTGTAGCAAGGCAGCAACACGGCCACGCGCGGGTTTTCCTGTGCGGTGGGGGCCAGTAGTCGAGGGGCGGTTCGTTCCACGAGCCCAGACTATCGTACGCGTGCCGTGGTGGCCTCATTTGACGTTTCGTCCGGGGGGCATGCTCCGGCTTGGTTGGGCGTGCTTGAAGCAAAGCGTTCGCCGAACAGGCCCAAAAGCGGTATTTGGCGCTTCACTCTGGAGAAGTCTATGCGTATCGCTTCTGTGCTCGGCTCTGCTCTCGCTCTCGTCGCCCTCAACGCCTGTGGCGGTGAGACCTGTGGCGACGGCACCTCCCCCGTCGACGGCGAGTGTCCGTGCGCGACCGACGGACTGTACCCGTCCGACCACGATGACGGCCAGTGTCCGCCCGAGTGTGCGGTTGGGTACACCTCCATCGCCGGAGAGTGCCGCTGGGAGTGCGATGACGCCTCGGTCGTGGCCTCGCCTGACGACTGCCCACTTCCGCTTCTCGACCCGGTCGCGGTCGGCTTTGAGTACGAGGGTGGCTTCGTGGACGGCGAGTGGTCCGAGTGGAGCGCGGACGATGGTTCTGGAAACCTCGTCACCGTGCCGCCGGCGATCTACGTGACGTTCACCAACGCGGCCTACTTCGAGGCCACCACCGCCGAGGCGCAGCAGTACCACCACTGCATCGTCTACGCGCTCGTCGACGGTGAGACCGCAATCGGCACGTCCATCCCGACAAACGGCGGCGCAGTGCTGAACAGCTGGGACATCGCCCTGGCCATCGATCCCGCAAGCTGGACCACCGACAGCGATGAGAGCTGTGGCGTGTTGCTTGATCCCGAGGTCTGGGGCACGAACGGCGTCGACCTGCAGAATGCGTTCACGGGCATGCACCTCGGCATTGGCTTCGGTCCCATGACGACCTACCTTGAGGATGCCTGGGACGAGACCACGCTGCTCGACTACGGCGACGCGATGTTCGCCGAGTACATTGCCATGAACGACAAGAATGGCGCCTTCGTCGGAGAGGACTGGACCACCGGCTTGCACTGGCAGTGGGACGACACCACCAAGGAGCCCCTGGCAGTCGACGGCAACTACGTGCCGAGCGACATCTCGACGGCGAGCTCCTACCCGAACGGCTTCCTGCGCGGCTCGCCCTTCTGGTACCAGGACTTCCCGCTGCTCGACCTGTCGAACCTCAAGGACGGCGCCCCGACGGCTACGCGCTAGCGGGCGACCTTCAGCCTGAGCATCGTCGGGTCCGACGGTGCCGGCTCGAAGCCTTGAGCGGCGAGGAACGCGGTCACTCCCTCTTTGTCGGGGTGGGTGGCCGGAATCACGTTGAACAGGTAGGCGAGGCCGCGTGTACGGGCCTCGTTCTGTAGGTTCTCGATGATGAAGGCGCCGACGCCAGACTTCCGCTGGTCGGCCTTCACCGCCAGCAGGATTGGCGCCCAGCCCCAGCTCGCGTCGAGCCAGCCGTAGCCGACGGTTGTACCGTCGCTCTCGACACGCCACCACTCTGCGCCGAGCATGTCGCCATCGCCGATGCCATCGAGGTCGGGAAAGGCGCCTGCCGGGGCGTCGGCGATGATGTTGGCCTTTGCGGCATCCCAGGTGGCAAGGCCTTCGGCGGTCCAGGTCAGAGACATTTTTCCTCCCATTGAAGAGCTGAGTGAACCACAAGTTGTGTGTCTCCCGGGGGACATTCGTCAGGGTGAATGCGGGTGACCTGCCGCTCGCACAAGCGGCTCTGTTGCGCGAAGACCGTGGGGTCCACGACGCCGGCGGAGATAGTTTTGGTCTGACCGGGTCAACGCCCGACGCGGGGTGCTGGTAGAGCCTATGCCTCGCGAGTAGGGCGGGTTCAGAGTATCGTGGCGCCTTGTGTTGTTGACGAAGACTTCGGAGGGCCTCCGTGCGTACCCCTGTTCTGACCTCGCTCATGCTCTCTTCCTTCCTTGCGGGCTGCCTCGCGGCACCCGATGCGCCGGACGGGGAGGTAGTGGACCGATTCCTCGCCGAGGCCCCTGGTGCCTCACTCGCATCCACGTGCGACGGCGAGAGCATGAACCTGGCCTGGTCAGTGACCGCCCACCCCCTGGTCGACCACTACGTCGCTGTGGTGAGTGCGGATGGAGCGGAGCTGGTTCAGATCGACCTTGGTTTTGACGGGCCCGGGAGCGCTGCGCTCGATGCCACCGTGCTGGCGGCCTGCGATCCGAGTTGCGCTGCGGTGTTGTTCCCGGTGGATGCCGATGGAGAGCTGGGAGCGCCGCTGTTCGAGACCGTGTTGGGGCTCGACATCGATGCGGACGGATACCTCTCGGGGCTGTGCGGTGGACCGGACTGCGATGACGGCGACGCCGCCGTGAACCCCGGCGGCACCGAGGCGTGTGACGGCGGAGACAATGACTGCAACGGTCTCGTCGACGACCTCGCCGATGCCCCCGACGCCGATCTGCAAGCGGGTGTGTGCGTTGGAGCGACCAAGGTCTGCGACGGCGGCGGTGGATGGGTGGAGCCCGACTACGGCGCATACGTCTCGACCTACGAGGCCAGCGAGACCTCCTGCGATGGTCTGGACAATGACTGCAGTGGCCAGGCCGACGATCTCTCCGGGGCACCCGACGCTGACAATCAGCTCGGTGTGTGCGGCGGCGCGAAGAAGGTCTGCGACGGCAGCGGCGGGTGGACCGAGCCCGACTACAGCCAGCTCTCCAACTACGCCGAGACCGATGACTGCGATGGCCTCGACAATGACTGCGACGACGACGTCGACGACGAGCTGTCCAACCCCGCGGCCGAGCTCACGGCGGGTGTGTGCGCGGGCGCGCTGAAGGTCTGTGACGCGACCAACGGCTGGGTCGAGCCCGACTACACGCAGATCTCCGACTACGCGGCCATCGATGACTGCGATGGGCTCGACAACGACTGCCTCGGTGGTGTCGATGACACGCCCACCGCGAACATCCCGGACGCGGGTGAGCAGTTCGGGGTCTGTGCCGGCAGCAAGAAGCAGTGCGATGGCAGCAGTGGCTGGATCGAGCCCGACTACGCGGCCATCAACGGCTACGAGCTCGTGGAGAGCCTCTGCGACAGCCGGGACAACGACTGCAACGACGCCGTCGACGACATCCCAGGTGCGCCCAGTGCGACCAATCAGTTCGGCATCTGCGCGGGCTCCGTGCAGGTGTGCGATGGCCAGGGGGGCTGGGCGGAGCCTGACTACACGCAGCTGCCGAACTACGCCGATGTCGATGACTGCGATGGTCTAGACAACGACTGCGACAACGACGTCGACGACGAGCTGACCACCCAGCTCGCTGACATGCAGGATGGCGTGTGCCTTGGTGCCGAGAAGGTTTGCGGTGGGCTCGGTGGTTGGGTCGAGCCCGACTACGCGAGCGCTGTCGCCGACTATGAGGCGGTCGAGACGAGCTGCGACAGCAAAGACAACGACTGCGACGGTGTTGAAGATGTCGCGCAGCTCCCGGTCCCGGACAGCGCCACTCTCGAGTGCTGGGGAAGCTACGTCCAGGTCGAGGCCGAGAAGGTCCACGACGGGCCTTGGGCGCAGATCGTGCCGACCCGAAACACCTGGGCCTATCAGGAGGGTTTTGGGTGCGCATTGGACGCCCAGAGCGTGCTCCACTGCTGGGGCGACAACGACTGGGGTTCGCTCGGCGATGGCACAACGGTCAGTCGCCGGATTCCGGCCGCCGTGTCGGGAAACCACACCTTCAAGTCCGCCGCTGCAGGGAACTGGACCGCCTGCGGCATTGAGCAGGACGACACGCTCTGGTGCTGGGGTCTCGGAGTCGACCCCGACGACGAAGTGGGCGTATCCACCCCCACCCAGCTGGGAACGTCCACCTGGGAGCAGGTCGACGTCGGCTCGGGCCATCGCTGTGGCGTGCGGACGGACGGGAGTCTCTGGTGTTGGGGCTACAACGACTCGGGGCAGCTCGGCGATGGCACATTCACTGACTCTTGGCTGACCCCGGTTCGGGTGGGTGCCGAATCGGATTGGACCCAGGTGAGCGCGGGAGAACAGCACACCTGCGCAATCCGCGATGGGCGCCTGTTCTGCTTCGGCGAAAACAGTCAGAGGCAAGTGGGGCACGAGTGGAACGAGCAGGCGGACGGCACCATACACACCCCCCATGAAGTCTCACATCCGTCGGCGGAGACCTGGGTGGATGTCTCGGCGGGTGGCCAGCACACCTGCGCCCTCGCCTCGGATGAGGAAATCTACTGCTGGGGTGCCGGGAACGAGAGTGTTCTCGGTGACGGAGTGACCTTCGGGCGCACCCATGTTCCGGTTCAGGTGGTTGGCGGTCCCTGGTCGGACGTCGAGGTCTCCACGGTTAACAGCTGCGCCGTCGACACCGCCGGCCAAGCCTGGTGCTGGGGCAGCAACTATGGCCATGAGATCGACGAGCACGCCGAGGACTTTGCCTACTACGAGACGCCTCACGCACTTGATGCGAAGTTCGGAGCCGGATTTGCGCCCGGCGCCTGGTCGAGCTGCGGCGTGTCGGTCGACGACGGGTCGCTGTGGTGCTGGGCTGGACACGACGAGCCCTTCGGTGGGCCTGGTCCCGAGGCACCACGAACGCTCACGACGGGGGCCGTGGTCGACATGGACAGCTCGGAACCGGGCTTCGACAACGGTCATGAGTGTGTCGTGCTCTCGACCGGCGAGCTGTTGTGTCGCGGCCGAAACGACAAGGGCCAGCTTGGGGACGGCAGCCTGTCGGCCCATCTTGCCCTCGAGCGCGTGGGGGCCGAGACCTTCTCTGCGGTCACGACTGGCGCGGACTTTACCTGCGCCATCGACTCTGCCGGAGCGCGGTGGTGCTGGGGAAGCAACTCGAACTCGAGGCTCGGTCTCGTCGTCGGCAGCCCATCGCCTTCACCGACCAAGGACGAGACGACGCCAGGGACCTGGCTCGACCTGAGCGCGGGCTACGAAGCGGCCTGCGGAATCACCAGCGACCAGCAGCTCCGGTGCTGGGGCCGGAACATCGCGAGCACGCCCTTGGTGATTGGCTCTGACACCTGGCTGGATGTCAGCGTTGGAAGCCGTGGAATCTGCGCAATCAACACCGCGGATGAACTCCATTGCTGGGGCAATCGGGGCGGGTCAAGCCTGGGGGGAGGCACTGGAACGGTCAGCTATGCGGACCGCGGCACCGCGGCGGGCGCATGGTCCTCGGTCACGACTGGCCACGGCCATGCCTGCGCAATCAAGACGGACCAGACGGCTTGGTGCTGGGGCGCGGGCGGTGCAGGACAGCTCGGGGATGGGCTGAGAACCGACAGCACAGCCCCAGTACAGGTGCCTGGGACCTGGTTCCAACTTGTGGCTGGGCAGAGCTCGACCTGCGGTCGGCGGACCGACGGAACCACATGGTGCTGGGGCTACAATGGCTTCTATGGACAAGGGCACGATGACCGGTCGAGCTACAACGTCACCCCTCAGCAGGTACGCGATACGCCTGCCACGGCGCTGTTTGGCGGTGGCTACCGCACCTGTGCGCAGGCCCAGGAGTACGTCGAGCAAACATGCCCGAACTAGTCTCAGTGGCTTGGGTGTGGCAAGAGTTGACTTGATGGTATGCATTTCTACTCGATTGCGCCGCAGAGAATAATTGGCGTTGACAGGGGGGGTGTGTGTGCGCTAGGCGAGTGGGGAGCAGTGGCGCTCGAATGAATAAATGACGATGTGTGGAGATAATGATGACAAAGAATGCAAAGATGGCATCCAAGAAGAAGAACGTGGCGCTCAAGGTCCGGACCGACGTCCGCGCGGGCATGAACAAGGGTGACCTCGTCAATTCGATCTCGATGCCGACGCTGCAGCGGCACTAGCCGCTAGGCCAGCGGGCATGGCTGCTCGCGTCCATCCAAAGGCGGAGCGGCTAGCCCCGGGTCCCCGACGGTGGGCTGAGTTCGTGGCTCGCCCGGGAGCAAGGGCGGAGTACACTGGCCTCATGCTCACCCTACTTCTGACCTTGCTCGCTGCCGAAGCCACTCCGCCAAAGCCGCCGCCGCCACCGCCACAGGCCGCGGTCTCGACCGAGGCACTCGCGCCGTTTTCCGAGATGACGCTGGCCCTCGAGACCCGCGACATTCCCCGCTATCAGGCGGCTTGGCATCCGGTCGGCTGGTCGCGCAATCTCGTCGGTCCGGACGGCCTCTCGGGTGAGGCCGCGGCGGGCCAAGCGAAGTCCGAAGGCTGGAACCTGCGCCCGGATCCCGGCACCCTCGCCAAGCACGAAGAGGGCGAAGCCTGGGTTGTGCGCTGCGACGTCGTACTCCCCGACGGAAAGGTCGTGGACGCGGTGTTTGCCGCCATTGGTCGGCACGAAGGGGCACATGTTGTCGTCGGCGCTGGCGAGAATCTCGGGCGGGTCAACGCCCTAGCCGGACGCATCGCTCGTGGCGAGCGCCTTGCTCCCGCTCCGCCCCCGCCAGCGGCACCTCCGCGTGGTGGCGGTAGCCGTTAAAGGTCGAAGCTGGCGCCGAGAGTGGGCGCCGCCCGCCTGGCTGAGTGTTGCCGGCTGCCTCGGCATGCGGCAAGGGCGTGGATAGTGCCCGTGCGTCAGAGCCTTTCGAAGCCTGTGGCAGTTTGTCGCACCCGGCGCCTGCGTGTGAGCAGCAGCGTCAGTGGCACGAGGGGCCAGAGCAGTCGCGGACTTCCTCCGACCGTGCTGCAGTCGATGCACGCGTCGCAGTCATCTTGCTGCCGCATCGACATCTCGCCCGTGGAGTCGCCCCAGCTGCAGGTCCCTGTCATTTCCGCCCACTCTTCGTCGATGTCCTCGACATAGGTGTCGAGGGTGAGTCCGAGTGGCTGCAGATCATAGGCCTGCACGAAGCTATCCGGGATGGGGCTCTGCTCGAGGGTCAGGGTCTCGGCGGTCTCGTCAGCGAGGTTGACCTCGATGGCCCACATCCAGCTGTCATACAGCTCGAGGTCCATGTGCACGCGCATCTCGCCGGTGTAGCGCCGGCGGTTGTAGTTGTCGTCCTGCCAGAAATCTCGGTCGAAGAAGGCCCCCATCGGCGGGGCGTCCGGTGCGGCGCAGTTCACGCTCCACGGAACCTCGAACGGGTGCTCGTTGTGCTCGCAGCCCAGGAGCAGGGCGACTGTCACAGTGAGGGCGGCGAGTCTCATGGGGTGTTCCAGAGCTCGAGCTGGCCCTCGGTGCCGTCGAAGTAGCAGGTGCCGAGCATCTCGGGGCTCGGCTTTGACCGGT
>JAGSGY010000169.1 GCA_023954855.1 Pseudomonadota bacterium | reverse complement strand
CGGCCCCCGCGCCAGCACCGCGTCCCGCCCCCGCTCCCGAGCCGGTCGGCGACCCGAACCTGCCGCAGCAGCCCGCCTTCGAGACCATCGACATCATGCTCAAGAGCAACCTCGAGGTGAAGAAGTGCTTCTACGGCCTGCTCAAGGCTGAAGGCAGTCTTCCGAGCCGCGTCGAGGTCCGCCTCTCGATCTACCCGAGTGGCGCGGTCAAGAGCGTCGGCGTCAAGGACACCCGCTACGCCGGAACCGAGTTCGACAGCTGCCTCGCGAGCTCGATCAAGAACATCACGTTCCCGCCGTCGAACCGCGGTGGCACGTTCACCTACCCGTTCATCCTGCAGTAGGCAGGGGCTCTGGGCTCGGCGCCACAGCGCACGGAGCCATCTTGGGAAGCACGTTCGGACAGCTGTTTCGCGTCAGCACCTTTGGTGAGTCGCACGGCGGAGCCCTGGGCGCGGTCATCGATGGATGCCCGCCCGGACTGACCCTCGATCTCGCGAGAGTTCAGGCCGAGTGCGACCGCCGTCGGCCCGGTCAATCCAAGCTGACCACCGGCCGCAAGGAACCCGACCAGGTCGAGGTCTTGTCGGGTCTCTTCGAGGGCCAGACGCTCGGCACGTCGCTGGCGCTGACCATCCGGAACAAGGACGCCGACTCGTCGTCGTACCTGCCGTTCAAGGACACCTACCGTCCCTCGCACGCCGACTTCACCTACGACGCCCGCTACGGCATTCGCGCTTGGGCAGGTGGTGGAAGAAGCTCTGCGCGAGAGACAGCCGCACGCGTGGCCGCCGGTGCCGTCGCCCGTCAGGTGCTCGAGACCCTCGGACCCGTCGAGGTCGTTGCCTGGGTCGACACCGTGCAAGAGCTCGAGGCGAGCGTCGACCCGACGAGCGTCACCGCAGCCCAGGTCGATGCCAACCTCGCGCGATGCCCCGATCCGGCCGCAGCCGAGCTCATGGAAGCGCGCATTCGCGCGATCCGGGCCGAAGGCGACACCGTGGGTGGCGTGGTGCGCGCCGTCGCTCGTGGCATTCCCGCCGGGCTCGGCGCGCCGGTGTTCGACAAGCTCGATGCCGACCTGGCCAAGGCGATGATCTCCCTTCCCGCAGCCAAGGGCTTCGAAATCGGCAGTGGCTTCGCTGGAACGGCCCTCAAGGGCTCCGCGCACAACGACCTGTTCGTGCCCTCTTCCGGGGGCATCGCGACGTCGACAAACCGCTCTGGAGGCATTCAGGGCGGCATCAGCAACGGCATGAGCATCGAGATCGCCGTCGCCTTCAAGCCAGTGGCCACCATCTTCCAGACCCAGGACACGGTGAACGACCGCGGCGAGGCCACGACGGTTCGCCCACGCGGCCGCCACGACCCGTGCGTGTTGCCGCGGGCCGTGCCGATCGTCGAGGCGATGATGTGCCTGGTGTTGGCCGATCACTGGCTCCGCTGGCGCGGCCAGGTCGGTGCGCCGCCGAGTGTGCCGCTGCGGGGCTAGCCAAGCTGCCTCACCCCGTGCACAGTGAACGCGGAGGGTCGATGCGAAGTGCGGTTTTCGTGCTGTTGGTGGCCTGTGGCGGCGACAGCGGACCCGAAGGCCTGCTCGACGTCGCCGTGTCAGGGACAACCTCGGCCGTGGTCGATGAAGCGGGTGCCGTCTGGGCCTGGGGTCGCGTCGATGCCTTCGTCGACGAGGTCGCCATCGAAGACTCGACCGAGCCGGTGCGGCTCGATGGCCTTCGCGATGGCGAGGAACTCTGCCTCGGCCCGACCCACGGACTGCTGCGCCTCTTCGATGGCGCCATCAGCGTGTGGGCCTTCGACACACCGACCGAGCCCTACCCGGTCCAGAGTCTCGTCAGCGCGCGGGCCCTGGCCTTTAGCAGTCTGGCGATGGTCGCCATCGACGACACCGGTGTGCCGTGGATCCTCTCAGCGGCCGGCACCTCCAACGCCGTCGATGCCCGCGTGACGATCGACGGACTGCCTCCGATCACCTCTGCGGCCTGTGGCGACACCCACTGCGCGTTCATCGACGACAACAGCGGCCTATGGACCTGGGGTGCCAACGACCACGGTCAGCTCGGCTCGGGCACCACCACCGCGATCGAAGAGGTCTACGCGACCCCGCTGACCTCTGGGGTCGAGGCTGTCGCCGTCGGTGGTGGCCACACCCTGGTGCTCGCCAACGAGGAGCTGTGGGGCTGGGGCCAGAACGACACCGGCCAGCTCGGACTCGCCGATCTCGACGACCGCCTGGCGCCCACACGCCTGGATGCGCTCTCGGGCGTGACCCACATCGCCGCTGGACGGGCGCACTCAGTCATCGGCTTCAGCAACCGCACCGTCGCCACGATGGGGGCCAACGATCGCGGCCAGCTCGGCACCGGCGTGCTCTCGACCGACCCGACCTTCTTTCCCGCCTACGTCGAGAGCGTCGAAGATGCGAACGCCGTCTGGGCCTCGGTGGACGGCACCCTCGCCGACACCGCGCGAGGTTTTGTCGGCTGGGGTGAGAACGCCAACGGCCAGCTTGGAACCAGCTCGTTCACCGAGTCTGGCGTGCCGCAGGTCATCGGTCCGGTCGGCGAGTAGACAGAGAAAGGCCCGCTTGCCGTCGACGACGGAGCGGGCTCTTGGAAGAACAGGCGTGGCCTACTTCTTCTTCTTGTCCTTGGCCTCGCCGCGGCGGATCGAGCGCTCGTTCTTGCGCAGGATCTTCTTGCGGATACGCACGGACTGGGGCGTGATCTCGACCCACTCGGTGTCGTCGATGAACTCGATGGCGCGGTCGAGCGACATGTCCATCGGCGGTGCGAGCACCTGCTTCTCATCTGCACCCGAGGCGCGGAAGTTGGTGAGCTGCTTCGACTTGCTGGCATCGACGTTCAGGTCGTTCTCGCGGGTGCTGATACCCACGCACATGCCCTCGTAGACCTCGGCGCCGACATCGACGAAGAGCGTGCCGCGCGGCTGCAGGCCGAAGAGCGAGTAGGTCGTGGTCTTGCCGCGACGGTCGGCGATCAGGCAGCCGTTGGCGCGGCCCTGGATGAAGCCCGCGTCCTTGCGCCAGCCATCAAACTGGGTGTGCACGACGGCCTCGCCGCGGGTGGCGGTGAGGATCTGGCCGCGGAAGCCAATCAGGCCACGGCTGGGAACGCGGTAGGTCAGACGAGCGTGGCCCGAGCCGTCCTGCTCGAGGTCGAGCATCTCGCCCTTACGGTCGGCCATGCGCTGGGTGACCTGACCGACAAACTCGTCGGGCACGTCGACCATCACGGTCTCGTAGGGCTCCTGAAGCTCGCCATCGACTTCCTTCTTCACAACCTCAGGGCGCGAGACGCAGAGCTCGAAGCCCTCGCGACGCATCTGCTCGAGCAGAATGCCCAGCTGCAGCTCGCCACGACCGAAGACCTTGAAGGCCTCGGCGCTGTCGGTGAGCTCCATGCGCAGGGACACGTTGGTCATCAGCTCGCGCTCGAGGCGCTCGCGGATCTGGCGCGAGGTGAGGAACTTGCCCTCTTGTCCGGCCAGCGGACCGTTGTTGATCGTGAAGGTCATGCCGATGGTCGGCTCGTCGACGACGACGCGCGGCAGGGCCTCGGCGCTCTCGCCAAGAGCGAGCGTGTCACCGACGGTGATGCCCTCGATGCCGGCGATCGCGATGATGTCACCGACTTCCGCGAGGTCGACTTCCTGACGGCGAAGTCCGCGCCAGGTGTAGAGCAGCTGCATGCGAGCAGGCTTGGAGCCGGTCTCGTGGAACCAGGTGATGCCGCTGTTCTTCTTGAAGTTGCCACCGACCAGGCGACCGAGGGCCAGACGACCGACGTAGGGGTCGTAGTCAAGGTTGGTGACGAGCATGCGGGGACACGGGTCCTCGCGGTCCGATGCCGAGATCGGCACGTTGGCGAGCACGCAGTCGAGGATCGGGCGCAGCGTGTCGCTGCCATCGTCGAGCGAAGCGTGCGCGAAGCCGTCACGGGCGCAGGCGTACAGCAGCGGGAAGTCGATCTGGTCGTCGTCGGCACCGAGGTCGATGAACAGGTCGTAGATCTCGTCGGCGACCTCGGCGATGCGGGCGTCAGGACGGTCGATCTTGTTGATGCAGACCATCATCTTCAGCCCGGCTTCCATCGCCTTGCGAACGACGAAGCGGGTCTGGGGCAGACAGCCCTCACTGGCGTCGACCAGCAGGATCGCGCCGTCGACCATCTGCAGCACGCGCTCGACCTCTCCGCCGAAGTCGGAGTGACCGGGGGTGTCGCAGATGTTGATCTTGGTGCCCTCGTAGAACACCGCGGTGTTCTTGGAGGTGATCGTGATGCCACGCTCCCGCTCGAGGTCCATCGAGTCCATGACTCGGTCCACGACCGCCTCGTGCGAGGCGAAGGTGTTGCACTGACGAAGCAAGCCGTCCACCAGAGTGGTCTTGCCGTGGTCAACGTGAGCAATGATAGCGATGTTGCGGATATCCATAGAGCGGCCTCTTGAGGGGCGCCTCATCACGCATTGTGAGTGCTTTCGCAACCGTAAGCTGCTGACGAACGAGTGTCCGACGCGCAACAACCCCGGCAGCGACTCGGTTTGCGCGACTCACAATCGGCCGACAAGGTCCAAAAGATCCAAGGTGGTTCGCCACGGCAAAGGCGAAGAATGCCGAGATGTTCTCGACCTCACAACCGGCGAGAACGCCCCTTCTTGTTGACATTTGTCAGTGTGAAGCGGTACATGCGCCGCTTCACACCCCGGAGCGCCCATGCAAGCCGTGACCCACACAGCTGCCGCGGCAGAGTCCCTGACCGACCCTGCTGATCTCGAGGCGATGGACTATCCGGTCGACGACAAGTCGACGGCACAGCTCCTCGACGACGCGAGCCCCCTCGAGCGCTACTTCGCCGAGAAGCTGAACCGCCCAGAGGACGTGGTGTTCATGCGCCTCGCCTTGCGCGCAAGCGCGGTCATCGTGCCCCTGGCCGTGATGTTCTACGCGGTCGAGAGCTTTCCGATCTGGCTCGCTCTCCCCTACTGGGCCGTCGTCTTCCTAGTGTTCGCGGACCGCGTGGGCCTGATGATCCATTGCCTGATCCACCGGCAGCTGTTCAAGAAGGAGCACAAGCTCCTCGAGCAGTACATTCCCGGCTTCCTGTGCGTGTTCTTCGGTCACACGCCGCACACGTTCTACATCCACCATGTCGGCATGCATCACGCCGAGAGCAACATGTGGGACGACACCTCGTCCACGTTGACCTACGAGCGCGACAACATCTTCCACTTCTTGCAGTACTGGCTGCGCTTCCTGCTG
>JAGSGY010000102.1 GCA_023954855.1 Pseudomonadota bacterium | reverse complement strand
ACGACATCGATGTGGTCAGCCTGTCGATGGCCTTCTTCAACGACTCGTTCTACGACGGCACTGGCCCGATCGCCGATCAGGTCGCGCGCCTCGCCGATCACGGTGTTCTGCTGGTCGCCTCCGCCGGCAACTACGGCCAGCGTCACTGGAAGGGCTCCTACAAGGATGGGGATGGGGACGGGCGGCTCGACTTTCACGGCGACAACCGCCTGCGTATCTGGCTTGAGGCCTCGACCTCCGCGCGCAGCATCTACCTGGCCTGGAATCAGCACGGCTCGTGTGGAAAGACCGATCTCGACGCCATCCTCTATGACGACCGAGGCCGCATCGCGTATCGAGCCGATCGCCCGCAGCGCTACGAAGCCGATCAGTGCGCCCCGGTGGAGCGCCTGGGCATCGAGGTCGAGCAAGCGGGCTGGTACGAGCTCGAGGTCACGCACGCGCGCGGTGCCATCGCCGACCTCGAGGTCAGCGTGCTGGCTCCGGGCGGGCGAGTGGAGTTTCCGCTGCCCGGAGGCATTCCCGATCCGGGCTCGAGTCCGCATGCGATCACGGTGGGCGCTGTGCATGCCGCCGACTACCTGACCGGCGACATCGAGCCGTTCTCATCGGTGGGACCGACCTATGCGGGCTACGCCAAACCCGACCTCGTCGGTCCAGATGGTCTCTCGACCTCGGCGTATGGGGCCCAGGGCTTCTTCGGAACTTCGGCGGCGACCCCGGCCGTCGCTGGCGTCATCGCGGTGGTGATGTCTGAGGAGCCGGGACTCAGTGCCTTCGAGGCCGCCGAGCGGGTTCGCGCCTGGTCTTTTGGGGGGCACCCTCCATTTGGAATGGGGGATCCGCGCCTCGGCGCCGGTCGGGTGCGACTTCCGGAGAGCCCGACCTTGCAGGACTGTGGGCACCGTCCGTTGCTCGCCCTTTGGCTGCTTCCGCTGGGCTTGTGGCGTCGCCGCTTCGACGGACGCTGAATCCGTTGCGAAGGTGCTTGCGGGAGGGGAGGGGGCTCGCGCTACCCTGTGCCCCTCACCGGAGTCCCGATGTCCAAGGTCCCCACTCTTATCGTGATCTCGCTCGCCCTGTTGGGGTGCCGTCCCGAGGAGGAGCCTGAGCCCGAACCCGTCTCGACGGTGCTCGAGATGTCCGAGGTCGTGGGTCTGGAGGTCGCGGCCCACTCCGGCGGGGTTCCACTCACCACCATTGCCCGCGCCACCAACGCGATGGGTGCATCGGTGCTGTCGGCCCCCGACGAGGTCGTGGTCGGCGGAACCACGGTCGCGGTGAACTTCGATGGTCTTGGCTACGGCGAGGTCACCGTCGACACCGCGGGCAGCCAAGAGGTGCTTGGTGGCGACGAAGCGGTGATGCTGCACGGCTTTGACTCGGACTGGCCGGGCTTCGGAATGCAGGGCGGTGAGGTGCCCCTCGGCGAGGCGATCTTCGCCGAACCGCTCACGAATGGCATTGCGGTGGCGAGCTCCACAGAGGTCTGGTGGGTCGGTACGGATCTTCCGCCACACCGCGTGCTGGCGTTTGATTCCACGCAGCTGATCACCGGCATTCGCGCCGGCCATGCCGATGCCGACGGCCGCGGCGATCTGCTGGTCTGGGGTGGCGACACCGTCGTGCTTCTTCGTGGACGTCCCGGCGGTGGATTGGCCTGGAGCACTGGCTTTCAGGCCGAGGGCATGGCGGCAGTGGGAGCGGCGCTCGGCGATCCAAACGCGGATGGCGCACCCGATGTCGCGATCGCGTGGGCCGGTGCAGAGGGCACTTCGGTCATCGAGATGCTCGAGGGTGACGGGCTCGGCAGCTACCACAGCCAGACCATCGACCTCGCCGACGTTCCGCAGGACGTGGCCCTCGGCGACGGTGATGGTGATGGCGCTGACGAGGTCACGGCACTGGTCGGTGCGGGATGGGCCCGCTTCACCTACTCCGAGCTCAACGAAGACTACGAGACCACGGGTCCGAACCTGAATGGGCTCAACTTTGTCGCCGGCACGCGCATCACCTCGGGCCGCGACTTCAAGGGCGACGGCGCCGACGAGCTTGTCTTCGTCGGCCCACTTCAAGCGGGCCAGGACCGCGAGATCTTGCTCTACGACCTGGTCGGACAGGCCAATGTCCAGTTCCTGCGGCTGACACCCAATGCCGCGCAGGTGGCCATCGGGGACGGCAACCTCGATGGGCTTAGCGACTTGTTTATGCTTCACGACGACGAAGCGCTGTTCACCATGATGTACGACGGTCCCGACTCCAAGCAGCGCGACGCGGCGCAGATCGATGACTACGGTCCGATTGCGGTGAGCGAGGTCGCAGCCGAGGACCTTCCGGAGGTGCTCGTCGCCGGGGATACCTGGACCTGGTGGCAAGGCACGACCTTTGTCGGCGAGTCGGAAGAGCAGTGGTGGGCCGAGGGCGAGCCTCAGGTCGGCAACTGGTCCGTGGACTTCGACAGCTACGCGCAGGTCGAGGCCGACGGAAACGCGTCGACGATCGAAATCGCCGGGTTGGGCCGGTCCGGCGGTGCGACGGTGCTCGAGGTGTTCCAGCTTCAGAGTGGCACCAGCCCATCGCTCACCCCGTTCGGACCTGCCGTGACCCTGGCGAATCCGGCCAGGAATGTGGAGGACGTGGCGATCTGTGGTGCCGACGTGTACGCGTTGCTCGACGGCGAGCTGCACAAGGCCACGATCGGGGGCTCGACCACCTCAGTCGCGACGACGGGAACGGCAGTGGCGTGCGGTGTGGGGCCCTCGGGCACTTCGGCCGCTACGCTTGCCGGCGACACCATCACCCTGTGGACCTCCGCTCTCGCCTCGGCAGGAACCCAGGTCGAGGCCGGTGCTGAGGACCTTGCGCTTGGCGTGTCCGGCCCCGATCTCGCGGTCTGCACGGCTCCCGGCTGTGGAGTGGTCTACTGGCCCTGGGGAAGCACCGGTGATTGGGCGATCGCGACCGGCGATGGCATCGAGGTGGGTGAGTCGATGCTCCACGGCGGTGGCCAGCTGAGCGTCGCCGACGTCGATGCGGATGGAAATCCTGACCTCGTCGCGCGCTGGGGCGGCGGCATGATCGGCGTGTATCGCTCCACGGGCGATGGCTTTGGTCCAGGAGAGATCTTCCATATGAGCCGCGCGCTCGTGGGTGCGCCGATCGTCGTCGATGCCTCTGGCGAAGGGGACGCGGACCTACTTGTTCTCGACGATGCCGGCTCGCTTTACATCACTCCGACGCCCGGAACGGCTCCATCGGTTAACGGCAGCGGACGATAGGAGCACTTGCTCCGCAATGCACGCCGTGACTCGGTGCGCTATCTGGGTTGACCTCGGCGGTTCAGTTCGCCTATAAGACCCGAACTTAACGGGACGTCTGATTCCGGAGACTGACTCATGACGCGGCTTTCGCCAGTTCTTCTGCTCCTCGCAGCCGGTTGCGCTCCAAACAACGCGGAGCTCACCGGCGGCAAGTACCTTGCGTTCTTCCCCACGGATGGGTCGCCTGTCCTGCTCGAGGGCAAGATCAGCCTCCCCGAAGAGGGCGCCTGGACCGAGGCCAACTGCAGCCCGAATGTGGGCGAGACCAACAACTCCGCCCAGTGCGAAGTGCTTGAGGCCGAAAGCAGTGTCGAGCGTCCGCACGAGCCGTGGACCGATGACGACTCCTTCTCGATCGTCAAGTCGACCATCGAGCCGTGGCGTGGCGAGGGCATCATCACCAGCGAGGGCGACCTCCAGGTGCTGTTCCACCACTCGCTCACCGGCGGCGAGGACTTCCGCTTCCTCTTCGTGCTCGACCCCGACTTCCAGCCGCGTCGCTGCGTCCAGACCGAGGGCGGTTCCGCCTGGGAAGACGTCGACGGCAACTGGCTCGAGAACTGGTCCGATGGTGTCGACGGCACGCGCTACTACCTGAACGCCGGCGCCACCCAGCTCGATCCCAACCCGACGATCTGGAAGCCGTTCGAGTTTGAGTGGAACGAGTGGTTCCTCCCCGACACGTGGCGTGCTGGCTACGCTGTGGGCCGCTACGGCGCCAGCCGCCTGGCGATTCGCCGTACGCAGTACGAGTACCCGTGGATGCGCGCCGAGATGGCCCAGGACTGGGCCGGCGTCACGACGGCTGCCGAGCAGGACAAGATCAACGACACCTCGCAGGTGCTGTTCTACAACAACGATTGCGCCGACGTCGAAGCCGTGGCTACGGGCATTGCGACCGACGTCGCAGCGCTCGCTGCGGGTGTTCCCGGTGGCGTCGACGACATGAACCTCACCCCCATCGTTGAGTGCAACGAGTGGCGTGAGCAGGACGAGATCGAGGCTGGCATCGATGGCTGGCGCGAGATCAACTACAGCTGGGTCGACATCAACCCCGGCGCCGACATGACCAAGGGCGGAAGCGTCTCTGGCACCTTCCACCTGACCCTCGATGGCACCCTTTCGCAGACGGTGTTCATCGTCGAAGGCGACTTCGTGGTCGAGAACCTCAAGGGCGAGGCCTGGAGCACGCCCGATCTCAACCAGGAGCTCCTGGAAGAGAACGAGGTTGAGCTCTGCTCGGGTACGCCCGCTTCTTCCGCGCGCATGACGCCGAAGGTTGGCTTCCAGATCCTCGAGCGTGCCTTCGACGAAGGTCGCTAGACTCCGGTCTCGCATGAGCAAGGGCGGCCCTCGGGTCGCCCTTCTTGTTTCAGGCTCCTCGCCTAGGCAGTCAGGACGAGTACCGACTGCAGCGCGCCCGGTCCCATCGGGGTGCCCTCGAAGTCCGCCATCTCGTTGAGCAGGGTGAAGCCCGCTGCCTTGAGGTGGGCGTGGAGCTCCTCGTGCGTCCACATGCGAAGGTCGAGCTGCATGGTCTGCTCGGTGCCGTCGGACTGGCGGTAGATGTACTGAACGTGGTGGACGCGGGTGCTCTCGTCGTACCAGGAGCGCTCCCAAGACACGATCTCTTCCTGGGTGTCGGGGCGGCGGAACACCCGCTCCTCGTACCGTTGCTCGGGATCGCGGGCGTAGAGACTCACGTCGGGCAGGTAGCAGTCGAGCCCGAACACCCCGCGCTCCGAGAGGTGGCGTCGCACCGACGCGAGCAGGGCTTCAACCTCGGCCTCGTCACGACAATGGTGCAGGGCATTGAAGGGCAGCAGCACCGTAGGAAACGTCCGTCCGAGATCGAGGGTGCGAAAGTCCGCGCGGTGGAGTGATGCGCGTGCTTGCACCGCTTCGGGCTCGGCGGCCAGTCGAGTCTGCATGGCGTCGAGCATCGGCTGCGAGACATCGACGCCGACCACTTCATGGCCATCGCGCAGCAGCGGAAGTGCGATCCGACCCGTGCCGCAGCCGAGCTCGAGCACCGGTCCGCCCACGCCGCCGACGAGCGAGGTGTACCAGGCGATGTCCAGGCTGTGGCCTGCGTATTCGAGGTCGTAGAGGACCGGATCCCGGTATGGGTCGAGGTTCATGCAACTCCCAGAGCAGACCATTGTGACCTGCGTTATAGCCGCGGGCCATGGCCGTACTCGCAATCGACGGTAGTTCGCTCGATCTGCGCGATGTGGTTCGCATCGCTCGGCAGGGCACAGCTGTGCGCCTGGCCGATGGCGCCCGCGGACCGATGGACGCCACCCGCGTCTGGGTCGAGCGCGCTGCACGGGGTGAGCTGCTCGACGAAGAGGGTGAGCCGCTCGCCGTCTACGGCGTGAACACCGGCTACGGCTCGCTGGCGCGCATGCGTATCCCATCGAAGGATGCGGCCCGTCTGTCGTGGAACCTCATTCGCAGCCACGCGGCAGGGGTGGGCGACTCCGTTCCCGAAGACGTGGTGCGGACCATGATGCTGCTGCGCGCGAACGCACTGGCCAAGGGCGCAAGTGGTTGCCGCATCGAGGTCGTCGAGACCCTGCTCGAGATGCTGAACCGCGGCGTGCACCCGCTCGTGCCGAGTCAGGGCAGCTGCGGGTCATCGGGCGATCTTGCGCCGCTCGCACACCTTGCACTGGTCGTGTTTCGGGCCCCTCCCGGCGACGACACCGAGGCGAGCGGCGAAGCGATGCTGCACGGCAAGAAGCTCTCGGGTGCCGAGGCCATGGCCGAAGCCGGCCTCGAGCGGCTGTTCCCGGGCCCCAAAGACGGCCTAGCGATGTGCAATGGCGCGCAGATGTCGACGGCCTTCGCCGCGCTTGCAGCCTACGATGCCGAACTGCTCGTGCACGACGCCGAGATCGTCGCGTCGATGTCCTGGGATGCGCTTCGTGGCGTGACGCGGGCCCTGCATCCCGATGTGCACGCGCTGCGTCCGTACCGGGGAGCCGTGGACTGTGCTGCCGATCTTCGCCGTATGCTCGCGGGCTCCTCGCTCGTCGACAGCCTGCCGGGCAAGGTCCAGGATGCCTACTCCGTGCGCTGTACGCCGCAGATCCTCGGCGCGGTGCGCGATGGCGTGCGCTTCGCCGCGTCCCAGATCAGCGTCGAGCTCAACAGCGCGACCGACAACCCGCTGATCTTGCTCGACGTCGATCACCCGAACAAAGCGTTCTCGGCGGGCTTGTTCCACGGTGAAGCCGTCGGCATGGCCGCCGATCACCTCAAGCTCACGCTCACCGAGCTGGCGGCGCTGTCCGAGCGGCGGGTCTACCGCCTGACCACCGGCCACCTGTCGGGCCGCCTGCCCCCCGCGCTCGTGCGCGGCGATCGCCCGGGCATGGGCTTGATGGTGCCGCAGACGACCGCTGCGGCTCTGGTCTCCGAGTGCCGGGCCCTCTGCTACCCGTCCTCCGCGGACTCTCTTCCGACCTGCGAGGACCAAGAAGATCACGTGGCGATGTCGACGACCTCGGCTCGGGGTGCCGCCGAGCTTGCCGAGAACGCTCGCTTTGTGGTGGCGATCGAGCTGCTGGCCGCCTCTCACGCGCTGTGGTGGCGTCTCGATGAAGAGCCCTCGATCGTTCTGGGCGCCGCCCCCAGGGCCGCTCTGGCCGTCGTGGAACAGGTGCTCGGGGGACGGGGTGGTGAAGCCCCCTCCGAAGACATTGCGAAGCTCGCGAGCGCGCTGGCCTCGGGAGCCATCCGCGATGCGGTCGAAGCGGCGATTGGCCCGCTGACGAGGTGCGTCGATGCGTGAGGTCCTGCTCGATGGCAGCTCGCTGACCCCCAAGGCGCTCGCGGCCGTCGCAAATGGCGCAATGGTGAGCGTCGAACCGGCCTCGCTGGTGCGCATGGCCGAGTCGGCGCACTGGTTCGACAAGCACGGCGACAGCGAAGTCCTCTCCAAGAAATGGAGCTGGCTCGTCGGTCAGACCGCACCGAGTGACGCCCAGGCCCAGGTGCGCACCTTCGTGCTCGGTCACTGCGCCGGGGTCGGCAAGCCGCTTTCGAAGCCCCTCGTGCGGGCGATGATGGCAGCGCGGGCCAATGTGCTCGCGACCGGGCGTACCGGCGTGCGTCCGGAGGTGCTTCGCGCGCTGGTGGCCATGATCAATGCCGATGTCACGCCCATCATCCCGGGCAAGGGCAGTGCGGGGGCTGCGGGCTCCTCGGCGCTCGCGCACCTGACGCGCGTGCTGTGTCGCTGGGGTGGCGAGGCGCTTCGCGACGGCGTTCGCGTGCCGTCTTCCGAGGCGATGGAGGGCCTTCCCGAAGTCAACCTGTCGCCGAAAGAGGCCCTGTCGCTGGTCAATGGCTCGACGCTCACCGCGGCGATGGCCGGACTCGCTGTGTGCCGCCTGCACAAGCTGCTGCTCTCGGCTGAGTCGGCAGCCGCGCTGACCTTCGAGGTGGTGCGCGCCGATCTCGGCTGTCTCGACGCCCACTCGCTCGAGGCCCGCCTTCATCCGGGGCCCCAACAGGTCGCCGGTCGCATGCGCGCCTTGCTCGACGGCAGCGAGCTCGTCGGTCATGGCCGCCGTCCCGATCCCTTCTCGGTCCGCTGCACACCCCAGGTTCTCGGCGCCGCCTGGGACGCGCTGCGGCATGCCGAAGAGGTGGTTGGCTACGAGCTGAACGCCGCGGTGGACAATCCCGTGGTCGTGCCGGGCTTTGCCATCACCGAGGCGGGAAACTTCCACGGAGCCGCGGTGTCCTCGGTGCTCGAGCAGGTCAAGGTCGCTGCCGTCCAGGTCGCTTCGATTGCGGAGCGTCGCGTCTTTCGGCTGACCTACGGACAGCTCTCGGGGCTGCCGTCGTTCCTGACCCCCGATACCGGCCTGAACTCGGGCCTGATGCTCGCCCAATACACCGCCGCCAGCTTGGTGAGCGAGTGCAAGGTCCTCTCGCATCCTGCGGCCGTCGACAGCCTTCCGACGGTGCAGCATCGCGAAGACCACGTGTCCATGGGCCCAGTCGCGGGCCGCTCGGCGCTGCGTATTCTCGAGGCGGTGGCCGATGTCATTGCCATCGAACTTCTCTGCGCGGCCCAGGGGCTCGACTTCCACCTGCAAGGGCGCGCGGTGAATGCCGAGGGAGTGCTCGTGGACGTGCCGCCCATGCAGCCGGGTGCGGGCGCAAGAACGGTGTACGCCAAGGTGCGCGAGCAGGTGTCCTTCGCTGCGCAAGACCGAGTGCTCTACCCCGACCTCGAGGTGATGGGTCAGGCGGTGCGCCGCGGCGCGTTTACCAGCGACTCATCCTGGTAGCTTCGCGGGGGACAGGCTTCTGAGCGGTCCGCGCAGGGCCACCCATGCGGCCGAGATGATGCACGCCCCGAACACCACTGCGGTGAGCGGTGTAGGGATCTGCATCACGACGGGCAGGGCGGCCAGAAAGCCGAGCCGGGTCCACTCGACGGGCCGCGCCCACGGCCTATGCTCGGTCAGTCCCGAGGCCGAGAGGAGCGACCACCACGCGAGCACGGCGAGGAGCACCTGGCTCTTCAGGCTGGCACTCTCTCCGAGGAACAGCATCAGCGTGACCACCGCGATCGGCAACAGGAAGTGGAGCGAGGCGTAGACGAGCACGCCGCGGTCCGTGTCGGTTTCGTACTTCACCTGCGAAGTGCGACTGATCTCCGGGATCTCGGCGTGCCGTCCCCCCGGTAGGTACTCGGGCGGTGCAATCCAGATGTACAGCGACTCCCCGACCGATCCCGCCTGCTTCGACAGGTCCCAGAGCTTTCCGAAGTACCAGGTCTGGGCGTGAAAGGCGTTCCAGGAGGCGAGGGGGGTCACGGTGCCGTAGACGGGCTCCTCCTGTTCGGCGGCGAAGGTGCCGAAGATCCGGTCCCAGATGCAGAGGATGCCGCCGTAG
Organism: Pseudomonadota bacterium; assembly: GCA_023954855.1. GTDB lineage: Bacteria > Myxococcota_A > UBA796 > UBA796 > M1803. The sequence continues at coordinate 6,832 of JAGSGY010000102.1, read as the reverse complement.
TTGCGGTCGATGTACTTCGGGTTGCGTGCGTGGTGTACGCGGTGATTCGATGGCGTCACCATGAACCACTCGAAGGGCCCGAGCCGGCCGATGGCGCGGGTGTGCACCCAGAACTGGTAGAGCGTGTTGATCGACCTGCACACGATGAGCACGAACGGGGACACGCCGGCGAGAGCCAGCGGCAGGTACAGCGGCCAGCTCGTGAATGCGTCGGTCCACGACTGCCGTAGCGCGACCGAGAGGTTGTACTCCTCGGACTGGTGGTGCACGACGTGGGTGGCCCAGACCAGGTTGATGCGGTGACTCGCCCAGTGCCAGAGGAAGTAGATGAAGTCCACGGCGAGCAGGGCGAAGACCCATGTGGACCAGTGACTCGGTTCGAGGGTCGCCAGGCGGAACTGGTCATAGAGCAACACATACGCGGCAAGGGTCAGAGCGCTTGTGAACACGCCGAGCACCTCGTCTCCGACGCCTGCCGAGACGTTCGCGATCGAGTCCGCGACCTTGTACGCGTCCTTCGGTCCGAACAGCTTCGTCCAGGCGAACTCAGCGGCCATCGAGACCAGAAAGAAGGGGATCGCGAGCGCGATGAGGTCGACGTCTTCCACGCGCGAAGCCTAGCAGGTGGACGGCGAGGCCACGGCGTGTTCTGCCTGTGCGTCTGGAGTGACCTTGTACCGCCTGTTTCCGCTCGTCCTTGCTCTGTCGGCCTGTGTGAAGGCCGTGCCGCCATCGATGCATCCGGCGGAGGTGGTGCGGGTTCAGACCGAGGACAACTGGACGCTCGACCTGCGCCACTACCCGGGCGACGGGCCCCCGGTGCTGCTGGTGCACGGCATGGGCGCAAACCACTACAACTGGGACTACACCGAAGAGGTGTCGCTCGCGACGACCCTCGGCGCAGACGGCTGGGACGTGTGGATTCCCGAACTGCGCGGCGATCCGGGAAGTGAGGCGCCGTCCAAGCGCGCGCGCCGCAACTTCTCCTTCGACGATCACGCGGTGTTCGACTTGCCGGCCCACGTCGACACCGTGCTGAGCGAGACCGGGGAGGCGCAGCTGTACTGGGTCGGCCACAGCATGGGCGGCATCCTGCTGTACACGGGCATGCGCGACTACCCCGACAAAATCGCGGGCGGTGTGGCGGTCTGCTCACCGGTGACCCTCGAGCACCCCAATGGACTGCACAAGCTTGCGCGCGGCTTCGGATGGGCCGTCGGCGGAAGGGGTCTGCTTCGTCAGTCTGGCGCCGCTCGTGCCTTCGGGTGGATGGGGCGCTCGTTCCCGATGTGGGGGGTGCTCGGCAACCGAAAGAACCTCGACTGGGACATCGGCAAGGGACTTGCGAAGCACGCGCTCGTCGACCTGCCTCGGCCGATGGCCAAGCAGGCGATTGGCTGGATGCGCTCGCGCGAGGTGGGTGAGATCGACGGCACGCCCTGGGTGCCAGAGCAGTCCGACGTGCCCGTGCTGATTCTCGGGGGAGCAGCCGATCGCATCGTCCCCGAGGCCAACGTCGCCCCGGCTTGCGGCATCTTCTCGGACTGCACCTACCGAGTGCTCGGCACCGAGGGTGGCTTCGCCGTCGACTACGGCCACATCGACCCGGTGCTCACGCGACAGGGTGCCTCCGAGGTGTTTCCCCTCATCGCGGATTGGCTCGAGCAAGCGTCTGAAGCGACCGCCGCCGACTGATGGGTATAGTGAGCAAGGGGGCGAGAGTGCGCGCTGGTATGGCCATTTTCGGCATTGTCATGAGCGCAGAGGCGGGCGCAGCCTGTGTGACCGACCTCGAACTCGGGTGTGGCCTCGGTGCCGAGAATAGGCTGCCTACCTCGGACATCTACGACTCCCACGACGCATGCTCCACGGAAGGCTACGCGGGAGGTGAGTTGGTGCTCGGCCTGACGCCACCCGCCGGCGCTCGCGCTTGGTTCACCACTCGGGACCTCAGCGCGAGTCACGGTGTGTTCGTCACTCGCGATGATTGCGGTGCTGCGGGCTCGTGCATCGGAAGTTCCGCGACCGGCGACGCCGATCAGGGCATCGTGTTCGATTCGGACGGCGGGGCGTACTTCGCGGTCATCGACAGCAGCTCATCCGCGAACACGAGTGGCACGAGCTTCGCGCTGTTCTGCAACTACGGTTGCGAGACCAAGGTCGGCGCGGCGATGGAGTGCGGCGACAGCCTCACCGGCGACACGACTGGAGCGACGGACCTCATCCAGACTTGGGAGTGCGGCGGACTGGAGCCCTACACCTCCTCGGAGGACGTCTATCGCTTCGTGGCGCCCGCGAGCGGGCAGATGCGCGCCGAGCTTCAGTCGAGCACCAATGCGGGCCTGTACATCATGGAGGGCACCTGCGAAGAGCAGGCCTGTGTCGTCGGCGACCCCGAGTTCATCAGGGCCGGTGCGACGCTTGAATGGACGGCGGTGCAGGGCGAGACCTACTACCTTGCCGTCGAGTCCAACCCGGGGTCGTATACCCTCGATCTTCCGCTCGGAAGCGTGGTGTGCCCACATCCGCCCGAGGTCTGCGATGGCGTCGACAACAACAACGATGGCCAGATCGACGAGGGCTTCGACAGCGACGATGATGGCGTGGCCGACTGCTTTGATGTCGAGGTGTGCGACGGCGTCGACAACGATGGCGATGGTCTGGTCGACGACGACGACGACAGTCTCGAGTCCGCGACGACGCTACGCTGGTCCCTCGATGGCGACCTTGATGGGTATGCCGGTGGCATCGCGGACAGCGTGCGCGCCTGTGTGCGGCCCGATGGCTACACCGACGAGTACGGTGACTGCAACGATGCGGACGCGTCGATTTACCCGAACGCGCCCGAGCGCTGCAATGGCGTGGACGACGACTGCGATGGCGATATCGACGATGGGGCGCCCGACAAGAACTGGTACTTCGACGGCGACGACGACGGCGCGGGGGACCCCTTTGCCCTCGTGGCGCAGTGCGATCAACCCGACGGGTACGTGGACAACTCCGCAGACTGCGCGCCCGAAGACGGTGAGATTCACCCCTACGCGGATGAGGTCTGCGACGCGGTCGACAACGACTGCGACGACCAGATCGACGATGCCGACAGCAGCTTGGTCGGGGCTCCAGTGTGGTTCAAGGACGGCGATGCCGACGGCTATGGCGACGGCGACTCGCCCAGCGCTGCCTGTGCGCCTCCCGAGGGCTATGTCTCGGACAACACCGACTGCAATGACTCCGACGGCGGCGTGCATCCCGGCGCGAGCGAGGTCTCGGGCAATGGAGTCGACGAGGACTGCGACGGTGCGGATGGTGATGATGCCGATGGCGACGGCTTCGTAGCGGGTGTGGACTGCGATGACGCCGACGCTGCGATTCACCCGAACGCCTCTGAGATCGCGAACAACACCACCGACGAGAACTGCGACGGACGAACGGCGACCAGCACGGTCGGCGGAGCGTCTTGTGCGACGAGCGCGCCCTCGGTCGGCTGGCTGATGCTCGTGCTTCCACTTACCGGATTGCGCCGACGCTCCTAGAACGCCCCGCGGGTGGGCGCTTTGGCCCGAAATCGGAGGGCCCTAGCCCCAGCGGGTTTCTTCGATGGGGAGCTCGAGTGCGTCGAGGGGTGTCGCACTGCTGTGTGGGCAATTTCGCACAGTAAATCGAGGAGAAAGGCGGGCTTACGCGGATCGGTGCTGGCACGAACCCTGCTCTGGATGTGGGTGGACTGGAGGTCCCATGAGCCACGCTGCTGTCGCGACACCCCCGCCAACCGAGTCCCTGATCGACGTGTTCCTGAGCACCGTGGATCGTCTGCCCGAAGCTCCTGCCGCAAGGGTCAAGATCGGGGATGCCTGGGAAGACACTACTTGGGCCGAGATGGCCGCCCAGGCGCGTCGCTATGCCTTTGGCCTCATCGCGCTCGGAGTGCAGCCGGGGGACCGCGTCAACCTTCTCGGCAACACCACGCTGGACTGGGTGCTCTGTGAGCTCGGCATTCACATGGCGGGTGCGGTCTCGGTGCCCATCTACCAGACCAATCCCTCGGCCGACTGTGCCTATGTCGTGCGCGACTCAGGGGCCGTGCTCCTCATTGCCGAGAACGAGCATCAGCTCGAGAAGATCATCCCCATCCGCGGTGAGCTCGAGAGCCTGCGGCATGTGCTGCGGATGGACGGCAACGGCACGGAGGACATTCCGGATCTCGAAGCCTTGGCCGAGAGGGGCGATCAGCTGGCGAAGGAACAACCTGCGGCGGTGGACCAGCGCATCGGGGGCATCGATCCCGCGGATGCGGCTTGCTTCATCTACACCTCGGGCACTACCGGGCCGCCGAAGGGCGTGGTCCTGTCGCACGCGACCTGGGCTTTCGAGGCTCAGGCTATCGAGGAGCTCGGCATCGTGACTCCCGACGATGTGCAGCTGCTGTTCCTGCCGCTCGCCCACTCCTTTGCCCAGGTGCTCAAGACCGGCTGGTACAAGACGGGCCACACCGTGGCGTTCGCTGAGAGCATGGACCAGCTCGTCGCCAACCTCGCAGAGGTGAAGCCGACGGTGATGGCGGCCGTTCCCCGCGTGTTCGAGAAGGTGTACGGCAAGGTGTTCGCCGGCGGCATGGAGTCGCCCGGGTTGACGGGAACCCTGTTCCGCTGGGCCTTTGGGCACGTCGACGCCTACGTACACGCGCAGAAGCGCGGCGTGACGTACCATGGCGGGCTCGGCTTCTCGCTGGCCAAGGCCCTGGTGCTCTCGAAGGTCGCCAAGAAGCTCGACAAGACCTTCGGTGGCAACATCAAGTTCTTCATCTCGGGAGGGGCGCCGCTCGCACCGACGATTGCCTACTTCTTCGAGCTGGTCGGAGTGAAGGTTCTCGAGGGCTACGGCCTGACCGAGACTGCGGCGGCCACCTGCGTGAACCGGCCCGAGATGGTGAAGATCGGCACCGTGGGCCCTGCGGTTCCGGGCATGGAGATCCGCATCGCCGACGATGGCGAGGTGCTGATCCGGGGGCCCGGCGTGATGACCGGCTACCACGGCAAGCCCGAGGCCACGGCCGAGGCCATCGACGCGGAGGGCTGGTTCCTAACCGGCGATATCGGCTCCCTCGACGAGGATGGCTACCTGTCGATTACCGACCGCAAGAAGGACATCATCGTCACGGCAGGAGGCAAGAACGTCGCGCCCCAGAATCTCGAGAACAGCCTGAAGACCTATCCGCTCGTGAGCCAGGCGGTGGTGCATGGCGACAAGCGCAAGTTCCTCACCGCGCTGATCACCGTCGATCCCGCTGCTGCGGTAGCCTGGGCCCACGAGCGTGGACTTTCCGAGGACGTCGCGGAGCTGGTCCAGACCGACGAGCTGACCGCTGAGATTCAGGGCTACTTCGATGATCTGAACAAGGATCTTCCCCGCTACCTGACCCTGAAGAAGTTCGGTGTTCTCGACCATGACTTCAGCCAGGACAGCGGCGAGCTGACCCCGACATTGAAGGTGAAGCGACGGATTGTCGAGGAGCGCTACCGCGAGCGCTTCGAGGCATTCTACGCTGGGCTCGAGTAGGTCTAGGACGCCTTGAGCGCTGCGATGGCCGCGGCGCGATCGGCAGCCTTGTAGACGCCTGAGCCCGAGACCAGCACGTCTGCGCCGGCCGAGGTGAACCGATGCGCGTTGTGGGTCTTCACGCCGCCGTCGACCTCGATGAGCGTCTTCAGGCCGCGCTTGACGATGTTCGCCTTGATGCGCTCGATCTTCGGGAACACGCCCTCGATCAGGCTCTGCCCACCGAAGCCGGGGTTCACGCTCATCACCAGCACCATGTCGAGCTCGTCGAGTACGTAGTCGAGCACCGACTCGGGGGTGTGGGGGTTGAGCGCCACGCCGGCCATCGCGCCGAGGCTCTTGATGTGCTGCACGGTGCGGTGCAGGTGCGGGCAGGCCTCGGCGTGCACGGTGAGCACGTCGGCGCCGGCATCGCGGAAGTCGCCCAGGTACTTGTCGGGCTCGACGATCATCAGGTGGACGTCGACCACCGCATCGCCGGCCGCGGCCTTGACGGCCTTGGTGACGACGGGTCCGATGGTGATGTTCGGCACGAAGCGACCGTCCATCACGTCGACGTGGACCCACTCAGCGCCCTTGGAGACGACGTCGACGACATCGTCGTGGAGGCGACCGAAATCTGCGGAAAGAATCGATGGGGCAACGATGGCCATTACTGGTCTCCGGGCTCGACGAGGGGGTCTCCCGCCGCGAGGCGGAATCCGTTGGCGTAGTCACGGCCCGCGAGCGGCTTGCGCCCCGGAGCCTGAAGGCGAATCAGCTCGAGCGCACCCTCGCCGCAGGCGACGATCAGCGGGTCGGTCGAGATTAGGCGTCCGGCCGGACCGGACTGGTCGACGGGGCGGACTTCCTTGAGCTTGAGCGGACCGGCGGGGGTGGGGATGTAGCCCCCGGGCCACGGGGTCATGGCTCGGATCTGGCGGTCGAGGTCCGCCGCACTGCGGGTCAGGTCCAGAGCTCCGGCTCGCTTGTCGATCTTGCCGACGAAGGTCACGCCCCCGTTTTGCGGCTTGGGCTCTGCCGGGAGCATCGCCAGGGTCTCGACGGCGGCCACTGCAGAGAGCGCCATGAGCTTGTCGTGCAAGCTGCCGGCGGTCTCGTCGACAGCTGGAGTGAGCTCCCTCTCGAGGTAGAGGTCGCCCGCATCGAGCTCGTCGACCATGCGCTGCGTGCTCACACCGGTGACCGCGTCGCCTGCGAGCAGGGCCGCCTGAATCGGCGCGGCCCCACGCCAGCGCGGAAGCAGCGAGGCGTGCACGTTCACGCAGCCGTACTT
>JAGSGY010000178.1 GCA_023954855.1 Pseudomonadota bacterium | reverse complement strand
TCGGTGTTGTCGTCCGAGTACCACCACACGGCCTGGTAGGGCACCACAGTGGTACGTGACAGGGCTGAGACCTCGAAGCGGGCGTTGGATTCGTCCGAGAGCGCTCCGTCGCCTGTGTCTGCGACCCGCACGCGCACATCGGCGCTGACGATCTCGGGAACTTGCCAGCTGTAGGTGCCGTTGTTTGGGACGGCGTCTGCGATGGGCGTCCAGGTCTGGCCGTTGTCGCAGGAGTAGGCGAGGTCAACCTCTGCGCTGACGCCTGGCGTGCTTGCCCAGGTGATGTCCACACTCTGCAGGGGTGCCAGCGACTCGCCGCCATTGGGCGCCACCACGACGATGCCGGGGCCCTTGATCAGCGTGGCGCGGTCCGTGATCACGCCGAGGTCGTTGATGTTGTGAAGGTCCAGGCGGTTGGCGTGGGTGTCGACAATGACCGAGCCATGGTCGACTTCGCTGTAGGCCATCACCGGGTGCTGGCCGTTGCCGCTCACACCGGTGCCGCCGTGCCCTGCTACGACGTAGATCGAGCCAATGGGATTGCCGAGCCCGTCGATTTGCTTGACGTAGGGGCCGTCCCCGCCCGGATGCCCGTCGCCGAAGTCGAGAACCCCGCTCGTGTCCGAGTACCGCTGGGTCTCATCGTGAAGCAGATAGCTGCGCTCGTAGATGTGGCTGTGTCCGCCGAGCACGAGGTCCACGCCGCCCGCCTCCAAGATGGGCAAGAAGTCCATGCGCATGTCGATGTGCCGCGTCTCGACCTCGGAGTCGTGCGAGCCGTCGGTGTACGGCGGGTGGTGGAAGGACGCGATGATCCATTCCGGCGGCGTCGGTCGCAGTGATGCGGCCAGGAGGTCGGCGTGCAGCCACTGGGCCATGGCGCCGAGAACCGGGTCTCGATCGGTCTCGTACGAGTCGAGCACGATGACGTGCACATTGCCGTAGTCAAAGCTGTAGTAGGCCTCCGCTCCGGACGGCTCGCCGCCGATCTCGCCGTCTTTCGGGAGCGCGTACGCGTCGTAGTAGCCGCCGGTCTCGGTCGCGCTGTCCGCGTCGCGTCCTTCGTGGTTTCCCATGGCTGGCCAGATCGGCACATTCCGCAGGATGCGGGCGTAGGGGGCGAAGAACTTGTCGGTGAACTCGAGCTCGTAGCCGCTCGAATAGGCCATGTCGCCGACGTGGAGGAACAGGTCAGGGCCGTCGCGACCGGTCGACTCCAGCATCGCGTCTCGCACGCGTGCCTGGGCTGACCCGCCCGTGCCAGAGTCGCCCACCACCCACATGCGCACCGGGTCTCGCGAGCCCACGGGAGGGTTCGTGCGGAAGTGGTACTCCGGTCCCTCTGCTTCGATGACTCCATCGCTCACCACGGCGTAGTCGTACTCTTGGTCAGCGTTCAGGCCGGTGAAGCGCACCTCGTGGAGCTCAGCGTCGGGTGTGCTCGCCACCTCTGTGTACGTCAGCCAGCCGTCTGAGGTCACCCGGGCTGCCCCCGTGGAGGCCGCGGCGGTCTTCCAGAGAATCGTGGCTTCGTCGGTGCCCACGCGCATCACATAGGCGTCGCGTTCGAGCGGGGCGCCATAGGCGGCGAGTGCCATGAGGAGAATCACGGGGCCAACCGAGCGTGCAGTTCCTGAGCGTCGGGCCAGGAGGGGGCGAGGGCGAGGGCGGCCTCCGCATCGGCAAGCGCACGGGTGGGTGAGCCGGCGTCGTGATGCGCCGTCCCGCGAAGGACGTAGAGCATGGCCGTCGGCCTTCGGTCGATGGCTGCGGTGGTGGCCTCGATCACCGAAAGTCGCAGCGCATCGGCTTCGACTGCCTGTCCTGAAGCGGACAAGGCGCGTGCGTGGCGCAGTTGGTGGTGGGGGAGCGGTGAGGTCGCAGCGAGGTCCTCCGCGCAGGCGAGGGCGCCAGGCAGTGCGTGCCGGAGCTGCACGTCGCACAGCTCGATGCGCACCGCGATGGCCGAGGAGGCTGCGGCGTCCAGGGTGAGCCAGGCCGCGGCTTGTCGAGGGCGACCCGCTTCTTCGAGAAGGCGTGCTCTTCGCAGCGCGAGATCTGCACCCGGTGACAGCGCAATGGCCGCGGTCAGGTCCATCAGTGCGCCCTCGACCTCGCCGAGCTGCTCTCTGGCCTGGGCACGCGTGATGAAGGCCTGCGCGTGGCGGGGATGGGCGGCGAGGGCGTGGTCTGCGGCGTGCTCAGCGGACTTCGTGTCGCCGAGGGCGAGATGAGCGCGGGCTCGCAGTGCGTCGGCTGCCGCAGTGTGGTGACCGTCGAGGAGGGCCAGGACCTTGGCGGGCTCGCCCTGATGAATCGCAAGCTCGGCGCGCTCCTCGAGCAAGATCCAGCTCTCCGGGGTCTCGGAGAGGGCCGCATCAAGCCGTGTCGCACGGTGCTCGAGAGCCTCGTGAGCGGGTGCGAGTAGTGCGAACAGCAGCGTTAGCAGGCAGCCTCCTGCCACCCAACTTACCTAGCGTCGCCCAGACTTGCGCGAGTCTCTCGCCGAGTCTGGCTACTTGCCCTTTGCGGCCTTCTTGCTCTGCTTCTCGACGCAGGCCTCGAACGCCTGAACGCGGACGTCGCGGGACGCCGCAGGAAGCTCCGCAGTCGCGGCCTGAAGGCTCGCGCGAAGTCCGGAATCGACCAAGTCCTGGTAGTGCCCCTGGAGCGCGAGCTCATCCTGTAGGGCGGTGGTGCACGCCTCGAGCAGGGAGCCGGGAGCGCGAATGCGGCCGGCCCATCGGTTCGCCGGAACCTCTTCGCCGTGCGCCTCGAGCAGCGTGGATAGCGCGGCCGCCTGTGCCTTCTCGGCTTCGAGGGCCTTCTCGAAGGCCTTGGCCTTCGGGTAGTCGAACAACACCTTCGCGTGGGTCGCGATCGCCTTGTGGGCGTCGTCGAGCGCCATCTTCAGGGCCACGCGTTCCTTGGACGTCAGTGCGTCGTCCACGGGCTGGTGCGGGGCCTCGACGGCGAGGGCGATGGGGGAGAAGAGAAGGGCGGTGAGCAGCAGGGGGCGAAGCATGGGAGGGGCTCCTGGAGAGTGTTCCACCATGCATCAACTTTTCTAGAAATACTCCAATTTCTCAAAGATGCTTTTGGACCTGCCGCTCAGGTGCTTG
>JAGSGY010000052.1 GCA_023954855.1 Pseudomonadota bacterium | reverse complement strand
GTCCGGTGTCGGTGTCGGTGTCGGTGTCGGTGTCGGTGTCGGTGTCGGTGTCGGTGTCGGTGTCCGAGTCGGTGTCGGTGTCGGTGTCGGTGTCCGAGTCGGTGTCGGTGTCCGAGTCGGTGTCGGCGCTGTCTGCGGTATCCGGAACAGAGTCATCCGCCGGTTGCGGGCAACCAAGCAGGACAAGCAGAAGGAGGACGTTGTGCATGGACTCTCAGCGGCGGCGTAGGAACCCCGACGGGGCCCTGTAGTTTATCCGACATTCCGGCTCCACGCCTACCCAGCCCGCATGCGAAGGCCCCTCTCGGCTCACGGCGCCTTGAGAGGAAGCACGTCACACGGGGTCCCGTGCGGCTCGGCGCCGTACACACCCAGGTCGGTGTACAGGAAGGGTCCGTCGCTTATGAGATCCAGGGAATGCAGCACCCGACGCTCGTCGCTCTGTACGTACCGGGCCTCATCTCGGGTGATCACCAGCCGGCGTGTCCCGTTGCCGGCGGAGTACACCCGTCCCAGCGAGTCCGAGGCAATCAGCTTCAGCGGCGCGCGAAGGATCTGCTCCTTCCACCCGATGTACACGTGGTGGTCGACATCGTGGTCATCGCCCGTCGCGCGGTCCACGAAGTAGTAGACCCCCCATTCATCGCGCCAGGCACCTACGGCATTGCGTCGCCAGCGGTGCTCGTGGAAGGTCGCTTTGCGCGCGACCTTCAGCGCCGCCGCGCTCGAGAGTGGGGTCAGCGCCTTGCTGTTTCCCGCGCAGTCCATGGTGTATTCGCCGTCGCGTCGGGCCACCGAGGTCATGCGCGTGGACGCGCGGAAGTCGCGGGCGGTCACACTCCACGTGTCTTCGCCGTTGGCGCTGCTGCTGAAGGTCTGCAGCAAGTACAGCTCGTCGGCATCCCCGAACCACACCTGGTCTCTGGGTGCGGACGCCCGGAAGGCCACAAGATGGCCCTCGCCGTCGTCGAGCACGACCAGGTCGTCAGCAAACGAGGACACGTCGATGACGGGGACCTCGTCGGGGGCCTCAGCCAGCGCGAGCGTGATCAAAAGTGCGGCAAGCATGCGGTCCTCAGGGGCTGCACATGAGTGTGTCAGAGCTACAGCGCAGCCGCACGGTCTCACCCGCACGAAGCTCGAGGTTCCCCGCGTGCATGGCGGGCCCATCGTCAAACGCAGCCTCGATCACGTAGGCGCCGGGCTCGAGGGCGCCCGCTTCGGACACCTGGCGGTTCGAGCCCCGGAAGCGCACGGTCACCGCATCACCAGAGACCTCGACCCGGCCGGTGCCCACTGGCAGCGCGCTGCGGGCCGGCACGGGCTTCGCCCTTGGTGCAGGCCTGGGTGGCTCCACGACGGGGACGGCAACCGCAGGCGGCTGTGCGACCGGAGTGACCTCGACGGGCTCTGGCTCACCCAACGCGGGTGCGACGGGCTCGACGACCGCGGGTGTCACCGGCGCCACCACCGGAGCTGGCGGAATGATCGTTGCGGGCGAAGGTCGAAGCACGCGGTCCCCTGCCGCTCCGAGAAGAGCCACCGCGACCAGCACGGCGCCACCGACGACCAGCGCAATCCACCACCGCGGCGTTCCACCACTCGCGGCCGTTGCCGGAGAAGGTGGCGGCGGCGCCAGCGATCCATCGACCGGTGCGAGGCTGCCGCTCGACGGCAACTCCGGCTCTTGGACCTCGGGGGTGAGTGTGGGGGCGACGCCCTGCGGACCGGCCGGCATCGAGGCGGGCCCCGGATCCCCGAAGTCGCCGAAGAAGGTGTCCTGCGAATCTGCGCGTACCGCCCAGCTCCGTTCGCCGCGCAACACGGCGAGGAGGGTCGCACAGTCGGGAATGCGGTCGTCGACATGCACCGCCAGAGCCCCAAAAATCGCCTGCTCGATGCGCGGCTCCAAATCGGCGGCGGCCTCGCGCGGCGGCCGGTAGCTGCCTTGGGTGATGCGGTTGAAGACCTCGAGACTGTCGCTACCCAGAAAAGCCCTCTGGCCGCAGTACAGCTCGTAGAGGATGCATCCGAGCGCAAACACATCCGCCCGTGCATCGACATGCTTTGCGCTACGGACCTGCTCCGGGGCCATGTATGCAGGCGTTCCCATTGGACGTCCGGTGCGCGACTGAAGCACACCATCGCCCTCGTCTGGAGACACCAGCTTCGCAAGGCCAAAGTCGGCCACGCGCGGCACCCATTCACCATGGCGCAGCTGCATCATGACGTTCCCCGGCTTCAGGTCACGATGGACGACCCCTTCGTCGTGAGCAAATCCAACGCCTTGAACGATCGCCGTGAAGATCCGCTCGCGCACGGCATCATCGGGGTCATGCTCGCGAAGCCAAGCGTCGAGACTCAGGCCATCGATGAAGTCCATGAGCAGACCGGGGCCCTGCTGAAGCACCAAGATGTCGCGGACGGGGACGATGTTCGGGTGGTCGAGCTTTGCCTGGACCCTTCCCTCGCGGACCAGCCGCTCCCGCAGCTCCTCGCCAGAGAGGGTGAGCACCTTGAGCGCGTGCTGGGTGTCCAAGGTCGTGTGCCGCACCAAGTACACGCGAGCCATTCCGCCACGCCCGAGCTCTGCCTCGACGCGGTAGCGGTCGACCACGGTGCCTGGAACGAGTTTCACGGTTGGCTCCCCTCGCGCGGAGCCTACTACGCGCGATTCAACCTCCACTCAGGCACAGACCCAAGGCGGGCTGCTGAGTAGCTGGTTCCGCACGCTGGGCTGTCGCGGCACCTCGTCCTCCGGGGAGGGTGAGAGGTGGTCAGGCAAGTGCACCGGCCGCATCGCACGCACGACCAATGCCACAGGCAGGCCAATCAACGCGGCACGAATGACGGCCCAGGCCACAACGGAGGTGGTGAGAAGGGGCTCCATGGGTCCTCCCGCTTCGGTGGGGACTCCCCGCAGTGATCGGGGACCACCTGTAGAAAACCTAACAGGCTACAGCCCCACGAGGCCAATTATACGCGTCGTTCCTCGTGTATCGACGGTGACCCAGGTTCCAAACCAACCTCGAAGGCCTCGATCTGGAGCGCCCCCATGTCGCGCTCGATCTCCTGGAACTCCGCGTCGAGCTGCTGGCCGACGATGGTCACCGCCGCGATGACGACGATGGCCAGCGCCGGAAGGCAGAGCACCGCCCCGAGAACGACCACGACCACACCCACCACCAGAGTGGTCTTGCTCCCTTCTTTCTCGGTCATCCGACCACCCATCCCACGAGTCCAAACAGCAAGAAGGCACCGCCCACGCCAAAAGCGACGAAGGGCTCGGTCGAATTCCCGGTCATCGCGTCCGAGTAGCCCCATCCGCCATAGGCGCCGAAGCCGAGCCCAAGCGCGACGAGCACAGCCGGTAGCGGTCCGACCGAGGAGGGTTCGTCAATGTCGAACTCATCGGGGCGCTTTCCGTGCTTGGGTGCCGGCGCCGCCGCCGAGCCCGCGGCCACCACAAACAGCCAGGGCACCATGAACATCGTGGTGAGCAGGAACCAGGCTGCAGCCGGTAGCAAGTCGCCATCGACGAGGTTCACCATTGTGTCCCGCGCCAACGGAAACGGAGGCCGCTCTGCGAGGGCGCAGAAGGTCGCGAGACCCGCTGGCACAATGAATAGGTACACGCCGCGCATCGCACCTCCCCGGCGAGACTAGTCCGAGCGAAGGCCCCTGTGCACTTCTCTGTGGCGACGGCCTCGTGAAGCCCGAGTCTGGGCCCGCCTGGGATAGGCTGGGCCATGACCGACGCTCCGCAGAGAGCAAGAAGCCGTGTGGCTGTGCGCGCAATACAGGTTCTGGTGACCCTTGCGGCCTTCGCGTGGCTCGCCGGGAAAGTCGAGCTAAGCGCACTCGTCGAAGCGCTCCGCTCGATCTCGCCGACCGCTGTCGTCCTCGCGGCCCTGGCGTACCTGCTCGGTGCGGGAGTCGGTGCACTCCGCTGGACCTGGCGGCTCCGCGCCTATGGGGCGGCGTCGATGCCGGCCTTCTCGTGGATTGCGCGCATCTACCTCATCGGCATGTTCTACAACCTGTGGGCACCGGGCGGCATCGGGGGCGACGTCGTGCGCGGAGTCGCGGTTCGGCGTGCATTCCAGGGCACGCCAGGCGTCGCAGCCACTCAGGGCCTGGCCGTGACGCTGGTCGAGCGCCTGTGCGGCCTGATTGGGCTGATGATCCTCGTGTCCGTCGGGATGACCCTGTGGCCGGTCGAAGGTCTGGAGTCGATGCGCCCAGCCGCAATCGCTGTGCTGGCGAGCGCTCTGTGTGTCGTCGCAGGCATCGCGCTGTCCCGACGCGTGGCCCCATACACCCCGCGCGTCATTGGCGACCGCTTGGCGGCCCTACCACCGCTCACACAGCCCGGTCTGTTCTTCGCGGCGATTGCCGCATCTCTGGGGACCCAGTTCCTCACAGCGTTGACGGGCTTCTTCTTACTCCAAGCCCTGGTCCGAGAGGCCACACTCACCGACGCCATCGTTCTCGTACCCGTGTCCATGGCAACCGCGTTTCTGCCGATCTCTGTCGGCGGCGCCGGCGTCCGCGAAGCGACATTTGCCGCTCTGTATTCACTGGTTGGGGTCGCGACCGACGCCGCTCTAGCCGCCTCATTGGCCTTGTTCGCGGTGCAGCTCGCCGTCTCGGCCCTCGGAGGGCTGCTCACGCTGGTGCCGGACGCAGAGTCCTCGGTCGACTGAGCGAACGCTTGGACGCGGATTCCGCACACCGCACGTGCAAAATCCGCACGAGTCACCCCGTCAAAAGTCGCGAACCCGCCCAGGGAGCCCCGTGCGCGTCTGGCACGCCCTTCGCATGAGACCCTGTCGAAGGAGACCTCATGACCCGACTGACTTGCCTGATGACCCTCGCCCTGCTTGCCACCGCGTGTACCGAGGGGACCGGAACGGACCCCGATGACCCGGACAACACCGCTGGCGAGAGTACCTACGAGCCCGTCGAGGGAACCACGAACCTCACGAACTGTAGCGGGACCATTGCATCGGACGCGCCAAGCTTCTTCACCGAGTTCTGGGCCTGTGCGGACATCTCAAACGCGAGCGGCGGCGTGCAGGTCAGCACCGACGGGCTGCCACCGCACCAAAGCGCCTACTACGCGACCGACCACGAAAACTACGTGGCCTTCGACACGCGCGGCGGCACGCACCGCGTCAATCCAAACACGCTCGGCTCGCAGAACATCAGCTTCACCTTCCCCGATGACCCCACGCCCAAGGGCATCACCATCACCGACGCCATCGTCGACAACGAGATGATGACCAGCGACGAGGAGTACTCGGGCGGTCCCGTCGGCATCGCCCTCAACGGCGTCAGCATCTTCGCCGCGATGGCCGCTCCCGGAGACGACCTCTGGGAGGAGCAGTACACCTTCGACCTGTACGAGGGGCATCCCGCCGGAACGACCTATCACTACCACTTCGAGACCCCGGGTCCGCTCGAGGTCCTGCAGCACAAGGGGTGGTCCACGTCCTCAACGCCGGGCCAGGGCGATGTCGAGCTCTACGGTCTGATGTGCGACGGCACCGTGGTCCTCGGCTGCACCGAGCTCGACGGCTCAGCGCCCGACGATGGCGACTTCGACGCACAGAACGGGCACCTGCACGACATCGACGATGGCAGCACCACGCACTTCGAGAACCGCTACCACACCCACGTGTGCCCCGATGAGTGGCCCGACTACCCGTTCTTCCCCGAGATCGCCTACTACCAGACGACCACCTGCCGGTGATGCTGGCGCTGCTCGCGGGACTCGCCCTCGGTCACGGGGGCGTGCCCACCACGACCGAGGTGCTGTTCGGAGCGGACGGCGACCTGACCTTGGTCACCTCACACGGCCTGCTTGCCGAGGATGAGGGCTGGGCGTGGATCTGCGAGGAGATCACCGGCGAAGAAGCGCTTAGCACGGGGCTCGCTCGAACCCCCACCCGCTGGGTCATGGCGACCACCTCCGGCCTGATCGAGAGCGAGCGTGGATGCGACTGGGATGCGCTGGCGGGACCCACTGGCCTGACGACCGGCATCTTCCGAGACGTTGATGAGGAACACGTGCTCTGGGCCGGCACCTCCGAGGGGCTCTGGCGCTCGGAGGGCGGCGCGTTCAGCCTCGAACAACCGGTCGACTTCAGCCTTCGCGATGCAGCGCAGCTCCCTGAAGGCGGCTTCGCGCTCCTCGGATTCGATGGCGACGCGCCTGTACTCGAGCTCGATGGCGTTCTGCACGCTCTGCCGCTGTCGTCCGGCAGCATGAGCCTCTTGCACATCGACGAACAGGCGCGAGCCTACGTCAAGGTGCCCCAAGGCTCGGCCTCTTCCCTGATCCGCGTCGATGCGGATGGCCCCGTCGTGTTGCTCGAGGAGAGCGACACCATCGCCGACGTCGAGGTCACCCACGACGTGCTCTACGTCGTGCACTACCTGCTCGGCACCCGCTGGTCCGAAGATGACGGCGCCACCTTCGAGGGCCCCGCGGGTCCGCGTCTCGAGTGTCTAGAGGCCCGCGAGGATGGCCTGTATGGATGCCCGGCCGACGACAGCGGCGTGGCTCTGGCGATCACCACGACCGAAGCCCTCGCCCCGGACGCCTGGAACTGGGTGGAGGTCGTCCGCTTCGATGAGGCGACGCCTGCAGACTGCACGGCTGACTCGGATGCGGCGCAGACCTGCGACGACCTCTGGCCCGTCGTCGCAAGCGAGTTCGGCCTCGACGTCGACGACCCCGTCGCGGACACAGCGGCGTGCGGCTGCAGCCAGACCAACGCACCCTCCGCCTTCTGGGTCGTGGCCCTCGGCCTGCTGCGACGCCGTCCGTCCCGCAAGGACCCGGCGCGGCGCTAGCGGAACAGCGGGAGCGAGGCGCGAAGCAGGTCGGTCACCGAGAGGATGCCCACCAGGTCGTCACCGTCGACAACAGGAAGCGCACCGACCCGAAGCTCGAGCACCCGCTCGACGGCCTCGGCCGCGGTGGCGTCGACGTCGATGGTGTGCGCCGACGCCGTCATGAACCACTCGACCGAGCCGTCGAGCTGGCGGGGGTCCACCGTGTCGATGTGCATGCTCCGCGCGTCGGGCCCCAGAGCCATCTTCACGTCGCGCTCGGTGATGATGCCGGTGAGCTCACCGTTCTCGACCACGGGCAGCTCGCGAATGTTGTGCTTGGACATCAGGGCGACGACGTCGCCGAGCGAGTCTTCGGGCGTGACGGTCTTTGGGTTCGCAGTCATCAGGTCAGCGACGAGCATGGGCCCTCCAGACCAAAGGCGTATGCGGCCGCCCTGTCCTGTGCACCTGGTGTCAGCAATCCGAGGCACCCCGCTGACCAGCGAACACGTTGGCTCTTCGCGCCGCCGCCTCGGGGCCGACCACTGCCGTACTCTTCGTCTTCGCGACGTAGCAACCAGAACGGAATCACCATGCCGAGTCCACGCTCTTGCTGATGCAGTGAATCGAGCCGGCGAGCGGCGAGATGTGATCGGAAGACACGCGGCGAACAGCGTAGCCCTGGGCTTCCCAGATCGAGGCCGCCTCGTCCTCGTAGACCTCGTGTTCGGCGTACACGGGCAAGAGAATCGTCCCGTTGACGGGCAGCACATTGAGGTACGTGCGCCAGTTGCGGTCACGAAGCGCCACGCGTGAGCAGCTGTCGGGTGCGGTCGTGGCTTTGCGCCCGCGTTTCTTCGGGCAGTTGGACGGCATCGGCATGCGAACGATGTCAATGGCCTCGCCGGTCTCGGGGTCACTGAGGTTCGACAGCAGCGAAGCGACGTTGCTCTCGATGATGCCCCGATTCACCGCGTCCTGGCTCTCGGTGTACTCGCCCACCAACAGCGCGGTGCGGTCCGCCCAGGCCAACCACATGTCGACGTGGCCGGTTGCGTAGTCCTGAAGGGCCTCGACCACCACCAGCTCGTCGCAGCCGAGGTCGGTCGCGAACATCGTCCGGATCTCTGCCTCTGTGTACTGGGGGTTCGCGCCATAGATGATGTCGCTCACCACACAGATGCCGCCGCCGTTCGGAAGGATGTTGCCCCCCTCGAAGTGGAGCGGGAAGTCGCTGTGGGGTGCTTCAACCCGGAGCGCAAAGTCCGCAGGCATCGCATCGTCGAGGTCTCGACCAGGGTAGTAGAGCGGGTCCTCGACAACCAGACTGGAATCCATTCGATTTCGCACTATTTGGGGTCCAAAGTCGCGCATCCAGAACGCGTCCGTCGGTACCCCCTGAATCCACTCGGCCAAGGAAGCATCGACGGCCTCGGTCGCCTCGAGCATGGCCGTGCAGTTCGCCAAGGTCTCGGCATCGCTAAAGCCGCTGGACGCCGACGTCAAGTACACCCAGGCGCCGGCACCCGAGCGTAGCGACTCACCAATCATCGCCATCCACATCTCGTCCCACACATCGGGCGTCGTGCGGTTGCTACACGGCCACTCGACGATCACGGAGTCGATCGGCGCCGCTTCGTTCGCGCTCATGACTGGAACGGAGGCAGAGCGCGTGCCGAAGACGCGCTGAAAACGCTCCATAAGCGGGTCGGCAAGAAACTCCGCTTGGGTGCGCAGCTCAGCGTCTTGCCAAGCCTCTTCGGCACGAGGACTGTACTCGCGCTCGACCTCGACCGGCGCAGTACAGCCCACCGCCCACATGGAACAGAGAGCCCAAACAGGCACAACAGGCATCATCTTCTTGTTCATCATCACCATCCGCCGCACTCGTAGCGCGACGAATAGAATGTGTCACATTCATTTCGAATGAATGATGAGCCAATCGTTAAGGGGCGGGCTCTCTACGCCGACGCAAGACGGGGATCGCCCACAGGCCAAGCCACAGCGCTCCAGGCGCAGAAGAACACGACGATGCGCCGACGTACGAGTGGGTCTCGTTCCCTGAGCAGTCCTGGTCGATGCCGTCGTCAGGCACATCGGTCGCCAGCGGATGAATCGCCGCGTCGTCGTCGTTGCAGTCCTCGGGGACCGAGAAGCCGTCACCATCGAGGTCGGTGAGGTCCGAGCCGTCGCAGTCGTCGTCGACGCCGTTGTCTGCGATCTCGGTGGCCGCAGGATTGACCCCGGCTTCTGTGTCGTCGCAGTCGCCGCCGACGGTCACCAAGCCGAGGTCCGCGCAGCTCAACTCGCCGGTGCTGTCGTCGCCGTAGCCATCGGAGTCGGCATCGGTGAAGTAGCGTGTGGCGTCGACCGCATCCTCGTCCACGGAGCCGTCGCAGTCCTCGTCCCAGGAATCGCAGGTCTCGTCCGCACCGGGATGAACCGCCGCCACCTCGGGCTCACAGTCCCCCAGAAAGGCGGTCCAGCCGTCGCCCCCCACGCACGCCATCTTGCTCTGTGCCCCCTCTCCCGCATACCCGTCGCCGTCGGTGTCGAGGTGCCACTCAGTCGCATCGCTCACCACGGTGTCGGCATCGTCGATGAGGCCGTCGCAGTCGTTGTCTTGCCCGTCACAAGCCTCGACATTGCCCGGGAAGTTGAGCGGGTCGGTATCATCGCAGTCGTCGGGTTCGACGGGCACCGTCATGTCGCAGGTCGCGACCGGGCTGTTCGGGTCGGTGTGTCCGTCGCCATCGCTGTCCAGGTAGTAGACATTGCCGCCGACCAGGCCCGAATCAGCGGTGTCAATGAGGTCATCGCAGTCGTTGTCCTGTCCGTCGCAGGTCTCGTCGTTGCCCGGGTAGTTCGCCGGGTCGTCGTCATCGCAGTCGTCGCCCACACTTGGCAGCACCGAGACCATGTCGCAGGTGTACACGGGACGCGCCGGGTCGCCGTGGTAGTCGTTGTCGGCGTCTTCGTAGAAGGTGTTGGCGTCGGTGATGCCCGCATCGTCCATGTCGACGGCGCCGTCGCAGTCGTTGTCGCGCCCGTCGCAGACCTCGGCGTTGCCCGGGTAGTTGTTGGCGTCGTCATCGTCGCAGTCGCCCGGCGTGCCCGTCGCAGAGCTGCAGGTCAGGCCACCCCCGGGTGCGGTGAAGCCGTCGCCATCGGAATCCGTGACCCCTGAGACCATGCCGAGAGCCCCCTCGAGGTCGTCGTCGTCGGCAAGTCCGTCGCAGTCGTTGTCGACACCGCCGTCGCAGACCTCGGTACCGCCGGGAAAGGCCGTCGAGTCATTCGGTGCGCAGTCGGCCTCGTCTGGCCAGCCATCGTTGTCGGAGTCGACGGGAAAGGCAGGTAGATCGGCAGGGACAATCGGAAAGGCCCCTCCGGCAGCCCCGGGGCTGTTGCCGTCTTCGTCGATGCCAACCACGGGGCTGTTCGGATCGAGGGTCCAGTCATCGTCGCTGCAGTCGCCGTTCAGCGTGAAGCTTACGAAGTCGAGGTTGGCATTGGTGAGCGTGGAGACGGCGGTGATGTTGGTGCTGTTCCAGTCCTGTGGGGTGTTGGAGCCGAAGGCCGAGTAGTTGATGTCGATGCCGCCGGTGCCCGTCGCCGCGCCGTCGCCCGCGACCGTGTGGGCGACGATGCTGTTGTTGAGGGTGATGACCGTGCTCTGCGTGGCGTAGAGGCTGCCGCCACCACCTGCCGTGGTCGTGGAGCCATTGCCGAGCATCGTGACGTGGTCGAACACGGGCAGAGCGCTGAACCAGGACGACACGACACCGCCCTCGGGAGAGGTGTTCTCGACGAAAACCTCGCGGCTGAAGTCGAGCGTGCCGTCGGCACCTTGCACGTACAGAGCACCTCCGCGCGTCGATGCGGCGTTCTTGCAATAGAGGTTTCCGTCACTGAGCGTGGTGCTCGACAGCGCGGCATCGATGTGGAGCGCTCCCCCTTGAACCGCCTCATTGTCGACGAACAGGTTGGTGCTCAGTAGCGCCCCGAGCTCCTGGCTAAGAACCGCCGCACCGCCTGCATTCGCCGCCTGGTTCTGCCAAAAGACATTGTCGCTGAGGTACAGGGTCGCAGCGCCCGCTGCATTCAGCGCACCCCCGTTGTGGGCACTGTTCTTCGCGAACAGATTCCGTTCCCAGTCGCCCCCCACGGTGTTGGTCACCAGAGCGCCGCCGCCCGTACCGGTTCCACCGAGAGCCCGGTTTGAGACGAAGGCCGAGTCGAAGATGTCGACGACAGTGCTGGTCGCGTACATCGCCGCCGAGCCGTTCGTCGCCGAATTCGACGTGAACCTGCACCGCTGAATCGTCGTGGTGCCCGTGCCGTTCAGGTGCGCAATGGCGCCACCATCGCCTCCTGAGCTGCCGGAGTCAAAGGTGCTGTCGACCAAGGTGAACTGAGTGCCGGTCGCGTAGACGAGCCCACCTTGGGTGACGGCGGCGCTGTCGCGAAGCACCGAGTTCCCGTAGATCGAGGCGTTCACACCGTTCAAGTAGAGAAGACCGCCTCTCGCAGCACTGCCGGTGGTGAGCACCGAGTCATCCACGACGAGCGTGCTGCTGTCGGCGTTGACCAGCCCACCATTGAGTCCGTTCGTCGATGCACTCGTGACGCGCCTCAAAGTCAACGCGCCTCGTGTCACCTCGATGGGAGACCCCGTATCGCCCGCAGAGAGACCCTCGATGTGCGTGTCCTCGAGAACGAGCGTGTCGCCGACCGTCGCTCCCGATCCTGCAACACCCCGCCCTCGCGTGGCGTCTGTGAGGGTGCTGTTCTGCACCGTGAGGGTGCCTCGAGACACATCGAGCAGCGGTGCCGAGCCCGAGTTGTCGAAGACGAAGTGGTCCACGGTCGCGGTACAGCCACAGTTCACCGCGAGGGTGCTCACCAAGACGGGATTCGCGAGGCCCTGGGACGCCGCGCCGACGAGCGTCGTCTCGCCGGTGATGGCGGCTCCCGAGAGGAAGGTGCCGTAGGCCGTGAGGGGCGCGCCATTGGCGCTGTCGACAGCCGTCTGCAGGTCCGCGTAGTCGCAAATGAGCGGTTCCCCTGCCACATCGAAGGTGCCAGTAGGGCAGACCGTGGCGGCCCCCGCCATCGACGGGAACATGAGGAAGAGGAGGACACTGCGCATGAGGGCAGTGTAGCCGCGTTCTCGCCGACTGTGGCCGCCGGGACTTACGTCAGTCCGACATCCCCGAGCTCGACACCCATCGCGCGACACATCTGCGCTTCCCAGTCGGGGCCGCTCACCCCGATGGCTTCACGTTCTGCGGTGGTCATGGCTCGAAGCATGGGGAGGGTCTTTCGAAGGTGCGTCAGGGTCGCCGAGCGCAGGAGGTCTCCCTCGCGCTCTGGGTGGGTCGGCCGTTCCAACCAGACTCGAAGGTACGCGGCAAGACTCTCGGCCTCGACGCGGAAGCTGCTCCTCCAGATCGCATCGCTATCGCCCTCGGCGAGCCTCTCTTCGTCCCAGAGCACGACCGCACCGGAGTCGAGGTCATAGGCGTCACACCCGGGCTCGGAGAGGTTGAAGGGAAGCAGGTGTGCGGGCCAAGGTTGCCCACCCCGCGAAGGGCTCACGGCTCGATAGGCCTCGTAGCGAGCGACCGCAGCGTCGAGGCACGCTAGGCCGCCGCTCGGTCCGAAGCCCCCATCCGCGACCTCGGTGTACAGCTGACGTAGATCTTCGGGGAACGCGAACCCGAGACGCTCCTCGGCCTGGCGCAGCCCACTCACGGTGACCGGTGAGGCTGCGGGGCCAGGCGGCTCTGGCGCAGGTCCAAGCGCCACCCGACGGGTCTCGAAGGCGCCGAACCGGGTCACACCCGGCTGAGGCGGCGGAAACTCGACCCGCGTCAGGGGGTCAGCGAGTCGCGCACGCATGCGGGCCACGAGCGAAGTTGGGAGCAGAGCCATCGTCACCACCACGCCCATCGTAGACAAGGCGCGCGCACCGATCCATCAGCGGCTTATGAGCCCGCATGGCCACACTCCGACCCAAGAAGACCGTCTCCGCTCCCCGCGCTCGCAGCCGTGCCACGCCGGATCTGCCTGCGCACGTACTCGACGTGCCGTTTGCAGCCCGCTCCATCGCCACGAGCCACGGCGCCCGCTGGGACAAGACCCACGGAGTCTTCGTCTTTCGTGGCGACCTGCCCGCTGGTCTCGAACCGTTTCGCGCCGCCCCGTACTCATGGGAACAGCGCGTACAGCGCCGACTCGACAAGGCCGGAAAGCCCAAGCCGTCGGCACCTCGATCCCCTCACACCCCGCGCCCACACCAGGTCGAGGCGATGGATCGCATTGCTCGAGCGGTCGCCGCAAAGCGCGCGGGCTTCCTGCTCGCAGACGATGTCGGACTCGGCAAGACGCTCGCGACCTGGGAGGCGGTGCTCGCCATGCCCAACGTCACGCGGGTGCTCATTGTCTCGCCCCTCTCGGTCGTCCCCCACTGGCGCCGGACGGTTGCCGCTCAAGGTGACGGCGGAAGCGAAGTCGTCGTCATCAACTACGAGCGCATCGGCAAGCTGTTCGAGATCAGCGAAGCCAAGCGCAAGAAGGTCCGCACCAAGAAGGGCCTAGCCAGAGCCGCTACCGCCCCCGTGTTCGATGTGGTGATCTGGGACGAGTCCCACAAGTGCAAGAACCCGACGGCCGCCCGGTCGAAGTTCGCCGTGAAGATCAACGCCAAGGCGGGCTTCGTGCTCTGGCTATCGGCCACCGCGGGCCAGAACCCTCTCGAGCTCTCGTACCTTGCTCCCCTACTCTCCGACCTGACTGGCGCACGCGCCTCGGACCTCAAGGACTTCGAGGCCTGGTGCGCGAGCCTCGGACTCGGCGTGAGCCGCGGAAAGTTCGGACGATGGGACTGGCGTGGCGACCCAGCGGACTGCGAGAAGGTGCGAGAGCTGCTGTTCGACGGCCCCACGCCCGCAGGACTGCGCAGGAGGCCCGAGGACATCGCCGGATGGCCGGAGATCAATCGCATCCTCACCCCGATGGAGCTCGATGCCTCCGCGCGCGAGAGCTACGCCCAGGCCTGGACCGAGTTTCGCGCGGAGCTCGAGCTCGAGCCGTCTGGCAGGGACCCGAAAAACGCCCTGGCCGCCGCCCTGCGCCTGCGTCAGAAGAGCTCATTGATCCGCGTCGAGAGCACGGTCGAACTCGTGCTTGAGCTGCTCGACAGCGGCCATCACGTCGCCATCTCGGTGGCGTTCGTCGAGACCCTCGATGCCATCCGCGACCAACTCGCGCGGCACAAGGTGATGGCGTCGGCGGTGTACGGGGGCTTGGGCCCGCGGGAGCGCGAGGAAGAGCGCATGCGCTTTCAGACCGGCGAGGTCCCGGTCGTGGTGTTCACCATCGAAGAGGGCATCTCCTTGCACCAAGGGGAGCACGATGACGTGCCGCGCTCTGAGGTCATCCACGACCTGCGCTGGTCGGCGATTCAGATGGCCCAGGTCGAGGGCCGATGCCATCGAGATGGCAAGTACGCGCCGGTCTACTGGACCTACGCCGACGACACCATCGAAGAGCGCATCGCGACCATCGTGGCTGGCCGACTCGAGTCGATGAAGGCCATGGTCGGGGACGACGTCGAGACCGTGAAGCAGATCGCCCGGTTGCTCGCCGGCTAGACCCGTCGCGCGAGCACCTGCTGGTAGCCGGTCTGTTTGCGCACAGCGCGCCAGCCTTGTGCCTCGCGCTCGCTCATGTCGAGCACGGCGTGAAGCGCGGCATCCGCCGTCGGGCGCAGCCTTGCAATGCGCTCGTCGATGGGTCCAAAGTAGGACTCCCAGGCCGCGTCCGAGAGGCTGAAGTCGACGATCGGCTCGAAGCCCGCCGCACGCACTTCAGCGAGCAGCGTGTCGCGGGTGAAGACGGCGGCGTCCTCCCCGTCCCAAAAGGCACGGGCGGTGTCGGACGGCTCTTCGACGAACCAAGCCGGCGCTGAGAAGGCCACGAGGCCGTCGGGAACCAGCGACCCGCGGAAGGTGCGCAAGCCGTCGCGAACGCCGAGAAAGTACAGCGCGCCGGCGCACCAGATCAGGTCGAACGGTCCCTGCTGATCCGCCATCGACTCGGCTCGCGCCTCGACCCTCGGGTCACCGCCGAAGCGAGCGCGCACCTGCTCAATAAAGGGCGCATGGGTATCAACGGCCAGCACCCGCCCCCGCGGCGCATGGGCAAGGAGCCCCTCGACGTCCCCGCCTGGGCCGCAGCCGGCGTCGCAGATCACCGCGTCGGGTCGCAAGTTCGCGGGTGCCAGAGCCCGGTCGAGGGTGTCGCGGTCGCCGGGCCCCTCGCGGAGGAGGTCCTGATGGAGAAGAAAGAAAGCAGGGTCCATGCACAAGCCATAGCCCCAACTCCCGCCAGAGGCGCAACACAGTCGAGCGCTCTATCCGTCGAGCGCCGGGTCGTAGGCGGCAGGCGCGTACTCACGCTGCGGAGAGGAGTCTGCCGTACCCGACTCGGCCGCGTCGCCCCACAGCCGGTCCTGCTCTTCGGCCCAAAACAGCGTCTTCACGGTGTCGGAGTCCGAGGCGTCTTCGTCCGCACTCGCATCCACTTCATCACTCATCATGCCCCCTGTGCCAATTCGTCATACCGCGCCCAGTCGGCAGAGAATGTCGGCCACCCGACAGAGCGCTCATCCGGACGGTGACCAGGCACTTCGGCGGTCTACCCCACCCAGGCCATCGCGCCGGCGATCGCAGTCTGGATGGCCCGCTCATCGGCGAGTCGGCACAGTTCCGCGTCCAGCTTCATCTGGCTGTCGTCGTTGCCATAGACGCCGAGTACGCAGGCCGTCTGGATCTGGGTGGCCGAGGACTCGGACAGCGGTCGGGCCTTCCCCGCAGAACGCACACTCGCCTGGATGAACAGCATCGCCGCTTCCATGTCAGAGACGATGGCTCCGCACGCGCGCAAGACCTTGGCATAGGCCACATGCTCATCGGCGAGCGGCCCGTTGTGAAACTCGCGGGCATACAGCGAGGCCTTGGTGTGCCCGACGCCGACAAAGACCTGTTCCGCGAGTCCTGCGGCATGTGCACCCGCGACCATCGCCGCCACCGCATCGGGATGGGCCACGGCAGGGAACTCGACCGGCGCGAGGTGGCGGGTCGCGAGTTCATCGCGGACCGCACCGGTGAGAATGGCCACCTGGCCCGCTGAGATCTGCGGATCGAGCGCGCCACACGAACCGACACGCACGATGCGGCGGGCGCCCGCTTCGATGAGCTCGTGCACGACAATTTCGGTGCTCGGCGTGCCCATGCCCGACGAAATGCTCAGCACGTCGATGGTTCGCCCATCTCGCGTCAATGTGCCCCGCCACGAGTCGAGCGCTCGCGAGTTGCCGACATGCGACACGTCGTCGAAATGGGAAGCAATCGCCTCCGCACGCCCCTTGGAGCCTGGAAGGAAGACCACCCGCCCGAGGCCTTCGTTTCCGGCGAGGTGCTCGGGACCGAGCGCGATGTGGTGCTGCAGGGACATTGCGGACTCCAGGACGGGAAGGGTCGCGCAGCCTATCCCGCAGCCGCTCTTCGAACACCAGCCGCAGATGGGCCCGGTTTCCATGCCCGGCCGCCGCGACTAGGGTGGTGCCCTGGGAGGCGCGATGCCAACGGGGGA
Organism: Pseudomonadota bacterium; assembly: GCA_023954855.1. Classification (GTDB taxonomy): domain Bacteria; phylum Myxococcota_A; class UBA796; order UBA796; genus M1803. The sequence goes on along the minus strand of JAGSGY010000052.1, from coordinate 23,447 downwards.
TTCGGAGCAGGAGGGCCTAGGGCCTCTGCGTCTCGCGACCTTCGTGTTCCTCGCCATCAACGCCCTGTTTCCCATTCTCTGGCTCATCTTCTTGCCGAGCACGGGCCCGATTCATGGGGACTGGGCGCACCTCGTCCTGGTCGCCGAGCACTTCGTCCGCGGGGACTGGGAACACCTGTACGCCGTCGGCGAACACGCCCTCGACCCCGATCTGTACTGGCGCTACCCCCCGTTCGCGCTCTACGCGGTCGCACCACTCGCCCTGCTGCCGAAGACGGGCGCCTACGTCGCGATGGCCACCGCCGGCGTCGCGACGCTGATCGGCGCGATGGTGCTGATGACCAAGCTTGCGCCGGTCCGTGGATACCGAGTGGAGTGGGCGCTCGCCCTGTTCGCGTCAGGCCCCGCCATCTCGAACCTGATGCTCGGCCAGAGCGCCGGATGGCTCACCCTGGGTCTCGTGGTAGCCGCAACACTCTGGACCCGAGGCCGGGTCTTGCTCGCTTGCGCGGTGCTCGGACTGTTCGTGGTCAAGCCGAACTGGGGCATCTTCTTCGGCGTGTACGCCCTGTGGACACGTGAATGGCGTGGCGCCGCCGTGATGGCCGGTGTGGCGGCAGGGGCCTGCCTCTCCGCCCTGCCCCTCGGAGCGCAGGTCTGGACCGACTTCTTCGAGATCTCGCTCGCGAACGACGCCATCCTCGCCGACTACGAGCCGTACAAGCAGATCACGCTCGGCGCGTTCCTCAAGGCAGCGCTTGGCGAGGGTTCTGTCACCACTGCGATTTGGGCGCTCTCTCAACTCGCGATGTTTGGCGCGGCGGCGACGGTCTGGCGCCACTCGACCGACCACGCCCACAAGCTCGGGGTCGCCGTGCTGTGGCTCATCGCTGCGAACCCCTATGCCTCCTTCTACGACGCGTTGGTGTTGTTCCTGCCCGCCACGGTGTGGTGGAGCGCGCAAGCCCGCTGGCGCCCCGGCCGCTGGAACCTCGTCGGCGTGTTGATCGCCTTCGCATGGTGCTGGGAGAAGGCGCCGTTCACCCTTCCCTTCATGGGCATCACCGACATCAACGGCACCGTCCCCTTCTCGGTCGTCGGCCCCTGCACCGCCGCATGGCTGTTGCTCGAGGCCGCGGAAGCCCACCATCGCGCACAACACCAGGTCCCATGAAGCGGACCGTCCGCCAGCTCTCCCGGTACGTGGCCGTTGGAGCCGGGCTCTTCGCCGTCGATCTCGCCGTGTTCATGGGCCTTGTCACCATCGACGTGCCGATCCCCGTGGCCCAGCTCATCTCCCGAGCGACGGGCGCCGTCCTCGGCTTCTTCTTGCATCGGCAGTGGACCTTCGCGGGTGAGACCGAGCACGCCTCCGGAGCCGGTACTCAAGGTGCGGGCTATGCCGCCCTCACCCTCGCCAATCTCGGCCTCTCGCCGGTGGTGGTGACCGTGCTCGCCAACCTCGTGCCGTCGCTCGTGCTAGCAAAGGTGCTCACCGAGGTCGCCATGGTGCTGACCACATTTGCCCTCACCCGATGGCTTTTTCGCCGGAGGCCCGAATGAGTACCCGCATCAGCGTCGTGCTCCCGATGTACGACGAGGCCGCTATGGTCGACCGGGTCATCGAGGTCGTCGGGAAGGAGCTCGACGCCCTCGAGGTGTCCTACGAGCTCATCTGCGTCAACGATGGCTCTATGGACGACACGGCCCGCCTGTTGGATGCGGCAGCGGGCCGCGATGCGCGTGTCGTTCCGGTCCACCTAAGCCGGAACTTCGGGAAAGAAGGCGCTCTCGCCGCCGGGTTGCACGTGGCGGCGGGAGAGGCCGTACTCGTGCTCGACGCCGACCTTCAGCACCCGCCGGACCTCATTCCGCGCATGGTCGAGCAGTGGGAAGACGGCTTTGACGTGGTCGAGGCGGTCAAGGCCGACCGAGGCCAGGAGTCCTTGCCCTACCGCGCTGCAGCCGGCGTCTTCTACAGCCTGATGGGCGAGCACACCGGACGCGAACTGGCAGGATCGAGCGACTTCAAGCTCCTCGATCGGCAGGTCGTGGACGTCATCACCAGCCTGCCCGAGCACGCTCGCTTCTTTCGGGGCCTCGTCGCCTGGGTCGGGTTCCGCGTGGCTAAGGTCCCGTTCACCGTTCGCGACCGGGCGGCAGGCAACACGAGCTGGAGCCCCCTCGGTCTCGCACGCTACGCGATGCGCAACGTCGTGAGCTTCAGCGCCACGCCGCTTCGAATGGTGGCGTGGCTCGGCTTCGTCACCCTGGTCTTCGACGGGCTGCTCGCAGTTCAGACCTTCTGGAACTGGTGGAGCGGCGTCGCGGTGACCGGCTTCAGTACCGTGATCTTGGCGGTGGTCGGGCTCGGAGGCCTGCACCTGCTCTCGCTGGGCGTCGTCGCGGTGTACCTCGCGCAGATGTACGAAGAACTCAAAGCCCGGCCGATCTACGTCATCCGCCAGCCGCGTGAGCCTCGAAGCTAGCGCACGAGGTCCACACCCCACTCGGTGCGCGCACGGTCGAGAACGCCTTGAAGGACACCCGCGTCGATCGGCCCGTCTGCGCAGGGTGCGGTGTGGTCGAGGACGCGCTCGTGCACCCACTCCTGTGCCTCCACCTGCCATCGGGCCGAGGCATCACAGGCAATGACGGTGAGCGCCGCCACACCGAACTCTGGGGGACCGGGGTCCACCAAGCGACGTCCGCGCTGACTGCCATCGGCATCGCGCGTCAGGCCGCGGGTCTCGCTCATGTCGATGCCATGCACACTGATGAGGGGCGCGGGATGTTCGGCTGCAGGCTCGCCAGGACGGCGAAGACGGGGCGAAGCCATCCACTCCGGTGCGTCGACCTCGAGCGCGTGCAGCACCGTCGCCGGCAGGGCCAGCAGCTCGACACTCTCGGAGACGCGCCCGACGGTGCGCCCCCCCGGATGGTGCACAATCAGGGGCATGCGGACGTCCGTGGCCCAGCCCGAGGAGTGGTCGGAGCTGATGACGATCAGGCTGTTGTCCAGCTCGCCAAGCTCTCGCAGCCCATCCAGGAAGTACCCCAGGTTGTCGTCGAACTCGGCGATGGTGGACAGGTAGCGCGCCCGCTGCCCGGCCTCCTCATGGGGCCCCGCGAACAGCCCAGCCTCAGCCTCGGAGACGCGGTCCCGCTGCGGCTTGAACTCACAGCAGTGGGTGCCCATCAGGTGCAGATGCAAGAAGACCGGCTCCTCGTGCGCGTCCACGAACGCGAGGGCCTCACCCAGCACAGCGCGGTCTTCCTTGGAGTCGAGCTCGGACTCCCCGCTCACGTCGCGAAGCGCGTCCACGCGAATGGTGCCGGTACCGAAGGTGAGCCAGCGGTCGGACAGATCGGCAGTGAGCCGACGCACGACGTACAGCTCATCGTTGAGCACCCAAAAGACCTGGCGAAGCGGCGCGGGTGGCAAGCGCCGAATCGCACGCCCGTTTGCGCGGTCGAAGCCCCCGACCATGTTGAGGTCTTCGGCATCCGCGTAGAAGCGGACGGAGTGCTGCATGCCGGCATAGCCAAGGTCGCCGAGAATACCGGGAAGATGCCGGTATCCGGCGGACCCAGTGAGCAGCTGGGGCGGGAAGATGACCTTGGTCTGCAGCGGATGCAGGCCATTGAGCATCGAGGTCGTGGAGCCCGTCGTCTTGCCCGCGTTGACGAATGCGTTCTCGTACACCACCGAGCGCTCAGCGAGGCGCGCGAGATTCGGCGTCGTGTCTACAGGGCTGCCGTAGGGCGTGAGATTGCGCGCCTCGATGCCGTCCGCGGCCAAGAAGATGACGTTCGGCCGCGAGGTGGGACCTGATGTCGACGGTACGTCGGACAATCCCGGAAGTCCGACCGCAACACGCACCACCATCCAAGCTAGTCCAGCCCCCACCAGCAACCCTGTGGGCCGCCAGTTCGGACTCGCCTGTGCCTGGTCGAGGCGTGCGTACGAGGCCGCAACCACCACAACCACGCCAAGTCGCCAGACCAGCGGCGCCGTCACCAGCGCGTCCGGATCCAGCGGGTCGAGCATGCGCTCGCCGACCATCAGCGCCACCGCCCCGATGACCAAGGCCGGCGCCAGCGGAAGCAGCCGGGTGGCTTGCGGCGCCAGTCTGGCGATCATCGCGAGTGGGCCCAAGAGCACCCACTGAAGTGCATACAGCGCGCAGGCCAGCAAGAGCGCACCGCCGATACAGGCGGACCAAGGAAGCCCGCTGGTGAACGACGCCGAATCCCCCACGTAGTAGACCACCTCGAGGACCGCATAGGCCGACGCCGCGAGGGCCGCCTGATTCGATGCCCCGCGGATGGCGTCGCGCAGTGACTCGACGGGGGCCTTGCTGGTGGTCTTACCCATGCGGACACATACCCTCTGGCCCCGGCCATGTCACCGCAGTGCCGAGCGTGCCGCGGCGGCTACTCGCCACCATTCGCCGCGCGAATAAAGCGCTCAAAGAAGGCCACCGAACGGCCGAGGTTCTGCACCGAGATTCGCTCATCGACACCGTGGATGCGGTCGAGATCGCTGCTCACCACATGGTACGGACTGAAGCGGTAGACGTTCTCTGCGAGGCCCGTGTAGTGCCGTGCGTCGGTCGCCCCAATCGTCAGATACGGCGAGACCACCGCGCTGGGGTAGGTCTGGCGCGTGGCCGTCTGCACCGCCGACCAACCGACGCCTGAAGTCGGCGACACGGGTGACGGATTGCTTCCAATGCCCCCCTCGAGCAAGCGCACCTCGAGATCGGGTCCCACCACCGAGCGAACGTGCTCAACCACCGTGTCCAGGGTGTCACCGGGTGCGATGCGGAAGTTGACCACCGCGCGGGCCCGCTGTGGAAGCACATTGGCCTGCACGCTGCCCTCGAGCATCGTCACCGCCGTGGTCGTTCGGATGGTCGCGTTGGTCTTCGACTTTCCTTCCATCACCGACAGCACCACTGGCGCGAGCAGGCCGCGGTTCGCCAACACGGGCCCCATCGGCAGGCCCACCTCGGGAGCGAGCGTGTCGAGCATCTGACCCGTAGGTCGAGCGCGCCCTACGAACCGCTGAGGGTCACCACCAAGGGCGTGTCGACGGTCACCTTGGTCTCGCCAATGCCAACCCACGGCGAGATCGAGTAGGCACCCGGGGTTCCGTCGATCTGAATCTTGGCCTGGAAGGTCGACGTGCTGTTCGCCGCCACCGGCCATCTACCGCGATGTACGAGAGACTGGCTGCCATCGGCAAGGTCGATGAAGGTCGGGTCGAGGTTGATGCCGAGCGCGCTCTCGTCTCCCCAGTAGACCTGGTCGATGACCGTGACGTGCTCCGGAAGCGCGAAGCCCACATCATCGACCACGATGTCATGCGCACTCGGGTTGTCGATGCTGAGCAGCACCCAGTAGGTCGGGTCTGCGACCGAAGGGGCCGGGTTGGTGTCGTCGATCGACAGCTGAAGTGCATTCGATGCCGGAGTCATCGTGGCGCCGGGCACGCCGTTCGAGGGGCCTTGCAAGCCGGTCGCGCTCTCGTACACCACCGCCGAAGAGGTCACCTGGGACGCGAGCGTGTCCGCGACCCGGTAGGTCAGCGTCGCTTCCCAGTCGATGGCCGTCGAGTCCGGTGCGTACGCCACGAGTGCATCCAGCACCGGATTCGACTCCGCAGTGCAGGCCTCGTCGAGGCAGAGGCGAGCCGGCGTGAGCGTGCCGGCTTCCCATGCAAGCAGAGAGACAGACTCCAGCGAGACGTTGCGCGACACCCAGGCCGCCGAGGTCGCCGCGTGGAGGTCGATGCGCTTGGTCAGCCCGAGGTCCGCGGTCTGGCCGCCGACCACGACCCTCTGAAGCGCGCCGAGTGGCGCCCCGTCATCGCGAAGGGAGGTGCTCGAGATGTGGCTGCTGGACGCGTCTTGTGCCGTTCGCACAGTCCAGGTCTCGGTGTCTCCCTCCCAGAGCACAGTCGGCGGGTTCAGCGCATCGGGTGGCCCATCTGAGAGCACCAGTCGCTCGCTGCCGGTGCTCACCCCGGGCGACTGCACCTGGAAAGCGACGAACGCCGTCTCTTCAAAGCCGAGCCGGCCCACATGGAACACGCCGTCCTCGCCCGGCGCGAGCGGAAGTAGACCCTGAATGCTCGCATCGCGCGACAAGCTCGCCCACAGGTCCACACCTTCGAAGTCGAAGGTGTCGGTGGTGACCTCGAACGCGATGGTGTTGGCGACAATCTCGTCTCCAATCGAGAATGCCAGCTGGCTTCCGGAGACGCGTGTCGCACTGGGTCCACGAGCGCAGGTGGAGGGGTCGAGCTCACAGTTGGAGCAGCTCACAAAGCCGGGCTCGAAGAGTCCAAAGTCCGCGCAGGTCGCGGAGACGTCGTTGTCGCTGTCACACACCTCCTCGGGCTCGAGCACGTTGTTGCCACACTGGGCGTTTCCGCGCCACGAGAACACCACCTGGGTGCCCGCCAGCTGGTATCCGAGCGAGATCTCACCGACGATGTCGCCAGTCCCCTGCCCCGAGCCATCCAGGGTCCAGCCATCGAAGAAGACGCCCGTCAGGGCCCGGTCATCCTCCCAGCCGCCTTCCCACTCGCCCTCGGCGAAGTCGCCGCTCACGCTCACACCGACGTTCGCGAGGATGCGTTGAAGCAGGTCGAGGTCGGTGAACCGCACGAATTCAGCCCCGTCGTGAACCCACCACTGCACCTGGACGTCGACGCCGCCGTTGGTCTCGGTGACCTCCAGCGTGGGAACAGGCACTTGAGGCTGGTCATTGGCCCCGACCGGCAGGGTGTGGTCGAGCTGGAAGAAGCCCATCTCCACGCCATCGACATTCCAGATCCACCAGCCGCTCGGGAGGGGCTCGGTGAAGCCGGGAAGCGCCGCAGACACACCCCCATCGTCCCAGACCTGAAAGCTCATTGGGCCATCGGAACAGGCGGTGCTCGCGGCGTTCGTGATCGGCGTCGTGGGCCCGTAGGTCACCCCGTCGAGCACCACCGGGGCCGGGGGAACCAGCTCGACCGCGAGTGCGCCGTCACAGGCATCGTCGATGCGGTCCACCAGACTGGGGTCGTTCGTGTCGAGGGCCAACGACCCGCCGCGAAACAGCGCGGATCCCGGTACATCCGAGTTCGCGAAGCTGCCCTCAAACCAGAAGTTCACGTCGGCGCGACTGCGCACACCGGTGTCGGGGTCGCGGTTCAGCCAGGCGTTCGAGATGTTCTTGTAGGCGTCATCGCCGCGTGCGAGCAGCGCGAATTGGTCGTCGGTCAGCCCGAAGGTGCTGGCCAGCCCCGCTTCCGCCACAGCCTCGCCATCCTCCGGGTTGAGTTCGCCAGTGTTCACGTCAGAGACGGCATCACTCGTGGTCATGTTCACGACGGACCCGCCGCCAGCGGGCATCGCGAGAAAGCCGAGCACCGTCGGGTCCTCGGTGGTGGAGTCGACGAACATGAACAGGTGGTCGTAGCTGTCCTCGACAGTGATCTCGAAGTTCGCGTCGGCATCGGCCGGAACGCTGTGCGAGCCCTCCAAATAGGGCACGCCGCGGGTGTGAGGCACCGCCACGAGCGTGTCTACGGTGCCCGAGTCGGCGGAGCGTGCCGCAGTCAGGTCGACGAACTCACTCGCGAGCTTTCCGCGGACTTGCAGGCCATTTCCGAGCCCGTTTGTGCATCCGCCGAGGACGGCAATCAGAGCCAGAGACAAGGTATTGCGCATGGCGCCTCCACAGGCAGAGGCCAGGGCCGCTGCCCATGTGGATCATAGCGCCCGGCGACGCCGCGTCAGCCCCGTCAGGCCACGCCAAACCGATCGACCGTCGACCATGCCGTGTGGGCCGACGTTCTGGCGCATGCAGCGGATCGAGGCGGAGTTTCGGCGAACGGACGTCCACGGACCCGAGCTACCACTTGGACGCCGTGACGTCGATCTCGAGCGAGACAGCCGCGAGGCCCATGGGCGTCTGCGCCGCGGTGAAGAAGACGTCGGAGAAAACGACGTGGGTCACGTCGCCACGAACGGCCGTCGAGAGCGCAATCTCGCCGCTCTCGCCCGGGCCGAGGACGTAGGAAAAGTGCTTCTTGTGTGTGTTCGGCACAGCCGCGCCAGCGACCACCAGGTCTGCTTCAGATGGGGCGACCCAGAGCCACTGGTCGCCTCTGTTCGTGCAGTCGACCGTGCCGGCCGCGCCTTTCTTCGAAACGGACATGCGCGTGACCTCGCAGGCAAGGTCACCGGCCACGCCGACGCCAGCATCGACATCGAGTGCTTCCATCGCGACGCGATCCTGGCGAGAGAACAGCCGAGCACTCCCGAGCATCAGGGTCGCGGCTTCGGCGCGGTGTTCAGCGCCCGGGTCCTCAAAGACGACGGTACGCCGGAGCTCCCTCTCGGGGCCTACGCTGAGAACCTTGGCCCTTCCCCAAATCTCACGTCCGTTGAGGACCACCACCGAGGTCGCAGGGTCCCAGACCACCACCCTATCCGCTGGGGCCCGCAACCGGATCTGCACCTTGAACATCCCCTCGTCGGCAACGGGGTCCAGAAAGCGCCAAGCCACGCCATCCGCCGTCAACGCGTCGGGATCCTTGAAGACCACTTTCTTCGCATTCGGGACCGCGGTGGCTGCAGGAGTGGGCGCCACCGCCGCCACTGGAGCTGGCGATGAGGCGACGCTCGGCGCTGAGGCGCCCCCCACCTGGCTGAGCGTGACGACCAAGTCACCCTTTCCAGGGATTCGTACGCGCGACACCCGCACGCTGCTCTTTTCTGCCGTGACGCCCGCCTGGGTCATGTCCATGCTCGAAGTGCTGCGAGACACCCCGTCGGGGCCCATCGACGTGCTCGCGGCCTCGTGGTGCACCCCGCTGGCACCCGCCGTGGTGCGCGAGGTGTCTGTCTGCAGGCCATTCGGCCCTCCCGACACCGAGATCTCGGTGTGCGACGACTCAGTCGCCGTGCCTTTCGAGACGGCCTGCATGTCACTGCTCGCCGCACTCCCTGCCCCGGCGACGTCACTTGCGGCCTGGGCCCCTGCGGCCACCGTCGATGCGGTGTTCGCGACCCGCTCCAGGCCCGAGGTCTCACGGTCGGCCTTCGCGATGGCCAAGGAGCCCGCGTTCCAGACGAGCCAGACCTCCGCCTTGTCGGGAATGCCGAGCTCGCCGACCCACACCGCCTGACCAGCCTCGAACACCTGAACATGGTGGGTGCCCTCGTCGAGACGCTTGAAGTCGGCGGTGCGGCGGGGCTTGAGGTCTTCGGAGTCCTCGCCGACGTACACGGTGATCGCGGTATCCGCGTCGACATGAACCGTGGCGGCGGACGCGAGCGCGGACAGGCACAGCAGCAGAGACATCACTTCCTCACAGACTTGGACAGGTCGAACGCGTCGAGACGCTTCGGCATTCCACCATGGCACAGCGAGGTGGAGAAGGCGCCGGGTCAGGGTCTGGCGACGTCGCGCCGCATCTTCAGCTGGGCATCGGTCTCTTCGTAAACATCAAAGCCGAGCCGCTCGTAGAGACGCACCGCCGGGTTGTCCTTGAACACCTGAAGCTCGACGGCGAGACCTTCTTGCTCGGCCCGAGCGAGCAGCTCCGTCACCACTTTCGTCGCGATGCCCACACCGCGATGGGGCGGGCAGACGATGATGTTTCCGAGGTGGAGCGCCGTCCCGACAATGACGTCCAGACAGCCGGCCCGCTGGCCCTCCACCTCGATGACCCAGCGTTCGCGGGTGTCCCAGCTGGCCTCGAGGTGAGCGCGCTGTTCTTCGTCCACCCAGGGCCCGAAGTGCCGCACCACGTAGTCCCGGTATGACTCGGTGCGGATCCGGTGGATGAACTCGAAGTCGTCGGCCCCCGCTAGGCGCAGCGTGGGGTCCATCAGGGAAGCTCGGTGGGTGGTCGCATAAGCCCCCGCTCGAAGCGGCCGATGAACTGCGTGAAACCAAGCTGACTGCCCTCGATCACGAGCCGGCCGTCGGCAATCGCCGAGAGAGCCGTCTCTTGCTGGAGCGCGATGCGTCGCCAAGTATCGGGGTCGACGACAATGACCGCGAGGGGCTCTGGGGTTCCTGGCAGCGGCGTATCCAGGGCGAGCTCGGCCACCCCTCGCCGCACCGTCACGATGTAGGTGACGTCGGGAAAGCGGAACTGGACGGACTCTTCGACATCCATCGCCTCGGAAGGAATCAGGCGGGCCACAAAGTTGCCGAAGAGAAGGTCGAGGGGAATCGCCTCGACAAAGGCCTCCGGAAGCTCCGGCTTCCCGAGCGCTTCGATGCCAGCGACCCGCTCATGAGCCGAACGGAGCAGATAGCCACGGCCATTGGTGTTGAAGACCGTCGCGGCCACCGCTTCGTAGCTAGCGGCCAGCTCGGGATGGACGACCGACTTGTCCAATCTGGCGTCCGCATCGAGCAGAGAGAGCAGGTGCACCGACCATCGCGGGTCCTCCGGCCGAGCGTCCTGCGCGGCCTTAAGCACGGCCTCGGGCCCTCCCATGGCATCAATCGTCTTCTGGGCCAGTTCGGCTTCGGGCAAGGGGTACAGGTCCTTGGCTGCACCGTCGAACCAGCCAAGCTCATTGCCGTAGATCGCCCGCACCGACCAGTCCACCTGGCCGTAGAGCTCAGTCATCGGCCGCTCGCTGGCCAGATGAGGAGGCAAGCCAATGCTGTCGACCAGCTGGTCCACTCGCTTGCCCTCGTTTCCGCCGCGAACGACCGCATCGCGAATCCACTGAATCGCGTCTCGATAGTCCCGCAGCGCGGACTGTACGGCCTCGGTCCCCACCACAGGCCGCGTGTGCGACGGCACCATGATCTCGGGCTCGAGACGTCGCATGCGGTCGAGGCTGTCGATCCAGTCGTCCACCGGTCGAGGAGCACTGCCGCGAATCGTGTACAGGTTTGGGAAGGCCTCGTACCAGTTGTCACCCGGCAGCAACACCCGCTCGTCGGGGAGCCAGACGAGCAGTTGGTCGTGCGTCTCGCCGTGTGCCTCGATGAGCTCGATGGTGGTGCCTCCAATCTCGAGCGTGGCGGAACCCTCGAAGGTGTGTGTCGGCATGCGCGCACCGATTCGCAGCGTGCCCTCGAGGTCGACCCGCCGGCCCAGGGCTGAGCAAGGCACCTGGTCGAGCGGAACCTCCCAGGCGAACTGGCGCGCGGCCCGGGACTGTTCAGCGGGCAAGAAGGTGCTGTACTGCTTGAAGAAGTGCTCGACGAAGGACTCGGTGGCCCAGATCTGCGTGTCGTCCTCGGCCCAGGTGCTCGCACCACCCACGTGGTCGATGTGCGAGTGGGTGTACACAATCGAGTGCACCGGCCCGGGGCTCGCGGCCAGCAGCGCTTCGTGAACGGCCCCGGCGCGGTCCGGATGCATGCCGACGTCGACGATGACATTGCCCGCATCGGTCGCGATGAGAATAGTGTTCGCGAGGTCGTAGCCGATGGCCACCCAGATGCGCTCGGTCACCTGCTCGACCCTGGGCTCGCCGATGACCTCGGTGCAGTGGGCCTCGAGGGCCTCTGGGGTCGGCATGGCGCGCTCGGTCGCAACGGGCTCACTCGTTCCGCACGCCCACAGCAACAACCACCACATCGACCCTCCTAGGCGCATGCTAGCGCAGAGCCATCAGCCAGGTTCAGGTCGCTCGTGCAGGGGCAGGCCTGGACCCCCAGCAGCACCGTCGCCGAGTCCTGTCACCATGAACGCCTCGACCGGCTCGAGGACCCCCTTCAACACAAGCGGACCCACCGACTCGAGTTCGTACTCGCCCGCAAGCAGCTCGGCCGTCCTCGCGCCAATCAGGACTCGACCCGCTCTTCCTGAGGCTTCGAGGCGCGCCGCGACGTTCACGGCAGGCCCGATGACGGTGTAGTCGGACCGATGCTGTGACCCGAAGTTTCCGACGACGGCCTCACCGGTATTGACCCCCACGCGAAGCCGGAGGGGCACGCCAGGCAGGGTCTCGGTCAGCTCCACCATCTCGAGCGCAAGGCGAACCGTCCGTCGTGCCTGCTCCTCGGGGGGCATGCCCTCAGGCGCGCCATAGACCACCATGACGGCATCACCAATGAACTTGTCGACGGTCGCCCCATGCGCATGCGCGAGGTTCGCCATCGCGGAGAGGTAGGCGTTGAGATGCTCGGCGACCATGTCGGCACCGAGGCGCTCGGTCAGCGACGTGAACCCGACGAGATCACTGAACAGCACGGTGACCGTACGCCGCTCTGGAGCCTCGTCGAGGCGCAAGTCCCCACGCGCGGCCCGCTCGACCAACGCGGGCGGTAGGTACCTGCGCAGCACCGTGTGGGTGATGTAGCGATGCAGCAAGAGCGACTGATTCATCGCGTAGTTGATCACCAAGAACGTCAGCGCCAACGCAACGGCCGCAACCGCCACCGTTGTCGTCGCGAGCCCGCCATCCTCGTAGAGATAGTGAACGACGGGGCGCGGGGCGAACGGGGCCAACGGAACCCACCCCCACCACTCGATCACCGAGCAGAACACGAGGCCTGCGACCCCATACACACCCGCGACCAGGCTGACCCGGTAGTCCAGCGCAACCCGAGCTCCAGCCAAGAGAATGACGATGTAGAGCACGCCCCAGGTGGTGAGGCTTCCAGCACCGAGCATGGTCATCAGGTTGGTGGTCAGCAAGCCCAACAAGCACAGATGCGTGGCCCAGCGAGCGATGGCGCCCCGGCCGCTGACGGCCAAGACCACACCGCTACCGAGCACACAGAGCGCGAGCGCCGCCCACCAGCCCATCGCGACCGTCCACGCCGCTTCGGGGTGCCATCCCCCGGCCGCATGGCTCAGATGAGCGAAGCCAGTGGGAAGCAGCACGAAGGGTACAGCGCCAAAGAGCAGCACCCGGTTCACCACGACCAGGCGCTCCGGCGACGCAGCGGGACCATCCAGACTCGTGGCCGCCTCGAGGGCCACTCGCCGTATCGAGCCCGAGCTGCCCTCCAAAGCCACCGACGTCCCTCCCGTCCGCAAGCATACCAGCTGTACGCGCGTGCTCGTCCAGAGGCTTGCCACGCGCGACATCCGTGTCGCGAGTCGAGCCCTGCCGCAGATCGGCAGACGACGAGAACCCGCCCCCATCGGCATCCCCGCACCTGGCACGCCATTCGCTATGGCCCTGGGTGGAGGTTCCATGACCCGTTCGCTCGTCTGTCTCGCCGCGCTGTTCTCGCTCACCGCTTGTGGCCCAAGCCCCGAGACCGAGCTGCAGCAGTTCCGCGACAACTTCGGCCCCTTCGAGGACTGTGGGTCCACGAGTCCCGGGCAGTGCGGGGACGACTACGAGACGGAAGAGGCCCTTGCGGTGGGGGCGTGCCTTCAGGAGGCCTACGACACCTGCACGGCCACCGAGGCCACTCTGATTCGACCCACCGTCGAGGGCGACCCCATCACCTGGACGTTCTTCGTGGTTCCTGCCGGCGAAGGCTGCGACGTCGTGCGCTTCACCGACACCACGCAAGATGCGTTCGGCCCCAACGAGATGACGCGCGAGCGCTGCGCAGGGGTCGTGGTGGGCGACGCAGAGGAAACGTGTCCCGGCTTCGACGCCGAGGAGTGCCAGGCCGAGCTCGTGTACTGAGCTCCGGCCCGCGCACTCAGAGCGGATTAGCCCTTCGGATGCACACGCTGATCTCTCTCTGCTTCTCGCATTACGTCGAGAAAGCGCGCTGGGCCCTCGACCACGCACAGCAGCCCTACGTCGAGCACAGCTACATGCCCGTGTTCAGCACCGCCGCGGTGGCTTGGGCATCGCGAGGACGCGGAGGTGCCGGTGACAAGGTCTCGAGTCGGTTCTCGTCCCCGTACCTGATCACAGAAGACGGCACGCACATCCCCGAATCGGCCGCCATCACCTGCTGGGCCGATGCGCGGAGCGGGGGCTCGCTGTACCCCACCGAAGAGGTCGCCGAGCTCGAGCGACGCTTCCACGACCGGGTCGGGCCTCACGCGCGGCGCATCGTCTACTTCTACGCATTCCAGGATGTGGAGGTGCTGGGCAAGATGGCCGAGCGCAACGTGAGCCCCATGCAGGCTCGGGCCTTTCGCGCCCTGTACCCGGGTGTCTCCCGCTTCATCGCCAGCCAGCTGAAGGTGGATGAGGCGGGCGTCGAGCGCTCAAAGGCCGTGCTCGAAGTCGAGGCCGCCGCCGTGGCGGAGCGCCTATCGGACGGCCGCCCCTTTCTGTGTGGAGACCAGTTCACCGCGGCAGATCTCACCTTTTCGGCGTTGTTCGCGCCGGCGGTACTGATCTCGCAGGAGCAAGGCTACGGAGCCCACCTCCCGAGTCTCGACGAAGTGCCCCCAGGGGCACAGGAACTGATGAAGCGATGGCGGGACTCGGTGGCCGGCAGGCACGTCATCCGCATGTACCGCGACCACAGACGCACCCCAGTGGAGGGCTAAAAGTCCTCAGTCGTGCGCGTGGGGCTCTGTCTCGCCGTCGTGGGTGTGCAGAGTGGCGGGCGCTGGGTTCGACGGCGGCCCAAACCGTGGCGCGGGCTCGGACGGCCGAACCACCGGCACAAGGCGATTCACGCCATCGACGTGCTTCACCTCGTCATCCACTACGGCAACGAACCAGGAATACACACTCTCGAACTCGACGATGTCGATCTCTTCGATCGCTCCGCTCATCGAGTTGAAACCGACGATGTGTCCGTCGGTCGCCGTGAGCGCCAGCGCGGGAATCTGCGGAGAGCTCGGTGGGGACACCTCGCCGAGAAGCGGCCCCGAACCCGCACGCAACTGGTCGGCTACACCCTCGACTAGTCGCACATCAAGGCCCCACGACGCGAGCAGGCGCTGGGCACCTGCCGGATTGATCGGCACCTCGAGGTCGGCCATTCGCGCGCTCACGTCGTCGGGATTGGCGGTGAAGCCATAAAACCGGAGCAAATGCGTAGTCGCCGCTGCGAATGCCGATTCTCTGTCCCGGACACTCGCGGAGATGTCTTCCACGGACCACACGGGAGCCGCCCCCGAGATCAACGCGACGTTTTCGCCCGTCGGTGGAAGCAGGACCCTTGGCAGCTCCCAAGCGAGCCCCGCTACCAGCGCAGACCCTACAACCGAGGCGACCACGCCCCCGACCGATTCCTGGACAGCCAGCGGCGTTCGGCGACGTGGAGCGCGGTAGGCAAGCCCTAGGAGCGCCCCCAAGAAGAGCAGCGGCAGGATGGGCTCTACACGGCGAAACACCGTGGGCTTCGACGCCAAGAGCACCGAACCACCGAACACTCCGGCCTCACCGTATGGCGCCCCGCCCAGCACAAACCCGGCCGCGTCGGCGAGAACCGAGGGCCCGCCGTTCGCGACCATCACCAATGGACGCCCCGCCTCGACAGCCCTCATCACCGAGAAGGCCACATGCCAGGTTGACATCCAGCTGTCCTGAAAAGACGCGTCGTCAGCCACCACGACAAGCAGCTCCGCCCCCTGGTCCACGAGGTCTCGGGTCGGCCCGCGCGAGAAGGCCTCGCTGCAGATCAGCGTGCCAATCTTGGCGTCCGACCCGGTGAGCACTCGGGCCATCTCGGCCCCGGCGAGACCAGACTCCCCGAAGGGCACCGGACGCGTCTTGACGTGTGGTCCGTCTACGCTGCCGTCTCGCCTGACCAGATAGGCCACATTGGTGAGCCGGCCGGCCTCGTTGACGCCGCTCGTCGGGATGAGAAGGTCGAGGCCCTGGGCGCTTGCAAACTGCCGGAAAGGCCGATTGAGCATGTCGGAGACAAACAAGTACCGTCCATCCCCACCCTCTGGAAACACCATGAGGTCGGGTCCAGCAGTGGCTGCGGCAGCGGCGAGACGCCCATAGGTGGCCGTAATGCCCTCAGCGACTCTCGGATCAGACATGCGATCGCGAAAGTCGCGCGTCGGGATGTGCGGCTGAACACCCGCAACCTTCAACGATCGCCCGGACGTGTCCATCAGGCCGTGCAGGCCCAGGCCCACCCCAGCCTGCGCCGCGAGTAGGATCGCGGTCGTGACGCCGGCCCGTATGCGCTCATCCGGACGAGCCAGCCCCACCCATGCGCCGAGCAACACCAGCTCGCCACTCAGAAGCGCAGCCCCCCCAAGAGCCGCCGGCCAGAGCATGGCGGGGCTCGAGGCCATCGACAACGCCAGGGTCACGGGCGCCAAGTGAGCGGCCACGAGCTCGAGCAGCATCCACGCAAGCGCAAGACCTGTCGCAGCCGCCAACGCATGCTCCGTACGCCGGCTGGCGCCCCATGCGAGCAGGCCAAAGCCGCCAAACAGAACCACATAGTAGAGCGCCATGAGCGCCCCGGCGGCGGGGTCCCACTGGACGGCCGCCGAAGCAAGCACGGTGACATTCACCAGCCCGATCAGCGCGGACCCCGCCGCGGCCATCGCGAGACCCGACCGACGTAGCCCCCACATCCACAGCGCCAGCGCGACCACTGTCAGTGGCCAGAGGTCTGGCCCCGGCTGCCCGAGGACAAACGCCAACCCGGTCCAAACAGGCCAGGCCCCTCTCGCGGTCGTCACGGCCCGCTCCCCTTCCGTTCACTAGACGCGCACAGAGGCCTAGCCTTCGCAGACAATAATCGCCGTCACGTCGACGGCGGCGCCCAAGATGCAGCTCTGACAAGCCGCTTCGCTGCCGTTGGCCCAGTTGATCGGGTAGCTCTTCGAGATGCCTGTGGCCAGGTCCGAGGCCTGACAGCCACCCATGATCGGTGTCGCGTTCGCCGAGGGACAGCACGCCGATGCGCTCTGGCTTGCCACCACCGTGTACTCACTCGCCGCTGGCCGACCGTGGGTATGGCTGATGTCTGCGTAGTCAGAATCGTGGTTGTGACCCGAAGCGGCGTAGTTGTGGGTGTGGTTACCCGCGGCCACCTGGGTACCACCAGTCCCGATCTTGCTCTCGGCAGCCAGGTCCGCGTAGGCCGAGAATAGACCCGCACCGACCGTGCCCGTCAGGTTGTTGGCGCTGAGGTAGTAGGCGCCCGCCTGGCCTTCGAGGGTTGCCGCGTTGCGGCTCGAGACGTCTGTGGGAACGCCGGTGAGGTCTCCCCAATCCGGCGTGTAGTCCAGCGTGAACTGTCCGTTGGCCAAGGCGATACCCGTACCCGCGGTGTAGGTGGTGTCGTCGTCACCATCGGCGAGACCGGTGGGCACGCTCGTCAAGTCACTGAAGTCGGGGGTGTAGTTCAGGCTGAACTCACCGTTGCTCGCGAGTGCCAGGCCGCTACCCGCCGTGTAGGTGGTGTCATCGTCACCATCGGCAAGGCCGGTAGGCACGCTGGTCAGGTCACCAAAGTCGGGGGTGTAGTTCAGCGAAAACTCACCACCACTGCTCAGCGCGAGCCCAGTACCTGCCGTATACGTGGTGTCGTCATCGCCGTCGGCCAGACCCGTCGGAACACTCGTCAGCTCGCTCCAATCAGGCGCGTAGGTCACCGGTGCATAGAGGCCGTTGGCGGTGCTGATGATGTCGGAGGCAATCTCCGTCCGCGTGCGGCCTTCGAGCAGGTCCGCATCCCCGGCATTCTCAGCCCAGGCCGCGTAGCCCACATGGCCGAGCGCGACGAGAGGCATCTCGGCATCGGTGCCCACCTTCACGCCTAAGTAGGCGCCCGGGTAGGTGGCGAACAGGTCGAGATCGAGATCCGCGACATCGCCCAAGTTGATCGCGAAGCGACCTCCGACCGCAGCCACGGTGACCGTCTCGGTCCAGAACTCGGTAGTGCCCACGTCGTCTGACACAAGGCGGAACTTCACAGTGACGTCGCCGTCAATCGGCGCACCGACATTGTCGGCGAGCACCCCTTGAATCGGGAGATGCCCGGGGGCCGCGTGTGCCGGTGAAAACAGCGAGAGGGCAAGCCAGAGCATGGGGATCCTACGGGGCGACGGCAAGGCCAATGCCAAGCCTGAGGGTGTAGTTCGTGGACTGGAGGTCATGCGTCGAAACGGCAGGTCCCACGGTCAGATCGAGCGCGTAGCTTGCGGAGGTCAACCCCGCAGCGGCCGTCACGGTCGCCGGTCCGAGCGCCGAGAGATCGGCATCGGTGTCGGTGTCGGTGTCGGTGTCGGTGTCCGTATCGGAGTCGGTATCGGTATCCGTATCCGTATCCGCGTCGGTGTCGGTATCGGTATCCGTGTCCGTTTCAACGACGCCGCTGTCCTCCGGTTCATCGGAACCCGAGCAGGCGAAGGCGCCGAAGCAGAAAACCAGAGCAAGTGTGCGCATGCGGCAACATACACGCCCCCGCACACATCCACAACCACTCTGCACAAAGACCTTTGAACTTCACAAATCGAGAATCTGACCGTAGGGCGGCGGGCGGTTCGACGGGGTGGAGAAGTCGTGTCAGTATCTCTGTGAATCGCATTTCCGAGATCTCGAACTCGCGGGTCCAACCGGCGGAGGTCATCGATGCAAGCCCGCGCTCTCTGGTTCATTGTAGGTAGTCTCAGCCTGTCGCTCGGCTGCGCCGGGGCGCCGAAGCTCGACTTCAGCGACCAGTCCATCCCCACCACCGAGGACTGGGGCACCGCAGAACCCGAGGCCGCCGACCTCGAGCGCTACACCGCGGCCCGCGACTATGCGGAAGACCAACAGGCCGTCGCCATGCTGGTCATCGAGGGGACCGACATCGTCTTCGAGTGGGCTCGCGACGACTACGACCCCACCACGCCCCGCCACCTGTTCAGCGGCACAAAGAGCTTCTCCTGTGCCGTCGCCGAGCTGCTGGTCGAGGATGAGGTCTTGGACCTCGACGCCCCGGTGTCCGAGGCCATTCCCGAGCTCGCCGCCGGCGACGACGTGACGGCCCGCCACCTGCTGCAGTTCACCAGCGGCATCAAGCAGTCGTGGTTCGCGCTTTCGAGCGACGGCATGAAGGTCGAGCAGCGCATCGAGGACAAGTACGCGCACGCGGTCGCCCTCGAGAGCCAGTGGGACGCCGGATCGAAGTTCGAGTACGGCAGCTCCCATCAGATGGTGTTCGGCGAGCAGGTGGACCGCCTGGCGGGTCGCAGCGCCCTCGACATCCTCGACGAGCGTGTGTTTGCCCCCATCGGCTTCCGCTACGGTGGCTGGCATCACGACCCATCCGGCAATCCCATGCTCCCCTATGGCGCCTGGACCACGGCACACGAGTGGGCTCGCTACGGTGTGCTCATCCGTGATGACGGGCTGTGGGAGGGCGAGCGGGTGTTGCCCGAGGGGGTCCGGGAGCGCTGCACGACGGGAAGCGAGGCGAACCCGGCCTATGGCCTGACCTGGTGGCTCAATCAGCCCATCGGCGAGGATGCCGATCTCTCTGGCGTCCAACTCGACCGCGACGGCGACGGTGTGCTGCACCCGGGCGGCTACGAAGACGCCTTTGTGGCCGCAGGGCACAACGACCAGCGCCTGTACGTCTTCCCCTCCGAAGACCTGGTGGTCGTGATGCTTTCAGATGGCAGTCGGCAGTTCCGCGATCGGGAGTTCGCCACCCGCCTACTCCCGTAGACCAGAAGGCCGCCCTAATACTCGTAGGTGCCCAGCTCGCGATGCCAGGTGGTGCGCTGGGTGGTGCCATCGAAGGTCGCGGCGCCGTAGGGGTACCAGCCCGTATAGCCACCACCGTTGTAGTAGAAGAGCGTCAGGGTATAGGTGCCGCCGGCGTACTGGTAGGACGTCGTGAGCCCAAAATTCTCGGGAGACGCGATCTCCCCGAAGTAGTCCTCGGCATTTGGATCGACGTAGTCGTACCAGGCCTCGCACAACGGCCCCTCATGGCTCGTGTGCACCGCCGGCCCGAAGGAAAACGCCCACTCGCAGTCCGGACAGGGCAGCGTGCTCGTGATGGGCCCGGTGCTGACATGGTCGTAATGGCTCACACAGAGGCTGTCCCCGACGTTGTAGACGCCGTTCGGGTTGGTGAGCACGGTGTCCGTCATCCGCCAAGTACCGGTGTAGCGGTTCCGGCGCGTCGTTCCGTCGCCCTCATAGGCCCACGCCTCAGTCGGGATGCAGGCATCAAAGGCCGAACAATCGGGGTCGGCACAATTCTCGAGCCCGTCCCCATCCTCGTCACCTGCCGCGCTGCAGTCCTCGCTCCGGCATGGCGTGGCTCCGAAACAGTCGGCGTCGGAGCAGTCCACGGCGCCGTCCCCGTCGTCGTCGATGCCGTTCGCGCAATCTTCGAAGGGCACGTCGGTGTCCGTATCCGCGTCGGTGTCTGCATCCGCGTCCGTGTCGGCATCCGCGTCGGTGTCGGCATCCGCGTCGGTGTCGGCATCCGCGTCCGTGTCGGCATCCGCGTCCGTGTCGGCATCCGCGTCCGTGTCGGCATCCGCGTCCGTGTCGGTATCCGCGTCCGCGTCGGTATCCGCGTCCGCGTCGGTATCCGCGTCCGCGTCGGTGTCGGTGTCTCCCTCGACCACACCCGTCTCTTGACCGGGGTCGGTGACGCACGCTGAGAGAACCAGAAGCAGAAACAACGATCGCATGGGTACCTCCTACAGGAGGGTAGGCACCCCACCCCTTGAGAAGACGCTACGAATCGATGCATCGGCCGATTGGCCGACCTGCATGCACGCCCAAGATGCGGCGAGCCGAGGGTGCCGAATCTAGCCACAAACTTCTCGGTCTGGCCCCACTCCCCAGGCTGATCGAAGAAGCCAGTTCGCCGGTAAATCCCCTTCTTACGGACCTCGACCTCAACGAAGCGACGAGGGGCGTCGTGCTCTAGGTGGTGCTGGTAGACGACCTTGCCTCTGCGCGCTGCCACGCGGCCTCCAAGCGCGCGAAGTCCATCGCGCACGAAGCGCGTCTATTCCCGCGGTCGGACAAGAAACAGTGTGGGCCAGACGGTCGAAAGCCCACCCCGTTCCTGCGGTACACTGTCACGCGGAGGCGTGATGCGGAGCGCAGTACTCTTGGCCGTCTTGATGTCGACCCCGTCCTGGGCCACGGACACCGTCACCATGCTCGACACGGGGCTCACGTTCACCGGCGCCACGCCGTTCCTCAAGGAGGGTGGGGGCATCCTCTCTCTCGGTGCGGCGCAGGTCTCCGAGGGCAACTACATGGAGGCCCGACTCAACCTCGTCCCCGCCTTCACCATCGACTGGGGCATGGGAGGGATTCTCAAGTCCGGCGAGAAGTTCCCGATCTCCGCGGCCCTCTCGGGCTCGAAGCGCGACAAGGCCTGGTTCCCGATGGCCGATGCGCTGATGTTCCTGTCCCCGATGGGGAAGCCAGGGGTCGTCGCCCAGTTCGCGTTCAACACGGTGCCAAAAGAGCGGCATGACGAGCCCGAAGACTACCTCGCGGTGCCGGTCGCCGTCGGAGTCGGGCTTCCGCTCGGCGGTGAGGGCTTCGTCTTCGCCCCGAGCGTGGTGGCTGGCTGGAGTCTGTCCAAGTTCACCGGCTGGTACACGAGCGTGCGCCTGGTTGCCCGCACGACCCACGTGGTCGGCGGCTACGTACGCACGGAGCTGATGATGCAGCAGGTTCGCGGCCCGAACGCCTACCTCTACACTGGAACCCTCATCGAGTTTGGCGTCTCGTTCAGACTCGGCGAGGGGTAGCCCGCCTTCGGAGTGCACATGCGCAACTTCCTCTTTCTGGCGTTCGTCGTCGTCTCCACAGGGTGCCCGATCCGCTCGGGCATGGCCCGCGTCGACGCCCTTCCGAGCGCTGACCGAAGCACCTTCCAAGCCTGCGCCTATAGCGACCAGGCTGCGAACATGCCTCGGTTCCGGGCGTGCGGACGTATCGAGGACGCAGAGGAGCAGCTCACTTGCTTTCACGCGCTACACCACGAATACGCTGACCAGACCGATCTCGAGGCCCGCACGGCCTGGCTCCGTGCCGAGGGCTGCGACCCAGACCGACGCTGACCCGCCTACTTTGCGAGGCCTCGACACACGGCTTCAGCACGGTCGTCAGCGTCTTCACAGCGGCCCCGTCCACCCAGAGCGTCCCGCACATCGCGCGTGTGTCGAGCTCCTCGCCATCTTCCTCGCCGCCGCCAGAAGGTCGTTCTGGTCCGCGAGCGAGAGCCCCAGGGCGTCCCCAATGCGCAACACCACGCCCCTTCCGGGCCGTGAGCGACCGGTCTCGATGAAGGACACGTACCGGGGGGTCGTCACTGCGGCCAAGGCCAGGTCAAGCTGCGAGAGCCCCCGACGCTTGCGCCAAGCGCGAAGCCTCTGTCCAAAGCGTGTGGGAATGGCCATGGGCCTGAAACTCGGCTCGGCCATGGACGCTCCAGGCAGAGCATAGTCGCAGCGTTCAGCCGAAGAGCAAGTCGTCCACGCGCCCTTCGAAGGTCTCTTCGTCGACGAAGTCGATGTCGCGTCCCTGCGGCATCATCAGGTCCATGAAGTGCTCGGGGGCGGGAACGAAGACCTTGCGCTTCCAGTCCCACCCGAGGATGGCGAGACCGCCGTCTTCGGTGCGAACGGACTTGACGGGGCGGTCGCCGGCAATGGCGAACTTGACCATGGGATCAGGCTTTTCTTGCGTCATCATCGGTCCCCCCTAGGACTGGCCCTTGGCGTTGGCACGGAGCTCCTCGAGGCGGGCAAACCGCTCCGGGTCGCGCTTCATCTCTTCCTCGTGCTCGTCCCACTTGCCCTCGTAGTGCCCGACCATGTCGGCGGTCGCACCCTGAAGGGTCTCGGTGGTCTTGGCATCGAGTACACCCGTCTTCATCTGCTCGAGCTCGATGTCGCGGATGACCTTGTAGTTGTCGTGGCCGGCCGAGTCGTGCTTGGCCTCCATCATCTTCTCGACGTGCAGCTGGAGCTCACAGATGTGCCCGTCGATGTCGACATTCATCAGCATGTCGCGGTAGCCGCTCGCCGGGTCGAGGAAGCGGTCCTTGACGTTGCCGACCAGGTTCCAGCCGCGCTTCTCGAGCTCTTCAACAACCGCGGGGAAGCTCTCGCGAACCTCGAGTTCATCCTTGAAGACGATGCTTCCGCGGGCAATGTCGGTCAGCCGTGACGCATCGCCGCCATACTTGAAGTCGACCTTGTCGTTGCTGCGCTCGATGCCCTTGATCTTCTTGGGGTCGCAGAGCGGGGTGGTCACCGTGCCGCCCTTGGCGAGCATCGCGCTGATGGCCTCGATGCCGCCGGCGAGCTTCTCTTGCGCCACAAGGGCCTCTTCGCGAAGCCGCGTGTGGTCACCGTGGGCCTGGCGCAGCTTGCCGTCGTTCGGCTTCTCCTGGGGCGCAATCTCGGCCGCCTCGAGTGCGGCCGCGTTTCCCTGTTGCTGCTCGACCGCGAGCTCGGGGCCTTGGATCTGGACGTCGACGGCCTGGGCCTGGTCTGACGTCTGCTGCTGCTGAAGTTGAGGCATGTGCCCTCCGAGGAGTGGAGTGTCCGCACAATATGCGTCCCAGCGCCGAGCGCAAACTGC
>JAGSGY010000045.1 GCA_023954855.1 Pseudomonadota bacterium | reverse complement strand
TCCCCCCCTGCGCAGGCCCCCCCCTGGCTGTGGGACCGCGCCCACACCGCGGCCCGGCGGCGGGCGTGGTTTGCGGGGCGTGAGGGATGAGGGCTTCGTGCGGAACCGCGGCGCGTTGGCGGTTTTGCGGCGCCCCGGGCGTGCGATGTCATCATCGCGGTGTGGGCGCGGTCCCACAACCGCGGAGCGTAGGCGGTCGCAGAGGTACCGTGGGCTTCTCGGTGCGCCAGCGCTGTGGCGCACGGCTGCCACGCACCGCATGCGTTCTCCATGCGCTCGCCTGCCGAGAGCCCGTGCGGACCGAGGTTGCCCGAGGAACCGAGGCGACTGCGCCGAAGCGAAGCGTGCCGGCCGAAAGGCCGGAGTGAGCGCCAGCGAACGGAACCATAGGTACCCCGGGGCTCGCGGCCAACGTCCACGACGTCTACGCCCACTGATGCCTATTCTTCGGAGTGCTGCCCATTTCTCAGCACCGCGGTTCAAAGAGGGTGTGCGGCGATGAGGCCGTGCCTTCTTGGGGAAGCTCATGACCACTCGACTCGCCATTCTCTTCGCTCTGACCACCGTCGCTTGTGGCGGCGAGGCCGACCTCTTCACGCCCATGCAGGGCGACTCCACGGTGCAGGCCCGGATCAGCGGCGACCTGCCGCACACGGGCGCCTTCGACGACGACTCCCGCAACTCGTGGTTCTCGTCCTTCGAGGATGGCTGGGTCGACCTCGGCGTGGATGCGTACGGTGACTACGGCTGGGCCATGCTGATGGTGTCCGGAGACGACGGCGACTACGAGGTCATCGGCTGCAGCGGCAAGGAAGACGGCGACGCCGAGTTCGACGAGCCGGCCGAGGACGCGGAAGTCGAGTTCGAAGAGGTCGAGGTCGACGGCGAAGAGGCGCTCGAGATCCGCGTCACCGCCACCTTCGAGAACGGAAGCACCGCCAGCGCGGTCGGACACGTGCTCCGCTAACGACGAGGCAGCTGGTCGAGAAGCTCGACGGTCACCGTGGTGGCCCCACGCTCCTTGGCCTGCGCCGCGATCTTTCGCAGCACGCGGTCCATGAAGATCCGCGGAATGCCTGTGAGCCGTGCGCACGCCTCGAGGTCCCACGACAGGTCCGGATCGATGCGCTCGGCCTGGAACTGGACGTGCTCGGCCTGCACGCCGTGCCGCGCGGGCACGTCGACCGCATAGGGCTTTCCGGGGTGGGCGAACCAGAAGTGCACGCCCTGCCGGAAGCCAAAGTCCACCGGCAGCTTCGGAAAGGCCTTGCCGCTCTCGAGGGCGTCGAACCAGTGCTCCTGCATGTCGATGTTCTCGATGCGGAGCAGGAAGTGGCTCTCGGCCTCTGAGACCTCCCAAGGATGGGATGCATCCCAGCGGCATTCAAAGACCTGGACGGACTCGGCGACGATCTCGGGCAGGGTCTCGTCGCCTTCGGCCTGCCGCCGAGAGGGGAGCAAGGTGAAGATGCTTCGGGCCATCTTCTCTTCGGTGGTGTCGCCGGGAAAGCCCATCTCGACGCAGTTGTCGATGAGCTTCTTCTCGTCGGGGATGAAGTTCAGGGCCGCCAGACCCGTCCTGCGAATGTTGGTGGCCGTGTTGCTGTCGCTGCGGCTGATCAGCATCATCGCGGGCGACCCTGCGATGACGTGGGGGAAGCACAGCGAGTAGGTGCCGAGGTTCGTCTGGCCCGACGGCGACACCGTGCTCACCAGCACCACGGGCATCGGGAAGAAGCTCGAGGTCTGGTAGAAGTTGTCGCGAAGCGGCACGTCCACAAAGTCCGTGCGCTTCTTCTTTCCGAAGCCAAACATGGCTCACCGCCTTGAGTCGAAGCTTGTAGGGCCTAGCAGCAGCCGCTCGGGCGACGCGCCTCGATGGTGGCGGAGAGCACGTAGTCTTCGATGCCGCGACCCGGTGCCCAGTCCTTGATGAAGTCCTTCGAGTCATCCTTGGGAGCGATCTTGATGTCGACGAAGCCGGCGTCCGCCATGGCACTCTCGAGCTCGCTGATCAGGGCGGCGTTGCCCATGCAGCCGGCGATGAGCGCCTTGTCATTGCGCATCTCTTCAGGCAGCTCGATGGTCGCGACCACGTCCGAGATGGCGAGGCGGCCGTTCTTCTTGAGAATGCGGAAGGCTTCGCGGAACACACGCGGCTTGTCGGGCGACAGGTTGATGACGCAGTTCGAGATGATGACGTCCGCGGTGCCGTCAGCGACGGGCAGGTTCTCGATCTCGCCGAGTCGGAACTCGACCTGGTCGTACTTGCCTTCAGCGGCGTTGTTACGCGCTTTGGAGACCATCGCAGGCGTCATGTCGACGCCGATGACCTTGCCGTCGGTGCCGACTTCGCTGGCGGCGAGGAAGCAGTCGAAGCCCGCGCCCGAGCCGAGGTCGACCACGACCTCACCGGGCTGAATCGCGGCGATGGCCTTCGGATTGCCGCAGCCGAGGCCCAGGTCCGCACCCTTGGGAACGCTCACCAAGTCCTCGGACGAGTAGCCGAGGCGGCTCGAGATCAGGGTGTTGATCGCGTCGTCGTCGGACACGCCACAGCAGCTTGCGGCATCGGCGGTGCCTTCGCCGGCGGTGTTCGCTTCGGCCACCTTTGCGTAGGCCTCGCTGACCTCGCGACGAAGGGTGTCCTTGCGGACCGAGTCGTTGCTCACCGTCGCTGCGGGCGCGCAGCTGTCTTCGGTGGTGGAAGGGCTGCAGCAGCTGGTCTCGTTCGACATCTTAGGCTCCGGATCCGCACGGGGTGCGGAGGGGTTGGGAGAAGAAAGCAGAGAGGCGCGTGAGCACCTCGGGATCGACCCAGCAGTTCACCCGCTTTCCGCTGCGCTCGGTCTGGATCAGACCGGCGTTGACCAGCGTCTTGAGGTGGTGAGAGAGGGTCGAGGGCGCAATGTCGAGGCCGTCGCCGAGCTCGCCGACGCAGAGCTTGGAGACCTCATCAACCGAGCAACTCGTGCCGGGAGCACAGCAGCTGCACAGGCGCTGAAACAGCGCGAGGCGGTTGGGATTGCTCAGGGCAGCGAACATCTTGGCGAGCGCCAGATCTTCATTTCGATGATTCGACATATATCGAAGTTAATCGGATCGATAGGGTCGTCAACCGGCGGTGGCGATCTTTCTCCGAGGGGGCGCTCGGCTAGTCGTCGACCAGGTAGGCGAGGGTGTCCGAGTCGGCCGATTCCCGGTGCAGATCCGCGGGCTCTGGCCTTCGCAGTCCGCCGTACATCAGCGTCGGGTCGCGGCAGGACATCAAGAGATCGTCGATGCACGCAACGATCTCGGCGCTGTTCCTTGCGGTGTGTTCCGGATGCTCCGGGTCCTCGATGTGCGGGTAGTGCGAAGCGGTCGAGAGCACCCGCACGTGCGAGCGTGGAATCCCGATGCGCGCGGCTGCGGCGAAGATGGGGTCGGCCGTGAGCATCGGGTCTTCGTCGCCGGCGATGATGATGGTGCGGTGGATGGCCTCGGCGGATGGCTCGAGTCCCAGGCCGATGCCTTGTGCGATGCGTCCGAGGACGGTCCGGTCGATGCGGCGCATGTTGTGGATCATCTCGGTGCGCACGTGAGGGGCGATGCGATCGCTGGTCTTGCCCATGCTCACGCTGTCGGTGACGAGGCGGAAGGCCGGTCCCAGGTAGGACAGCGCGATGAGGAGGAGGGTGCCGATCTTGACCCACCACCACATCAGGGGTCGGGTCGATAGCCATGGGGGTGCGATCGAGACGCGGTAGGGGCGCCGGGTGTCGGGGGCATCCTCGCCCGCGAGTACGGCGATTCCCGCCATGGAGTGGCCGACGATCACGGTCGGCAGGTCATGCAGGCCCAGAAGGGCGAGCCAGTGCTTGATCGCGGTGTAGAAGCCGTCGGGCGCGGTGTGAGGTCGCGACGGCCACGGTTGGTCGAAGACGGACTCGCCGAAGCCCTGCACATCGGGGGTGAGCACCAACACCTCGGCATTGTCGCGGCAGAGTTGCTGGGCAATGCGGGCCCACACGTCGCGCGTGCAGCCCCACCCGTGCAGCAGAACCACGACCTCGCTGGCTCTGGCCACGGCGGCAGCGGTGTCGAGGGACCCGAGGCGGCCGGGCCGTCCATACATGGCCCACCCGAACTCGGCGTAGCTGGTCTGCGCTTGGAACTCTTGCCAGGCGTCCTCGTCGACCTGCCCGCCGCGGACGAGCTCCGAGATTCGGGTGTCGGTGCGCTCCAGGTCGTGGCCGACCTGCTGCTTGTGGTGACAGCCCGCGGCCCACGCAAAGGCGTCCGCGTCGCGCTTGGTCGTGGCGAGTCGATTCACCGCTCCCAGGCCTCCCAGATCGACGGCGGCGAGGGCTACTGCGAAGTCCGAGACCGAGGCGAAGCGCTTGTCTGGCTGGTGGTGCAGTGCGCGCTGAAGGGCCGCGATCAGGGCGGCGGGCAGGTCTTCGCGGAGTAGGGCAAATCCCTCGGAGGCCTGCGTCGGTGGCGGTCCTCCAATCAGCATGGCGAGTAGGGTCCGGCCGAGTGCGAACTGATCGGCGGCGGGGCCCACCTTGGATTGCTCCCACTGCTCGGGGGCCATGTACTTGGGGGTGCCTCCGCGCTGGGCCTCGGCGTCTTCGTCGAACAAGGCGAGACCGAAGTCGGCGAGAAAGGCGTTCCCGCGGCTGTCGAGCAAGACGTTCGCGGGCTTCACATCGCGGTGCACGACACCCTGGGCGTGTGCGTGACCGAGGGCTGAGGCCACCTGCAACGTCCAGTCGATGGCGACACTCGGATCGATGGGGCTCTGCAGGCGACGCTGGAGGCTCGGGCCATCGATATAGGCCGTTGCGAGGTGCGCCGGACCCACCTCATACAGGTGCACGATGTTGGGGTGGTCGAGTCGGGCAATGGCGCGCCACTCGCGCTCGAACTGGGTGCGCGCGACTTCTGGGGCATCCGAGGCGACGAGCTTCACGGCTGCAAGGTTGTCGGTCAGGGTGTCGCGACCGAGCCACACCTCACCCATGGCGCCGCGTCCCAGCCTGCGCTCGAGGCGGTAGCGTCCGGTCGTCTGTCCATGGGGTGAGGGCGTCTGCAGGTTCACCGCCCAAGTGTACGCGCCGTGGATGGGGCGGTTTGGCAACTCTGGGCAGACGCAGCGTGTGGAATCGCCCACCGGCGTTGAACTGAACCGCTTGTTTGGCGGCTTTGGGGCGCATTGGACCCGGTACGGTCCTTGCATCCGCAAGAGGAGGTGAGCCCACCCGCCCACCGACGGAGCGCGCATGCACCCTGACTACCTGATCGTTGGAAGCGGACTTTCGGCCCTGGCCTTCGGTGCGCTGATGGCCCACTCTGGCCGCACTGTTCGCGTCCTCGAGGCGCACTCGGCCCCCGGCGGCTACGGCCACACCTTCTGCTTTGGCGAGGGTGACGACCGGGTCTGCTTCAACGCACAGCTTCACTATGTGTGGAACTGCGGACCCGATGAGCCCGTGGGCCGATTCTTGGTCAAGCTCGGGCTGTCGGAACAGGTCACCTTCGAGCGTCTCGATCCCGACGGTTTCGACCGCATGCGCATGAAGGGCTTTGCGCTCGACATCCCCGGCGACTGGGATGAGCTGACCCGGCGTGTCGTCGCGCTGTTTCCGGAGCACGCCGAGGTCTGCACCGCTTTTCTCGCTGAGGTTCGCGGAGTCTCCGAGGAGATTGCCGAGCTACCGCCCGCGTCGCATCGCACGCTGCACATGCTCACGAAGATCCATCGCTTTCGCCGCATGATTCGGCATCGCAACGCGACGCTCCAAGACGTCTTCGACGGATTTGGGCTTCCCCTCGAGGCCCAGACCCTGCTCGCGCTGCAGTGGCCCGACTTCCTGTTGCCACCGAACCAGCTCTCGTTCTTCGCCTGGGTGATGCTGTTCACCGGGTACATGCGCGGCGCCTACTACCCGACCCGCCACTTCGAGCACGTCGTCGACACGCTGGTCGGCGTGATCGAGGCGGGAGGTGGCGAGGTGCGGCTCAATCAGAGGGTCACCTCGTTTGTGCAGCGCGATGGGCGTGTGGTCGGTGTCCGAGCCGAAGGGGTCGATGACGACGGCATTGCGACAGGCGAGGTGCAGGAGTTCCTCGGCAATCACGTCATCTGCAACATGGACCCCAAGCGCGCCGCAGAGATGATTGGGCTCGAGCAGTTCAGCACCGCCGTCCGCAGGCAGCTCGACTACGAATACTCGGCCTCGAACTTCATGGCCTACTGCGTGGTCGAGGGGCTCGACATGCGCGAGTACGGCTTCGGTCCCTCGAACCTGTTCCACACCGAGCAGCCGGACCTGAACGTTGCCTTCGCTGAGATGGTCGAGCGGGGAGACTACTCCCGTCCGAGCTTTGCCGTCTCGATACCGACGCTGCTCACCGAGGACCGAGGCGACTGTCCGTCCGGCAAGCAGGTGGTCGAGTTGCTCACCGTCGCGGACTACGAGCGCTTTCGCCATCTTCGTTACGCCAAGCCCAAGGCCTACGCCGCCAAGAAGCGCGAGATCTTCGACCGCATCATCGACATCATCGAAGAGCAGTATGTGCCGGGCTTCCGCGACCATCTCGTCTTCAAGATGCTCGGCAGCCCCACCACCAACGAGCGCTACGTGAACAGCCCTCGCGGCAACTCCTACGGCTCGAACATGACGCCCGCGCAGATGGGGCCGGGCCGCTTGTCGTGGAAGAGCTCGATTCCAGGGCTCTACTTCTGCAATGCGTCGTCTGGGTACCCGGGCTTTGCGGGCACGATCTGGACAGGCTCCAACCTGTACGAGGAGCTGACCGATGATCGGTTCATCTATGGGTAGGGGCGTCCCGTGCGCATAGCGATCATCGGGGGAGGCAGTGCGGGACTGGTGTGCGCCCACCTGTTGGACTCGGTCCACGACGTGGTGGTCTTCGAGCGTCAGCCCATGCTTGGCGGCCACGTGCGTACGCTGAATGGCAACGTGCCCAGCGAGCTCGACCCGTCGCTTCGCCTCGATGCCGGCGTGATCGAGTTCGAGGTTCGCAACTTCCCCCGGCTGATGCGCTTGTTCGACAAGCTTGGCTGCGAGACCCGCCCGGTGGCCGGCACCACGACTTTCTGGACGCGTGACGGTGAGCATCATCTCTCGCCCGGGTCGATTCGACGGGCCCAGGATCCGTGGCCGAAGCGGCTCGGTCAGCTCATCGATCTGATTGGTCTACGCATGCAGGGCCTCGCCTTTGACCGTCGCACCGCGCTGCCCGACGACGTCCTCGAGTCGCTCCCACTGAGCGAGTGCCTCACCGATGCCGACATGGACCGGTGGGCGGCCCTGCTTACGATGTACGCCTACTCGATTCCCTACGAGCGTGTGCCCGACATGCCCGCCGCGCTCACCGTTCCGATGTTGCGGGCTTTCGAGCGCGCTGAGAGCTGGGTGAGTCTGAAGGGTGGCGCGTGGTGCTACCTGCACCGCATCGTCGAGTCCCTGCGAGGGGAGGTGCGGCTCAACCAGGTCATCACCGGGGTCACTCGGGATGCGGATGGCGTCACCCTAAACATGCTCGGCCCGGACGTGGAACGGTTCGACAAGGTCGTGTTTGCGGCCCCGCCCGATCAGACGCTGAAGCTACTGACGGACCCCAGTGAGGCGGAGCTTCGTCGGTTCGGGGGCTGGAAGCCGAACCACATTCAGACGCTCGTGCACTGCGACTCGGGCATGTATGAACGCCGCGGCATTCAGGTGGCGACCGAGTTCGATGTGTACGAGCTGAGCGGCGGGCAGGGCGGGTACAACTCGTACCTCAACGACCTGTGCGGGGTCGCCGACAGCGAGACTCGATACGGCTTGGCCTTCGGCATGGAAGACGAGATCGACCCCGCGAAGGTGCTCCACCGGCAGAAGCACCACACCCCCGACTACACGGTCGATGCCTATCGCTGGCATGTCGAGGTGAGCGCGACCAACGGCGAGAACCACACCTTCCATGCGGGCGCTTGGCTCGGCAACGGCCTGCAGGAGGGGGCGGTGGTGTCGGCCGAGGCGGTGTCGCGTTTGCTTGGTGGAGACAGCTTGGATGAGCCGTGAGCCCGCTCTGGGCTTGAGGCGTTATGCCTTGCTTTTCCAAGGACCTCGCCGTGCTCTCTCTGCTCTCGCTGCTCGTCGTTACGCCCGCGCTCGCGCTCGATGAACCCTGCTACGGCTTCGCATACACCGACGCCGAGCGCCTCGAGGGTGAGAATTTCTGGGTCGAGTGGGACCCCGCCATCGCCGATGTCGATGACGCCCAGGACCGTCTCGACGCCGCAGAGTCGGCCCGCACGACCTTTATCGACATGGGCTGGGAGTTCGTCGACGACCCGATTGCGATTCGCATTCTTCCGTCCGATGTCGGCTTTAGCTTCGGCCGCACCGAGACCATCGACTGCACCGACCATCCGTCGCCGGTGATCTTCCTGTTCACCGAGAACGAGCGCATCCCCGGCGAATCGACGACCATGCACGAGGTCGCTCACACCGTGCAGTACGCCTACATGGGCGCCTACCTCGACGGCGTCACCAGCTGGATCTGGTGGATGGAGGGCTGTGCGACCTGGCTGACCGCCTATGCCGACAACGACGTGAGTGGCTGGGCGCGCGATGCGAGCGACTACACCGAGTACCCGCATCTGGCGCTACACCACCGGGTCGCCGCGTTCTTGATCCCCGAGCAGTCGGCGCACATGTACGGCACCGCGATTCTCGCGCAGTTCATCGACGAGCAGTACGGCGGCCCTGACACCGTGCGTGCAACCTGGGAGTACGGGGCCACAGTGACCGGTGACGTGATCTGGTTCCCCGACGCGCTCGAGAGCGCCGGCGTCGACTTCGAGGCGTTCTGGCCGCACTACATGGCCCGGCTCACGACCCTCGACCTCGTGAATGGCGCCATGGTCGCGCCAGTCACGCGTGCGGACACGGCCGATGCCTACCCCGCGTCCGGCGATGCCAACGAAGACATGCTGCCTGAAGGCCTCGGCATGAACTTCATCGCGCTTCGGTCGAACTTCGAGAAGGAGCTCGCCCTCAAGGTCACCTTTGATGGCGACCCGAGTGTCGACTGGTACGCGGTGCTCGCTTCATCCGAGAGCACGGCCACGGGTACGCCGGTCCTCGACTACATCCCCCTCGAGGTCGATGAGAACGGCCACGCCGAGGGCTGGATCTCGAACTTCCACCTGATCGAGGGTCACCTCATCGTCTCGCCGAAGGACCCGGACAACGTGGGCTTCGAGTACAGCTGGTCCGCCGAGCTCATCGAAGACCCAGGGCCGATGCCCGGCGTGATCACCCTGTCGGAGCGCACGCCGCTCGGCTCGGGGTGCGGCTGTGTAATCGGCGGCTTCGAGCCGATGGGCGCGCTGTTCTTGGTCGGCGTTGCCGCGGTGCGTCGCCGTCGCGACTGAGGCTCAGGGCTCGTGCACGCGCATGCGCCAGTCGTAGAACAGGGTCGCCGCTACGGACACCGCCACCGCGTTGAGGGCCAATGTCGGCGTGATGAACGAGAGGGCCGAGAGCGCGGTCAGCCCGATGCAGATCGCGATGAACAGCGTGGCGCCATGGAACTGCAGAAAGTGCACGGCGGTCGCGGCCAGGGCCGTGGTGGCCCAGGCCTCGGTGTCGGGGTCGCCATCGAACTGCCAGACGAGAAAGCGCAGGCCCACGAGCGAGAACGTGAGGGTGAGAATGCCCTGGCTCACGGTCGCAACGCGCGGGGAGGAGTTGTTGCGCATGATGTGCACGAGCCCCACCAGGATTGGGATCTCGAAGGCGACCACGGTGAGGAGTCGCCGGGTGGCCATGGTCGAGGCCTGAAACGAGGGTAGGGCTTGCAGCGCGATGCACAGGACGGTGGCTGAGGCGAAGGTGAGTGAGAAGAGCCAGCCCACCTCGCCGAAGACCTTGGTGTCGGCTTCCTTGCCGACTGCCGCCAAGCGCTGGGTCTCGGCTCGCGCAGCGGACATTCGACGTCGCAAATTCTCGAGTCGCGCGTTCATCTCGGCGGAATCGCCTCGAGAGCGGTCTGAGCGTCGGACGCGCGACCGTTGGCGAGGGCGTGCTCGAAATAGAGCGCGCAGGCGTTGTGGAGCATCGCGAGAGCCGGCTCGGGGTCCCCATCGAGGGTCGCGGCCTGCAGGCACATCGTCCGCGTGGCGTAGAAGACTTCCCTCGGCTTGGCGTCGTTCGCCTCGGCATCGCGTAGGCTGGCCTTCAGCTCGGCGATCTGGTCGCCGATGCCGGACAGCAGGGCTTCGAGCGGTCGCGCAGCCAACCAGGCCTCGAGCTCGGCTCGGAACGCCGCAGCGGAGGGGTGCCGTCGGCTGGGAAGGGGGTCGAGGGCCCTGCGGGCGCAGTCGGCGAGCGGGGCTGGAAGGTCGTCGGCAAAGCGCGGTAGCGCGCGAGAACGGGCATGCGCCATGGCCTTGTCGCCGTGGGTGTCGCCGTGCGGTGGGGCACCGGTCAGCAGCCGGTAGAGCACTCCGCCGAGCAGATAGATGTCGCTCGACGCGTCGCCCGCATCGCCGCGTGCCACTTCGGGTGCGACGTACGCTGGCGTGCCAGCGGGCGTGCTGGTGGTGTCGTTCAGATCTCGAGCCGCGCTCCAGCCGACGAGAAACACCTCCTCCTCGGCCCCGAGCATGACGTTGGAGGGCTTGATGTCGCGGTGGGCGACGCCGCGAAGATGGGCGTGTTCCACGGCTCGGCAGACTTCGCGCAGCACCTCGACCTGCTCGACGAGGTCGGCCGACCCGGACTGGGCCAACCCTTCGGACCAGGGGCGACCGTCGATCCATCGCGTGGCCACCCTGAGTCCTTCCGAGTCGCGGGTGATGCTGTACAACGGCGGGATGTTCGGGTGCTCGAGCTGCGCCCACAAGCTCGCCTCGGCGAACAGGCGCTTCTCTGCCGTTGGGGAGTCATCGCGTGGGCGCCAGATGGCGGTCTTGCGCGCCAATCCGGGTTGGTCGGCGACTTGGACCCGATCTTGCTGTGGCCGGCGGCCCGGCTCGAACCAGGTGCGGAGGGGGTGCGCTGCGATGGATGGGGACTCTGACATAGGGGACTTGGCCTGGCAGCTTACCTTCGCTTCGGGTGGGTGTCTGGCCCGATCAGTTGCCCACTACCCCGAACCCGTCCATGACCTTTTGCTGGCAGCGATGGTAGCCTTCGGTCATGGACACCGCGAGGGCGCAAAGCCCGACGAACAACCTGCGCATGCGGCCGGTTTACGACTGGCACAGCGACGGCACGCCCGAAGAGTTTATCGAGCGTCTCAGCCAGCTGATTTCCTTCGATCCGGCGGTGAACATCCAGTTCGGAAAGCGACACGCGGTACTCAGCATTCCCATCGAAGCGCGGCACACCTGGTCGCCGACTCTTGATGTGCAGGTCCGCGACAGCGAGGGCGGCACGCATGTGCACGCGTTGCTCGGTCCCGAGCCCACGGTGTGGACCTTCTTCCTGTTCATGTACGCGGCGAGCGCGTTCCCGAGCCTGATCGGCGCCATCGTGGGCATGGTGCAGTACAACATCGGGCAGCCCGCGTGGGGTTTGGCCGCGATTCCGGCCTTCGTGGTGCTCTGGGGCCTGATCTACGGGGCATCCTTCGTGGGCAAGGGGCTCGGCGCCGAGCAGATTCACCAGCTGCTCGCCGTACTCGAGGCCAACCTGAGCGTGGACGCACGCGACCTCGGCTAGGTCGGAATGTCGTAGGGCTCCATCTGGTCCACGCCAACCTCGAGGCTGTCAATCCAATCGAGAAAGCGCTGCGACATCTCGCGTCCCTCGAACATGGCCCCGTGCTGCGGCGCGATGGTCTCGATGTCGAGCTTGCGTGCGAGAACGAGCCAGTGCTTGAGTGCCTTGGTGCTGCTCATGTAGCGCCGGTGAAAGCCCTCCATGTACTGAATGTGCGCATCGAAGTCGGTGACCACCCGGTAGTCCTCGCCGAGCGAGGCGCCGAGGTCGCCGGTGTACAAGATCTTCGAGACCGGGTCGTACACGTGGAAGTTGCCGCACGAGTGCAGGAAGTGCGCCGGAATCGCCCAGACCTCGGAGTTGCCGAGGGCGATGCGGCAGCCACCATCCTCGATGCCGATCATCCGGTCGTAGAGCAGGCGGTCAGGGCCAATGTGGGCCACGAAGCGGCGCCACAGCTTGGAGCAGTAGGCCTGCATCTCGGGAAGGGCCATCAGCCAGCCGTTGGTCGCGGCGACGATGTCCGGGTCCTGATGCGACAAGAACAAGTGCGTCAGCTTGGCGTTCCCGAGGGCGGCCTTGGTCGCAGCGAAGACCTTTGAGTACAGCTTGTGGCCGCCGGGGTCGAGAATCATCGCCTCGGTGCCGTCGATGATCACGTGCTGGTTGCAGGGGACCTCGGGGCCGACGTCGAAGGTGCGGAGCATCACATTGCGATGCCCGCCTTGCTCGAAGAGGGTCTGGTTCTTGTCGTGTGCGGTCATGCGCATCTCGCAGCGTTGGGGGCCCCCAGTCTACAAGAGGTGCCTGGGCCAGTTCACTGCATCGATCAGTCGCAGTCCACCACATCCACGTCGTAGCTGAAGGACTGTGCCGCATCGACGCTTACGGTGTAGCGTCCGGCTTGGGTTGCCCATCCCTGCGGGCGAATCGCGATGGCGGTCGCTGAGCCGTAGCCCTGCTGCAGAGTGCTCGTGTTCACCGAGAGCGCCTGGCCGTCACGGGTCACAGTCACGCTGGCGTTGGTGAGGTCGATGCTGTCGCTCTGGACGCTCCACCCGGTCTCGTCGAGCCCAGACCAGAAGATGGTTCCGGGGGTGAAGGCCTCGAGCGGAACGCCGCCGGGCGGGGGCCATGCGGTCCACTGAGCTCCGGCGTTGCCGCTACCGCTGAGCACGTGCATGCAGCTGGACTCGCTCGTCGACCCTAGTCCGATCGGGCCTGCGCTGTTCGACAAGATCCACCGGCGGTGGCCGAGTGTGCTGCTGTTGCCCGGGTCGATCATGTACATGTCCACGGACATCGTGCCGGGGCCCGAGCTGATGTTGCTGCGCCCGGCCGCTGTCGCGCCGCTATCGGTGTAGCAAGACCAGTTCGTCGGGGGGTTGTGCGAGAGGTCGTCATTCGCGTGCATCATCAGCGCGCAGTCTTGGGCGGCGGTGTTCTTGGTCGCGGATGTGGTGACCGGCGGTAGGTCAGCGAGCCAGCGGTACAGGTTGACCAGCCGAAGTGCGCTCTCTCGGCCGTCGGCGCTGATGTCTCCGGCATTGCAGCTGTTCACCGATCCGGACCAGCTGCCCTCGGTGAGTGCGGCGCGGTCGGTAGTCCAGCGCGTACACACGTCCCGGACCGCGGCGGTATCGGTACCGCTATCGGAGGCCGAGTCAGCGCCGCTCTCGCTGTCGTTGAGTTCGTCACTGACGAAGCTACCGGCCGCGCAGGCCGCGAGTGGAAGGAAGACGAGGATGCGCATGAACTCTCCGAGCTCCCATCAGAGCAGCTTTGGGCGCGGAACGCGTCAGGAGTTCGCCAGGATGCCGAGCGGGAGACGACGCGGCAGCTGCCCCGCCTCAAGGACCGCTGACGAGCTAGACTGCGGGCGAGGGTCTCGGCACATGCGGTCTGGCTGCGTTCTACTGGTGATGCTGTGGGCATGCGCGGTCGCGCCCACCGACACCGATCGCACCCGACCTGGAGCGCCACCCGGACCTGATGAGCTGCCCGTGCCCTGGGTGCCCCCCGACGTGGGCGACACGCGGGCTGTGAACGATCGGGACTTCACCGATGCCGCCGTGCTCGCGATCGACGCCGCCGAAGTTGAGATCCGTGTGGCCGAGTACCTGCTCTACGAGGGCGGACAGGTCGACCAGATCCTCGACGCTCTCGAGCGGGCGGCCGAGCGAGACGTGTTCGTTCGGGTGCTTGCCGACGAGGAGGGCGACGGCACCGCGAGCGTTCTCCACGACCTGGGTCTGTCCGGCATCGAGACGCGTCTCGACGACCCCACCGTGACGCTGCACAACAAGCTGATCCTCGCAGATGGTGTCGCGCTCGTGGGCTCCCACAACTTCACGAACAGTGCCCTGCGCTACAACCACGAAGGCTCGGTACTCGTGAACGATGCCGCGGTGGCCGATTGGTATGCGGGCTGGTTCGATGCCGTCTGGGAGGGGGACCCGTTTGAAGCGCCCCCGTGGAGCCGGACTGATCTGGTGCCCGTGGCCGACCGGATGATCACACCTGCCCTAGTAGATTGCGTCGGTCGGGCCACCTCCGAGGTCGACCTCTTGATGTACGCCATCGCTTGGAACGAGGCCTACCCGGACTCTGAGGTCGACCGGGTGCTCGGTGCGCTCGAGGACGCGAAGGGCCGCGACGTCGACGTGCGCGTGACGCTCGATGCCTCTGACTGGATCGTCGACAACCAGATCAACGACGCAGCCGTGCTTCGCCTCCAAGCTGCCGGCATTCCCATCTGGTTCGCGCCCAGCCAGATCACCACCCATGCCAAGGTGCTGCGCTGCGACGACACCGTCATCGTCAGCGACGCCAACTGGAGCTACTCCGGTCTCGAGCTCATGCACGGAACCAGCCTGGTCGTGCGGGAGCCCGGCGTGGTCGACGACTACCGCGCCTGGATGGGCGCGATCCGAGAAACGGCGACGGCGCTGTAGCGGTGTTCCATGGCGCTGACCCTCACCGCCTCCGTACCCCACACCTCGCCCCGTCCGACCGCTGCCTGATCGAGTGATTGGGCGGGGACCAGGCCGGCGCAGGCTCTTCAGAGGAGGGGCAGTCGTCGCCTATGCGTCTGAGTCCGCAGGCGTGGCCGCGTTCTCGACCCGGGTCAGGCGGCCTTGGTCGAGCTCGATCGAGAGAAACAGCAGGGTCGCGCCGAGCACCGCACACGGCAAGACCAGAAGATCGACCAGGGGAATCGCCAGCAGCACGGCGGTGGAGACGCCGAGTCCGAGCACGGGCCAGCGGTGAGCGCGCAGATAGCGGAGCTTGTTGAGGAACGACGTGCGACGTCGCGACAAGGGAACGTCGAACAGCTCGCGAGCCAGGAACAGCGCAGTGACGAGCGCACCGATCACCGCGTACAGCACGCTGCCTACTGCGGGGATGAGGTTGAGCGCGAACAGGGGCACGAGCACGAGTACGTACGCCGCGAGTCCCAGCAGCGAGTGGGCAAACGACTGAAGGGCATCACCCACCGCGACGCGCCAGGAGAACACCACATCGCTGGGTCCGAGGACTTGGCGCTCCACCAGCTCGGCCAGGCGGTCATAGAAGGGGCCGGCGATCAGGTGTCCCAGTACCCAGAGTCCCAGTGCCGCTGCGATGAAGCTCGACACCACGACCATCGCGTGCACGAAGGCCCAGGCGACGAACTCCGGACCGTCGGGTCTCGGCCACCACAGTCCAAGAAGGTCTTCGGCTCCGACCCAGGCGAGCCAGGCGGCTCCGAGCACACTCCAGATGGTCAGCAGCATCGGTAGCGCAGCCCATGGCCACAGCGGTGGATGCACCACCAGCCAGCGTGCGCCACGAAAAGGAGTGCGCAGGCCGTAGGCAAACCGGGCGAGGCGGCCTTCGGGGAGTTTGGGCAGCGGAGCGAGAGGCAAGGGTGAAGGTCCGTTCACGGCGTCGCGAGTCTTGGGGATGATAAAGTGTCGGGTTCCCGATAGAAATGAGGCGCCACCAGCGATAGCGTCGGCACCTGTCTTTGGTGTGCTGGCGATTCCCTTATGCATTTGAGTCCATCACCGCCGCACTGGCTGCTCACCCTCGTGGCGGCCATGCGGTGTCTCTACGGGTTGCGCATCCCCATCGGTCTGCTGACGGTGCTGGGGCTGTTGGCCGCGGTGGCCGTGCTGCGCGTGTAAGTGGGCTTTTGTCGGGCGGCTCGGCTTGCCGAGTCTCAGGTCGTGCCTACCGTTGCGATCCGCCCTGGAGTTGCCCATGTCCGCATCCGATTTCGGTGTCTCGAGCACTGCTGAACAAGTCACCGAAGGACGCGATCTCTCCGGTACCACCTGGCTGGTCACGGGCTGCAACAGCGGATTGGGACATGAGACCGCGCGGGTTCTCGCCCTGCGTGGGGCCCACATCATCGGCGCCGCCCGTACCCAAGAGCGCGCTGAGAAGGCGCTCGGCGCACTCGGTGTCGAGGGCACTCCGGTCGCGTGTGAGCTCTCCGACCTGGTCTCGGTTCGCGCAGCGGTGGCCGCCCTCCAGGGACGTCGTCTCAACGGCATCGTCGCCAACGCCGGCATCATGGCCCTGCCCGAGCTCAACCAGAGCCACGGCGTCGAGATGCAGTTTCTGACCAACCACGTCGGCCACTCCGCACTCGTAGATGGCCTGGTGGATCAGCTCGTCGACGATGGCCGGGTCGTCATTCTCTCGAGCGCGGCCCACTTCATGGCGAAGGACCGTGGGCTCGAGCTCGACAACGTCTCGGGCGAGACCGATTACCACCCGTGGCGCCTGTATGGACGGTCCAAGCTGGCAAACCTGGTGTATGCGGCTGAGCTCGCTCGGCGCTTCCGGAACGAGGGCTCTGCCCGTCGCGCCAACGCCGTGCACCCCGGTGTCATCCGCACGAACCTGAGCCGTCATGTCGCGGATGAGGACCGTCTGTTCTCGCGCATGCCGCACATCAAGTCCATCGCTGAGGGCGCGGCGACTCAGTGCTACGTCGCGACGCATCCCGACATCGATGCGCACTCCGGTCGCTACTTCGAGGACTGTGGCGTGGCCGAGTCCTTGCCCGCTGGCGATGCCGAGATCGACGCCCTCCGTGAGGCCACGAACGCCATCCTCGCGCGCATCGGGTAGGTCGCGACGCCGGGTGGTCGCGTCGTAGAACGAGGAGTAGGCGGGGTTTAAGCCCTCTACCTCTTTCTACGAAGACAGACATACGAAAGTTTTCGTTGATCGGATCGAGATCGCTCGATAGGCTCGAAGCATGAGCAAACGACCCACCGACACCGAACTCGAGATCTTGCGCGTCCTCTGGGCCTCTGGGCCCTCCACCGTGCGCGGGGTGCACGACGTGCTCTCGCAGGACCGCAACCTCGGGTACACCACCGTCCTCAAGATGCTGCAGGTGATGCACGAGAAGGGGCTCGTCGTGCGCGACACCTCGCAACGCAGCCACATCTACACGCCGGTCGAGAGCGAGAAGACGGTGCAGGGAAGCCTGATTGCCGACCTCGTGGACCGCGCGTTCTCGGGCTCGCCGAGTCGATTGGTGATGGCGGCACTGTCCGAGCGGCCCGCGGATCCCGAAGAACTTGCCGCGATCCGCGCATTGCTCGATGACCTGGAGGAGTCATGATGGTCTCGGCCTTGGCCTGGAGTCTTCTGCACTCCACCTGGCAGCTCACTGGCCTCGCGGCGCTGGTGGCGCTCATGCTTCACGCCCAGCGCGACGCCTCGGCTCAGCATCGATACGCGACCGCAGTCGTCGGCTACGCGCTGATGGCTTGGGCTCCGCTGGTGACCTTTGGCTGGCTGATGGCGCAGCCGGCGCTTCCGATGTCCGGCGTGGCAGTCGGTGCCGTGACGGTGCCCTCATCGACCTGGGCGGCTTGGCTCGTGGGCGCGTGGGTGTTCGGCGTCGCGTTGTCGGGCACGCGTGCGCTGGTCGACTTGGTTCGCATCGAGGCCCTCCAGAGCGGAGGTATTGCCGCCCCTCCCGAGCTTCAGCAGCGCTTCGAACGGCTCGTCGTAAGGGTCGGAGCCCCGGCGATTGCCCGTCTACGGCTGGTCTCGCGCGAGATGTCTCCCGTCGCGGTGGGCTTTCTGCGGCCGGCGGTCCTCTTGCCGGCGGCGCTGTTGGTGCGCCTATCGCCGAAGGAGCTCGAGGCCGTGTTGGCGCACGAACTCGTGCATCTCAAGCGGCTCGACTACGCCGTGAACCTCGTCCAGACCGCGCTTGACGCGGCACTCTTCTACCATCCCGCGGCTCGTTGGCTCTCCGCCCAAGTGCGGCACGAGCGCGAGCTTGCGTGCGATGCCGAAGTCGTCGCGGCCCTCGACGACCGCGTGTCCTACGCCCGGGCTCTTGCTGAGCTCGAGTCGTGGCGGCTCGACACACTCACCGCGGCACCTGCCGCCACCGGAGGCTCTCTCATGGACCGCGTTCAGCGCATTCTCGGCCGCAAGACCCAACCTTCTCGTCCTCGCTGGGCGCTTCCTGGACTTGTGATTGCGGGGCTCTGCGCCGTCGCCACCGGTGCCGCTGTGGCCCAGGACGTGCAGGTCAGTGGCGAAGCCGATGTGGACTGGACTGTCGAGGGCGACGACCTCGTGCTCGAGATCGATGGTCGGGTGGTGCGCATTCCGATGTTGTCCAAGGACACGCGCGTCGACGTGGATGTGCAGTCCGACGATGGGCTCAATGTCGTCGAGATCACCGCACTCTCCGGCGATGCCGCCGGCGAGACCCAGCGGCACATGCACGTGGTGGAGGTGCATCCCGATGCAGACATGGGCGCAGTTCACGGACCCGTCGTGGTGTCGTCGAATGCACTGGTCTGGGAGGCTGACGGCCTCGAGGCGCTGTCAGGGCTCGAAGCCCTGGAAGAACTCGAAGTCCTCCATGAACTCGAGGCGCTTGAGGGACTGGCCGGTCTCGAGGGACTGGCTGGGCTCGAGGGCCTGGCTGGGCTCGAGGGCCTGGCTGGCCTTGAGGGACTCGCAAGCCTCGCTTCCTTGGAGAGCCTTGCGTCACTCGAGAGCCTCGAGTCGTTGAAGGCGCTGGAGGGTGTGGTCGTCCTCGAGGAGCTTCAGTCGGGGCCCGCGTCGGTTCAGGTCCTCTCGCTCGGCGGTGACGAGCATGCCTTCGTGCTCCACGGCGATAGCCAGAGCATCGAAGCCCAGGTGACCGAGGGCATCCGCGAGGCGATGGAGGCTCTCGAGCTCGCCACCGAGAGCGGCGTGATCACCGTCCACGTCGACGGTGAGGTGTCCGAGGTTCGGCAGCGAAAGGGGGCGCGTTCCGAGCGCCAGCGCCGGCGTACGGTCGAGCTCTCCCACGCAGAGCAAGAGCGCGCGCTTCGCGAAGCTGAACGGCAGCTCCGTGAGGTGGAGCGCGAGCTCGAGCGGGCACTCGAGGAGTTGGGTGAACGCGGCGAGGCCGTCGACCTGTAGAGGCTACGGCACGCGGATGGTGCGCCACTCGCCGAGTCGATCGCCTTTGCCGTCGGTGGTTCCGATGGCGATCTCGAACTGCTCGGTGTCGAGGCCGCCGGCGGAGAGTTCGCAGGGTTCGCCGGACCGGGGGTATGCCATGACGTACATGGTGCGCTCGGTCCGCTCGCTTGACCTGGCGAAGCAGACGCGGCGAGCGTCGTTCGGTGCGGCGGTGGTCTCGATGATGTGCATTCCGCCGGCGTACGCGGCGTACCAGCCGATCATCTCGGGTGCGGGTCCCTCTGGCAGACGCGCCTCATAGGACTCGAGCAAGGCGTCGAGATCGACATCGCAGGCGGCGAGGCGGGCGTACCACCACGGGATCGGGTCGGTGCTTCCCCGCGGGTTGGCCGCCGCCGACTGGATGACGCAGGGCGGTGCTTCGAGCCCGCCGACTTCGATCAGGGCCTCGGCCCACAAGCGCCCGATGGCGTAGTCGGCGTCGGGATTGAAGTGGCGACTGCGGTAGCCGTGGGACGGGGCCAAGCGCCAGTCCGACGCGGGGGTGCCGAAGTAGGGCACGGCAGCCTGGGAGGTTGGCGGCCCGACCACAGACTCGGTGGCGGTGGCGAGTCCCTCCTCGAAGAAGCGCCAGGCATCGGGATCCTTCTCGGGGGCGCCGAGCTCGTGTGACCACGCATGCGACAGCTCGTGTGCGAGCGTCTGGGCATCCGCCTTGGTGCGTAGCTGGATCTTGCCGTCGACGAACACGCCGCCGAGATGCTCCGAGGCGCCGGTGAGCTCGAGGTCCAGTCGTGCGGGTCCCTCGACGCCGAAGCGTTCTTTGACCTTGGCCCGCACCGACTCCGCTTGGGCAATGAGGGTCTCGGCCGAGGTGCGATCCCGGTCCGTCGCGAGAATGCGGAAGTGCTCCGTCTCGGTCCGGAAGGTGGGCTGGATCATGTCGGGAACACTGATGGCTAGACCGAGCGTGCTCAGGGCCACGAACAGCAGCAGCACCAACATCGGCGGCGTGTAGACGAGGACCTGTGCGATGCCCTTGACCCACCACG
This sequence comes from Pseudomonadota bacterium, assembly GCA_023954855.1. GTDB lineage: Bacteria > Myxococcota_A > UBA796 > UBA796 > M1803. The sequence goes on along the minus strand of JAGSGY010000045.1, from coordinate 23,571 downwards.
GGCCGTAGGCGATGCGGTCGCCAGGACCGAGGAATAGGCCCCATGCGACGGCCATGGCGCCGCCGGACCAGAGCATCCACATCATGAGCGGAGCGAGCGGCACCCGAGGCCATCCGCCGACGAACTGCACGTGGAAGACGCCGTTGAACAGCGGGTAGTACTGGCCGACCCATGGCAGCAAGGCGGTCATCGCCGCCAGACTCATGCCGGTCACCAACATCGCTTGCCAGCCGACCTCTCCGAACCACGACAGCACGAGGCCGGTCGCGTAGTGGGCGGTCAGCAGGGCGCAGACCGACAGCGTCAGCAGCATCACGACGGGAATCACTGAGATCGCGTTCGGGAGGGGGTGAGCCGTGAGGGCCCACGCCTTGATGAGCCCTACCCCCATCGAGAGCATGGCGATGGGAAGCCAGCCGGTCAGCAGCTTGACGAGGAAGATTCGGTTTCGGCTCGTGGGCAGTGCGTCGAGAAAGCCGAGCGTGCCCTGCTGGTACTCGGGGCCGAAGCGACTGTGGCCGGCTGCGAATGCCGCGAGGCATCCGATGACGGTCACATCCTCGATCAAGTAGCGAATCACCTCGAGTCCGCCGAAGTGCGCGAGCGAGATGGTGGTGTGTGCCCAACCGACAAACAGCACCGCGAAGGCCGAGAGCAGGAAGGTCCCCGACAGCTCTCCGAGCTCCTTTCGAAACAGGGCGATCATGGATTCACCACCGTTCGGGGCGTGGTCACCCAGCCGCCGATGAGGGGTTCCCATGTGCGCAGGTGGACCCAGACGCGGTCGCCCGCACCGAACCAGGTCGGCGTCTCGCCGGTGGGGGAGCCGAGCAGCGGCATGACCAACGCGCGGTAGGTCGGCTCGAGCGTCATCGGCCTTCCCCGAACCGGGTCGGTCGGTCGCGCCACCAACTCGACGTCATAGGCGGAGATGTCCTCGACCCACCAGGCGAGATCGAGATTGCTCCAAGACTCCTCGGAGAGTGCGACCTCGCCACTCCACTCGGGAATGACGCTGATCTCTTCCTGTCGCCGGTCGGCGGCGGCTTCGAGGGCCGCCCACCAGGCCTCTCGGTGCTGCTCAGAGGTGAGACCGGCGATGTCGTTCACGCGGCCGAGCCTGGCGCTTGCAAGTCCGGACTCGGGGAGGACGCGGAGCAGGTGGGTCTCAAGCCAGGGCCCCAGGGCATCGCCCTCCAAGACGGTCAGGCCGATCGCTCCCACACCGGCGGCGATGTCGGCTCCGAAGCGTCCACGAATGGCCTCCCAGTCCTCGAGATCGACGGCGGTGAGCCCTTGGCGCACTGCGAGGGCCGCGCGGCGTTCCGCAAGTGCACGGTCGTTTGCCGGCTCCACCACAAAGAGGCCCAGCCCGTCGGCGGCGAAGCCTCGGTCTGCCGCAAGGGTCGCGAGGCCGGCTGAGCGCTGCTCGAGCACGGCGTCGATCACCCTGGCTGCGTCGGCGACGGTCGGCTCGGAACGCACCCTCACCAACACCTCATCGCGGTCCCAGAGCTTCCACCGCACGCGAGGGCCCGGTGCATCTGGATCCGGGCGATCGTAGTCGGCGTACAGCACCACGCGCGTGGGCGGGTCGAGGGTTGCCAGCTGCTCAAGGTCGTGGAGTGCAGAACGGGTGGCGGACGGCCAAGCCCCTACATCCCCTGCGTGGTGCACCAGCGGTGAGGCCTGTGGAAGGGTGTCGTGGCCGTTGAGCGTTCCGGGACCCGCTTCGGGAAGGACCTCGACCACCAGGTACAGCGCGAGGACCAGCGAAGCACCGTTCACCCGCTCGCGCGTCGAGGCGCTCTTGAACGCCGCAGCGGGCAACGAACCACCCCGAAACGTGGCCAGGAATAGGGCGATGAGCCCGGTGGCGACAGCCCACCCAGCGGTCACGGCGAAGCCGAGCCAGGGCGCGGCGTGGCGGGTTGCGTCGGCGCCACCACCGAGGGCTGCGTGCCAGGTCCACGTCTGCCAGTCGCTCTCCAGAAACGAACCCATGAGCAGAAACACCACCATCCAGATCCAGTGGCGGAACCGCCCTGTGTGGGCGACGGCGAAGGTCAGTGCAAGCCAGGCGCTGATGTACAGGGCGATGGCGAACATCAGCTGCAGGAACCAGACGACGGTCACGAACTCCCGCATCGAGGCAAACAGCAACAGCGGCACCGCGATCAGCCAGGCGAGGCCTACCGAAGCGATCCAGCCGACTCCAGCTTTGACCAAGAACTGCAGCCAGGCCGGCGCGGGGAGCGCGTCGAGAAAGCGAATCGTGCCGTCCTCGTATTCCTGAATCACGAGGCGACGCACGATAAGGAGCACGGCGATGGGACCGTAGTAGTAGGCGAGTCCCGTGCCCGCAGCGACGAAGGAGGTTCCGCCGCTGCTGAGCGCGATGACGAAGGCGAAGGGCACCATCAACACCGACCAGATGCCGATGAAGGACAACGCGAGCGCGTGGTGCTGGAGCTCCTTTGCTGTCAGCGCGACTGCAGAGCGGAAGGTGGCGATCAACCGTCCACCACGAGTGCGACGAAGGCCGCCTCGAGGTCGCCATCTTCGAGGGCCTCGCCGGTCGCGTTGCGTACATGAGCCACGAACTCGCCGACGGCGCCTTGGTAGACCAGCTCGCCCTCGTGCAGCACTCCAACCACGTCGGCGATCTGGCCGACCTCGTAGATGTTGTGCGTCGAGAACAGCACGGTGCGGTTTTCGTCCTGGGCGGCCGTGCGCATCATGTCGAGGATCTCGCGCCGGGCGATGGGGTCGACGCCTGCGGTGGGTTCGTCGAGGATCAAGATCTCAGGCTGGGTGGCGAGAGCGAGGGCCATGGCCAGCTTCATCTTCGACCCGCCCGAGAGCGTGCCGACCTTCTGCTTGGGCTCGATCTTCAGGTCGTGGAGGCGCTTGTTGAAGCTCGCTTGATCCCAGCTCGGGTAGAAGCCCGCGACGAAGCGGCCGAGGCGATGGCAGCTCATCCACTCGTAGAAGTGCTGGTGCTGGCTGACGTAGCCAATGCGCTGCTTCATGCCGGGCGTGGTGCGGCCGACCGACCGTCCCGCAAAGTGGATGATCCCAGAGTTGGGGATGAGGATGCCGAGCAAGATCTGAAGGGTGGTGGTCTTTCCGGCGCCGTTGCGGCCGAGAAATCCGTACACCTGTCCACGCTCGACCTTCAGCTCGACGCCTCTCAAGACGGAGCGGCGGCCATAGGCGAACTGAATGCCTTCGGTGTGCAAGACGGGGCTGGTCAGGGGGCTCTCCTCAACAGGGCTCAACCTAGCAAACAAAGCTGCCGAGCGTGGAATCAGCGTCGGCACCCGCGCGTGGCGGCGTCAGCATTTCGGTGAAAGCGCAGGTTGCTCGTAGCCTGTCAAGTTCATGGCATCTGACGGGTGTGGGCTTTGGAATAATAGGTTTTTGGGGTATTTGTATTTTCAACACCGGAGCCCCCATGACCGCCATCCTGCTTGCTGCGCTCACGACCCTCTCCCTCGCTGGCGACTTCTCTGTCGTTGAGGTCGACAAGGGTCTGTACGCATCCGCCGATGGCGTCGCCTACCTGACCACGGCGACCGAGGATGGCTGGTACGTCGAGGCCATGGACCGCAGCGGGGAGCTGTTGCTCGACCGGCATGTGGTGGGCGGTGAATTGTCTGCGGAGCATGCGGTTCTCGTGGCCCAGTCGGCCCAGGCGAAGAGCTCGGGCACGCTTCGGGTTCAGCTCACGGAAGACCGCGAGGTGCAGGCCACGATTCGCAGCGAAGATGTGGCGGTCGTGAAGCGCTAGCCGCCGGTGTCGAGCGGCACGAGCTCCACGTCGCCGCGCTTGCACCACTTGCCCTTGCTCGAGCAGGTCACCACCGCGGCCTCGTCGGCAGACACAATGAGCTTCATCGCGATCTGGGGCACGGGATCGTTCTGGTACCAGGCCTTGACCTTGTAGGTACCCGCGACGACCTCGCCGCCGTTCTCGTACTTGTGTTCGCTGTCGACGCCGAGCAGCCAGACGGTCTTGGCGTCGCCCTTTACCGTGACGCTGGCGTTGGCCCGGGCGGGTGCAGGCTTCTTGACCGGTGCGGGCCGCGGCGTCGGCTTCGCGCGCTTGGTGACGGGCTTCGGCTCGGGTTCCGGCTCGGGCTCCGGCTCAGGCTCGGGCTCGGGTTCCGGCTCTGGCGCGGGCTCGACGATGGCGGGGGTCGGCTCCTCCACGTCATTCGACGGCAGGCAGCAGGCACTCAGCGCGAGCAGTAGGGACAGGCGTAGCGAGCGCGCCATTACTCGACCTCTTCGGGGGGAGCGAGCTGTGCTTCGACCTTGGCCTGCTCCTCGACGCGGCGGGCGAGGGAAGCGGCGTAGCTCTGAGAGCGGCCGTTGTGCAGCTCGATGGCAGCCTTCTGAGCGAGCTTGTGGGCTTTGCGCAGCTGACCGCCGACCTCGGCGGCGAGGGCCAGGTTGTAGCGGGCCTTGCCGACAGTCTTGGCGCTTCCACCGCCTTGCACGATCTGCTTCCAGATGGCGGCGGCGCCGTCCCAGTCACCGGCTTCGACGTGGTGTGCGGCAACCTTCATCTGGCCGCCGCCGGCGTAGTACTTACGCTGCAGCCCGACCCAGGTCGGCGAGATGCGCACGCCGTATTCCTTGCCGAGCTTGCGTCCGTCAGCGCTGATCAGCGCGTTCGCCGAGGCGAGCTTGGTGATGGCCTGCTCCGTCGACATGCCTTCCTTGCGGGACTGGCTGCCGATGACCCGGTCGCGAACCTCATCGAGGCTCGTGTCGGCGCGGGTGTCGTACATGCGCCAGGTGGCGGACAGGCGGGTCCGACGCTCGGCCCAGTGGGTCATTGGGGGTGGCTCCGAGTCCTCTTCTGCTTCAGGCGCGGGTGCTTCCGCCTCGGCAGGCGGGCGCTCAGCGGCGGTTCCGTCGGGCTTGCGCACCATCGGGGTGCCGGTGCTTGGCGCGGGCTCGGGCGTCGCTTCGGGCTCGGGCTCGGCCGCGACCTCGAGTGCCCCCGAGGTGACCGTGGCGTCTGTGTCGAAGGTCTCGAGTGCGATGACGGCGTCGCAGCCGTGCTCTTCACAGAGGCGAACCACCGACTTGTGGCTCCATGGCGCATCGAAGAGGCTCGAGTCGACCTGCTTCGGGGTCAGCAACGGGCGGACCACCTCGTACCGAGGGGACTGCTCGAGGACCTGCACGAGCTCGCGGATGGCCTCTTCGCGCCCGCGGTTGTCCTCGAGCGGAACCTCGCCCGTGACGGCGCCTTCGAGCACGCCGAGCGCAGTCTCTCCGACGTTCTTGGCCTTCGACCGGTCCACCACTGCCACGCGCTGGATCTCAGGCGGGATGGTGACCGACGCCGCTCGCATGGCGCGAACGTAGACCTTGGGGGCACAGGCCGAGCTCATGAGCGCGGCAACGACGAGAAGGGGAAGGCTTTTGGTCATGCCGAAGTCTACCGGATGAGGTGAGTGGTGCGGGCACCGGGGGCTAAGGGAGGTTGCAACACGCAAGCCCGCCGACGCATGCCCAGATCAATGCGCGGCGATGGCGGCCTCGAGTTCCTGCAGCACTTCGAGGGCGACCGCGTCGTCTGCGGGCAAGACTGCGCGGGCACGCTCGAGCCAGGGAGCGGGGTCGTCGCCCCGATGAAGGGCCTGTTGGCCAGCCTCGCACAGCACGCGGGCCAAGCAGGAGTCTCGGCCGGAGGCCTCGGCCGCTTCGAGGAGGGTGTCGATCTCGCTCGAACTCGCTGCATGACCGAGGCGGCGCCGGCCCGAAAGCACGCCGTTGTAGATCTCAGCGGTGAGGTAGGGGTCAGCAATCTGCGCGGCGAGGGTGATCGCTTCGTCGGCTTCTTCTGACGCCATCTGTCCCAACTGCGAGGACACTTCGACGTACTCCGCGAGGTCCCAGGCGAGTGAGCGCTGGTTGTTCGTCTCTCGATGGATACGCAGTGCGGACTGCAGCAGCTCGAGAGCGTAGTCCCAGTCCTTGGCTTCCTCGGCGAGTGTCGAGAGATTGGAGAGCGCAACCCCCTCGGCGATGCGCATTCCCGACATCCGGTACAGGGTGAGCGCGGTCTCGAGCTCTCGCCTGGAGCCGGCGTGATCACCCTTGCGCCACAGGCAGTTGGCGATGTTCACCGAGAGCCTGCCGACGTGGGAGGGTGCCGAGATGTCCAGCGTCCTCTGGATGGTTCGAAAGTGAGTCAGGGCCTCTTCGATCCGTCCACTTGCGAGATGTACGAGACCGATGTTGTTCTGGACGAGGGCGCGCAGGCGGGGGTCAGAGTTCGCGAGCACTGCATCCGCTCGATCTAGAATCGCGTGGGCCTTGTCGTGCTCTCCCAGGTCGTAATGGGCGACTGCGAGCTTGCGCAGTGCATGTCCAAGGGTGGCGTCGTCGTCGGCTTGTTCGGCCATCGCCACCGCCTGCACCGATGACTTCAAGGCCGCTTGGGTGCCGAGCTCATACTGGTCCACGGCGGCCTTCTCGGCCCACCACCGGGCATGCAGGCGCGGCTCGGCGGCGGCGCCGTCTTCGATGCTCTCGAGCACCGCTCGGGCTCTGGGCAGATCGCCGGTCTCGCCGAGGGCTCGGGCGAGATCAATGCCCACGGACACGCTCGCCCCCCACTCAAGGGCTCGCTCGAGGTTCGCGACGCCTTCATCTTCGACGCCACGCGTCAGCGCCGCGCGCCCAGCACGCTCCGCGGCCAACGCAGCTTGAGCCAGATCGCCTGCCTCCGCGTAGTGCGAGGCGACGGCTGCGTAGAGGCGCGGGTCGTCTTCGGCCGTCAGGACCTCCGCGGTACGGCGGTACAGGCTGCGGCGGCTCTGGTCGGGCAAGCTGGCGAGGGTGGCGCGGCGCAGCTGTTCGTGGGCAAAGCGTGGCTCGCCCGTCGGGCTGTACTCGAGCAGTCCGTCTGAGACCAGGGCCTCGACGCGATGGGAGACGCTGTGGTCGTCGAGCGAGGTGACCGCTGCCAGCCGCGCATGGCTCGGGGCCTTGCCGAGTACGGCGGCGGCTTGGGCAAGTTCGGCCTCTGCCGGCTCGAGGCGTCTCAGGCGGCGTTCCACCAGCTCGTGGATGCTCGAGGGAAGGTCAAGGTCTGCGGCCAACACCCAGCGCCCCTGTCCATCGCGGGTCAGCTGCTCCTCGGCGACGGCGAGACGAAGGAACTCGGTGACCAGGAAGGCGTTGCCGTCGGCTCGCTCGGAGAGGGCGTCGACGAGTGCCTCTGGCGGGGTCGACAGGGCCAGGGCGTCGCAAGTCAGGGCCGATACCCCGTCTCGCTCGAGAGGCTCCAGGTCGATGCGAAGCACCTCAGTCAGGCCGAGAAGTCGATCGGCTCGTTCATCCGGGCGGCTGGTGCAGACGAAGGCGAGCGGAGTGCTGCGGCGGCTGCGGACCCACATGAGCAAGAAGCCCAGCGTGAGCTCATCGGCCCACTGCAGGTCGTCCAGCATGACCAACATCGGCCGTCGGGCGACCCACCGCTCCAGCGTGCGCGCCAGGTACACCCACACCCGCATGGCGGCTGCGCGGCCTTCGAGGGGTTCGACCTCGGTCAGGGCCACGCCGGGGAGATTCGCGAGCTCGGGTGCGAATTCGGCGAGCACAGACGCTCGGTCTTCGAGCCACTCCGCTGCCATCTCGGGCCCCGCTTCTCGAGCGGCATCGGCGAGGGCTTCGAGCAGGCCCCGCAGCGCTCCGAGTGGAGGCTCAGTGAGCCGGCTTCCAGACGTCGAACCGGTGCACACGCGCATCGAGCGAGCCTTCGCTGCGCGTGTGAGTTCCAGGACAAGGCGTGTCTTGCCGATGCCTGCGGGGGCACGGACGACCGCGAGTCGTGAGCTTCCGAGACTCGCTTCGCTGAGCAGCCCGTTCAGCTGGCGAAGCTCTTTGCTTCGACCGATCATGCGGGGCCGATACAAGTACGGACGTGGCGCGGCAGCTTCGATCGGCGGGGGCGTCGCGGCTCCGAGCCGGGCTAGAGCGCGGTCGACATCGAGTGCAGCTCCGACGCGATGCGCCGCGTCTTTGTGCAGCATGCGCAAGATCAGGGCGTCGAGCGCGGGGGGAACGCCGTCAACTCGTTCACTCGGCGGAAGAGGCGGCTCGGACAGGTGGGCGCGCAGCACCGCGCGGCCCTTGCCCACGAAGGGCGGCCGACCGGTGACCAGCTCGTAGAGCATGCAGCCCAGCGCGTAGATGTCGATGCGTGCATCGCCCAGTTCACCGCGGATCTGTTCGGGTGCGACGTAGGGCGGAGTCCCGGAGGTGTGCTCGAGCGCGTCGAGGGCCTCGCGTCCCCCTGCAGCGAAGCGAGAGGTCAGGCCGAAGTCGACGAGCACGGGCCCATCGCTGGTGATCAGCACATTCTCGGGCTTCAGATCGCGGTGCACGATGCCTTGGCCGTGGAGGTAGGCGAGGGCGCGGCAGAGTCCGCGAGCGAGAGTCAGCGCCGCGGTGAGACGACCGCCCGCTGCGGGAAGCACCGGCGTGGGCTCGTGGTAGCCAGGGAGGTCCTGGGTCTCTGCGTCGACGAGATCGATCAGGGTCATCGCCGTTGTCTGAGGACCCGTGTGCTCAAAGCGCGCAGCGATGCTCTTTCGCATGGACGGCCCGTCGACCAGCTGCATGGCGCACCAGAGACCCTCCGGGCCGCTGCCGAACTCGAGCACCCGAACCACCTGGGGATGGCGCAACTGGCCGAGCGCCTCGGCCTCCCGTCGGAGCGCGTGTGCAGCCCCGGGCCGCGCGCGCACGACCTTCAGCGCGACGGTCTGCTGGCGTTCGTGGTCGAAGGCTCGGTAGACCACGCCAGATCCGCCGCGGCCAAGCTCGGCGAGCAGTTCGAAGCGTTCGGGGGTGGGTGCCACGGTGCGCAGCCTACATCGAGATGGAGCCGCTAGAGTGTCTTCTTCACGGGTCCAGTGGCCTTCGTTGCCGGTGGGTCGGGCAGCTCGACCTCGGGGGTCTCGGCGCGAACTGCGGCCTCTTCGGCAGGCTCTGACGGGGTCGCTTCTTCTGGACGAAGGGCGTCCGCAAGGGCTTCAGCGGCGTCTGCGGCCTTGTTGCGCGCGTCGCTGACCCAGTCTTCGGTGGTGGAGGCGGCTGGGGTGGACGAGCCAGAGGTCGCCGTCTTGATCTTGCCCTTTCCGAGGTTGACCAGGCGCTTGAACGTGCTCATTCGACCCTCCGATGTGCCAGTCTAACCCGCGTGGAGCGCACGATGACTGCGCAGAGGTAGAGTGCGCCCATGTCCGAGACGACGTCGACAGCGCCGACTTCGCGAGCCCGCCTTGCTGCCGCCTGGGCGGCCGCGACGGCTTGGATGGGATGGCGTGCGTGGCCGACCCTCGACACCACGGTCGACGATGCCTTCATCTCAGCGCGCTACGCGCAGCAGCTCGCCGAGGGCTCCGGCCTTGTCTACAACGCGGGTGAGCCGCCGGTCGAGGGCATCACCAACCTCGCGTGGACCCTGCTGCTTGCGGTGGTGCACCTGATCGGGGTCGACGTCCGAACGGCGATGCTCGGCATGGGCCTGGTGTTTGGAGCAGCCACCCTCGCCATGGTCATGGGCCTCGCCTCGGCGATTGCGGGCAAAGTGGGGCCAGGAACCCTGGTCGCCCCTTTCATACTCGCTGCCCATCCCGCATTCGCCATCAGCAGTACCAATGGGCTCGAGACGACAATGTTTGCCTTCGCGGTGGTGGCGGCGTGCTGGGCGGCTCTGGCTTGTCCCGAGCGATGGCGTCTCGCCGCGGGACTCGGGATCGGCGCGGTCGGACTCGTGCGACCCGAAGGCCTGGCAGTGTCCTTCGGATTGATCGCCTACGACGGGCTGCGCCGGGCGATGCAGGGTCACAAGAAGAGGCGCTTTGCCTTTGTAGCCGGCCTGGTTGCCATGCAGCTGCCGATCTTGCTCTGGCGTCTGTGGACCTATGGTCAATGGCTGCCGAATACCTTTGCGGCCAAGGGCGGGGATGGCTGGTTCAGCCAGCTCGACGCGAACTTCCACTACATCGACCGCTATGGCCAGCTCTGGCCGGCTGCCACGGCATTGGCGCTGCTGGCCTTGGTCGCCTCTCGGCGCCACCTCGCCCGCAGCGGTTTGGTCTTGGCCTTGTCACTGGGACTGGTGCTCGTCGCGCTTCAGGTGAACCTGTGGATGCCCGGAGGTCGGCTGTTTGTGCCGCCACTGGCGTTGGTGTGCGCGCTGGCGGCAGCACCCCTGTCCCACCTGGTTCTCGCCCCTCGCGTCATCTGGTGCATCGTGCTGCTCGCGTTCACCGGCATGTCCCTCGATCGGACGCTCGTCGGCAAGCTTCGCCGGCAGGACGAGATCTACTCCGTGTCCCGTGGAAGCGGCATCGAGGTCGCCGGCAGGCACATGGCCGAGCATGCGCCTTCGGGCTCCTGGCTAGCGACCCGGGATGCGGGAGTGCTCGCCTACTACGCGGGAAGTGCGATCCACGTGGCCGAGCTGCATCCCCGGGCGCTCACGCAGCTTCACCCGGATGGAAAGGCCTCGCGCTTTCAGGACTTCATGCCCAACGACCCGGCGTTCATGGTCTTCACCGTGCGCAAGTGGAAGGGCAAGCCGCCACAGTCCTACGGCGCCGACGGACGGGTCTGGCGCTCATTCACGGCAGAGTACGCCTACCTCGGGCGGGTAAAGATGCATCACCACCGCTACTACGACGTGTACGCCCGCGCCGATCTCGACATTCCGCCGCTGCCGAAGCGCGCGGTCGTGAGCTACGCCGGCCATCAGAAGGGAACCGTCATTCGTCACGCGGAGTGAGTTGTATGTCGACGCGCGCCGGGTCACCATGCGGCCCACGGGGGATGCATGCGCTTGCTGCCATGGCTGCTGTTGGTGGGATGTGCTCAAGAGGGCGGCCACTACTTCGAGGTTCCCGCTGAGGGCGCCGAGCTCGGTCATCGTGGCCTGATCCCCGTCATCGTGCATCTCGAGAGCCCGGAGTTGAATGACGTGCGCCTCGCCGTCAACGGACGGGGACTCGACGAGCTGCTGCCGATCACGCGGCGTCGAATCAGCTTCATGGGCGAGGGCCACGACTGGATCGCCACGGTAGACCTGGGTCACCTCAAGACTGGGACGTACACCCTCCGCGCTCGTGTGGGGGGCACGGTGTCGACGGTGGAGGTGGTCGTACCGGAGCGGAATCGCATCGACCTCGAGCTCGTTGACGAAGCCTCCAACCCGGTAGCTGGCCGGGTCTTCGTGTTTCGCGACGGTGAGCCCATGGACCTGTCCTCAGGCTTCGGTATCGACCACAACCAGCGCGACATCGATGTGAGTGCCGTCGACTGTCTCGAGGGTGAGTGCGTGGTATTCCTCGAGCCCGGCGACTACGAACTGCTCGGCTGGCGCGGCCTCCGCGGTGGACTGACACGCGTGCCGCTCACGGTCGATGCAGACCAGACGGTGCAGCTTGCCGTGCCGATCGAGGTCCCCACGCCGGGCGAGCTCGCGAGTGACCTGCACATCCACACGGGCCGGAGCGGGGATTCCTGGGTTCCCCTCTGGCTTCGGTACGAGAGCCTCGCGTCTGCGGGCCTCGACCGCTTCGTACTCACCGACCACCACAATCCTGCCAAGCCCTCCGAGCTCTTCGCGGGCACGGGCATTGCTGAGGACTTTGGTGTGCTCGGGGTAGAGCGAGACCTGCGCGTCGGCATTGACGGCGAATCGAGGGCGGGGGGACACATGAATGTCTTTCCACTCGCGAGCGGGGTGAGTGACCTGATTCCGCCGGTCCAGACCGAGCCCCCGGCCACGACGCTTGCCGCGTACCGCGAGGCGCCGATTGCCGAGGAGGTCCCCGTCGTGCTGATGCTCAATCACCCGCGGGGCATCCACTTCCGGCCGGAGCGCGAGCCGCAGCCGCAGTGGCAGCTGTTTAATCGCATGGGCTTTGACCACACGGTGCCGTTCGGCAGCGGCGTCAACGCGTGGATGGGCGTCCCGACCGAAGACGAGAAGCCGCCGGGCATTGACTTCGACGCTGTCGAGGTGGTGAACCGCTTCTCGATCCAGCTCTACGAGGAGGTGCGCGCGGACTGGTTCGAGCTGCTGAACCGCGGAGTGTTCATGGTCGGCACGGGCAACAGCGACAGCCACGGCCTGTCGGTCGAGATGGCAGGCATGACGGCGACGCTCGTTCGTACCGAGGACGAGGCCATCGCGCCGTGGACCGAGGCGCTGCGGGAGGGACGCGCACGAGTCACTAGCGGCGTGTTTGTCGACCTCACCCTCGAAGGCGCCACTGCCGGCGATATTCGAGTGGGGGGCGATGCGGAAGCGACGGTGCGCGTGCAGGCGCCGAGCTGGGTGCCGAGCGAGCGCGTGGCCGTCATCCAAGATGGCGTTGAGGTCTGGTCAGCCGTGCTCACCGAGACCGACCGCGATGCCAACGGCGTTCTCGACCGGACCTTCACGGTACCGCTCACCATCGCCGCGGACGGATGGGTGATCGCCGAGGCGGGCTTTGCGGTGGGGGAGATTCCCGAAGACCTGGGTGTCTACGGCCAGATCGCCCCCGGCTACGTGCCGGTGGGCTTCACGAATCCGGTGCGTCTTGATGTCGAGGGTCTTGGCTGGGACCCTGCGAACTAGGCGAGCCTAGAACGTGGTCGAGCCGTCGCACTCGCCGGTGTAGGCGATGTCGACGCCCGCGAGGCCGGCGTAGCAGTCGTTGCTGTAGGTCTGACCGTCATCGCCGCACACAGGTGCGTAGATCTCGTAGCAGAACTGGGGAGCGGCGAAGCACTCGGCGTAGACCACGTCGTCGTCACAGCCGAACTGCACAGCGCCGACGAGCTCGGCGGCGGGGCGGGGACAGGGGTCCTGGTTGCCGGTGCAGGTGCGGACCTTGAACAGCTCGACGTCCGTGATGAAGCCGCCGGCGAAGCACGCCGAGATGACCTGCGTCTGGGCGACGATCTCGTAGCCGGGCTCCTTGGCGTCGTTCATGCAGGAGCGGAGCTCCTTCTTGGCATCGCGCTCGTAGACGCTGCTTCCGGCGACGGCCGAGAACGAGAGGGTGGTGACGGCAGCGGCGATAAAGAGCTTAGAGAAGCGCATAGAAGATACCTCTTGGACTCATAGGTGAGTCGAGGGCCGCGGATATCGCTGTGTGCGCGACCGGGCAAGGCGAACGACCGTTTCGCTGGGCGTTCTCGATGCCTGGATCGACGTGAACCCGGTGTCTTCAGGCTTCCACGAGGGCACTGCGCCGTGCCAGTTCCGCAAGCGCGCAGACCTCGGCGATGGCGGTGATCAGCAGGGCGTCCTCTTCGTCGAAGGCGCCGCGCGCGCTGTTGAGCATCTGCAGTACGCCGATCACCTGACCGTCGGCGTCGAGCATGGGGGTCGCGAGCACGGTCTGGGTGCGGTAGCCGCTCTTCTTGTCCCAGCGGGCGTCGAAGCGGTCGTCCATGAGCACATCGTTGATGAGCAGCGGAACTCCAGCCATCGCGACCCAGCCCGCAAGGCCCTGTCCGACCTTGAGCCGGATGGTGAAGCGGCTGTTGTCGGCCTCGATGACCGACCACAGCTCTCCATTCTCGGGATCGAGCCAGTAGAGCGTGCCGCGGTCGGCGTTGAGCAGAGAGATGGAGTCGGCCACGATGTCGCGCATCCAGCGGTCGGCAATCACAGCGGTGCGTGCCGTTCGAGCAATGCGAGCGAGAACCTCAAATTTGCGCCGGTAAGGCCGCAGTTCCATGTGCAGACTGTATCACGGCGCCTGGGCTGAGAGTTCAGGTTCTTCGCCGTGATTCTGGGGTGTCTTGTGATGCGAAGACGGCGGGCTTCAAGCCGGGCACTTGACGCGTCAACCAACCGGCGCTACCTGTTCGCCATCATGTGGAACACCCGCGCCATCCTTAGCCAAACAGACGCACGCACAGACGTGTTGTCCGTGGCGGGGTGTGCGCTGTGCACCGACTGACTTAGTCGGCCACCCGCTGCGGACTCTCCGCGTGCCATCGAGCACGCGGCCTTGAGGACGCATCGGGATTCGCTCGAGCGTCCTCTCAACCCACGAAGGAGAGGAGGCCAAGATGGCCATCGAGAAGACCCACATCAACGTCGGCACCATCGGACACGTCGACCATGGCAAGACCACCCTGACCGCTGCGCTCACAGCGGTGCAGGCGGCTCGCGTGGGCGGCTCGGCCGTGGCTTTCGATGCGATTGACAAGGCGCCCGAGGAGCGCGAGCGTGGCATTACCATCAATACCGCGCACGTGGAGTACAGCTCTGAGGCCCGCCACTACGCGCATATCGACTGTCCCGGACACGCCGACTACGTGAAGAACATGATCACCGGCGCCTCCCAGATGGACGGCGCGATCTTGCTCGTCGACGGAAGCCAGGGTCCCCAGCCTCAAACGCTGGAGCATGTGCTTCTCGCTCGTCAGGTGGGCGTCGCGCACCTCGTCGTGTTCGTCAACAAGGTCGACCTCGCAGATCCCGAGCTCCTGGAGCTCGTCGAGCTCGAGGTCACCGAGGCTTTGGGGGCGCACGGCTACGAGGAGGTTCCCTTCGTGTACGGCTCGGCGCTTCTCGCGCTTGAAGCCGCGCGTGGAGGGGATGCCCTTGGCGAGGCGACCGCTTGCATTCGCGAGCTCGTGGATGTGCTGGATTCCGCGATCCCCGATCCCATGCGCGACTTCGCCGCCCCCTTTCGGATGGCGGTCGAGGACGTGCACACGATCGCGGGTCGCGGAACGGTGGTCACCGGTCGTGTCGAGCGCGGCGAGCTGCGGGTCGGCGACCTCATCGAAGTCGTTGGGCTCGGCGGCGAGCGGCAGGTCGTAGTCACCGGCACGCAGGCCTTTCACAAGGATGTGGAGGTTGCGCGTGCCGGTATGAACGTCGGCCTGTTGCTTCGCGGTGTGAAGCGCGACGAGATGGTGCGCGGGCAGCTGATTGCAGCGCCGGGCTCCATCGCCGCGCGCACCGAGGGCAGCGCCGAGGTCGTCATCCTCTCCAGCGAGGAGGGCGGTCGCAGCAAGCCCTTCAGCACCGGCTACATGCCGCAGTTCTTTTTCGGCGCCACCAGCGTCACCGGAAGCCTGGACGTGGGGGACCTCGGTCTCGTGCGTCCCGGTAGTCGCGCCCTGGTCCGCTTTGCCCTCGGCAAGGCGGTGGGCCTCGAGCCTGGCGTCCGCTTCGCCATGCGTGAGGGCGGCCGCACGATTGGCGCGGGTGTCGTGACCGCCGTCGATAGCTGATTCCCGGCCTCCGTTCCCCCTTGTGGGGAGCGGGGGCCTTCCTTTTGGGGCTTGGGGTAGGCTGGCCGCCAGGAGGGCGGGCTTGGCCGGAGATCAGATGCCTGGCGCGGAGGGAACGCGCCTTGAGCGTTGGGCGCTGTACCCGCCTGTGTTTGTGCTCGCGCTCGTCCTCTCGATTGCGCAGCCCTACCCCGAGCTCAGCCTCTGGGGCGTGCTGCCCGTGATGCTTGTGGCGGCCGCTTTTCCTCTCGGTGTGGCCTTGGCCTACGGGGTGGCTGGTATGCCCCGCGCCGGGGGGCCCATCGGCTTGATGGTCGGACTTGCCGTCATCTACTCAGAGATCGAGCCCATCGCGTTTGCACTGGTGCTGGCAAGCTCGGTCGTGCTGAGCGCGTGGGCGAAGTGGCGGGCCGTCAAGGTGCCTTGGGCTGGGCAGCTCACGCGTGCTGCGAACCTTGGCTCGATGGCGTTGCTGGCCTTCGGCCTAGTGCAGTGGGGGGCACGCGGCTTTTCGGTACCGCCCGAGTGGGACGCGGGGCCGGTGCCGTCGCTGGGGAGCTCCGGACCGACGCCGCCCATCTACCATCTGCTCCTCGATGGCTACGGCGACCCCGACTGGCTCACCGCCGAGCTTGGTTGCTCCACCACACTCACCAGAGACCTCGAGGAACGTGGTTTCGCCGTTCCTGCGGGTGCCACGGCCAACTATCCGCAGACCCTGCAGTCCGTGACCTCGGTCCTTGCGATGGCGCTGTTCGACCCGGATGCGGCCCCGACGTCGCGGGCCACGTACCGAGCGGCCATCGCAAACTCGCGGGTGGAGGCGGCGCTGGTGGGGCGTGGCTACCACGTCGAGCAGCTGCTCTCCGAGTACTCCTCGCTTCGGCTCGGAACGTCCGATGTTCGCCAGGTGCGTCCGTACGTGGACTTCTTCGCGTACGCCCTGCTGCCGAGGAGCGTGTTCGGTTCGATTTCGAAGCTGAACACCGGTGAACCCTCGCGACCCCTGCACGCGCTGCATCGACGTCAGCTGCGGTGGACCTTTCGCCATGCCGCCGACCCCTTGTCCCAGCCCGCGACCTTCCGGTTTGTCCATGTGCTCGCTCCGCATCCTCCGTTTGTCATCGCCGCGGACGGGTCTGCCCGTGTCGATCGTTCGAGCGCGAGCATCGAAGACGGCTCTGACTGGGCCCACAAGCACGACGGCTCGGTCGAGGGCTATGCCGACGGATACTGCGAGAAGCTCCAGTGGCTGGATTCTGAGCTCACTGACCTCGTGGACCGCATTGTGGCCGACCATCCCGACGCCGTGATTGTCGTCCAGGGTGACCATGGACCGGGGGACGAGGTCGACTGGGCGGCGACCGAGCTCGAGGAGTATCACGGGCGGTTTGGCGCCCTCGTCGCCGTTCGAGGGCCCGATGCGGTGCGCGCCGAACTCTACGACGGAATGACCCTCGTGAACCTGTATCCAGCGGTGTTTCGGGGGTTGTTCGGGGCTGACGTGCCTGCGCTACCCGACCGGTCCTTCTGGGCGTCCTGGGATGAGCCCGAGAAGCTCCTCGAGGTCACGTCAGAGCTGACCCGAACCCTCCCTTCTGGGGGCCCTGAGAGCGGCGGCATCGACCGCTGACAAGCTGTGACTTGGCCTGCGCTACGCCGTGCCTAGCTTGCGCGTGTCCATGGGTGCTGCGCCAGACGAACGGCGCTCCATCCAGCTGGACCCGCGGCCTGACGCCGCACTGGAGTGACCATGACCCACGCCTTGAGCGCGGGTGTGCCCGCCATCCCGCGGGGCACCTGGCGCGACCACCCCAACTTCCAGACCCAGACCTTGCTGCTCGGGTCGCACCGCAACTTTCGGCGTGTCAGCCAGTGGCTGATCGAGCGCGCCGAGCAGGGAGAGGCCTCTTCTCTCCGCTGGCCCTTCGACCGCTGGAAAGGCGCGATGCACGGCCACGAGCACTACGAAGAGTCGAAGCTCTACCCGTTCCTCGCCCGCCGCTTTGGCATTGACCTCTCGGTGATGCAGCAAGGTCACGAGGCGCTGCAGCACGCCGAAGAGCAGGTCTTCGCCGCCTTCGACAGCGGGCACGTGGCGATCGAGGCGCTTCGATTGCATCACGACATCCTGATCGCTCACCTGGAGCTCGAGGAGGACCATGTCATCCCGTGCCTCTTGTCCCTGACGGCCGAGGAGTTCGAGGCCTACAGTCGGGCGCGGGTCACCTGACGCTCGCGTGGCCGGGTGTCGTTCACGCTTTCGCGGGCGCACGCACCCGAACTGTGTTTGAGTAGGCGAATGAACGCATCCGCCGTTGTCCGCATCTACTGCACCTCCCAGAATCCCGACTACGACGCCCCTTGGCAGTCGCAGACCCCGCGCTCCAGCACGGGCTCGGGTATGGCGGTCGGACCGGGCCGGATCCTGACGGGCGCCCACGTTGTGGCCAATGCCACCTTCCTCCAGGTGCAGAAGGTCGACGACCCGAAGAAGTACACCGCGAGGCTGGCGGGCGTGTGCCACGACTCGGACCTCGCCCTGCTGGAAGTCGATGACCCCGCCTACAACAACGGCGTGGAACCGGTGGTCTTCGGCGCGCTTCCGGCGCTTCGCGACCGGGTGAGTGTGGTCGGCTTTCCGGTGGGAGGGCAGGAGGTCTCGGTCACCGAGGGCATCGTCAGCCGCATCGAGATGCAGGACTACACGCACTCTCGGCGTCGGCTTCTCGCGATCACCGTAGATGCGGCCATCAACAGCGGCAACTCCGGGGGTCCCGTGTTCTCGAACGGCAACGTGATCGGGGTCGCCTTTCAGTCCCTTCGCGATGCCGAGGGCATTGGCGAGGTCGTGCCTACGGTGCTGATCGAGCGCTTCTTGTCGGCGGTGGAGGCGGGTCGGTCCACCGCGATTCCCGCGCTCTCCATCCGCACTCAGAAGCTCGAGAATCCAACGCTGCGGAAAGCTCTCGGTATGTCCGAGAAGCACTCTGGGGTGCGTCTTCGAGCGGTGGAGCATGGGGGTAGCGCCGAGGGGCACCTGAAGGTCGGTGACGTGCTTCTGGCCATCGATGGCCATACGGTCGCGAACAACGGGACCATTCGCTACGCCGACCGCTTTCGCACCGGCTTCTCAGCGGCCATTTGCGAGCGTTTTGCTGGGGACGAGGTCGTGCTTCGCGTGCTTCGCGACGGTGAAGAACTCGATGTGTCCATCGTGCTCGCGGACTGGACGCCGCTGGCGCCACGGTACGTCTACGATGTGCGCCCTCGCTACCTCGTGTACGCCGGTCTGGTGTTTCAGCCGCTCTCCCAGGACTTCCTCGCGACCTGGGTCAAGTGGTGGAAGAACGCCCCGCCCGAGTTCATCCACACCTACTACAACGTCGTCCGCACCCATGACCGCGAAGAAGCGGTGGTGTTGTCGCGCGTGCTCGCGGACGAGCTGACGGTTGGCTACACCGACCGAGCCAACGAGCTCCTCGAGTCGGTCAATGGCACGCCGGTTCGGGGTCTCGCCCACCTTCGCGAGCTCGTTGACGCGGCCACTGGACCGATCGAGTTTCGAACCTCGTGGAATGCGTCGATGGTCTTCGAGACCGTGGATGTCGAGGCCCGTCGGGCCGGTATTCTCGAGCGCTACCGCATCACCACGGATCGCTCGGATCAGCCCTAGACGGCTCGTCCTCGATCGTGTTGAGACTGCGCGCGAGGGTGAAGCCCTTGAGCCAGAGAGCGCCGATCAACGCGTAGGCGAACCAGCGGAGGAAGCCCCAGGCGTGCATCCACCGGTCGAAGTTGCGGGTGACCTCGGCCCGTGCCGCGAGCCTTGTGCCCTCGACCCTGGCGACATCGGGTTCCGCATCGACGATCTCGACAACGATGGGGTCGCCCATCTGGATGCGGTCGTAGAGCTCGCGCTCGATGCGCTGGTAGGTGACGAAGATCTCGCGTCCGTGGAAGTACTCCACCGAGATGATCGGCCTGCCGTCGTACACATCGTGCGAAACCACGAAGCCATCGACGAGGGTGGGGTCCTTGTCGAGGGCGTCGTCCTCGATGTAGTCGCCGAAGGACTGGGTGACGAGACGTCGAGCCAGGGGGTTCGCGTTGCTGAGCAGGCCCGAGCAGATCAGCAGTGCGCCGCCGATGAGCAGCAACACCATGGCCTGTACGACGCGCCGCTGGCGCCGCATCGACCGCTCTTCGGCATCCTCGTCTAGTAGTGCCACGGGAACTTGGAGAAGTCCTTGTCCCGCTTCTCGAGGAAGCTGTCGCGACCCTCGGCGGCTTCGTCGGTTCCGTACGCCAGGCGGGTGGCCTCGCCGGCGAAGAGCTGCTGTCCAACCAGGCCGTCGTCGACCATGTTGAAGGCGAACTTCAGCATGCGCTGGGCGGTGGGGGACTTGGCGTTGATCTCGGAGGCCCACTGCAGCGCGGTCGACTCGAGCTCGGCGTGCGGCACGCTGGCGTTGACCATGCCCATCTGGAAGGCCTCGTCGGCGCTGTAGTTGCGACCGAGGAAGAAGATCTCGCGGGCGCGCTTCTGCCCGACCATGCGCGCCAGGTAGGCGCTTCCGTAGCCGGCGTCGAAGCTGGCGACATCAGCATCGGTCTGCTTGAAGATCGCGTGTTCCTTGCTGGCCAGCGTCATGTCGCAGACGACGTGAAGGCTGTGGCCACCGCCGACCGCCCAGCCGGGTACCACGGCGATGACGACCTTGGGCATGAAGCGAATCAGGCGCTGAACTTCGAGGATGTGCAGGCGGCCGAGCTTTCCGGGGTCTACGGCGACGCCCTCGGCGTACTTGTAGCCGTCCTTGCCGCGAATGCGCTGGTCGCCGCCACTGCAGAAGGCCCAGCCGCCATCCTTGGGACTCGGGCCGTTGCCGGTGAGCAGGACGGTGCCGACGTCGGACCACTGACGTGCGTGGTCGAGTGCGGTGTACAGCTCATCGACCGTCTGCGGCCGAAAGGCGTTGCGCACCTCGGGGCGGTTGAACGCGATGCGAACGGTGCCCTGGTCGACGGCCCGATGGTAGGTCAGGTCGGTGAAGTTGAAGCCCTCGACGGGGCGCCATGCGGACGGATCGAAGATGTCTGAAGTCATGCGCGCCGACTAACCGGACGACGGGGCCCAAGCCCACTTCGGGTCGCCGGGACCGTTCGGTGGAGTGGTAGGCTCGCCGCATGAATGAACAAGATCAGTTGTCTGAGGCCATCGAGCGCGCGGCGCTCCAGAGCCTGCATACCCACTGTCCGCCCGCGGCTCGCGAGGCCCTCGGCCTACGGCTGGTGGAAGCGGGTGACGTGCTCGCGGCGATGTCCGCTGAAGATGGAAGTGTGCTCATCAATCGCGCGCTGGGGCTGGGTACTCTGACCAAGCCGACGGCCGAGACGGTGGCGCGCGTCGCCCAGGCCTATGCAGAGGTGGGCCGTGACCGGTTCTTCTTCCACGTCTATCCGGAGCTCGTGGATCCCTCTTGGCTCGGCGAGGCCGGGCTCGGCAAAGTGCGGGGCTGGCGCAAGTTTTATCGGGGCATGGAGGCGCCGCCAGAGCGAAGCACGGACCTGCGGCTCGAGCGCATCGGGCCCGCACAGGGCGGTGACTTTGGTCGGATTGTGCAGACGGCCTTTGGCATGACGCCTCCTGCCGCGGCGATGCTGGGCGGACTGGCCCAAGACCCCGACTGGCACCTGTTCATGACCTACGACGGCGACACCCCCGCCGGCGCCGGCGGCCTGTACGTGCAGGGCGAGGTGGGCTTTCTCGAGTGGGGTGCCACCCATCCGGACTTTCGCCGTCGCGGCAGCCAGGGGGCGGTGATGTCCGCCCGCATCCAGCGCGCCATCGACCTCGGCTGTCGCTACCTGTTCACCGAGACTGGCGAGTCCGTCGCGGGCGATCCGCAGCATAGTTACTCGAATATCCTCCGCTTTGGCTTTGAAGAAGGGCCGCTGCGAGAGAACTGGGCGCCGATGCGGTAACGAAGCAACGACGCCAGACTCACCGCCCGTCGCGCGCTCGGCCCGCTCCGCAGGCTATGGTCTGGGCGGGAGGCCCTTTGCTACGAACCGCGCCGTTGCTGGCTGTTCTCGTGTTTGGCTGCACGGGCACAGTGGAGGATAGCGACACGGCTCCCACCGAGAGTGATTCCGTCGAAGACACGGGTGTCGAGCTGCCGGCTGAGGTGCTGCTGACGGTGACGCTGGATGGGCTGCCGGTCGAGGGGGCGGTGGTCACCCAGGGCGGAGTAGACGGATCGCAGCTGACCGACGTGAACGGCCAGGTGACGGTGGCGGTCGACCGCACGATCGATGGCGAAGTGGCGCTGATGGCGTCGCATCCAGACGCCCGGATTCGCGCCCAGAGCGGCCGTGAGGCGGAGCAAACCATTGCGCTGGTGTCCTTCGATCGCGCCGACAATGAGGACTATGTCTTCGACCGTCCGGGGACCCCGGGCGGGGGCACGACGGCGCAGTGTGGACACTGCCACGTCACGATGGTGGAAGCCTGGCAAGCCTCCCCGCACCGCACCTCAGCGAGCAACCCCCGACTTCACGACGTGTACGCCGGTATCGCCGCAAATCTCGACGCGACCGAGTGCGCGGACGCGGGCGGAAGCTGGGCTCCAGGCCTGACGGCGGGCTCGCTGCAGACCGAAAACCGCTGCTACCTGGGAACGGGTGTGCTGCCGGACTTGAACCCCACCTGCACGACGGACTGCGAGACCGACCCGGTGGCCAACGGGGCCTGCGCCGACTGCCACGCCCCAGGCATCGACGGCGTGATTGGCGGGCGAAACCTGCTTGAAGCCACGGGCACTTCCCACGACTCGGGCGTGCACTGCGATGTCTGCCACAAGGTCGAGTCGGTCGACCTCGACGCTCCAGCAGGGGTCGGGGGTCGCCTGCACATCGTTCGCCCCACGGAGATGACGGTGACGGGCCTCGACCCACTGACGTTCGGGCCCTTCCACGATGTGCCGAATCCCCGCATGGGAGCCGTCCAGCGCGACCACTTCACCTCGCCCGAGCTCTGCGCGGGCTGCCATCAACTCAAGCAAGAAGTGCTGGTCCCCGGCGAGTCGATCGACCTCACTCGCTGGCCCGACGGCGTGCTTCCGATTCACACGACCTACGACGAGTTCGGCACGTCCAGTGCGGCCTGCCAGGACTGCCACATGCCCATCGATACGACGGTGGGCAACAGCTCGGACCTCGGCAATCTCTTCGACCTGGTCCCGGGCATCTCCGCGGGTTGGTACCGCGACGACACGGTCCACGAGCACGCCTTCTTCGGCCCTCGCCAGCCGGACTCGGGCTTTCTCGAGAGCGCCGCGGGACTCGCAGTGACCAAGACGGTCGACAACGGCTCGCTGACCGCGGAAGTGACGGTGTCGAGCACGCGTCCACCCCATGCGTTCCCGACGGGCGAACCGATGCGGCATCTGGTGTTGCTGGTCGAAGCGCGGTGCGGCTCCGAGGTGCTCACCGCGACCGGCGGGGATGTGGTCCCAGACTATGGCGGGGCCATCGAGCGCAAGGTCGGCGGTGACTTCAGCCGGTGGACGGATGCCCAAGTCGGAGACGTGGTCCGGGTGGTCGCTCGGCTGGGCGGGTTTGTGGACTACACAGGCTTCGGCCCCTTCGGCGACGGTCGGTTTGCGGCGGGCGAGAAGGGCCTCCCGATCGAGCAGTACGTCGGAGAGGCCACGGTGACATCCGTCGACACTGGCGTCGCGAGCTTTGACCGCGCCCTTCCCCAAGGTGAGGTCGCCTACCTGGTCCGCGCACAGGGCCTCCCCACCGAGGGTGCCGCGGCATCGGGCTGGGCCGGGGCGCCGGGGTGGGCCTTCGCCCGCGTGCTTGCGGACGCGGATGGCAACCGCATGGTTCCCCATCACCGCGCCGTCGACGTGGTCAGCGACAACCGCATCCTCGCCTTTCAGAGCTGGACCTCGTCCCATGATTTCGCCGCGACCTGCGCGGACCCCGAAGTGGAGGCGGTGCTGCTGTACCGCCCGTACCCGTATGCCCTGTCGTCCGAGCGCGCCTGGGGCATGAGCGAGCGGATCGCCGCACAAGGCGTCTGGTAGATCCACGACTGGGCTAGGTTGCCGCCGGAGGCTCGCCATGACTCATCCCCTCGACGATCTGATGCGCGCGGCCGACGGCTTTGTCGTCATCGGAAACAGCGCTCAGGAGCGCTTCCCAGGCATGTCCTACGCCTCGTACGTCGCGCTTGGAAAGCGGTTCTTCGCACTCGACCTCGGGGGGCTCACC
>JAGSGY010000054.1 GCA_023954855.1 Pseudomonadota bacterium | reverse complement strand
CCCCCCTGCGCAGGCCCCCCCTGGCCGTGGGACCGCGCCCACACCGCGGCCCGGGGTCGGGAGTGGTCGGCGAGGTGTGGGGGATGGGGGCTTCGTGCGCGTTGGTGGTTCAGCGGTATCGCGGGCTTGCGATGCCACTCCCCGCGGTGTGGGCGCGGTCCCACAACCGCGGAGCGGAGGCGGTCGCGGAGGTACCGAGGGCTTCTCGGTCCGCCATGCGCTGTGGCGCCCGGCTCCGATGCACCGCACGCGTTCTCCATCCGCTCGCCTGCCGAAAGCCCGTGCGGACCGAGGTTGCCCGAGGAACCGAGGCGACTGCGCCGAAAGCGAAGCGTGCCGGCCGAAAGGCCGGAGTGAGCGCCAGCGAACGGAACAATAGGTACCCCTGGGCTCGGGGCCAACGTCCACGCTGTCTCTGTGCTCGCGGCCAACGTCCACGAGCTCACGGTGTCGGTGCTTTGAGGGTCGGAATCTCCGCGGCCGCGGCCAGACTGCGGTCCGCCGCACACTCACGACCTTGTCGAAAGGGCGCAAACCGCGCACTGGACGGGGTTTGCGTCTGCTAGGTTGCCGGTCCACTCCTCGCTATTTGTGGGCTCCTCTGAGTCCTCGCCCGGCCTCTGGCCTGGGAGCACAATGCGCACCGCCCCTCCCCGAGTTCTCGGTCTCTCACCCTTTGAGCGGCCCGACGTCTCGCTCGTGGCGGCCTTCTCGCGTACGGATGGCCTCGGCATTCTCGATCTGGGCCGCGATGCCGACGCCGCGGCGCTAGCGATGCAGTCGCTCGGTGCCAAGCTCGTGGCAGTGCGCATTCCTGACGGCGTTGCAGCGCCCGCGCTGCCCCCACACGTGGACTGGGTCGTGCTCACGGAAGGCGCCGATCTCGCCCCGTTCACCGACAAGAAAGTCCTCGTTCAGGTCACCTCGGTCGACGCGGCCGCGCGTGCAGAACAAGCGGGTGCGGTCGGCTTGATCGCCAAGGGCAGCGAATCGAGCGGGCTGGTGGGCGAAGAAGGGGCCTTCGTGCTGCTTCAGCGCTTGGTTCGAAGCACGGAGCTGCCGATCTGGGTGCAGGGCGGCATGGGCACGCACTCTTCGGCGGCGGCGGTGGCCGGCGGAGCGGCGGGTGTGGTGCTCGACAGCCAACTTGCGCTGCTGGCCGAGTCCTCAGCGCCCGACATCATCAAGGCGGCCGTTGGCGGCATGGACGGCAGCGAGACGGAGGTCCACGGCGGACGCCGGGTCTTCGCGCGTCCCGATCTTCCACTCGCATCGCTCGCGGCGCAGATTCCCGACAGCCTAGGCGTCGGGCCACTCTCCGAGAAGCTCCTTCCCGTCGGCCAGGACGGCTGCCTCGCCGCCCCGATGGCCAAGCGCTTTCCCCGGGTCCTCTCCCTGGTGCGTGGACTGAATCGCGAGATCGACGGACACTTGGGCCAAGCGGTGGCCTCTGAGCCGCTTGCTCCCGGGTCGGCCTTCGCGCGCGCGCACGGACTCCGCTACCCCATCGCCCAGGGCCCGATGAGCCGCGTCAGCGACGTCGCGGGCTTTGCAGAGGCCGTGTCCAAGGGCGGCGCTCTGCCCTTCCTCGCCGTGTCGATGATGCGCGGTCAGGGACTGGTGGACCTGCTCGATGGAACGCGCGAGCGCCTGGGCGATGAGCCCTGGGGTGTGGGCCTGCTTGGATTCGCTCCGCCAGAACTGAGGGCTGAGCAGCTGGCGGCGGTTCGAGCAGCGCGGCCCCCCGTGGCCCTGCTCGCGGGTGGACGACCCTCGCAGGCACGCGAGCTCGAAGCCGAGGGCATTCCCACCTATCTGCACGTGCCTTCACCGGGACTTCTCGACCTGTTCCTGAAGGACGGTGCGCGGCGCTTTGTCTTCGAGGGCAGGGAGTGCGGCGGTCACGTCGGCCCCCGCACCAGCTTTGTGCTCTGGGAGCAGTTCGTCGAGCGACTCCTCAAGCACGATGCACTGCACGAGCTGTCGCTGATCTTCGCCGGTGGCATCCACGATGGCCGCTCGGCCGCGATGGTGTCCGCGCTTGTGGCTCCCCTCGCTGCACACGGAGCCAAGATCGGCGTGATCATGGGCACCGCCTACTTGTTCACGACCGAGGCGGTCAGCACCGGTGCCATCACCCCGACATTCCAGGCCGCTGCGCTCGGGTGCACGGACACCGCTCTGGTCACCAGTGCGCCAGGGCACGCGACCCGTTGCGCACCGAGCCCCTTCGTGGATGCCTTCGAGGCCAAGCGCCGCGAGCTCGAAGCGGCCGGCGAGCCCTCCGAGGTCATCTGGGAAGCCCTCGAGAAGATGAACCTCGGCCGCCTGCGCATCGCGTCCAAGGGCATCCGCCGGGAAGGGCCCCAGCTCGTCGACGTCGACGAGGACACGCAGCGCAGCGAAGGCATGTTCATGATCGGTCAGGTGGCCGCCCTTCGGGGAAGCACCACGACCATCGCAGCGCTCCACGAAGAGGTCAGCGCCGGGGCGTCCGCATTCCTTGCGGCCCCCGAGCCCAAGCCGGTCGCTCGCGGTCTCGACGTGGCCATCGTCGGCATGGCCTGCTTCTACCCGGGCGCACCCGACGTCCACACCTTCTGGAGCCACCTCGTGCTCGGCCGCGATGCGGTCACCGAAGTCCCCGCCGAGCGCTGGGACATCGAGCGCTACTTCGACCCGGACTCCACGCCTGGTGCGAAGTCGGCGAGCAAGTGGGGCGGCTTCCTGCCCGCCATCGACTTCAACCCTCTCGACTACGGCATTCCACCGCGCAGCCTCGCGGCGATCGAGCCTGTGCAGCTGCTGGCACTCGAGGCGGCCAAGCAAGCCCTCGACGATGCGGGCTACGGCGACACTCCCTTCGATCGTGAGCGCACCTCGGTGATCTTCGGCGCCGAGGCCGGAACGGATCTGGCTTCGGCCTACGGCTTTCGCGCGCTGTTTCCGCAGTACATGGGCGATCTTCCGCCCGAACTCGATGCGGTGCTTCCCACGCTCACCGAGGACTCGTTCCCGGGTGTGCTCGCCAACGTCATCGCCGGCCGCATCGCCAATCGCCTCGACCTCGGCGGCGTGAACTACACGGTGGATGCGGCGTGTGCGTCGTCGCTGGCCGCGGTGGACTTGGCCTGCAAGGAGCTCGCTGCCGGCACCTCCGACATGGTGCTCGCGGGCGGCGCCGATCTACACAACGCCATCGGCGACTACCTGATGTTCTCGAGCGTGCATGCGCTCTCGAAGACGGGGCGCTCGCGGCCCTTTGATGCCGACGCGGACGGCATCTCCCTCGGCGAAGGCGTGGCAGTCGTCGTCTGCAAGCGTCTCGAGGATGCGGAGCGGGACGGCGACCGGATCTACGCAGTGGTCAAGGGCATCGCCGGGTCCAGCGATGGCAAGAGCCTTGGGCTGACCGCTCCGCGCAAAGAGGGGCAGATGCGCGCCCTCGAGCGCACCTACGAACGCGCCGGAATCGCCCCGACGGCGGTCGGCTTGGTCGAGGCGCACGGAACGGGAACGGTGGTCGGCGACCGCACCGAGCTCGGCACCCTCACCGAGGTCTACTCGCGCGCCGGCGTGCGGCCTGGGCAGGTGACCCTCGGCTCGGTGAAGTCGAACATCGGCCACACCAAGTGCGCGGCAGGCATCGCCGGCATGATCAAGGTCGCACTGGCGCTGCATCACCGGGTGCTTCCGCCCACGCTTCACGTGCGCCAGCCAAATCCGGCCTGGAGTCCCGAGACCAGCCCCTTCGTCTTCCGCAGCCAGCCGGCGCCTTGGCCGGGTGCAGAGCGACACGGTGCGGTGAGCGCCTTCGGATT
The DNA here is from genome assembly GCA_023954855.1 of Pseudomonadota bacterium. Classification (GTDB taxonomy): domain Bacteria; phylum Myxococcota_A; class UBA796; order UBA796; genus M1803. Next base: position 34,393 of record JAGSGY010000054.1, on the reverse strand, counting down.
TGGTGGCACCAATTTCCACCTGCTGATGCGCGGCCACGAACAGAAGCCGGAGGTGCGGGGTCTTCAGGTCTGGCCCTCCGAGGTGCTGGTCTTTCGCGACCTCGCCGACCTCGAGCGCGTCTTGGAGCATCTGGACACGAGCACGGTTCGCGACCTGGCGGCCGCCGTGGCTTCGCGAGGCGACGGTCCGGTCCAGCTCGCCATCGTGGCCGATCATCGTGACGACCTGCGCGACAAGCTCGAGCGCGCCATCGCCGGCGAGAACGGGCGCGGCATCTTGCGCTCGACAGGCGCCGAGCCCGGCAAGGTCGCGTTCTTGTTCCCCGGCCAAGGAAGCCAGCGTCCAGGCATGCTCGGTGAGCTGTTTGTCGCATTCCCCGAGCTTCAGGAGCTGCTTCCCGAGGGATGGGCCGAGCAGCTCTACACGGCCGACACCTTCGATCCGGCCCGGCGTGCGGGCGTTCGCGCAGCCCTCACCGACACCCGCGTGGCCCAGCCCGCGCTCGGCCTCGTCGAGACCGCCGCTGCAGCGCTGATGCGTACCCTGGGCGTGAAGCCCGATCAGCTCGCGGGCCATTCCTACGGTGAGTTGGTCGCGCTCAGTGTGGCGGGCGCGCTCGACCCCGCGGAGCTGACGGCGCTGTCCACGCGTCGCGGCGAGGTGATTCTCGCAGCCGCTGGGGATGACCCGGGCACGATGGCTTCGGCCAAGGCGCCCGCCGATGCGGTGGCCCAGCACCTCGATGACCGCGTGGTGCTCGCGAACCTCAACGACCCCAACCAGACCGTGATCTCCGGGACGACTGAGGGGGTGGCCGCGGCGCAAGAGCGGCTCGAAGCGGCAGGCATTCAGGTCAAGCGCTTTCCCGTCGCCGCGGCCTTCCACTCGCCGGTCGTCGCCGATGCGCGGCACGCGTTTGCCGATGCGCTCGCCGACTTCTCGGTTCGCGCGCCCGAGGCCACGGTCTACGCGAACCGCACCGCGGCGCCCTACGCCGCCGATGCCGTCGCGGTCGCCGAGACCCTCGCGGAGCACGTCGTCTCGCCGGTTCGCTTCGTGGAGCAGCTCGAGGCCATGCATGCCGCGGGAGCGCGGATCTTCCTCGAGGTCGGACCGGGGCGCGTCCTCACTCGCTTCGTCGAGAAGACGCTGGGAGACCGGGACATCACGGCACTGTCGCTCGAGGACCCCCGGGGAGGCGGTGCGTTGGATGGCCTGGTCCGTCTCGTTGCGCAGCTGGCTGTGCACGGCATTCCCGTCGATCTCGCGCCGCTGTTCGCACGTCGCGGCTGCCGAGCGGTGGCCTTGGACGAGGCACCGCCGCTGCCATCACCCACCCTGTGGAAGGTCAACGGTCACCGCGCCTGGCCGACGCGTGGCGAGCTGCCCGACTTTGCGATGACTCCCGTCACGGAGCCCGTCATCACGTCCCTCGCCGGAGGACGGGACCGGGTGGTGCTCGACTACCTCGAGACCCTCAAAGAGCAGGCCGAGACCCAGCGCCGCATCATGCTGGCCTACCTGGGTGAACACGCACCACCGACCGAAGCCGCCGCGCCCTCGACACTCGAAGAGGCCCCGGTCGAGGCCAAGCCCGATCGGGACGCCGGCGAGGCCCTGCTCGGCATCGTCAGTGAGCGCACCGGCTATCCGGCCGAGATGCTCGACCTCGACCTGGACCTCGAAGCCGATCTGTCTATCGACTCGATCAAGCGCATCGAGATCCTCGGCGTGCTTTCCGATGAGCTCGGCTTGGGTGGCGGGCAGGTCGACCGCGACAAGCTGGTCGAGGAGCTCTCTGGCGTGAAGACCCTTCGCGGGATTCTCGACTGGCTCGAGGGCTCCGAAGCCGAGGGCAGCGACGCCCCCGCGACCGAGGAAGTCTCGTTCGACGTTCCGGACCGTCTCCTTCGCTTTGTTCCCCGCACGACGGCACTTTCTGCACCGGTGGCGGGTCGACTCGATCAGCAGCGCATCGCCCTGGTGGGCCGCTCCTCGCTGACCGAGCCGCTTCAAGAGGCCCTTGCCGGGGACGGTGCTCGGGTACGCGTGGTGCGCGATGAGCTCGAGCCCGACAGCGTCGACACGCTGGTGCTCTTTGTGCAGGAGTGGCGTGCAGACGCCTCGCTTCCGGGGCGGCTGTGGAAGGTGGCGGCGCTGCTCAGGCAGGCGATTGCGGCAGGCGCAGAGCGGTTGTTCGTGGTGTCCCAGAGCGGAACCAGTGGTCTTCCCGCGCTGCTGAAGACGGTGCGCAAGGAGTGGCCGGTCTCGGTGCGTCTGGTGCAGCTCGATGGCACCGATGGGGTTGCCCAGCTGCGGGATGAGCTGCTCGACACCGGCACCCACGATCTGGTGTCGTGGCGCGATGGACAGCGCCAGGGGCGCGAGATGGTGGCGCGGGATCGAGACTCGGCGCCGCGCAGCACGCTCGACGCCAACACGGTCTACCTGCTCACCGGCGGTGCACGAGGCATCACCGCGCGGGTCGCTCGAGAGCTGGCAAGGCGCTCCAAGGGCACCTTCATTCTGCTGGGTCGCAGTCCTGAGCCCCCGGCGGTCGAGGACGCCGCCTTCGCGGGTGCCGAGGGCCGAGATGCGCTTCGCGCCGCCGTGATTGCAGAGGGGGTGGCCAGCGGTCCCGCCGAGATCGAGAAGCGGGTGGGCAAGCTCTACAGCCAGCGGGTGATGCGCGAGACCTTCGCGTACATCCGCGGCGCGGGCGCGAAGCTCGAGTACGTGGCCGTCGACGTCCGCGATGCCGATGCCGTCGCTGCGGTCGTGGCAAGAGTTCAGCGTGACTATGGCCGTCTCGATGTCGTGGTTCACGGAGCTGGTGTGCTCGAAGACAAGCTCCTGCGGGACAAGACCGAGGAGAGCTTCCTGCGGGTGGTGGACACCAAGCTCCTCGGCGCTCTCAACCTGCTCTCCGCGGTCGACGACGAGACGACCGTCGCGTTCTACGCCAGTGTGGCTGGGGCGTTTGGAAACCGCGGTCAGGCGGACTACGCCGCGGCAAACGACGCGCTCGACCACCTGGCCCATGCGCGGACGGGTCGGACCGTGTCCTTGGACTGGGGCCCTTGGGGTGGTGGCGGCATGGTGTCCGACGCACTCGAGCGGCAGTACGCGCGACTCGGCATCGGACTGATTGACCCGGATGAGGGCGTGGATGCGTTGATCGGCGAGCTGCAGACGGGCACCGATCGACAGGTCGTCTACATGCGCGCCGAGCTCGAGCGGATGCGTTGATGGAGCGTGGAGTTGCCGTCATTGGCCTTGGCTGCGTGTTTCCCGGTGCGCCCGACGTGGCGAGCTACTGGCGCAACATCAAGGGCGGCGTCGACTGCGTTTCCGAGGCCAGCGATGCCCGCTGGGACGGGGAGTTCTACGACCCAAACAGCAAGGCCGTCGACCGCGTCTACAGCCGTCGTGGGGGCTTTCTTCCGGATGTGATGCCCTTCGAGGCCGGGCGTTTCGGCATCATGCCGGTGGCCGCCGAGGGTGCTGAGCCCGATCAGTTGCTCGCCCTGAAGGTCGCGGCCGATGCCCTCGACGATGCAGGGCTGGACCGCGAAAGTCTGGCCAACCAGCGCGTGGGCGTGATCCTCGGACGCGGTGGCTACCTGACCCCGGGGCTGGTTCGACTGAACCGGAAGGTGCGTGAGGCGGGCCAGCTCGCGTCGATCTTACGGGAGCTTGCGCCTGGGCTGGATCCGGCGGTGGTCGAGACGATCAAGGCCCGCTTTCAGGATGAGGCCGGCGCCTATGGGCCCGACACCGCGATCGGACTGGTGCCGAACCTCGCCGCGTCGCGTATCGCGAACCGCCTCGACTTGAATGGTCCCGCGTACACGGTCGATGCCGCCTGTGCGAGTGCGCTGATTGCCGTCGAACACGCCGTTCGCGAGCTGCGCGACGGCCGCTGCGATGTGGTGATTGCCGGCGGAGTGCACGTCTCGCCCGACATCACCTTCTGGTCGGTTTTTGCCCAGCTCGGTGCGCTGTCGCGTAGCGGCACCCTCGCGGCCTTCGACCAGGGCGCCGACGGCCTGGTGATCGGCGAGGGCATCGGCATGCTGGCGCTCAAGCGCCTCGACCGTGCCGAAGCCGACGGGGACAAGATCTACGCGGTGCTTCGCGGGGTGGGCAGTGCCAGTGATGGACGCGCCGCTTCGGTGATGGTGCCGCGGGTCGCCGGGCAGGTGCTCGCCCTCGAGCGCGCCTGGCAGGATGCCGGCGTGGACCGCGATGCCCTCGGTTTGGTCGAGGCCCACGGCACCGGCACGAACGCCGGTGACCGCGCCGAGCTGCGCACCCTGACCGAGGTGTTTGGCGAGGGGCCCGAAGCGGTTCTTGGCTCGGTAAAGACGATGATCGGCCACACCATGCCGGCGGCCGGTGCGGCAGGACTGATCAAGGCGGTGCTCGCGGTGCACCACGGCGTGCTGCCTCCATCGCTGCACTGCGACAACCCGCGCGCAGAGCTCGAGGCCACACGCTTCTCGGTGATCGGCAAGGCCAAGCCCTGGTCCTCGCCACAACGGGTGGCGGCGGTGAACGCCTTCGGCTTTGGCGGCATCAACGCGCATGTGGTGCTCGAAGGCCACGGCGATGCGGTGGCAGTGCCGCGCGCCCTCAAGCCCATCGACGCGGCCGATGCCCTCGTTCTCCGCCTCGCCGCCGCCACGCCCGAGGCGCTGCTTGTGGCCCTCGACGCTGGGAGATCTGGCGGTGAGGGTCCTTGCAGGCTGGCCGTCGTCGATCCGACGCCCAAGCGCATCGCGCGGGCTCGCAAGGCGGTGGTCCGCGGCGAAGCTTGGCGTGGGCGGGGTGCGATCTGGTTCAGCCCGTCTGGTCTGGTGAGCGCTGGCGGCAAGGTCGCGTGGATGTTCCCCGGCATCGAGGCTCAGTTTGCCCCCGAGGTCGCCTCCGTCGCCGAGCACTTCGGGCTCGAGCCGCCGGTTCACACGGCACCCACCGACCTGGAACAGACGGGCAGGGGAGTGGTCGAGCTTGGACGTTTCCTCGATGCCGCGCTCCGGCGACTCGGCTGCGCTCCCGACCTCGTGCTCGGCCACAGCATCGGCGAGTGGTCGGGAATGATGGCGACGGGCATGCTCTCGAATGCCGAGGTCGACGCCTTTCTCGAGGCGGCGGGCCCCGGAACCCTCGAGGTCCCCGGCGTGCTGTTTGCGGCCGCTGGATGCGGGGTCGGCCAGGCCCGCGAGGCCATCGCCGGACTCGAGGACATCGCCATCTCGCACGACAACTGCCTTCACCAGGTGATTCTCTGCGGTGAGCAAGACTCGGTGTCGGTGGCACGTGAGCGACTGATCGATGCCGGCGTCATCTGCCAGGTCCTGCCGTTCAAGTCGGGCTTTCATTCGGCATTGTTCGCCGACTATGTCGAGCCGCACCGCAAGCACTTCGCGGACTTCGACCTCAAGCCCGCCGCCCTGCCGCTCTGGTCGGCCACGACGGTCGAACGCTACCCCGATGCGCCCGATGCCATCCGGGATCTGGTGATTCGCCACCTGGTCGAGCCGCTTCGCTACACCGAGCTCGTGCAGCGCCTGTTCGCCGAGGGCGCGCGCGTCTTCGTGCAGGTGGGCACTGGGTCGCTGACCGGGTTCGTCGACGATACGCTAGCGGGGGAGCCGCACCTCGCGGTGAGTGCCAACGAACCCCGGCGCAGCGGCCTGGCGCAGCTGCGAAACCTCGCGTTGGCGCTGTGGGTCGAGGGGGCAGACGTCGAGGTCGACGCACTCGTTCCCAAGCGCGGTCCGACGGTGGACCTCGCGCTCGGTGCGCCGCTACTCACGCTTGGGCCTGACCTTCGCGGCCGTCTCTCCGCATCGACAGCGGTGGCCACGACCGACGACAGTCCCGTGATGTCAGCGTTCGGCGATGCGCTGTCTGCACTGTCGCGCTCGGGTGCAGATGTGCTCGAGGCCTATCGGGAGCGCAGCGCGCCGAAGCGCTGGTCTGGGTCGCGTACGCTGTCCGTTCATACGGATCCGGCCTTGTGGGACCACAGCTTCTTCCCTCAGCCGCCGGGCTGGAGCACACCCTCCGATGGGCACCCGGTCGTGCCGATGACGATGACCATCGAGCTCTTGCTCGACGCGGCCCGCCAGCTCGTGCCGGGCTGGGTCGTGGTTGAAGCCACGGAGCTTCAGGCGTTCAAGTGGCTCGTCGTCGAGCCCGAGATCACGGTCGAGCTCGTCGCTGAGCGCGATGGGGACTGGGTCCGTGCGTCGATCACCGACTACGCCGAGATCCGCCTCCGCATGGCGCCAGCCTTTCCAGCGGCGCCGGCGCCAGCGTTTGATGCGCTGCCATCGCCCCGGTCCACCCCCGTGGACGCAGTTCAGCTCTACCAAGAGCGCTGGATGTTCCACGGTCCGCGCTACCAGGGCATCACCACCCTTGGACCGATGGACGACTCAGGCATCGAGGGCATCATCACCGCCCCCGAAGGTCTCGGTTCCCTGCTCGACAATGCCGGCCAGATCTTGGGCTACTGGCTGATGGCCGCCGAGGACCTCGACCAGCTCGCGATGCCCGTCGGCATGGACCTGATCGAGTGGTTCGAGGACCATCCTCCGATTGGGGCAGAGGTGCTCTGTCGCGTGCGCATTCTCGGGGTCGACGACAGCTCGCTCGCCGCCGATCTCGAGCTGGTCTACGAGGGCCGGCTCTGGTGCCGCATCCGAAACTGGGTCGACCACCGCTTCGAGACCGACCCGCACGTCTGGGCGGTCATGCGGCAGCCCGAGCACCACATGCTCTCCGTCGATCGCGGCGCCTACCGCATCTTCGATGAGTCGGCCCACCGCGCACCGAGCCGCGACTGGCTGATGCGTCGCTACCTCGGCGAGTCCGAGCGGGCGGCCATGCTCGCCTCGGGACCGCGTGGACAGCGACGCTTCCTCGATGACCGCATCGCCGCGAAGGATGCCGTGCGGTTCCGGCTTCACGCCGACGGAGTGCCGCCGCTGTTCCCCGTGGAGGTGCCGCTGGGTCCCGACCTCGACACCCCGGTGCTCGGCGGTCCTCTCGCCGCGACCGGGTGGCAGGTCGCGGTCGCCCATGACGCCGGTGTGTCGGTGGCACGAGCGTCCGACGGCTCCGGAGCTATCGCATTGGTCCCCGTCGAAACGGTGGATGAAGGCTTTGTTTCGGCTGGTGATCTGTCCTTTTTCGACGGCGCGCCCGATGCCGCCGCACGTGTGCAGGCTGCAAAGACCGTCGCCGCGCAGCGCCGCGGTGCAGACCCGCGCTCGCTGCTTGCGATAGAGGGGGGCGATGCGGACCATCTCGTGGTGGACGGCATCTCAGTGAAGCTGGTGCGCGAAGGCGCGCATATCGTCGCCTGGAGCGAGACATGAGCCGAGAAGACACCCTGCAGATCTTGGCTGGCTTCATCCGCGACGTCATCGGAGACGAGTGGGATGACGACATGGAGGTCGCCTTCGACACCTCCTTCTCGGACGATCTCGAGCTCGAGAGCATCGAGTTTGTCGCGCTCGCCGAGTCCGTGCAGGCCCACTTCGGCGACCACGTCGACTTCGTGGGCTGGATCTCGAACCTCGAGCTGGACCAGATCATCGCCCTCACCGTGGGCGAGGTCGTCGACTTCGTCGAGTCGTGCCGCTGATCGAGCTTCCCGACCTCCGCGTCCACGCCCTGTCGATGGGTGAGGGCCCGCCCGTCCTCTGTCTCCACGGCCTGCTGCTCGGCTCGTTGGCGCAGTGGTACTTCACGCTGGCGCCGGCGCTGGCGACCCGGCAGACCGTGTGGATGGCCGATCTACGCGGCCACGGTCGCTCTTCCCGTCCGAGCACGGGCTACGACCTCGCCACCCTCCGCGCGGACGTTGCGGGCTTGCTCGATGCAGTCGCGGTAGCCGAGCCCATCGACCTGGTCGGTCACTCCTACGGTGGGCTGGTGGCGCTGACCTTCGCGATGCAGCACCCCGGCCGTGTTCGTCGGCTCGTCTTGGTCGACCTGCCGCTCCCTCCAGGCGATGCGGGCGTGTTCGACATTGCCGAGAACGCGGGCCCCGAAGAGCTGTTGGCGATGCTTCCCGAGGCGGTGCGGGAGGCCGTGCTCGGTGGCGGTCGCCGCGCCCGACGGCTGGTCGAGGGCATTCGCGCGCTGGTCCAAGACACGACGCTGCTCGCCGATGTGCGAAGCGAGCCACGCCTCACCGACGCCCAGATTGCCGGCGTCTCAGCCTCGACGTTGCTCGTGTTTGGCGAGACTTCGGCCTGTCGCCCGGCCGCTGAACGGCTCACGCAGTGCCTGCCGAACAGCCGCCTCTCCATCGTGCCTGGCGGTCACTTCGTTCCGGTCGAGTCGCCGCAGTTGCTCACCTCCACCATCGTGGAGTTCCTGCATGGCTGAGGTGTCGGTCAACGGCGTGGGCCTGCACGTGCAGCGCCTCGGAGATGGGCCTGCAGACGTCGTCTTCGCGCATGGCCTGGTGATGGACAACCTCTCGAGTTGGTACTTCACCGTCGCCAACCCGGTGGCGCAGCTCCGCGGCGTGCGGCTCTACGACCTGCGTGGGCATGGACGCAGCGCGCGTCCTACGCAGGGCTACGATCTCGATACGCTGGTGGATGAGCTCGTCGGTTTGCTCGACGCCGAGGGCATCGAACAGGCCCACCTGGTCGGCAACAGCTTCGGCGGCCTACTCGCGGTGGCGTGCGCACTTCGCTACCCCGAGCGGGTGCGGGGTCTGGTGCTCGTCGACGCGTTGCTTCCCCGAAAGGGCTGGGGCGAGGCCATGGTTGGCACCCTCGCGACCACGGGCGAGGAGCGCGACGCCACCATCGAGCGTGTGTTCGCCAGCTGGCTCGGTCGCCACTCCAGCCGCAAGCGCAACCGCCTGGCCAAGCAGGCTGGGGCCCTGGTCGAGGGCACCACGTTGCTCGAGGACCTCAGAGCCTCCACGTCCTGGCCCGACGAGGCCTTCGCCGCGCTCTCACTTCCCATCCTCGCCATCTACGGTGCCGAGTCCGACGTGCTCGGCGATGGTCAACTGCTCGCTGACGCCGGCGAGAACGTGGTCTTCGATGTGTTCGACGGCTGCAGCCACTCGGTCATCTGGGAAGCGACCGCCCAGGTGCGTGACCGCATCGTCCGCTGGTTTGGGGAGATCTGATGCGCGTACTCTTCGTGGTGCCGCCGCTCACCGGCCACATCAACCCGACCCTGTCCGTCGGTGCTGAGCTTCTGTCCCGCGGACACGAAGTGGGTTGGTTGGGACACGCGAGCAAGCTCGCCGGGCGCTTGCCTCGTGGGGGCACCTTGCTCGCCTTGGGTGAGGGCGACCCGGCCCATGCGGCGGCGGTGTCTCGCAAGGCGCGATCGGTGCGTGGCATGGCCGCTCTCAAGGTCTTCTGGGAAGACTTCATCGCGCCGCTGGCACGCGCATCGTTCGCTGAGACCGAAGAGCGGGTCACCGCCTTTGCACCTGACCTCTTGGTCGTCGATCACCAGGCCGTCGCGGGTGCGCTGGTCGCACGCAAGCTCGGCATTCGCTGGGTGACCTCGGCCACGACGTCGGCAAGTCTGGGCGACGCGCTCGATGCGTTCCCCAAGGTCGCGGAGTGGCAGCGCGAGCAGGTGCTCCAGATCCAGCGCGACGTGGGTGTCGACCCGGTCGCCAACGCCGATGTGTCGCCCGAACGCGTGATCATCTTCTCGACGCCCGAGGTGGCCGGCGAGCGCTCCAGCTACCCAGACCAAGCGGTGTTCGTGGGGCCGGCCATCGCGACCGGCCGGAGCGAAGTCGCGTTCCCCTGGGACGCGCTGCAGGACCGCGCGAAGGTCCTCGTCTCGCTTGGTACCGTGAACAGCGAGCGGGGAAAGCGCTTCTACGATGCCGTCTGCACGGGCCTCGGTGCCGAAGACCTCCAGGTCATTCTCGTGGCGCCAGAGTCGCTCGTGCCCGACCCGCCCCCGAATGTGATTCGCCGGGACTTCGTGCCGCAGCTGGCGCTACTTCCGCACCTCGATGCCGTGGTTTGCCACGCGGGCCACAACACCACCTGCGAGGCGCTGGCCCACGGCCTTCCGGTCGTGCTGCTGCCGATCACCGATGATCAGCCGGTTGTGGCTGCCCAGGTGGTGACCGCCGGAGCGGGCGTTCGGGTGCCCTTTGGTCGGGTGACCGCCGCAAAGCTCTCAAGGGCTGTGCGGACCGTGCTCGATGAGCCCGCCTACCGGGACGCCGCTCGAACCATTCAGGCGAGCTTCGAGGGTGCAGGTGGGGCCGTGACTGCGGCCGACGTCATTCTGGCGCTGGGGTAGCTACCGGCGGAACAGCTTCCACGCGTAGTGGTCGACCTCGGTGGCCTCTTCGATCAGGGCGAAGCCATGGCGCCGCAGAGGCTCCGCGAACAGCGGGTTCACGTAGGCGAGCCAGACGGGCCGGTCGCGCGGCAGCGAGCGGACCATTCGGTCCATGACCGCCTCGTGAAAGGGGTTGTAGAGGTACAGCAACAGGGGACCTTTCGGCCAGGTCAGCCGGCTGGCGTCCTCGCACCACACGTCGATGCGGGTCGCGTCGGGATGCCGAGCAGACCATGTGCGCACGTTCTGCTCGGCGGCACGGCAGAGCTTGTTCGCGGGGTCCACGCCGAGAACGCGCGAGAAGCCGCGCTGTGAGGCGATCAGCAGCACGCGTCCCTTGCCACAGCCGATGTCGATGAACGTGCAGTCGGCCGCGTCGATGCTGGCCCCCTCGATTCTGTCCATTAGGGCATCGAGCACCGCCTCGACCACGGAGGGCGGACTGGGCTCGTAGGTGTGCCAGGCCGCGAAGCTCGCCGTCTCGACCCCGTGCGCGGCATCGAAGGCCAGGCTCTCGGGGCGCTGGGCCTCTTCATGGTCGGAGAGCGGAAGGGTTGGGACACGGGCTGTGATGGGGACTCCACGCCTTGAGCGACACGCTACTTCACGGGCGTCATCGACAACACGAGTTTGGCGCAAGATTCGCCGGCAAATCGGAGCGGGAGGCTGTATGGTGGCCGCGCCTGGAGGTCCGATGCGTCACCTACTCCCCATTGTTCTGTTCCCCCTCATGGCCTGCTCCGGCGGCGTGGACGAGACCGTGGAGGAAGAGCCTGCGTACTACGGGCCCGACAACCAGTGGTTCCACGCGTTCGAAGAGGACATGCCGGCTGACCTGGCGGCCACGGGCAATGCGTTGGGCCAGGTGCCCGCCAACTTCACCTTCATCGACCAGAACGGCGACGAAGTGGAGCTGTACCAGTTCTACGGCCAGGTCGTGCAGCTGATTCTCTTCGCGCAGTGGTGTGGGCCTTGCCAGGACGAGGCGCCGCTTGTCGAAGCGACTTCCGTGGACCTCGCCGACGATGGTGTCGTAATCCTCGGCGTCATGCTCGAGGGCAACAACGGTCCTGCCACGCCCGAGAACCTCGACCAGTGGATTCTCGAGTACAGCGTCACGCATCCGATGTTGGCCGACCCCAAGTCCACGATGTCGCCGATGCTGCTCGGCGGGTTCCCGACGCTTCCCGTGCTCGATCGTGAGCTCAAGATTGCGAACGTCGACAACTTCCCGTTCGACCCCGTCTACCTCGAGACCCTCGCGGCACAGTAGGCCCTTCGATGAGGCCTGCGGCGACCCGTCGTGCGCCGTTGCGCCCAAGAGCGCTACGCCTTCCAGGGCACCAGCTCTCCGTCTCGAAGTACGAGCGGGCCTTCGGGCGCGACCTCCGGGATCTTGTGCACCACCTCGCTCGGGTCGCGGATCACGAACGCGTCGTTGGGAATCGACCTTCCGCTCGCAAACCAGAGACCGGTCGCCACCTTCGAGCGATGGCCGATGGCTAGGCCCATAAAGCGGGTGCCGAGGTCCCAGAGCTTGCCGTCCAGGGGCACGCGGATGTTGCGGTCGAAGTTGTGGTCGATGCTGAAGGTGCCTGGGACGGTGAGCGCGTCCTCGCCGAGCACACCGAACTGAAACTGCACTTGGCTCGCGAAGGCGCCTGGGTAGAGCACGCACATGCGCAGGCCCGAGCGCTGGGCGACCGCCGATCCATCGCCGAGGGTACAGGCCTCGACCTCGGCCCCGCTCATGACCGTGACGTTATCGCCGAGTCGCGAGAAGAGGACCCGCGCGTAGGGCCCGATGGTGACGTTGTCTCCGAGGGTGCTGCCCTCGACCACCGCCGTCGGGTGGATGTCGCATCCCTTGCCGATGGTGTTCAGCTTGGTGAGCACCTTCCACTTGTTGATCGAGCGGGCGCGGATGACCGCCCAGATCACCCGAAGGATGCCGAGCCAGCGCGGAACCCGACGCAGCTCGGAGGAGCCGGCTGCCTGGTTGGCCCAGAGGATGTGCACCCAGTGATGCAGGGTCATGACCGGGTTCTTCGGCAGGGCAATGGTCGTGCTACCGCCGAACTGCTTCGGCAGCGGCAGCTCGAAGGTGTCTTCGTCAGGGTCGACGACGACGTCAATGGAAGGCTCATCGCCGCCGCTCACCACCCGCACCGTCTCGAAGCGCCAGCCGGCCTCGACGGCGACGACACCGGGCTGCACGTGGGTCGTGTTCTCGCCAAAGCGCGAGCTCGCGAGCACCAGCGTCGCGTTTTTTCCTGCGGAACCATCGACCAAGGCACGCAGCACGTCCCCGGTCGCGAACAGGGTGTCTGGCACCACCACGCACGGAGCGGTGAGCGCGTCGATGCGAGTGAGGCCCGCGTCCGCGATCATCTCGGCCTGCCACTCCGACAACGGACGATTCGCGATCGGCACGTCCGCGGGCGCGTCCCCGAAGGGTGCGATGCGGCGCTCGGTGGGCTCGATGTAGACGTTCACGCCGGCACCCTAGCAAGCTCTTGGCGTGGAGCGCAGGTCTGGGAGGCTATGAGCTGCAGGTGAGTACGCTAGACCCCGCAAAGAGCCCGATCTTCGTCGTCGGCACCGGCCGCTCGGGCACCACGCTGCTGCGCATGATGCTGTCTGCGCATCCGCGCATCTACCTGACCCACGAGGCGAGCTTCTACCTGTGGGAGACCGGCTTTCCACTGAAGAAGCGGGGCCCAGAGGCCTACATCGAGCACTACGCGAACAGCTTCTCGTTTCGCTGGCTACGGCTCGGTCCCGAGCTGCTCGACACGCTGCCGCCCCTCACCGACGCGCTTCATCCCCTGTACACCGCCGTGATGAAGGCCAAGGCGGCGCAGTATGGAAAGCCGCGGTGGGGCGACAAGACGCCCAGTCACTCCGCTCATCTCGGCCGCATCTTCGACGACTACCCAGACGCCCGTGTGGTGCGCATCATCCGGGATCCACGCGATGTCGTGGCCTCGCTCGCTCGCATGCCCTGGGGAACGCGTAGCCTGTGTGGTGGGGCCACCTTCTGCAAGCTCGAAGAGAAGCAGACGGCGCCGTTCAAGGACCGCATCCTCGAGATTCGCCTCGAGGACCTGCTCGCAGACCCTCGTGCGGTGATGGGGAAGGTGCTCGCGCATGTCGGCGAGGAATGGAGCGAGCAGGTGCTCGACCATCCGACCTTTGGCCCGCCTGCCGAGGACCTGCCGCCGGTGCCGTGGTTTCAGTCCGCGACCAAGGCACCTCGGTCCGGACCTGTCGAACCCCGCTGGCGAACGGCCTACACGGCCGCGGAGCTTCGCTTTCTCGAGGAGCAGACCGCCGACTGTCTCGAGCCCTATGGATACGCCCTCGCGACCCTCGATGAGCCGGCGAGTCGAGTGGCGATCTGGCGGTCGTGGCTCGGAGATCTGCCCGAGTACTGGCGCTTCTTGTTCTTTTTTCTGCGTCTTGCCTGGGCCTCGAAAGACACCTCGGCAGCAGATGGCGAGACCCGCTCGCGCAGGTTGCTCGCAAAGCTGAACCCGCGCTCCTGGGAACTCTACCCGGGGTTCTCGATGCCCCCGACGCCAGAGCTGAAGGACGGCTGGCAAGCGGCTCTTCGCGCGAGAGAAGACGCTCAGACCTGAAAGCGACGCGGGCTCAGAGTAGGGTGTCGCTCGCCGGAGAGCCCCATGACCCGCATTCTCGCCCTGACCGTCCTGCTTGTCGCCTGCAACTCCTCGCCCGAAGACGATGTGATCGACTCCGCTGACGACAGCGGAGCTGCCGCCGTCGAGACTTGTGACAACGGCGTCGACGAGGATGGCGACAGCCTGATCGACTGCGCCGATGACGACTGCGCCGGCGATGCAAGCTGTGCGTGGCCGCTGGCGATTGCGACGGACATCACTCTGGCCTTCGACGCGAACGCGCTCGCGAAGCTCGGCGGGGCCAGCGACTGCACCACGCGGGTGACGTCGGACATGGACGTGCTCTACCCGAACGACTGCGCCGAGTGCGACCGCATCTACACCGGCACGCTCGCCTACCCCTCCGATGACTGCCCGGCGGACCCGAATGGCCCGCGTCCGACGACCGGCAAGTACGGCGTGGTGTTCACCTCGGCGACGACCTGGAAGATCTACTGGGTCAACCAGGGGACTTGGACCGAGATGGGTGATGCGACCGACGACGGCAGCACCTACACGTACACCGCCAACGAGCCCGTCAACTACGAGGGGACCGAGGTCGGTTCGCTCGCGACGACCGCGAAGTACAGCGCACTCTAGAATTCGAGCGGACAGTTTGTGTCCGCGGGGCGTGCTACACCGTCGGCGTGTTTGCCCTGGTCGCCATCGCTCGCCCCGTGCAGGGGCCGTTCACCTATGCCGTTCCGGCGTGGATGCAGGTCGCGGTGGGCCACGTGGTGCTCGTGCCCTTCGGCCGCACCTCTGAGACCGGGTACGTCGTCGGCCTAAGCGATGACTCGGCAGGCGTGCCGGTCGGCAAGGTCAAGCCGATTCAGCGCCTGGTCGATGAGCGGCCCGCCTTCGATGCCCGGCAACTCGCGTTCTTCGAGTGGGTGTCGCGCTACTACCTGACTCCGCTGGGCCAGGTGATTCAGACCGCGCTGCCGTCCGAGATTCGGGCCAAGACCATGCTCGTGCTGCACCCGACCGATGACGGCATCGAGGCGCTCACGGCCCGAAGCATCGATGGAGCCAAGGCGCAGGTGCTGCGCGAGGTGATCAGCCGACGGGGACTCACCCGGCGCGGGCTGGTCCGTCGTCTTCAGGACGAGCTCGAGAAGGACGTCATCAAGAAGGCCATGGATGCCCTCGTCCGCGCGGATCTGGCGCTGTGGGAAGAGAAGGAGGTCTCGGGTTCCCGCGGCATGGTGCGCATGGCCAGGTTGCTCGTGAAGGACCCGCTGCTCGTGCTTCCCAAGGCCGGCAAGCGCATGCGGGCGGTCCTACAGGCCCTTGAGCGCGACGGAGGCTCGGCCGATGTGCCCGAGCTCGTCGCCGAGCAAGGCCAGACCGTGCGCGCTGCACTCAAGCGCCTCGTCGAGGCCGGTGCGGTCGAGATCGTCGAGAGGGAGCGTCGTGATCCACTCGATGAAGAGAGCCCCCTGGGTGCTGCCGTTGCGCCCCCCCTGAACCCCGACCAGACCCAGGCACTCGCCGCGTTGACCGGGGCCGAGGCCGAAGGAACCTTCGTGCTGTTCGGGGTTACCGGCTCGGGCAAGACCGAGGTGTTTCTCGGAGCGGCCAAGGCGGTGCGTGAGCGGCAACGCCAGGTGCTCGTGTTGGTTCCGGAGATCGGCCTCACGCCGCTGCTGGTCGGGCGCTTCAAGGGTCGCTTCGGCGATGGCGTCGCGGTGCTCCACTCGGGACTCACCGGGTCCGAGCGCTTGGCCGAGTGGCGCCGCATTCGTGCGGGTGAGGCCTCGATCGCCGTGGGCGCCCGATCCGCGCTGTTCGCGCCCTTCCGGGACCTCGGCCTGATCGTCGTCGACGAAGAGCACGACGACTCGTACAAGCAAGACGATGGCCTTCGCTACAACGCCCGCGACCTCGCGGTGGTGCTCGGCACCCGCCATCACTGCCCGGTCGTGTTGGCTTCGGCGACGCCTTCGATGGAGAGCTGGGCCAACGCCAAGGCTGGGCGCTACACCATGCTCCGCCTTCCGAAGCGCGCCACGCCCCGGCCGGTGCCGAAGATCGAGCTGGTGGACCTGACCGAGCTCGAGCCCGGAGACGACGGCAAGCGGCCGGTGTTCGCCCCCGTCGTGGTCGAGGCGCTGCGCGAGACCTTCGTGCAAGGCGGCCAGGCCGTGGTGCTCTACAACCGCCGCGGCTACGCCACCATGGTGCAGTGCACGAGCTGTGGCGGAACCTGGGAGTGCCCGAACTGCGGCATCACCATGACGCTGCACCAGCGCGCGCGCACCCTGTCCTGCCACTACTGCGGGCTCAAGCGCACCTACACCGACGACTGTCCCGCCTGCGGCAAGCCCGGCCTCGAAGAGCTCGGCAAGGGCACCGAGAGGGTCGAAGAAGTGCTCGCCGGCCTGTTCCCGGGGGTCTCCATCGGGCGTATGGATGCGGACACGACGGCCGTCCGCGGGTCGCACCACCGCATCCTCGAGGCGTTCCGTCTCAAGAAGACCCAGCTGTTGGTCGGCACGCAGATCATCGCTAAGGGCCACGACTTTCCCGGGGTGCAGACGGCGGTCGTCGTGAGTGCCGACCACGGCTTTCGCATGCCCGACTTCCGCGCGGCGGAGCGCACGGCCGCACTGCTTGTGCAGCTCGCTGGACGGGCCGGCCGCGGGCACGCTCCGGGTCGCGTGTTCCTCCAGACCTGGAAGCCCGAGCACTACGCACTGCAGGAGCTCGGCAACATCGAGCGCTTCTACGAGCGCGAGTTCCGCCTGCGCGAGACGCTCCGCTACCCGCCGCACACCCGCATGGTCCTGCTGCGCCTCGACGGCGTCGACCGTCGCGCGGTACAGCTGGCGGCGAGCGACCTCAGCAAGAAGCTCCGCCAGACCGCCCGAAATGCGCCGGGCGTCGACGTAATGGGCCCGGCACCGGCAGCCATGGCCAGGCTCGTCGGCCGGTGGCGCTTCCAGATTGTGCTGAGAGGCGCAGACCTTCGCGTGTTCAGGGCCTGGCTTGCGGACGTACGTCGCTTCTTCAAGCCTTCGCTCGGCAAGGGTGTTCGCCTTCACGTCGACGTGGACCCCCGGCACCTGATGTAGGGCTCCGACTTCCGGTATGGTGGGAAGCAGCTTGGAGTTCGGATGTCGTTGGCTCGGTGGAGTGTGGTGTTCTTGTTGGTGTGTGCCTCGTGCGAGGAGGTCCTCCGTGAAGGCGACATGGCCGGCGAGTGCTTCGATGACGCCGACAACGACGCGGATGGTCTGTTCGACTGCGACGACCCCGATTGCGCAGGCGCAACCGTGTGCGGAGGCGGTGGTGATGCGGACACTGACTCGGACAGCGACAGCGACAGCGACTCGGACAGCGACTCGGACTCCGACGCCGACACCGACACCGACACCGACACCGACACCGACACCGACACCGATGCCTACGCGGGCCCTTGGCAGGTCAGCACCATCGTGTGGGACTGCGCGAACAACGCATACACTTACGACGTGACGACCGACGGCTGGGCGGGTGATGTCCACCTCGAGATCTTCGAGAGCTCCCAGTGGACTGCGCCGTCGGGCTCGACGGTCGGCGTATGGTCCGAGAGTCACCCGATGCGTAACGTCGAATATGCCGAGGACGGCAGCTGGGACGTCTGGGACCTGACCCTCACTGAGGTGAGCACGGTTGGCAATGTCGTGGCGGGTAGCACCACCTTGTTTGAGTGCGGCGTGCACGGCGTCTCTGAGCTGACCTGGAATGTGTCGATGCTCGACGACAACGCCGGTCTGATGGACTGCGGCATCTGGGGCCATCAGTCCGTGGCCTACTGGAATGGCCATCTCGGGGAGTCCTGCTTCTGCTTCGACTGC
Source organism: Pseudomonadota bacterium (assembly GCA_023954855.1). GTDB lineage: Bacteria > Myxococcota_A > UBA796 > UBA796 > M1803. The sequence goes on along the minus strand of JAGSGY010000054.1, from coordinate 16,502 downwards.
TAGAGGCCTCACCCCACACCCCGCCGTCTCTCGGTGTAGAACCTCCGTGGAGGGTCTATGGCCGACAAGCGCGCGGTGTACGGAAAGCTGGGAGAAGCCCGCAAGGCGCGTCAGGCCGGCGACTTGGATGGGGCAGCTGCAGCCCTTCAGCGTGCCATCGAGCTCGCTCGACTCGCGAAGGAGGACAAGCTCCTCAACACCGCGTCGTGGCGTCTGGCAGACCTGTTTCGCGACAGCGACCGACCCGAAGAGATGCTCGCGTCGCTCGACGACGTCGTCGCCCACGGAAAGCCGTTTGCGCACCTCAAGGGGGGCAAGGCGTTTCACGTCGCGAACGACACGATTCGCAAGTACTGGGACTTCGCTGGCTACGCGACCGATCGCATCTTGCCGCTCCTCGGAGCCGTGAAGGCCCACTACGAGGCGCATTCGGACCCATACATGGCGGCCCTCGCGGACGAGCTGTCCTCATGGCAGATGGCGTGTCGTGGGGATCTTGCGGGCATGACGGCGCTGATTGACCGCTACGACGGCATGACGCCGAGTCAGTTCGGCTCGGGCTCGCACCGCCACACTCGGGCGTCGCCCGGAAACCAGAGCGTGTACTGGGTGCAGATGGAGATCGCCCGCACAGCGCTTCGTATGGCGGCGTGGATGGGGGACGAGGCTCTGGGACGGCGTGCGCACGAGATGCACGCGGTGGCCCTGAAGAAGGCCAACGTGTCGCGTCACGAGTTCCTCAACCTCATGGAGGCGACCATGGTCGCGGGTCTGGAGCTCGGCTGGGAGGAGGTGCTCGAGGAGTGTCGCGCCGACTACGACAAGGCCATGCGCGACTGGTCTGGAGGCCGCGAGGACTATCACAAGGCCGTCTACAAGGCGGTGGGCTTCGCACTCGCCGGGCAGCAGTCCGAGGCCGCGGACGCCTGGAGAGATGCGGCGACTGTGTCGGACGAGATGCACTACGGGCCCGAGTGGGTGGGCGACTACCTGCTGCGCGCTGCGGCTGCGGCGTCGGCGTGCGGACGCACCGAGGAGGGGAAGCGCTGGCATGCACAGGCCGCCGAGGTCATCGACGAGTACGGCTTTGATGCCATGCGCGGTCGTTTGGCTTAGTTCCTTCGGGTGACCCTACGCTACGACGACGCCTCGAAGACGCTGTCGCTCTCGGTGCGCGATCTCGTCGAGGCGGGGCCGGCACGAGGCCATCTGTCGCCGCGCATGGTCGGCGGAACGGCACGCATGGCCCTCGGCCGCCAGGTGCACGAGACCTGGCAGACCGACCGCGCCGAGCAGGATTCCGCGTACCGGGCCGAGGTCCGACTCACCCACCAGCTCGTCGTGGAGGGCTGGACGGTGAAGCTACACGGCCGCGTCGACGGCCTCACCGAGGAGGGTGGCTTCACGATCGTCGAGGAGCTGAAGTCCACGGCGATGCTCGCGGCTCAGCTCTACGCAACTGAACTCGACGACTGGGCCGACTACGCGCTGCAGCTCGAGCTGTACTTGTACATGCTGCGGGCCGGGGGAAAGGCCGATGTGCGCGGCCGGCTCGTGCTGATCAGCGTGGTCGATGGCTCTCGCCACGTGCTTGCACTCTCACTCGATGCCGATGCCGTCGAGGCCCTGGTTCTCGATCGGGTGACCGAGCTCGTGAAGGCGCGCAATCGCCGTCTGGCCTGGCTCGAGCGTCGCCGCGCGGCCACCGTGCCGATGCCGTTCGCGGGTTGGCGGACTGGGCAGGACGAGGTGGTGGACCGGCTGCTCGAGGCACTTCCCGCCCGAGAGCCGGTGCTGGTCGAGGCGCCCACGGGCATGGGCAAGACAGCGGCTGTGCTCTACCCGGTGCTTCGCTACGCGCTCAAGAACGATCTGCAGGTGTACTGGGCGACGAGCCGCACCACACAGCAGGGCGTGGTGGCCGCCACGCTCGAGCGCTTTGTCGCCGAGGGCCTCGAGCTGTCGGCGGTCGCGTTCACCTCACGCGAGAACGCCTGCCTCCAGGAGCTGGTGGATTGCCGGCCCGAGGTCTGTGGCTTTGCCGAGTCCTACTACGACAAGCGCCGCGCGACCGACGCGGTGCAGAAAGGGGTGGCCCTGGAACCAGGTCGAGCCGAGGCGGTCGCTGCGCTGGCCAAGTCGTGTGAGCTCTGTCCGCACGCGCTCGCGCGGGACCTGGCCGAGCACGTCGATGTGGTTGTGGGTGACTACAACTACGTCTTCGACCCCGACGTGCGTTCCGCCCGGCTCTTCGCTGAGGGCGCCGACAAGTGGATTGTCGTGGTGGATGAGGCGCATCAGCTGGTGGAACGTGCGCGTGGCTACCGCTCGCCGCGGGTGAGCGCCCGCATGGCTCGTGAGGCGGCCGAGGCGCTCGATGAACGGCCGGACTACGCGGCCTTTGCTCGGCTGGCTCGCGATACCGAGGATGCGATCTGCGACGCTGCGGGTGCCGCTTTTGGCCGCGCTCGCGATGGGATGGCCATCGCCGATCTCTCAAAGCGCCACTGGCGTGACCTCGCCGAACGCTTTGACGAGCTTGGGCTCGACTACGCCTTGCTTCGCGCAGCTGAGCGGCGGCCAGACGACCGTGAGGATGCTTTTCTCGACCTCGCCCGTGCCGTCGCGCGCTTTGTCTCGGTGCTCGTCGACTCCGGGGAGGAGACGGTGCAGCTCGTCGCCCAGCGTCCGGGACATGAGCAGGTTGCTCTACTTTGCCTGGACCCGTCGCCGTTTCTCGGGCCACGAATCGAGGGACTGGGCGGTTTCGTAGGGGCGTCCGCGACGCTCTCGCCGCCGCGATTCTATCGCGATCTGCTCGGCCTCAATCCCGACCACATGCATCACCTGCGCATCGAGGGCGTGTTCCCTCCAGAGAACCGCAAGGTGCTCGTCGGCACTCGGGTGTCCACCGCTTACCGCGACCGCCGCCGCGACGCGCAGCCCACTGCAGACCTGCTCCAAGAGTGTATTCGGGCCGTCCCCGGAAACGTCGCGGTGTTCTTTCCTTCCTTCGCGATGCTCGACGACTTGGCCAGCCGATGGACATTGGCGGAGCGTGACGTGCTGATGCAAGGAAAGGCCATGGCTCCGTCCCTTCGCGCCGAATGGCTCGCTCGACTGGGCGAAGGGGGACGGCCAGTCGTGCTCGCAGCCGTTTTGGGCGGTATCTTTGGAGAGGGAATCGACCTGCCGGCCGGCGCACTGGATGCTGTGTTCGTGGCGGGGCCCGCCTTTCCTCCTGTCGGCTTGGAGCGCGATCTGCTTCGTGAGTACTATGAATCTCGGTACGAACAGGGTTTCCTGTACGCCTCTCTGGTTCCTGGCATGACCCGGGTCATTCAGGCCGCTGGGCGTCTGATCCGTCGCCCTGAAGACCGCGGCGTGGTCTTGCTCGTCGGCAGACGTTTTCGCTGGCGTGACGTGGCGGCGCTGCTTCCCGAGGACTGGATGCCAGAGGTCGCCGACGACCCGGGTGCTGCCGTTCGCGACTTCTTTGGCACGGAACCCGCATGAGGCAACGCTACGATACCGACCGCTGGGCCGCTCGCCGTCGTCCTTTCGACGCACTCGAGCGACGCATCGTGCACATGGCGCTCGACAAGCCCGACGAAGATGCCCACAGCCTGCTCGAAGCGCTCCGCTACGTCGTGTCGTTCGCCAGGCTGACCGAGGTCCGCAACGTCGACGGCGAGGATATCGATGTTGGCGGACTGAATCACTTGCACGCCATGAGCATTCGCGAAGCGCTGGAGCCGCGACTCGAGAAGGCGAAGACGCTCTGGGAGGTCGCACGCGCACTTCCCGACCTCGTCGAGCGAACCCGCAACGCCCGGGCATCCGTCCTCGAGCATCTGCCGATTGATCGCGACAGCCTCGAAGCGGAGATCACCACCCGAAAGCTCCTCGTCGTCTCGGGCGGCGGAGGCGGTGCCGGCTACGTTTACCCCGGCGCCTATGAAGCCCTCGAGCGCAGCGGACTCATCCCCGATTTGATGGCGGGAACCAGCATTGGCGCACTGATGAGCATGTTCCGTGCGCGCCGTCGCCGCTTTGATGCTGCGCCACTCGTCTCGGCGGCTCGCAGCCTGACCTGGACCGGCGTGTTTCGGGTCCTGCAGTCCGAGAATCGCTACGGCATTCCGGCGACGCTTCGCCTGTACCTGCGCGCCGCCCTCGGCCATCTGTTCCTCGATGGGGAACGTCCGCTGGCGCTCTCTGACATGGAGATTCCGCTTCAGATCGTGTCCGCCGGCATGACCGTCGACGCGATGAAGCACGACCTCGACTACTACGAGACCCTGCTCGCCGATGACATGCGCTCCAGCCTGCGGGCAAGCATCCGCACGGTGGTGAAGACCGCGGCGATGCTGCGCGAGTTCCTGGCTCGGCGCGACAAGCTGGTTCAGGTGGTGCTCGGTCGGACCGAGGGCACCGAGGACTTCGATGTACTCGACGCGGCCGGGTTCTCCGCGGCGATTCCCGGCATCATTCACTACGACGTGCTTCGCGATGACCCGCGCATGCACCGCATCCTCGACACGCTCTACGCCTCGCACGGCATCACCCGCCTCGGTGAGGGCGGACTGGTCTCCAACGTACCGGCGCGCATCGCTTGGGAGACCGCGGTGGCCGGTGACGTGGGCGGACGTCGCAACTGCTTCGTGCTCGCGCTCGACTGCTTTGCTCCAAACGCGCGTCGCGTGGCGTGGTTCCCAGTCCAGCAGATCGTGCGGGCCGACAACGTGAACCGCGACCTCGAGTTCGCGGATCTCTACCACCCGTTCGTGCGCATGCTCTCGCCGATGAACCTGGTTCCGCCGGTGCGCGACGCCTTCACCGCGATGGCTTGGGGCCGCGAGGAGATGGAGCCACACATGCCCTTCGTGCGGGCGATGATGCGGCCCATCGAGGTCATGAAGGGCTAGCGCCTGGAGCGCTTGAAGCGGCGCTTCTTCACGGCAAAGGCGACCCCTTGGCCGTTCAGCTCCACATCGATGGCGATGGTCTTCTCGAGGTCGGCATCCCCGTCCAGCCCGTGCTGCGCGAGTTCGGCGGCGAAGAAGGCGCGTACGCGCTCGCCACAAAAGGCGTCGAGTGCGTTGTCCGTGCGTCCCGAGGCGTCGGCCTCATCCACGAGAGCGGCGTAGTCGTCCAGCTGACGGTGCAGCTCCGAAGCGATCTCGGCCAGCTGGGAGGTGGGCCCGAAGTGGGTGGGCCAGGCGACCTCGGCTCCCGTGCCGACAATGCGATCGACGGCGACATGGGCGGCCGCGGCATCGAAGTCCGTCGGCGTGGAGGACGGAAACACGAACAGACCGGCCTTCTGAAGCGCGGGGTAGAGGATGCCGAAGCTGTCGCCGGTGAACACGCCGTTCTCGCGGCTGTCATGCACGCAGAAGTGGTGATTCGCGTGCCCGGGCGTGTGCAGGAACGAGAGCGTGCGTTGGCCGAACTGCAGGGTTTCGCCGTCCGCCATGGCCCGCACCCGGTCCTCGGCGACCGGCACGATCTCGCCGTAGAGCTCCGCGAAGCGCTCGGGTCCGTAGACGGCAGTGGCTCCGGCGATGATGCGGCGAGGGTCGATGACGTGGGGGGCAGCGCGTGGGTGGGCCAGGAGCGTGGCATTGGGGCACGCCTGCATCAGAAGGCCGGCGCCACCGGCGTGATCGAGGTGCACGTGCGTGATGATCACGTAGCGCACCTGCTCCGGAGTGAGTCCACTCGCTTCGAGACGCTCGAGCAGGCGGGGCACAGCGGCGTTGGTGTTGGTCTCGATGAACGCGGCTTCGTCGCCCTCGACCATCAGGTAGGCGGCGGCGACCTTGGGTTGGTCGAAGTAGTCGCAGTCGATGGTCTGTACGGTCAAGCGGGCTCCCGGTGGCGATGCAGTCTATCCATGACGAGCGGTGACTGGGAGCGGATCGACTCCGCAGCGCGCGTTACTCGCCGGTGAACTCGAAAGGAGGCGCCCTTGGACCGCGAACTCGACGTCGCGCTCGCCGCTGCAAACCAGGCAGCGGCCGCTGTGAAGGCCATCTACGACACCCAGGACTTCACGGTGCAGCAGAAGTCCGGGGACCGCGGACCGCTGACCGAGGCCGACTTGCGGGCCAATCAGATCCTCATTGACGTGATCTCGGCGGCGTTTCCCGACGACGCGATTCTCTCGGAAGAGACGAAGGACACCGACGCACGCCTGTCGAACCGCCGCGTGTGGATCATCGACCCCGTGGACGGCACCCGCGAGTTCACCCTCGGCATCCCAGAGTTCTGCGTGTCCGTTGGCTTTGTTCTCGATGGCCAAGCCGTCGTCGGCGTGCTCGCCAACCCGGCAACCGGCCAGGTCGTCGCCGGCGCCGTGGGCAAGGGCGTCACCCTCAACGGCGAGCCGGTCCAGACCTCGGATGTGAGCGACTTTGGCGCCGCCCGCCTGCTTGTGAGCCGGTCCGAATTCGAGAAGGGCTGGTTCGACGAACTCAAGGACGAGGCCACCTTCACACCGATGGGCTCGGTGGCTTGGAAGTTCGCGCTCGTGGCAGCGGGGCTCGCCGAGGCCTCGTTTACGCCCAAGCCGCGCAACGAGTGGGACCTCTGCGGTGGCGTCGCCTGCATTCTCGCCGGCGGCGGCGAGGCAACCGACGGCTCGGGAACCCGCTACACCTTCAATCGCCCGGACCCGCTGCACATCGGGGTATGCGGCACGAATGGCGCACTCCACAGCCGGATTCTCGAGCTGATTCAGCGCTAGAAGCCGCGGGTTCGTCCCTCGACGATCAGGCCGAGTGGGTGGGCGACCATGCCGCTTCCGAGGCGCTGGAAGGGGTGGTCAGCGCTGTAGGTGATGTCCTCGTCCTCGCCGAGCGTCAGGTTCGGTGCGAGACGCGCGGTGCTGCCTGACCAGATCGCAAGGATTCCCGCGTCGAAGTCGGCACCGTCGACCCAGTCGGCTGCCCCGACCAACAGGTCGGCATGGCCGTCCGCATCGAGGTCGGTCATGAGAAGCGCGCTCCCCACGTGGGGGGGCTCGTCCTTGGCGACGGGCGCAATCACCGTCCGGGGCAGCTGCATCTCGGGTCCGTAGAAGACCTGGACCTCACCGGCGCCCGCGTTGGCTCCGGAGGCACCTGCCGCGAGTTCGTGCACGCCGTCCGCGTCGAGATCACCGATCGCCAGGGCGGTTCCGAGCCAACTGTGTGCGGCGCTTCCGACCGTCGTGGGTGTGTCGAGTGCTCCCGCGGGTGGCAGGTCCGCACCAGAAAGCACCCATACGGCGCCCTCACGGGTGTCTCCAGCGCCCGGAGCGCCAATTGCGATGTCGGGCACGCCATCGCCTGTGAGGTCGCCACCGCAGGCCACAGCGCTTCCGACGGCGGCTCCGGATTCTGCGCTGGACCAGAGGATGGCCTGCTCCGACCACTCCGCGTAGGAGAGCTCGCCCACCAGCTCGGCTTCAGAGGGCAACAGGAAGACGCCGCCGGCGCGCGTTCCCAGTCCAGAGTCTGCAGCGTGCGACATGCGGGGGGCGCCCACCAGCAAGTCGGGGAGGCCATCGCCGGTGAGGTCTGGGCAGGCGACGAGCGTCTCTCCGAGGCGGTCCGCGGGGGAGGCGCCGTGCAGCACCAAGTTGGCGTCGGCGGCACGCCCTCCCGCACGTGCGGCACGCCACTGAATCACCGCTCCGGCATCCAAGCCGTGGCCGGGCGCCGAGGCCCAGAGGTCCGGAATGCCGTTGTCGCGGGGGTCGACGACGACGACCTCTGCGCCAAGTTCGCGCCATGGCCCACGCCACACGAAGAGGCTGCTGACCGAGCTTCCATCGGCCTCGGGCTCCCACTTGGCGATGCGGCTCGACTCCGGCATGCCGACGAAGACCGAGGTCTGGTGCACGGCAGCGGACCAGTCCGTGCCCTCGTCGACGGTTCCCGTCAGGTCGGCGAGCGTGGTGGATGCGCGCAGCACTTCGGACTCGGCCGAGGTCGTGTCGACCAGATAGATCTGGCCGGCCTGGTAGACATCCTCGCAGTCCACGCCACGGCACAGACTCCCGACACAGCCGGGTGCGAGAAGCGTGAAGATGCCGAAGGCGATGGCCCTCAAGACCCCTACTCGACGGCGGTCAGGCCGGTGTACGACTGCAGAACGCGCTCTTCGATGATCTCGCTGGCATCGCGGTCAATGACCGACTCTTTCACCACGCCAACGCCGGGTACGTACCAGGCTTCGACGTCGCCGTTGGTGTTGCCACCCACGTTGATGCCCATCATCTCGAAGGGGTTGAACAGGTCGGAGAGGCCGGGAATCGGCAGGTTGACGCCGCTAGCGTCCGACCAGTCTTCGGTGAAGGTACCGGTGATCTTGATCGCGCGGAAGGTCCCCGCAGGGACGGTCACGTCGGTGGCGCCCCACGAGATGAAGGTGCCCTCGGCGGGAACGCTGAAGACCGTCGAGCCCGTGTCCTGGCCCATCTCCACAGAGAGGGAGAGGTCGTAGGTCCAGTCGGTGCCGGCCTGCAGCGACGCAAAGTCCGAGAGGTAGGTCTTCGGCGGGTAGCTGATCTTCAGGTCGAAGGGCATCGCGATCGGGAAGCCGGGCACGATGGTCATCGCCGAGTAGCGGGTGCCATCCCACTCGACGAGCTGGGCCTCTCCGCCGGAACAGGTGCGGGTGATCGAGGCATTCCAGCCCCAAGCCGGCTCGGTCATCAGGCCGCCGCCAGCGATCTCGATCACGCTGTCGTAGACGTACGGACCGGTGCCGCCGCGGCCGGTGTGGACCTCGGTTCCCGTCTGCTCGGCGCCGTTGGTGCGGAAGGTGGTCGCGTAGGTGCGCGTCCAGGTGCCGTCCATGGGGTCGACGGCGTGGCAGCCGTCACCGGGGGTGATGTCGGTGTCGGTGTCTGCGTCCGAGTCGGCATCCGAGTCGCTATCGGTATCCGTATCGGTGTCGCTGTCGGTGTCCGTGTCGGTGTCTGCGTCCGTTTCGTTGAACGAGCACTGGTCTCCCTGACAGTAGAGGTCATTGGGCGTGCAGGCGGCCAAAAACAGGGCCAGAGAGACAAAGCGCATGGGGAACCTCGAGCGTGGCGGGCGAAAAGAACCCGCACGAATACAGAAAGACGGTCATAGGTAGCATGCCTATCCTGGCGCTGGCAACTGGGAGTACCGCTGTGGACCTCGTGATTCGGGACATCGAAACCCTATTGACCATGGACTCGGACGACGGGCTCGGTAGGCTCGACGGGGCAGCCGTGGGGTTTCGTGACGGGCGTGTGGCCTGGGTCGGGCCCTCGGACAAGGCTCCTGACGCTGCGGACAATCTGTCGGGGAAGGGCCTGATCGGCCTTCCAGGCCTCGTCGATTGCCACACCCATGCCGCCTGGGCCGGATCGCGTGCGCCGGAGTTCGAGGCCCGGCTCGCTGGGGCAGAGTACAGCGCCATCCTCGAGGCAGGCGGTGGCATTCTCTCGACGGTGCGGGCGACCCGTGCTGCGAGTGAAGCGGAGCTGGTCGATGCCACGCGCACTCGGCTGCTCGCGATGCGGTCGCGCGGCGTCACAACCGTCGAAGTCAAGAGCGGCTACGGGCTGTCGGTGGCCGATGAGACCAAGCAGCTGAAGGCAGCCGCTCAAGCTGGCGAGCAAGCGGGGGTTCACGTCGTCACGACCTGGCTGGGGGCGCATACAGTGCCTGCCGAGCATCGTGCCCATCGTGAGGCGTATCTGAAGCAGCTCATCGAGGAGCAGCTCCCAGCGGTCGCGTCTCTCGCCTCTTTCGCGGATGCCTATGTCGATAGGGGGGCGTTCACGATTGCCGAGTGTGAGCAGCTATTCGGGGCGGCGAAAGCAAGCGGGCTCGGGCTTCGCATCCACGCTGAACAGGTGACGTATACGGGGGCTGCTGCGCTGGCGGCGCGACTCGGCGCGTCTTCGGCCGACCACCTCGAGCACATCGATGCGGAGGGTATGGCCGCGATGGCCGCGGCCGGCACGGTCGGCGTGATGTTGCCTGGAGCGATGCTGTATCTGCGCGATCCGGCGCCGCCGATCGAGGCGCTTCGCGAAGCGGGGGTGCGTCTCGCCGTGGCCACCGACTACAACCCGGGCACGTCGCCCGTCGTCGATCTCTGGACGGCGGCCACCCTAGCCTCGGTCATGCTGCGGATGACGGTCACCGAGGTCCTGCGCGGCATCACCGTCGAGGCGGCGCGTGCACTCGACCTGTCAGATCGCGGACGCGTTGCCGTCGGCATGGCAGGGGACTTGGTGTTGGTGCGGCCGCCGGTTGGGGAGCCTGCAGAGCCGTCGGTGCTCGTGCAGCATATGGCGTGTCACCGGGCCGAACACGTGGTGATCGGCGGAGAACTCGTCGGGACCTAGGCCATTTCCTTGGTCTTGACTTCGTGGGCTTCTTCGCCCACCACGGGCGGCAGCTCTGCACGGGTCACGTCCTTCGGAGCGCCTGCACCCTCGTCCTTCTGGGCGTCGCGGAACGACTTGAGCCCTTGGCCGAGCGAACGGAAGACCTGCGGCAGCTTTCCGGGTCCGAAGATGACCAGGACGATGACGAGGACGACGCCGAGTTCCCACGCGCTGGGCATTCCAATGGCGATGACGGGCATAGAGCCTCCGATGAGCTGCTTCTTATCCGGTTCTCAGGGGACTGGGCAAGGTGCAGCGCTGCATGGCAGGTGCTGCGTCACCCTCAGGCCGCGGATTCTGTGGGGGTCCACAGCCCGTTCTCAGTGACCCATGCGGTGATCAATTCAGCGGGCGTGACGTCGAAGGCCGGGTTGTGGACGGGCACGTTGGCCGCCCAAGTCACGCCGCGGTGGCCTTGCACCTCGCTGGCATCGCGCTCCTCGATCGGAATCTCGGCACCTGTCGGGCAGCGCATGTCGAGGGTGGAGCTGGGCATCGCAACGTAGAAGGCGACGCCGTAGCGCTTGGCGAGCACGGCGAGCATCAGCGTGCCAATCTTGTTCGCAACGTCGCCGTTCGCGGCCACCCGATCGCAGCCGACCAGTACCGCATCGACTTCGCCGCGTGCCATGAGTGAGGCCGCAACACTGTCGGCCACCAGCGTGCAGGGGATGGACTCCTGCTCGAGCTCCCAGGCCGTCAGTCGCGCACCTTGCAGATACGGGCGGGTCTCGCCCACCCAGACGTGCAGGGAGGCATCCTCGAGCCATGCCGATCGCACGATGCCAAGGGCCGTACCCCAGCCCCCGGTCGCGAGCGCACCGGTGTTGCAGTGGTGGTAGAGCTTCGCGCCCTTGGGCAGAAGGGAGGCGCCGTGCGCGCCCATGGACTGGTTGATGGCGATGTCGTCGGCATGCATCTGGCGCGCGGCATCGAGCAGATCGCTCGGCGGACAGTCGGCCAGCTCATCGAGGGCCCAGCGCAGGTTGACGGCGGTGGGCCGCGAAGCCAAGAGCACGTCCCGCGCGAGGTCGAGGTCTCCGCCGGCCCTCGCCTCGAGCGCAAGGCCATAGGCCGCGGTGATGCCGATCGCGGGTGCACCGCGAACCACCATATCGGCGATAGCCTTGGCGGTGCTCTGGGCGTCGGTACACTGCACCCACGCCTCGTCGTGAGGCAGTACGCGCTGATCGATCAGCCACAGGCTGCCGTCCTTCCACCGAATCGCTTCGACGCTCATCGAGCCTCCAGCGCACGCAGCTAACCTGTCGTGGGCGAGGCTCTCGTTCGGGACCCGAACCGAAAGCCCCCTTCGCGCAGAATCCACCGCAATATATGGAGGAGACGCAAAAGCTTTGCGTGATGGCGCCGGCGAAGGGGACTGTCTCGGGTCGCAGCGGAAGAAAAATCAGCCGCCACTGGTCTAGGAGTATGCGTCCGATCCCCTGGCGGCATCAACACTTTTTGTCAGGGCCCGCCGTCCGATTTTGGGCCTTCGGCGTGATCAACGCGCTGTCATCGGGATCGTACCCATGCTAGGCGCTCGTTAATTTGGTCACCACTTCCCGTAGTTCGCGGATTCGGAAGGGCTTTCGAAGCACTGCGGACACGCCGTGGATCCCGTTCGGGACCGTGCTTTCATCGTGCCCCGTGGTGACCACCGCCTTCGCGTCAGGATAATGTGTCGCGATGTGGGCGAGTGCGTCCGAGCCTGAGCCATCGGGAAGGGTCCAATCGACGATGGCGAGGTCTATCGAGCCGGGCACTGTGGCGCGAAGTGCCTGAAGCGTAGCCGCCCAAGTGACCTCGTGGCCGAGCAGTTCCAGCAGCTCAGTCCAGATTTCTGCGAGGTCGGCGTCGTCCTCGACGAGCAGTATGCGACTCAGGTGGCCCCCAGAGTCTTGAGCATACTTCGAAACAAAGAAAAACCCGCTTCGGCGAACCGAGCGGGGTCTGTGAGCAGTCGTCCATGCTCCCGCCCACCGTGCTCCTCATATACCCGACCGTTTTTACACACGGGGATACACACGGGGGCGAGAGTGGAGATGTTGGAGAAAGCCGAAGCTTCGTCGTCTCCATGGACTGCTTGCCGGCGAACCAGCGATGTCCCTACATTAACGGTTGGCGCCTGGGCTGTCTAGCCTTCTTCTGCGCGCGACTGCGATTCCCGCAGCCGACCCGACGAGGCAGAGCCACGCAAACCAGTTGCCCAGGCGCGAATACAGCGTGGGGATGGTCTTCATGCGCACGCCGATCACCCGGTTCTCGCGAACGAATGGCTGGGTCTCGGAGTGGATCACCCCATGGGGCTCGACCACCATCGACATGCCCGTGTAGCCGGCGCGGATCATCGGGATGCCGAGCTCGATCGAGCGCACCGCCGCCAGCATGCCGTGCTGATGGGGGGCGGCAGTGTCTCCGAACCAGGCGTCGTTGGTCACGTTCACGAAGACATCGGGACTGTCGAAGCGGGCACACATGCCGGGGAGGATGGCTTCGTAGCAGATCGGCGGGGCGTAGCGGTATTGGCCGGCGACCACCTCGGCACCCTCGCCGGCGCGGAAGTTGCCGGGGCCGCGAATCCATTCGCGAAGGATCGGGAACGTGCTCGCGAAGGGCAGGTACTCGCCGAAGGGCAGGGGCACGTTCTTGTCGTAGCGACCGAGGATCTCGCCCTCCTTGCTGAACAGGTAGAGCGAGTTGTACGCCTTGTAGTCGTCCTTGGTCTTGCCAGCCTCGAAGGTGCCGCCGCCGACGATCAGCTCGAAGCCGCCCTCTTTGGCCAAGCCGCCGAGCAGGGCGTTCGCCTTGCCTTCATGCACGTTGTACGGGCTTGCGCCTTCGGACCAGATCACGGTGTCGACATCGCCGGGATCGGTCTCGGCGACGAGCAACTCGGTCTCGCGCCGCCAGATGTCGAAGGCCTTCTTTCGGCCCTCGGACATGCGGTGCTTCATCGTGATGTCGGTCTGGATCTGGCCGACCTTCAGCACCGGCGCCTCGCGCAGCTGCGCCTCGACTGAGTTGAAGCGCCAGGCGCCGAACAGGATCACGACGGAAACCAGGGCGACCGCGCTCGCAATCCACTCCACCGGCATGTCCTTTCGACCTTCTCGTCGACGGTACATGGCCTCGGCGAGGGTGCAGTTCACGAAGAACACGAGCCAGGTCAGTCCCCACACGCCGGTCACGCTGGCCAGCTGCCAGGTGTAGGGGAACTCGTACTGGCTCACCCCGTGGTTGTAGGGGAACAAGAACAGGAACATGGTCACGAACTCAAGGGCGACCTGCATGGACGGGATCACCAGGATCCACAGGCTTCCGAGCCACTTGCGCAGCGGATGCACGCTCGGCCAGAGCACGAGGTGCGTGAGTCCGAACACCACCGAGAAGAGGACCAGAGTGAGCCAGGCGACGGGTGTCGGGAGGTTCGAGAAGCCGAGGATCGACTCCATGATCCATCGGAAGATCAGGCCAACGCCGACAGTGCCGTAGAGAAACGCGAGCCAGCGGTTGGCGCGGGGGGTGTCGGCCCGCAACGCCCAGAACATCGGCAGGTAGGCGACCCAGTGCAGCCAGTGGAGGTTCACTGGCGGTGCGAGGATCGACAGGACCGATGCGGCAGCGAGCACCACGACGATGCGTAGGGCGATGTGCGGCTTGTCGCTCATTGGGCGGCCCACTTCGGTGCGCGCTTCTCGCCAAAGGCGGCGAAGCCCTCGAGGACCTCTCCCGAGATCAGGGCGCGGGTCCCGGCGGCGCGTTCACGGGCCAAGCTGGGGTCGTTGTTCTCGAGGTCTTTGAGGACCGTCAGCGCCTGTTCGGTGGCCGTCGGTGCGCTCAAGCAAATCTGCTTGGCGAGCTCGGTGGCGGCCTTCAAGGCGGTTCCCTCGGGGACGCGCCGATCGACGAGGCCCCAGGTCTCGGCTTCGTCCAGGCTCAGGTTCCGTCCGGTGAGGATGAGGTCCGAAGCCCGTGCCTGTCCGACGCGGCGGGTCAGGCGAGTGGTGCCGCCCACATCGGGAACCATGCCGTGACGGGTCTCGGGAAGTGAGAAGAACGCGCCTTCTGCGGCGACGATGAGGTCGCAGGACAGGGCCCACTCGAGGCCAGAGCCGGCACAAGCACCCTCGACGGCCGCGATGACGGGGACGGGGAAGTCCGCGTAGGCATTCATCGTCTCTTGGAGCTCGGCGATGAGCTGCGTCAGGCCTTGCTCGTCGCGCTTCTGGATGAGGGGCAACAGCCTCATGAGCAACGGGTTGTCTGCGGACAGGTCCATGCCCGAGCTGAAGTGGCCACCGGCGCCGGTGACGATCAACACCCGAGGAGGCGATGCGGCGAGTCCGTGCGCCACGTCCCTAAGATCGGTCCAGACAGCGCTGTTCATCGCGTTGCGACGCGCCTGTCGGTCGAGCGTGAGTGTGGCGATGGGCCCGTCGTGGGTCACCGAGATCCAGTCCGACATTGATCTGCCTCCGCCGCCTCCGATAGCGCGCCCGAGCGCACTTGGCCTACAGTGGCGGACCGGAGGTTCGATGTCGTTGCCCAATCCCCCGTCCGTGAAGGTGTCCTCCCCGTATCTGGTGTCTTCGGACGGGACGTTCTCGGTAGCCGATGCGCCGACCGAGCCCGCAGATTCGTTCGGGAAGAAGGAGCTGAAGAAGCGCCTCAAGGCGGCCCAGGAGAAGCTGCGCGAGCTTCAGCGAGTGCTCTATGCGCACGACCATCACAGCGTACTGCTCGTGTTCCAGGCGATGGATGCCGCCGGCAAGGACGGCACGATTCGCGCGGTGATGTCGGGCGTGAATCCGGCCGGCTGCGAGGTGCACAGCTTCAAGAAGCCCTCTTCCGAGGAGCTCGACCACGACTTCCTCTGGCGCACCTCTCGACGCGCTCCCGAGCGGGGCCGTATCGGCATCTACAACCGCTCCTACTACGAGGAAGTGCTCGTGGTCCGCGTCCACCCTGGCTACCTCAAGGGTCAGCGCATTCCCGATGTCGACCTCGACACGATCTGGGACGAGCGCATGCACTCGATTCGCGAGCACGAGGCGCATCTCGCTCGCAACGGCACGACCATCTTGAAGTTCTGGCTGAACGTGAGCCACGGCGAGCAGAAAGCACGCTTCCTAAGCCGCCTCGATGAACCCGAGAAGAACTGGAAGTTCGCCGTCGGCGATGTCGAGGAGCGCCAGCACTGGCCGGCCTACATGGATGCCTATCAAGAGGCCCTTCGCGAGACGTCGCGGCCCTGGGCGCCGTGGATGGCGATTCCGGCGGACAACAAGGCGTACATGCGCGTGTGCGTGGCCGAGGCGCTCGTGTCGGCGCTCGAGGGGCTCGAGATGCGCTACCCCGAGGTCGATGCCAAGGAGGCCGCGCGCTTCGAAGAGATGCGGGCGCTACTCGAGAGCGAGTAGGACGTCGGCCGTCTGGGGAGCTTCAGCGGTGGGTGTCGCCGCCGCAGGCTCGTAGTCCTTCGCCCACGACGCGAACGAGAACGCGAGTACGAAGACGACGACGCGAAGCACGTTGTCACGAAGCATGGGGCCTCCTGGAATCCACATCACGCGGTTGGGTCTTGGATTCACTTACGCGCGATGACGTCCTTTCATTCGACCTGGTCATGGACTCACCAGACTCCTGAGAGGGCGAGGCCACTGCTTCTCTTCGAGTGGATCGGCGTCAGCTGGAGCGAAGCGCGCCGAGGTCGCGCCCCCGTGGCCGCTCGGAAGCCTGCGCGATTGACGCGTGACTGGGCAATTGGGGAGAGAATCGAGAGGGAGAGGATGGCGAGCGCGGGAGCTCCGAACGCGAGCTTTGTCGCGTCGGAGCGTGGTATCGCGCGACCCACGGCGGGAAAGAACAGGGGCACCAGAGGCGCGCAGAGCAGTGCGGCGGAGCTTGCGGTTCCAAGGTAGGACCAGCTCCGTGAGACATCGACGCCGTAGCTTTGGACCCTCCTTGCGGCCCCATGCGCTCCGATGAGACTGATCGCATGGCCGGAAATGGTTGTCGTGGCTCCCGCCAAGACCAGACCGGCTCCAGCCACTTGCCATCCGGTTATCCGGACTCCTGG
>JAGSGY010000078.1 GCA_023954855.1 Pseudomonadota bacterium | reverse complement strand
CGCTACCGGCCCGTCCCCGTCTTCGGCATCGAGCTCACCGGCACCCACTACGACCAGTCGTTTGGTGCGAAGAGCGACCGGCGCCACACGGTGATCTCCCAGTCGGTCGGCGCCTTTGCCTTCCCGGAGCGCACGGTCCAGCCCTACGCACTGGTCGGCGCCTCGGAGCTGTTTCGCTTTGTCCGCGAAGAGGGCGCGAGCGGCATGACCCGAGACATCGCAGCAGGCCCACACGCCGGCGTCGGCGTCGAGATCGCCCTCGGCCCACGCTTCGGCATCGACCTGGAAGGCCGCTACACGCACTTCCTAGGCGAGCGGACCGGCACCGAGCCGCGCGGCATCGTGTCGACCAACCTCGGCTTCGTCATCCACCTCTAGCCCTGTCCGTTGGCTAGAGCAGGCCCACATCGCCAGCGCCCTCGCGCACGATCTCGATCTCGCCCTGGGAGAGGTCGACGACCGTGGTCTCGGTGCCCGGAAGCTCCTCGCCGAGGTCGACCACCATGTCGATGCCGTGGCCGAACTGCTCCTGGACTTCGTAGCCGAGGGTCAGGTGGTTGCCATCCGGCAGCGTCGGCACCGTCGACACCATCAGGGGTCCGCCGAAGTGCTCGATGATGGCGAGCGTCAGCTTATCGTCGGGTACGCGCACGCCGACTACAGCTCGCTTGGTCTTGAGCACACGAGGCAAAGAGCGGCTGCCCTTCAAGATCACCGTGAAGGCCCCGGGCCAGATCCGGTGAAGCAGTCGGTATGCGCCGCCGTCGATAATCGTCATCGAGGTCGCCATCGAGATGCTGCTGCAGAGCAGCGCGAACGGCCGGTCCGCCGGATGGTCGGGCTTCAGTGCGCGAATGCGCTCATTCGCCTTCTTCGACGTCGGGTCGGCGGCAAAGACCCAGTTCGTTCCGGTGCTGATGGCAATCACGCCATGACCCTGCAGCAGATGCACGATCTGGTCGAGGTGCCGCTGATTCGGCGGGTCGTCGTAGGTAAATAGGTGCTTGCTAGACATGCCGCGGAATCTACATCCGCGCAGCGCCTACGTCGAACCCAACCTGTGCTTTGAGCGACTATGCCGCCAGCCCGACTACAGGCCGAGCGCGAGTCCGGCGAGGGCGGACAGCACAACAACCAGCCATGCAGGCTGCTTCCAGGTCACCAGCAACAGCCAGCTGCCGAGCATCACCGCGACGCTCAGTCGCTCATCGCTGCTGTTCATCGCCTTGGTCCAGACCGGGTCGTAGAGCGCCGCGATCAGCAAGCCGATGACCGCCGCGTTGATGCCGCCCAGCGCCTGGCGAGCGCGAACCGAGGCCCGAAGCCGGTGCCAGAGCGGAAACAGCGCCGTCATGAACGCAAACGACGGCATGAACAAGCCGACCAGCGCCGCCGCCGCGTAGAGCAGGAAGTTCGCGACCCCGGGGGCCACATTGCCGCCGATGGTGGCGCCCAGGTAGCTGCCGAGCGTGAAGATCGGACCCGGCATGGCCTGGGTGATTCCGTAGCCGGCGAGAAACTGCTCATCGGCCATCCATCCTGGACCCACCACCTCGGCCTGGAGCATCGGCAGCACGACATGGCCGCCACCAAAGACGAGCGCTCCGGTCTGCGCAAACGAGGCGTAGACGTTGAGCAGCGTCGGTTCTTTGCCCCCGACGGCCAGCGAGGCCAGGACGGGAAGCACCACGAGCACGAGCAGCATCGTCCAGCCGGCGGCCATCGTGACCTTGCTCACGCCGATGTCATCACCCGGGTCGGGCTTGGCCTCGGGGACGGGCAGCAGCACAAGGCCGGCCGCCGCTCCGAGCAGGATGACGAGCACCTGGGTCAGGGTATGCGGCACGAGAAGCATGATCACGCCCGCGGCGAGCGCGAAGCTGGTGTGCAAGGGCGTCGGACAGAGCTTACGGCCCATCTTGTAGATGGCGTGCGCGACGATCGCGACCACGCCCGCGAGCAAGCCGTGTAGCCAGCTCAAGTTCGAGTCAGCGAGCGCCCCCATGCCGGCAGCCGCCGTCAGAAGCAGAATCACCGAGGGAAGCGAGAAGGCGAACCACGCCGCAAACATGCCGGGCACACCGGCGCGCAGCAGACCAAGTCCCATGCCCACTTGGCTGCTGGCCGGACCGGGAAGGAACTGGCAGAAGGCGATCAAGTCGGCGTAGTCGTGCTCATCGAGCCACTTGCGCTTCTCGATGAGCTCGCGCTGGAAGTGTGCGAGGTGCGCCACCGGTCCGCCAAAGGCCATGCAGCCCAGGCGCAGCATGACGGTGAAGACTTCGAGGGGCGAGCCCTGCGGACGAGCTTGGGACGTCGACTCAGCCAACGCTTTCTCCTGCAACTGGACCGCGGCTAACCCCAGCCCCGTCGGAGGGCCTGTGACGATCAGAGCGGGGTACGACGCTGCTAGCATGCAGCTCTCTCACGCCTTTCCCCGGAGAAACGATGACAATGCGCGCCTGTCTCGTAGCCATGCTCATCGCTTGTCAGCCGACCGTGGCTGCCGACCCCGAACCCGAGCCCGCGCCCGAAGCCGAGCCCACAGCCTCGGCG
Organism: Pseudomonadota bacterium; assembly: GCA_023954855.1. Classification (GTDB taxonomy): domain Bacteria; phylum Myxococcota_A; class UBA796; order UBA796; genus M1803. The sequence continues at coordinate 22,737 of JAGSGY010000078.1, read as the reverse complement.
GCAGCTCCTTCTGTCGAAGCCGAGTTCGCGGACGGGATCGACCAGATCGTGCGCAAGCCCGCCGAGATCGAGTGGGGTCCCTGCCCGCCGGGCCCGCTTCAAGGGGACGGGTGCCAAATGGCGGTGCTCGAGGGCAACCCGAAGTCTGCGCAGCTGTTCACGCTCCGCGTCCGGACCACAGAACCCTTCGTGCTGCCCGCGCACAGCCACCCGGCAAACGAGCGGGTCACCGTGCTCGAGGGCGCCCTTCAGGTCGGCTTCGCCGACGAGGTCGACAAGGCCAAGAGCACGCGCTTCGAGGTCGGCGACTACTACGTAAACCGAGCTGGCGCGCACCACTTTGTGTGGTCCGACGAGCCCATGCTGCTGCAGATCACGGGCATCGGCCCTTGGAAGATCGAACCGGTGCAAACCGGGGAGCACTGACCCGCCGAATCCACGGCCAGGCGTGAGGCCCCTCAGGCGGCTCGAAGCCACTACAATGCAGGTCCACCCCGCTCCCGGCCCGTCGTGTCCCTCCAACAGCTCGGTCGCTATCAACTCGGACGCACGCTTGGAATCGGCGGTGACGGCAGCGTGCACGAGGCCACCATGCTCGGCCCGGGCGGCTTTCGGATGCCCGTCGCGCTGAAGGTGCTGCACACAGGTGCCGACGCGATTCGTCGCGAGGCACGCATTGGCGGCCTGCTTCGCCATCGCAACCTGGTCGACGTCTATGAAATTGACGAGGTGGAGGGCCAGTGGTTCTGCGCTCTGGAGCTCTGCCAAGGCAGCCTGGCCGACCTGATTCCGCTGCCACCGCGGGCCGTCGTCGAGGTGGGCATTCAGGTGTGCGCGGCGCTGGACTATGCCCACAAGGAACTCGGCCTGGTCCACCTGGACATCAAGCCCGCCAACCTGCTCTACCGCGACGGCGTGGTGAAGGTCGCAGACCTCGGCATCGCTCGAGCCGACGGGTTCGCGACCGACGAGCGCGTTCGCGGCACCCTCGCCTACATGCCGCCAGAGCAGCGCTTCGGCCTCGAGGTTGACGCCCGCGCCGATGTATTCGCACTCGGCCGCACCTTGCTGGAGCTCTGCACCGGGTACGGCGAGGCGGCGAGCGAGACCCTCGACTTCAGCGGGGAGCTGTCCGCAGATGTGACGCTAGTGCTCGAAGACCAGGTCGCGACGCACGGGAGTGCGGTGGGTGTGACCACAGCCCCCGCCTGGCTCGCCCCCGTTCTCGAGCGCTGCACCGCCCTGAACAAGGACCATCGCTGGCCCGACATGGCCGCTCTGGGCGCCGCCCTCGCCGATCTACGCCTAGACGGACCTGGCCTTGCCGACGCTCTGGGGCTGACATCGACAGCCCACGAATCCGGGCCGCGCCGCGAGACCAATGTCGTCGAGCCCGAGGACCGCTTCGTTGGACGCGAGGATGAACTGGCGGCGCTCGCGGAGCTGCTCGCCACACCGAGCATCATCACCCTCAAGGGTCCCGCCGGCATCGGCAAGTCTCGGCTGGCTCTCCATGCCGCGGCACGCTGGCACACCGAACACGGAGGGCAGGTCTGGCGGTGCGACCTCACCGAGGTGCGCAGCGCAGAGGGTCTACTCAACGCCCTGTCGACCGTGCTCGACATGGCGCTAGGCAAAGGCAGTCTCGACGCGCAGATCGACCGCGTTGGCCACGCCTTGGCAAGCCGCGGGCCGCTCGTTCTCGTGCTCGACACGTTCGAGCAGATCCTGAAGCTGGCCCCGATCCTCGCTCGCTGGTCCGCTCGTGCCACCGACGCGCGCTTCGTCATCACGTCCCGCGCCCCGCTGAAGCTCGCCGAGGAGCGTCGCCTGGAGGTCGGTCCCCTGTCCTCGAGGTGGGCGGTGAGTCTGCTCACCGATCGCGCCCAGCGTCGCGGCGCCGACATCCGCTACGACCCCGACCTCGTCTTGCTGGCCGAGCGACTGGATGGCGTTCCCCTCGCCCTGGAGCTCGCCGCCGGTCGGCTAGGCGTCCTGTCCGTCGCCGAGTTGCTCGAACGCTTCTCTCTGTCTTTGCTTCGCCGAGGAACTGCCGGCCGACACGGCACGATCGAGGCTGCACTCGACACGAGCTGGGCCATGCTCACACCCGACGAGAGCAGTGCGCTTTCGCAGCTCTCGGCCTTCTCGGGCGGCTTCACCCTCGAAGCTGCCGAGCAGGTCGTCGACATCGAAGGCTCGATTCTCGAGGCAGTGCACGCCCTCGCTGAGAGTTCGATGGTGCGCGCCCATCGCGACGGCCGCTTCGGGCTGCTGTCGAGCGTGCAAGACTTCGCTCACGCACGCCTGGGCGAACCGTCGGTGATGCGTCGCCACGCCCAGTGGTACGCGGGCAAGGGCAGCGCTCAGACCGTCGACGACCTCGATCGCCACGGCGGCATCGAGAAGCGGCGCGCCCTGACGGCCGAGCTCGGAAACCTCATCACCGCCTGCGAGCGCGCCTGCGACGGCGGCTGGCTGGAGCTCGCCGAGCGCACCCTGTTCGCCGCATGGGAGGTGCTCTCGTGGATTGGACCCTTCGGTCTCGGCGTCGAGCTGCTCGATCGGGTGAGCGCACTCGACGGCCCGAAGAGCGTGACCTTCCACCTCTACGCCGCGCGCATTCAGAACTCTGTCGGGGACAACGAAGGAGCCAGCGAGCACCACGCGAGGGCATTGGCACTCGCCCACGGACGGCCTATCGCCGCGAGAGTCGCACTCGACCGCGGCCAGTTCCAGCGCGAAGTGGGCAGGTCAGACGTCGCCGCATCCACCCTCGAGAGGGCCATCGCGGCCTTTCGGGATCAGGGTGACCGCCTCTCAGAAGCGCGTGGACTCGGCACGCTCGCGCTCCTCTACACCGAGCAGGGCCGCTTCGACGAAGCCCGCGAGACCTTCCCCATGGCGCTCGCCGCGCACCGAGACGTTGGCAATCGGCGCGGCGAGGGTGCCGCCCTCGGCAACCACGGCTCCCTGCTCGTCACGATGGGCGACCTCGAAGGCGCGCTCGCCACGCTTCAGAAGTGCCTGGCGATCACCCGCGAGACGGGCAACCGAAAGTCCGAAGCCCTCTGGCTTGGCAACATGGGCATCCTGGAACGTCGCCTGGGCCGCCCCGAGAGTGCTGAGTCCTACTACCGGCAGTCGCTGGCGGTAAACCGCGAGATCGGGTTTCGGCGCTCGGAGGGCTTCAATCTCGGCAACCTCGGATCGCTCGCCCAGTCGGCCGGACGACTTGAGGAGTCGCGCCGCTTCAGTGAGCAGGCGCTCGCCATCCACCTTGAGGTCGGCAACCTTCGCTCGGCGGCGATGGTCCACGGAAACCTGGGCCTCACCGAGCTGAAGGCGGGCAATATTCGGGCCGCACGCACCCACCTCGGCGAAGCGTTCACGGGCACCCAGAAGCTGCGGGATCACCGCCGGCTCCCGCTCTGGATGGCGCTGCTCGCTCGCTGTGATGCGGCAGATGGCGAGTTCAACGAAGGTATGCTGCGCCTGGAACGCGCGCGGACAGCTGCCGCGGACGTGCTCGAGCCGGCACTCGTCGTCACCCTCGAGACCACCCACGCGGAGCTCGCCTGGGGACTCGGTCGCCAAGACGAAGCGCGCGCCGCCTACCAGCGCGCCGAGGCCGCGGGCCGACCGGATGACGTGGATGTGATCGCCGAACTGACGCGGGTTCGCAAGCTGATGGCTCTGTAGAAACGCCGCTTTCTCAGAAAGTTGTTTCCGCCCTCGGAGGTCGGTGGGTCTGACCCATGAAACCGATTCTGGGAGCCCACATGCGCCGCGTTCTTCTCGCCTCGAGCCTCGTTCTTCCCCTGGCCTTCTCACTGGCCTGCGGCCAAGCGGAGAGCCCAGTGGCCATCCCCGTTCTCGCGGATGTGAGCTTCGCACAGAGCGATGTGGGCCTCGTCGACCGCGAGACCGAGCTCGCCGAGGCCGTGGACTACGACCTGGCCACCGCCGGCTCCGGCATCGACATGCGCAACGCGGGCCAGGGCTTCACCATAGACTTCAACGGTCAGGTCGTCGTCGAGACGGGCGAGGCTGCCGAGGTCCCGCCGCCCGCCCTCACCCACTTTCAGGCCGCCTGGGGCGGAGTGGTCGCCGCTGACCTGTTCACCCTCGCCGTCGTCGGCCCCCCTCGCCTCGCGATCGGCGTGGCTGCCGCTGGAACCGTGACCGAGGTGCAGCCCAACGTCTGGAATGCCACGAACACCGTCGACATCAACGGCCTGCCGGTGACGGCGAACCTCACCGTGGCGTGGGTTGGCGTCGGCTGGCTCGCCGAGATGCGCATCACCGACCCGGTGAACGGGCTTCACAACGCCAAGTGGTTCAGCGGATTCCTCGCCGTCAACGGCGCGGTCGGCTGGTGGGACCTCTACGACGGCCACGGCACCCATACGGGCGTCGTCGAGTGGATTGGCGATGGCCAGGGTCAGGGCCAGTTCGGCATCGTCGCGACCGCGGGCGATGCGGCGGGAAGCGCCCTGTCCTACACCTTCGACCGGGGCACGGCCCGCGTCGACCACTACGACGCCGCGACCGCCCAAGACAGCTGGGTCTTCCTCGACACCGACCAGTCTGGCGAGGTGCGCTTGCCCGACCACAATGCCGGTGAGGTCGGCTGCTGGGACACGGCCCTCGCCGACGCCCCCTGCCCCGAGTAGCCGCTAGATCTCGCCGTAGAGGACCTCGTCGTAGCGAGCGAGCATGCCGGCCGCCGAGAACTTGGCCTCGGCGGTCTCGATGGCCGAGGCCATCATCGTGAGCCAGCGGTCGCGGTCCTCGTAGAAGGTCGGCAACACGTGCGTATCCATCACCTGGTGGAGCGCGCGTTCGTCGTGGGCATCGGCCCCTTCGCCTTCGTAGCCATCGCCGAACTGCCAGCCATTCACGCCGTGCTCGCAGCCCTCGGCCCACCAGCCATCGAGAATGCTGACGTTGAGGATGCCGTTCGCGGCGGCCTTCATGCCCGAGGTGCCCGAGGCCTCTTGCGGACGTCGCGGCGTGTTGAGCCAGACGTCGCAGCCCCGCGTAAGCAGCGCGCCCAGCTCCATGCCGTAGTTCTGCAGGAAGACGATGTGCTTGGGATACTCGCGGGACATGCGGGCAATCTCACGGACGAGGTCCTTGCCGCCCTCATCGCGAGGATGGGCCTTGCCCGAGAACACGATCTGGATCTTGTTCGCGCGAATCAGAGGCTCGAGCCAGTTGAGGTCGCGGAGCACGAGGTTCGCGCGCTTGTAGGTGGCGGCACGACGCGCAAAGCCGATGAGCAGCACGTCCTCGTCAAGGCGCACGCCGTTGAGAGCCTCGATCCCGTCGAGGAGCGAGCGCTTCAAGCTCATGTGGCGGTCCCAGAGTGCAGCACTCGGGCCGGAGCGCAGCGCGGAGAGGTCCCGGTCCTGCCAGGTCGGCATGTGCACGCCGTTGGTGACCGAATGGATGGTCGCGGCCTCGGGGACGCGCTCCCACATGATGCGAGCAGTCTCACCGTGGAGGTTGGCGACCGCGTTCGCTGAGCGACACAAGCGCAACGCGGCAGGAGTCATCTCGAAGGGGTCGCCGCCGAGCGACACCAGCTGCTCGCGGGTGAGCACGCCGACATCGGCGCCCTGGGCGAGCAGACGGTCGACGGGGTGCACCTCATTGCCTGCGGGAACCGGCGTGTGGGTGGTGAACACGACGCTGTCGCGCACGGCCAGACGGGCATCCTCGAAGGAGAGTCCCTCCGCCATCTTCTGGCGAATCAGCTCGAGTCCCGCAAACAGCGCATGGCCCTCGTTGAAGTGGTGCAGGTCAACCGGAATGCCGAGAGCCTGAAGCACGCGCACGCCACCGACGCCGAGCAGCACTTCCTGCGCCACACGGTCGTCGTCGTCACCGCCGTAGAGCCACTGCGCGACCCAGCGGTCCTCGAGGTCGACCGGCTCGAGCAGGTAGAGCGGCGCGTTGCCAAAGGCCGTGACCCGGTGCGCGGTGATGGCCATGTCCTTGCCGCGGATGTTCACCGTCACCTCGACACCGGTGGGCTCGAGCACGTCGCGTGGCGTGGGCACGAACGCATCCACGGGGTTTCCACCCTCGTCGAGGGTCTGCACGGTGTAGCCCTTGTTCCAGAAGATGCCGATGCCGACGAGGGGTCGGCCTTGGTCTCCCGCCGCCTTGAGCAGGTCGCCGGCAAGCACGCCGAGTCCTCCGGCGTAGATGGGAAAGTCTTGGTGCAGCCCGAACTCCATGCAGAAGTAGGCGACAGCAGGATGATCGGTACGGTTTTCGGTCATCAGTGGACTCACTTTGAAGTGGAGGGACGGTGGGGTCTGGGAAGCGCACGGCGAGACGCCGCGATGGTGTGGTGGGCTCGGTGAGCGAGCTCGGGGGTCAGGGCCTCGCTGCGCACGCGCCACAGCCAGTTGCCCTCGCGGGTTCCAGGGGTGTTGAAGCGTGCCTCGGATCCGGCGTCAATCCAGTCCTGGACGGGAACAATCGCCCACAGGGCATCCGAGGCGAGCACGCGATCGATGAGCTGCCAGACGACATCTCCACGCGCTCCGACCTCCATCTGCTGGTCCGCGGAGAGGCTGTCCCACCAGCCCCGGGCGGTGTCGGAGTCGTGGGTCGAGCTGTACATCAGCGACAGCTCAGGCGCGTTCTCGGGCAGATGCTCATTGTCGGGACCCGAGCCGAAGCCGAACTGCAGCACGCGCATGCCCGGCATCGCGAGGTCTTGCTGAAGCGAGCGGGTCGCCGGGTCGACTTCGCCAAGGTCCTCGACCACGACGTGCAGGGTGCCGAGTGCCGCCGAGAGGGCCTCAAAGAGCGCCATGCCGGGTCCTTCGAGCCACTGACCGTCGCGCGCGGTGTCTGCAGACGCGGGAATCGCCCAGTAGCGCACCATGCCGATGAAGTGGTCGATGCGAACCGTGTCGGTGAGGGCCAGAGCTCGGCGCATGCGGGCGACCCACCAGGCAAAGCCATCGTCGGTCATGGCCTGCCAGTCGTAGAGCGGATTGCCCCAGCGCTGGCCATCCTCGGAGTAGGCATCGGGGGGCACGCCGGCGACGTGGCTGAACGTTCCAGCCTCATCGAGCTGAAACAGCCCGCGATGGGCCCAGACATCGACGCTGTCCTCGCCCACGTAGATCGGCAGGTCACCGAGTAGGGTGACGCCGCGGGCCGTGCAGTACGTGCGCATGGCCTGCCACTGCTTCTCGAAGAAGAACTCGAGCACCGTCCACACGGCGATGAGCTCGCGGTGCTCGACCTTGGCCGCTTCGAGCGCGGCGGCGTCGCGATCGCGCAGTCCGGGGGCCCATGCCCACCATGCCTGGCCGCCGTGCTGGCGCTTGAGGGCCCAGAACAGCCCGGCCTCGTGCACCCAGTCAGCCCGCGTGAGGAAGGCCTGGTACTCGGCTGTCCACGCATGATCAGCGTCCGCCAACAGCGCCCGTGCGGCACGCTCGAGCAGTGGGTTCTTCCAGGCGTACGCCGCGCCAAAGTCCACCGCGTCGTCGGCCTCACCCTCCCAGACCGGCACCGCGTCGAGCAGGCCGGCTTCCGCGAGCGGCTCGAGGGCGATCAACCAAGGGTTTCCCGACAGGCTCGACCAGCTGCTGTACGGCGAGTCGCCATAGCCGGTGGGGCTCGTCGGAAGCAGCTGCCAGACCGAGAGTCCCGCCAGCTCCATCCAGTCGACGAACGCACGAGCGCCGCCCATGTCGCCGATCGGCCCAGGGCCGGGCAGGCTGGTCAGATGCAGCACGGTTCCGGCCTGCCGGTCTAGCTTGGCGCTGATCTCGACGGGCTCGGGTTCGGAGGGACGAAGCCACTCAGCCACATCAGCGCTGAGCGCTCCGCTGTCGCCGTTCACCTCGAGGGCGTGGATGTGATCGAGCAGTCCGCGCGACAGATCGATGCCGACGGTGTTGCGAAGCCCATCGACCACACACGCCGCATGACGCAGGTTCTGGCGCGCCTCGATGCCGGTGGCGTCATCGAAGAACCAGGCGCAGCTCGTGTACATCGCAAGCAGGTGCCGCTCGACTTCGAGGAAGTCGCGACCCCACTGGTCATCGGCACCCGGGCGGCCGTGCTCCAGCCACCACGCATCCCAGGCCGCACCCGTCTCGTGCACGACGTCGACGTAGTGCAACATCGCCTCGCGAGGGTCGAGAAACAGCGCCTGCATGGGGGTCTCGATCGCCGCACGGGCCTCGTCGCGCAGCCAGTCAAGGGCATTGCGTAGACCGGTTCGCCAGCGCTGCTGCGTGTCCGCACCCGGGTCCATCTTGCAGCCACAGTCGGAGCGCCAGCGCTCGACACCGTGCGCACAGCTCCACGAAGAGCTGCCCACGACCTGGGCCTGCCAGGTGGGCGGGTGGTCGGCCAAGTAGGCGCCGTAGGTCGCGAGCTTCACGTCATTGCGCTCGGCAAGCATCTCGCAGGTCCGCGCCAAGGCCATCTCGCCAAACGCGTGGTGATGGCCGTAGGACTCGCCGTCGGTCGCCAGATGCACGAGGCCATCGCCCTCGCCCGCCTGCACGAGTCGCTCGGCGAAGACCTCGCCGTTGTGCAGCCAACCATCGAAGGCCACGCCGCGGGCGAGCCCTCCATCGTAGAAGAAGGCGGCGAGGCTGCGTCCGCTGGGCAGCTCGACCTTGTAGGCGCGCTGGGTCCAGTGTTCGTGCGCATCGACACCGCTCCACTCGCCACCGTCCGGACGCAGGGCCGCAGCCTGGTGTGGGGCGAGAACCACGAAGGCCACGCCGCGCTCGGCCACCATCTCGAGGGTGTCCTCGCAGACGGCGGTCTCGGGAAGCCAGATGCCTGCCGCGGGCCGACCGAAGCGCTGCTCGAAGTCGCGAAGCCCCCAGACAATCTCGGTCTCGAGGTCCTGCGCATCGCAGAGCGGCAAGATGGCGTGGTGGTAGCCCTGGGCCACCGCTGGACCCGTGCCAGCGCGCTGGGCCTCGACCTGCCGGTCTGCTCGCAAGATGGCCGCATACACCACGGGTCGATTCACCTCGAGCCAGCGCAACAGAGTGGGGCCGACGTCGAAGCTGATGTCGGCGTAGTTGTTGCGCACACCACGGGTGCGTCCCTCGCCATCGAGCAGGCGCGCGGCAGCGTTCTGCGCGTAGCACTCATCTGCAATCCGAGCGTTCCAGTTCGGATACGGCGCCGCCGAGGGTTGGTCTTCCCACTCGCCCGTCCACGGGTTCTCGCGGCTCGGCTGGTAGAAGTGGGCGTGAAGACAGACGGAAGGCACGGACATACTCACGCCACCTCGATGAACAGGGCGCCGAGCGGCGGTAGGTCGAGACAAAGCGAGGCCTCGCGCCCATGGCAGGGCACCTCGTCTGCGGTCAGGTCGGCCATGGAACCGAAGCCCGAGCCGGTGTACTCGGCGGCATCGGTGTTGAGGGCCACGTGCCAGGCCCCGCTCGTCGGCACACCGACGCGGTACTGCGGCCGTGGGGTCGGCGTGTAGTTGCAGACCACCAACATCGTCTTCGCGCTGCCAGGGTCGCGGCGCAGAAAGCTGACCACGCTCTGCTCGGAGTCGCCGCCGTCAATCCACTCAAAGCCTTCGCTGCTGTGGTCGCCCGCATGCAGCGCCGGCGCATCGACGTAGAGACGGTTCAGGTCCGCGACGAGCTTCTGCACACCGCGGTTCTCGGCTTGGTCGAGCACGTCCCAAGGCAAGGCCTTGTCGCAGTTCCACTCTTCGTCGGTCGCGAGCTCGGACCCCATGAACAGCAGCTTCTTGCCGGGCTGAGCGAACATCGAGCCGAACAACAGCCGAAGGTTGGCGAACTGCTGCCAACGGTCCCCCGGCATCTTGCCGAGCAGTGAGCCCTTGCCGTGCACCACTTCGTCGTGGGACAGCGGCAGCACGAAGTTCTCGGACTGGGCGTAGACCGCGCGGAAGGTCAGGTCGTTGTGGTGGAACTTACGGTGTACGGGGTCCTTCGAGAAGTACCGCAGCGTGTCGTTCATCCATCCCATGTCCCACTTGAAGCCAAAGCCGAGTCCGCCGCTCTCGACGGGACGCGACACCCCCGGCCAGGCCGTCGAGTCTTCGGCCATCATCAGCACACGAGGACTGCGCCGCCCGACCTCTTGGTTGAGCAGCTGAAACAGCGACACGGCATCGTCGTTCTCGCGTCCACCGCGGGCATTCGGCAGCCACTCGCCGTCGTCTCGGGAGTAGTCGAGGTACAGCATCGATGCGACGGCATCGACCCGAAGGCCATCCGCGTGGAACTGCTCGATCCAGTACCAGGCGCTGCTGAGCAAGAAGGAGCGCACCTCGGGACGGCCGTAGTCGAAGATCGCCGTCGACCAGTCGGGATGCCAGCCGCGACGCGGGTCCGGGTGCTCGTAGATGGCGTCGCCATTGAACTTGAACAGGCCGTGGCCATCGGAGGGGAAGTGTGCGGGAACCCAGTCGAGGATGACGCCGATGCCGCGGCGGTGCAGGGTCTCGACCAGGGCCTTGAAGTCTTCGGGTGAGCCATAGCGCGAGGTCGGCGCGAAGTAGCCGGTGACCTGGTAGCCCCACGACGGGTAGTAGGGATGCTCCATGACCGGCATCAGCTCCACGTGCGTGAAGCCCATCTCCACGGCGTAGTCCGCGAGCGGCTCTGCAATCGCCCGGTACAGAGGCTGGTCCTCGGCCTGGACCTGGCGTCCCCACGAGCCGAGGTGAACCTCGTAGACGGACAGCGCCTGGGTCCATGGATCTTCGGCATCGCGGCGCTTCATCCAGCCCACATCCTTCCACCGGTGCCCGCGTGCGGCGACCTTCGAAGCCGAGCGAGGCGGCACCTCGGACTGAATCGCCATCGGGTCGGCCTTCTCGACCCAAGAGCCGTCACGGGCCGACTGAATGCGGAACTTGTAGCAGGCGCCGACGGGCACTCCGCTCACGCGAACGCGCCAGATCTCGCTTCCCTCGAGCTTCACCATCGGCGAGGCGTCGGTTTCCCAGCCGTTGAAGTCGCCCACCACCGACACCCGCGAGGCACCCGGTGCCCACACGCGAAACACCACGGCCTGTCCGGTCCAGTGCGCACCGAGCAAAGTGTGCAGATCGAAGTGCTGCCCTCGGTGAAAGCGATCCAGGTCGTCTTGAGTCCAGCTGCGCATCGGGTCGTCCAAAATATAGGAAAATCGCTGAGAACCAGAAGTAACTCTATAGTGAGTTACTAACGCCAAGGGTGGCGACAATGCAGAAGTAACCCATAGCGAGCGATGCATGCACAAAATTGCCCGTCCGTGCCCCTCGAAGCCCCACGACAATGCCAAGACCGTCAGGCCGCCTGGCGGTACAATTGGGGGTGAAGGATCCGTATCTTCGTCGTCATCTGGGGGACCACTTGTTCTGGCCCTATGTCATCGCCACTTTCCTGTTCCTGAGCACCGCCTGGGGCGCCCCTTGCGCCCAGTGCAACGGACGGGCTCACGTCTACTCTGACCGCTCCGAGGTGGTGATGGAGTACGACGTCGGCATGATCTTCCCGGGCGACGACCGATGGATGCGCGGCTACACGCACTACGCAGTCCCTACCGGGCTGAAGACGGTTCACTCCGGCAATGAGACCGTCGCGTGCAGCCGCTGCCGCGGTACCGGGGTCGAGCCGGGCACCGAGGTCGTCGTCGACGCAGCGACGCATGCTCAATGGCTGGAAAACCTCAGAGAAGATGCGTTTCGCCACGACGGGCATCGCTACCTTCGGCGTCAGCGATTCACACAGAAGCTAACGGTCGTGGAGGACGAAGCGTCCGGCAAGTTCGGGGTCGGACCGCTCTACGACAGCGGGGCGCTTGCTCTTCCCGCCATCTACGACGAAATCGACGCGACGGGCCCAATTCCTCGAGTCCGTAAGGGCTCGCGCTGGGGCTACATCAACTCTCGAGGAGGACTCCTGCACCCGGTCTCGCTGACCCACGCCGGGCGTTGGGATGTCCCTGGGCGGCTTGGGCTCCCGGCCGATCAGCGATTCTTCCGCATGCAAGCTGTGGTCCGGGACAACGACGGAGCCGGGGTCCTCGATGAAGACGGTCGGTTCGTTGTGCCCATGGAGTGGAACGATGTCCACTCGATTACGACCAAAACCATCGACGGATACGCGGTTCAGGGGCCACGAGGTTGGGGCTTCCTCAACTGGTCTGGACAGCAGGTCCTTCCGGCACACTACGAGGCCGTTCACGTCGACGGCGTTGGGTTGGTGGCCGGTCAGAGTGCCGACGGAACGTCCTGGTTCGACCGCAACGGGGACCTCGTCCTCGGACCGCTCTATGAAAGGTCGGTGCCGGTGACCTCAGGCTTGTTTCAGGTGTGGAATGGCGAGGACACGGGCCTCGTCGCGGCAGGGGGAGACGTCGTCGTGCCTCCGAGCTTTGCCGCCGTCGCAGTGCGGGCCAACTATGCGGTGGCCGCAAAGACGGACGGGCGTATCCAGGCCTTCACACTCGACGGAAAGCCGGTGACGCCGCTCGGCGCGTACCAGAGCTTCGACGTTGTGAATGCACATCTCGTCGCGCGCGATGGCGGTCGTCGGGACCTGATCACCAGAACAGGCGCAGTCATCGCCTCCATCGACGGTCGCTGGACTGACTTCCTCTTCGACCAGGGAAGATGGTTTGCCCGCGACGACCGCGTGTTCGGCTTGCTCGACCGGTCGGGTCGGGTCGCCATGGCCATCACCTCGGCAGCCCCACGCGACCGCAGCCTTCTCGTGACCACCGAGAAAGGCGAGCGCATGCTGGTCAGCCGGTATGGCGAGCGCAAGGAGGGCGTCTACGTCAGCGACAGACCCAACCGCGGTGAGCCCTATGGAATCCACTACCGCTTTGGTTCCTATGGCCTCGTCGACACAGACGGGCTCATCATCGTGCCACCCACTTGGAAATACCTGAATCGCATCGAGGACCGAACCGACATCTATAAGGTCCAGACACACGCAAACAGACATGGCGTCATTCGAGCGCAGACCGGGAACTTGATCATCCCGGCCATTTGGGACTACGTCCGGTACCACCCGCGCAAGCAGGTATTTATGGTGACGCGCGGCAACGAAAACGCGGTCCTCGACATGGAGAACCAGGTCGTCGTACCCCTGACCACCGAGGACCTCGACTTTGACAACGCCTCCTTCCTACGGCGCACCACAGGCCGAACCGGCGCGGGGGAGCGGGCTGACGATCCGACGATGTGGAAGCGAATGTCCATTCCGCTCGCCGACGGCACCGTGCTCACCGACCCGACGTGGACGCAAGTGCTACCGCACCACCCAGACATCGGTTGGGTCGAGGTCCACCGCGAACAAGGACCGCTGTGGATCCACCTCGCGAGCAGCGAGACGGTCGATCCAGGAGCAGTGGAGGTCTTGTCCGAGCACCCCTTCAGCTCGGATGGCCGCAGGGTGCTGCGCACGTCCTCCGGACTGGGCGTCTACGATTTTCGGAGGCGTGCGTGGGCGATGGAGCCCTTCTACGAGACCATCGACGCCGACTACCGAAGCCACCAGCGCCTGACCGTCGCCACCACGCTGACGGGTGAGAAGCACCTGTTCCGCGCCTCTGGGCATTCCTTTCTTGAGTGGGGCCCTGTACTCGACGTAGCCACAGAGATCGACGGCCTCAAAGGCCATCCGATCGTTCTCGGCGACGTGTGGTCCGTCCAGTGCATGGACGAAGCCTGGGCCGTCGTGGACGACACCGGTCCACTGACCGATTGCGTGTACGAAGAGGCTTGGCCCCTGCTATCGAAAGCCCCAGACCCGGGCCCCATCTTCGTGAAGCAGCAGGGACGCTGGGGCGTGCTCAACAAGGACGGCACGGTCGCGATCGAGCCGCAGTGGGCAGCGCTCGGTGCCCCGTCCTTTCTCGCGACGGACAGGCTACCCTTCCAGGCTGAGCCAGGAGGGCTCTGGGGACTCCTGTCTCACGAAACCTATGGTCCGCCCATGACCGTGTCCTGGGAGCCAGAATGCGACGTGATCGAACAGTCCGGCTACGACCGGTTCTGTGCGATTGAAGGGCGCTGGTACTGGCCGCGTGGCGGTGAGTTCGAGAAGGTCCCAAAGAAGGTCCTCCGCGAGGCGAACCTTCCTCCCCGTCCCCCGCTCTCCGACTGAGGCCCCGCTGGGGGAGCCTGTACAGGGGCGGGACCACCAAACGCGCACCTAGGCCTTCGCGCTTCCTTCCATCTGCTCGCGCATCGACTCGAGACTGCGCGCGAGGTGGTCGAAGAAGGCGCGAATGCGTTCACTCTTGCGCAGGTCCTCGTGGGTGAGCAGCCACAGCGGGTAGGTCTGGGTGGGCCCATCGAGCCGAACAAGCTCGGGGTGCGGGTCCGCCACCATGCAGGAGATGAAGCCAGCGCCCATCGACTCGACCACCGCACCAAGCAGTGGACGCGCGTCACCGAGCTGGAGGCGAACGCGCTCCTGCGGCACATTCTGGGTGATCCAGTCGGTGAGTGGGTCTCCTGCAAACCGCTCGTCCAAGCTCACCCAGTCGTACTCGGTGAGGCTCAGTCCAGCGTTTCGCGCGAGATAGGCGCGCGACGCATACGGCGCCACTCGCGCATCGCAGATACGTCGGCCGATCAGCTGGTCGGGCAGTGCACTGAACGAGAAGCGAATCGCCACATCGGCCTCTCCTCGCTGGACATCTGCCAGGCGGTCGCCTGACTCAACGAGCAGCCGCACGCCGGGATAGTCGCGGCAGAAGTCGGCGAACACGCCATGGAGTAGGTCGCCGAGAACCGAGCCCACCGCGACGCGAATGGGGCCCACGACCTGTGCCGCGCGCCCGGCGATGCGGCGCTCCAGCGTCTGAATGAGGTCACGGATCTGCACCGCCGTCTCGAACGCGAGTGCCCCTTCTTCGGTCGTCGTGTACTTGCCCTCGAAGCGACGCACGAGGTCCACACCCAGCTGCTGCTCCAGTGCAGCCAGCCGACGCGACACCGTGGGATGCGACACCGAGAGCGACCGGGCGGCCTCTCGAACCGTGCCGTGCTCGGCCAGGGCAAGGAATTGGCGAATGTCGTCCCATCGAGTCTGCTGCACCGCTCCCCTCTTGGTACAAAATTGTACCAGAGGAACGCAATATCGTCGCCGCTCCACACAGGTTTACCGGCCTACCATGTCCCCAATGACGGACCCGGCCGCCAAGCAGCCACACAATTGAACCACCGTCAGGGTCGCGAGCCCTCAAGAGGAGCCACGACCACCGCACCCCCCGGGCAACTGCAGGTGACACGATGGGCAACGCCTACAAGAAGATCGACAGCGCCACCGAGAGCTCCACCGCCGAGGCCTCCCTCGACCTTCAATCCTTGCCATTCGAGAGCAACAGCGCGCGCGCATCACAGCTCCCCACGACGAGCCGCCGTCCGAGCCTCCTCGATTTGGCGGGCGCGAGTCCCTACGCACATCCGCCCGACAAGGACACTTCCGCGCCGAACCCCTACGCACATCTGCCCGACAAGGACACTCCCGCGCCGAACCCCTACGCCCATCTGCCCGACAAGGACACTTCCGCGCCGAACCCCTACGCACATCTGCCCGACAAGGACACTTCCGCGCCGAGCCCCTACGCACATCTGCCCGACAAGGACACTTCCGCGCCGAACCCCTACGCACATCTGCCCGACAAGGACACTTCCGCGCCGAACCCCTACGCACACCTGCCCGACACAGGGAAGTCCCCTCCGATGAGCGCTCCACGCGCAGCCGCCAAAGCCGTGCCGATGCCGACCCGCGCAGAGCGCAAGCAAGCTCGCCGAGAAAAGAAGGCCGAAGCCGAGGCGAAGCGCGTTGCCGAGCAGACCGAGCGTGTAGCGGCCGACATGCCGCAATCCCGAAAAGACTGGCATGCCGCCATGGCGAAGGATGCGACCTACAGCACCGTGCCGCTTCTGGACACCTACATCGGAGAAGAGAGCAACCACCATCGGCCTGGCCACTTGCTTAAGACGGGCGCCTCGACCCTCCCAACCGCAGCACCCTTCGAGGGACCCGTCGCGACGCCGGGAGTGAAGAAGGAGGACCGCACGGACAACAGGCCGCATGAGGCCGCCCTTCGGGAACCGAGGACTTTTCCCGAGGTGATGGCTGCGCGCAAATCCCGAGGGGAAACTGGGGCAACGTTCAACTACACCGGAACCCACTATGCCTCGGAGGCCTCTGAGTACGGCACCGCAATCGTCGACGGCCGGCTGACGAAAGGCGCGGAGACGGTCGACAGCCGGGATGCCACTTCCATGTACGAAAAGGACCGCAACGAACGCCACAACTTCGCGATGGACGCCTCTGGAGCGTTCTACACCGCCGACCCGCTTCGCGAGATGGAGGCCACCCGCAAGGTCACCGACCCGACGTCCCCAGGCAGCGCACCCACAACGACCGCAGAGCGCGCCAACCACTCGTCATTGGTCGGCGGCGCCGACGTCGCCGCCGCGGGCACTATGAAAGTGGTCGACGGGCGGGTCGAGGAGCTCCACAACGGAAGCGGCCACTACCGACCCGACCTGGAGCACACCTCTCAAGCCGCATCACGCCTCATCAAGGCCGGAGCAATGTCCGACGAGACCGGCACGATTGGCCTGATGAATCCGGGGTCCAAAAAGGACACCCGCCTCTCGACCCGCGAGCTCACGGCAAACATGCACGAGGGAGACTGGATTCAACAGGGTGAGGGATGGGTCTCAGCACCTTCGGACAAGGAGATCGACGACAAGCTGTCGCCAGACGCCGCAGCCAAGATGATCAATCGCCACTCTGCCCAGTCCGACGTGCTCGCAGAGCTATTGCAGCGCTACGGCGGAGCGAACGCATACGAGAATGGACAGTGAGCCTGCCCGCGTGAGGCCGTATTCGCGAGTGGCCGAACCCGTGTTGCGGTAGACTACGACGGCAGCCACACCCCTCGACTCCCGCCATGGCACGCAGTCCAAAGTGCAGGAAAGTCGTCGATGACTTGAAGTGACTCAAGAGTGAGTTACTACGGTGCGCCCCCGTCGAGAATGGTGGAGTACCCCCATGGCAGATGCCGCCGCAGAGGCTCGTGTGATCGAGATCCTGAAGTCGCTCCAATACACGGCGACCGAGGGCCGTCTGTACGTCGCCCTCCTCAAAGACAGTCCCGCCACCGGCTACGAGCTGGCAGCGCGATCCGGCGTGCCGCGCTCGGCGATCTACAGCACCCTCAAGAAGCTCGAGGCTCGCGGTCTCGCTCGCGCGGTTCAAGAGAATCCCGTTCGCTACGTGCCGCTCTCGCCGAAGCAGCTCTGCACCCGGCTCAAGGGCCACTACACCGACACTGTCAACGAGCTCGAGTCCGCCCTCGATCAGCTGCCCAAGGCCCACAACGCCGCGGTGCTCTGGCAGGTCCACGGCTACGATGCCGTCGTCGACCAGGCGACTCAAGCCATCGACGCGGCCACGACGAGCGTGCACGTCTCGCTGTGGCACCGCGAGGCCCTGCGCCTGTTCCCGGCGTTGCTCGCGGCAAGCGAACGTGGGGTCGACGTGCGGGTGTTCGGCTTCACCGAGCTCCCCAACAGTGCCCTCGACGTCTACAGCTGCCACATCGAAGAGGGGTCGCTGGCCGAGTACTGGCCGCACCGCCTGCTCGCGATTGTCGACCGCACGAAGCTGCTCGTCGGTGAACTGAATGATGTGGAGGCCGCCTACGCCGTAGTGACCGAAGAGCCGGCGCTCGTCGCGATGGGAAGCAACAACTTGATCCTCGACCTGACCCTGTTCGGCGAGCGCTTCGAGGTCGATGTGTCCCCGGCCATCGAGGGTCTGCAGCAAGCGCATGCCCCGATCGACAGCCTGATCGCCGAGGGAGCGCGCTGAGATGCGGTGGTGGCCCCTGCTAGCGACCGTTGCCTGCGGAGCCCCCGCAGTTCAGACGGCCCCAGACCCAGCGGTGAGCGCGCCCCGGGCGCCCTCCACAGACGACGCGATCTACTTCGTGCTCGTCGACCGCTTCGCCAATGGCGACACCGCGAACGACGGCAGCATCGACCCCGCCGACCCGCAGGCCTGGCATGGCGGCGACCTGCAAGGCGTGCTCGACCACCTCGATCACATCGAAGCCATGGGCTTCAAGACGGTCTGGCTCTCGCCGATTCACAACGGCCGCGAGGCGAAGTTCCACGAGTGGGGCGCGTACCACGGCTACTGGGTGCACGACCTCGAGACGGTGCATCCGCGCTTTGGCACACCCGCCACCCTGCACGCGCTCTCCACCGCGCTCGAAGAGCGGGAAATGCGCCTGGTCGTGGACATGGTCTACAACCACACCGGCTTTGACGCGCCCCGCCGCGACACCCATCCGCACTGGTTTCACGACGCCCCGGGCATCGAGAACTGGGACGACCCGGTCGAGGTGGTGACGCACCAGGTCCACGGGCTTCCCGACCTGGCCCAAGAAGAGCCGGAAGTGCACGCCTACCTGCGCGACCAGACCCTCGACTGGGTCAAGACCTACGGCATCGACGGGCTGCGCATCGACGCGGTTCGCCACATGCCCCAGCCCTTCTTCGCGACGCTGCACGCCGAGCTCGAGCAAGAGCTGGGCGCGCCCATGCAGACCCTCGCCGAGGTCTTCGAGGGCGACCCGGCCAAGCTCGTCGGCATGTGGCGTGAGGGCGGCTACGGCTCGGCCTTCAACTTCCCCCTGCACTACGCGCTGATCGATGCCCACTGCAAGGGCACACACCCCGGCCGAGTCCCCTCCACCCTCGATGCGGAAGCACAGCTCTCGCCGCCGGGCACCTGGGTGAACTTCCTCGACAACCACGACGTCGGCCGCGTAGCGAGCGCCTGCGCGGGCAGCGAATCGGCACTGAAGAGCGCGCTTACCAGCTTGCTGCTGATGCCGGGCACACCGATGGTGACCTATGGAACCGAGAGCGCTCTCGAGGGCGCCGAGGAACCCGCCAACCGCGCAGACATGCGCTTCGACGACACGCCTCTAGCCTCGCTGATCACCGATGTGCTCGCCCTTCGCGCCGCCCACCCGACCCTGACCGCTGGCGAGCGACGCACGCTGCACCTCGACGCCCAGTCCTGGGTCGACCTTCGCTCCACGCCCAGTGAAGCCGTGGCGGTGGCCAGCAACTTTGGTGACACCCCGGTCACTCTCGCGCTGCCCTGGACCGAGGGCGACCTCCCGCTCGGTGGGGCCCAGTGGAAGGACGGCGCGCTCGTTCTTGCCCCACTCACCACCACCGTCATCATCGGAACCCCGCTCGCAGCGTCCGCCGCTGCCGAGACCACCCTGCGCTTCGTCCGGCCCGCTGGACCCGAAGGAGCAGTGCCGCGACTCGTCGGCGGGAACTCCACAATCGGCAACTGGGACCCGAAACAGGCCCCCGCCTGGGTCGACGAGGAGCTCGCGCTCACCGTCCCGACCTACAGCACCCTCGACTACAAGCTCGTCTGGGAGTTCCCCGACGGCACCTTCACGTGGGAATCTGGCCCGAATCGGTACACCCTCGCCGATCCCGCCGCCTCCCAGCCCATTGCCCTCGTCCTGACCGACCGGACGAAGGAGTAAACGCATGGCCAGTCTGTCCTTCGAGCATCTCAAGAAACGCTACGGCGAGACCGAAGTCCTCAAGGACGTGCACCTGGACGTCAACGACGGCGAGTACCTGGTGCTCGTCGGGCCCTCGGGCTGCGGCAAGTCGACCCTGCTCCGCTGCATTGCCGGACTCGAAGAGATCAGCGACGGCAAGCTGCACATCGGCGATCGAGTCGTCAACGAGCTGTCGCCCAAGCACCGCAACGTGGCGATGGTCTTCCAGAGCTACGCGCTCTACCCGCACATGACGGTGCGCGACAACCTGGGCTTTGCCCTGCGCGTGCAGAAGGTCCCGAAGGCCGACATCCGAGCCCGCGTGGATGAGGTGGCCAAGTCCCTCGAGCTCACCGAGCTGCTCGAGCGCCTGCCGGGCCAACTCTCTGGAGGACAGCGCCAGCGGGTGGCGATGGGACGTGCCGTCGTACGGAGCCCGGACGTGTTCCTCTTCGATGAGCCGTTGTCGAACCTCGACGCCTCGCTGCGCAGCCACATGCGCCTCGAGCTCAAGCGCCTGCACCGTCGCCTCGGCACCACCATCGTGCATGTGACCCACGACCAGGTCGAGGCCCTCACGCTCGCCGACCGCATCCTCGTGCTGAACCAGGGCGTCGTGCAGCAGGTCGGCAGTCCGCGCGAGCTCTTCGACACGCCGGCGAACCTGTTCGTCGCGACCTTCATCGGCTCCCCCGCCATGAACATCCTGCCGGTCGAGGGTGACGGCACGAACGCCGTTGTGGCCGACACCGACGCCAGCGTCGCGAGCCACCACGACGGCGGCTTCAACCTCGGCGTGCGGCCCACCGACTGGGTCGTCGGCGAGGGCCCGATTCGCGGCACCGTCGAGTGGGTCGAGTCGCTCGGAGCCGAAGCGTTGGTCCACGTCGAAGTCGGCCCGCACCGCGTCGTCGTGCAGGTCGCCGAGCCCACCGAGTACATCGCCGGAGCCTCCATCGAGCTCGGCATCCGCACCCAGCACGCCTTCGACAAGGTCACCGGCAAGCGCCTGATGGACCGCCCCGCATGAAGCACCTCTTCGCAATGCTGGCGATGGTGCTGTGGGCGACCACCGCCATGGCCGAGGACGTCACGCTCTGGCATGCCTACCGCGGTGCCGAAGAGGCCGCGCTCAAGCAGGCCATCGAGGCCTACCGCGACGAGACCGGCGTGTCGGTCAAGGCGGTGCCGCTTCCGTTCGAGGCCTTCGACAGCAAGGTCGAGACCGCCATTCCTCGCGGCAACGGGCCGGACCTGCTCATCGCCGGTCACCCGCCGCTCGCGAAGTGGCACAGCCTCGGCATCGTGCAGGAGACCGGCAACGACGGCCTCGCGCACCATCCCAAGTCGAACGCCGCACTCACCCTCGACGGCAAGCAGTACGGCTTTCCGCTCGCGAACAAGACGCTGGTGTTGCTCTACAACCCGACCCTCGTCGATTCGGCCCCCGAGACCACCGACGAGCTGATTCGGCTCGCGCAAGAAGGCACCGGAGACGGTCGCTACGGCCTGATCTACGAGGCCACCTCCGGCTACTCGCACGCGCCATGGATGCACGCCTTTGGCGCCAAGGTCGAGGCGATGGAGAGTGCGAAGCTCGACGACGAAGCGCACGCCAAGGCCCTCGCCTTCTCGCGCAAGCTCGGACGCGACGCCGGCATCATGCCGCGCTCGCCCACCTACGAGCTGATGTCGACGCTCTTCGACGAGGGCAAGGCCAGCTTCGTGATCAGCGGCCCGTGGTTCGTGGGCGACATCAGCCAGCCCATCGCCGCCGCCAAGCTGCCCATCGTCAGCGAGACCGGCGAGCCCGCCCAGCCCTACCTCACCGTCGAGGCCGTGTTCCTCGCCGACCAGGCCCAGAACCCCGACGAGGCGACCGACTTCGCTCGCTGGCTCTCTGGACCAAGCGGCGCCGCCATCCGCCAGGACATCGGCAAGCAAACCGTCAGCCTCTCGGACCTGCCGCCGAGCGATGACATCGTCGCCCGCGTGGTGCGCGAGCAGGTCGAGACCGCGGTGCTCATGCCCACCGACCCGAACCTGCCGAACGTCTGGGAGGCGCTCGAGCGCGCGCTCCGCCGGGTCATGCGCGGTGCCGCGTCCCCCGAGAATGCCGGACAGGAAGCGGCGGCCTACCTCGCGGTGTTCAACCGTCCCCCGCCAGAGCCGGCGGCGGCTTGGCCCTACATCACCCTGGTGGCCCTGTTCCTCGGCGGCTTTGTCGCATGGTTCGCAAACAACCTCCGCGACGTCTCGCTTCGCGAAGCCATCAAGGAACACCGCGGCGACTACCTGTGGGTGGCGCCCGCCGGCATCGCCATGTTCTTGCTCGTCGCACTGCCGTTCATCACGGGTGCTGCGGTGTCGCTGTTCGCGCACACGAGCGGCGAGTGGACCTTCGTCGGACTGCGGCACTTCGTCGACATTCTGCTCTCGCGCGACTGGCCGCTGACCTCACCGCTGTCGTTTGCCTACACCCTCGTGGTCACCGTGCTGTGGACCGTCACCAACGTGACCATGCATGTCGGCATCGGCGTCGCCTTGGCCCTCGTGCTGCGCGAACCGTGGATTCGCCTGCGCTGGATGTGGCGGGCGCTGCTGATCATTCCCTGGGCGATTCCGAACTACATCACCGCCTTGATCTGGAAGACGATGTTTCACGTGCAGTACGGCGCCATCAACGCCCTGCTCACCGCCGTCTCAGGTGCCAACGACCCCGTCGAGATCGAGTGGTTCGGCCAGTTCTCGACCGCGTTCTGCGCGAACCTGATCACGAACACCTGGCTCGGCTTTCCGTTCATGATGGTCGTCACGCTCGGCGCGCTGCAGAGCATTCCCCGCGACCTCGAAGAGGCCGCCACCGTCGACGGCGCCAGCTACTGGTTCCGCTTCCGCCACGTCATCTGGCCGCTGCTCCAGCCCGCCCTGATGCCCGCCATCATCATCGGCTCGGTGTGGACCTTCAACATGTTCAACGTCATCTACCTGGTCAGCGCCGGCGAGCCCGATGGCAGCTCAGAGATCTTGATCTCCGAGGCCTACCGCTGGGCCTTCTCGCGCAGCAACCGGTACGGATACGCCGCGGCCTACGCCGTCATCATCTTCGGTGTGCTGTGG
>JAGSGY010000032.1 GCA_023954855.1 Pseudomonadota bacterium | reverse complement strand
GTCCCCCCAGCAAGGGGTTCCCAAGGGGGGACGTCAGGTCCCCACTTGGCGGGCGTGCACTGCAGGCCCGAAGGGCTGAAGCGCAGGTCCGGCAAAACAGGGCCGAAGGCCCGTGAGCCTGAGCTCGAACCCCCAATCCCCTCCTCTACGAAGCTCCGCAGCCAACCACCACGAGCAACCGCCGACCGTGAGGTGAGCTCGAACCCGCCGTCCCTCCTCTACGAACTCCCGCGGCCAACCTCCACGCCGAAGGCCCGCGAGCCCGACACCCGGAGACAGCGTAGACGTTGGCCGTGAGCCCCGGGGTACCTATTGTTCCGTTCGCTGGCGCTCACTCCGGCCTTTCGGCCGGCGCGCTTCGCTACGGCGCAGTCGCCTCGGTTCCTCGGGCAACCTCGGTCCGCACGGACTTTCGGCAGGCGAGCACATGGAGAACGCCAGCGGTGCTTGGGCGCCGAGCGCAAGGCCCACTCTTCGACTCCGCCGCCAGCCACGCAGTCCAACCGTCCCCAGCTCGAGTCCGCCGCCCACGCCAGGCACGATTCACACCGCTTTCAACTGAGGTCTGCCGCGAAGAAACCTGCCCTGCCTACAACAGAGAGCAGGAGCACTCATGCACGGACCCTTCGAAGCCCATCTCTGCGAGGCCATTGCCCTCAACACCGCCCGTCGCCCGATCTACGCGGACGCGACCGACGGCCGAAGCTGGTGGCTCTCGACCTGGCTGATCACCGCTGAGCAGGCCACGCGGCCCGTCGCGCGCTGGCTGGACCGCCGAGCACAGCCCCACAATGCCGCCGGCATCGGCATCGTAGCCGACGACTTCGAGAGCATGGAGGCGGTGGGGTCCACAGCGACACCCCCCACCCACCGGGGTCGACTGACCCTCTGGGGTGCCGCTCTGCTCCAGCTTCGGGTCAGGCGATACCGTCGCAAGATCCAGCGCGCCGCCGTGCGCCGGGACTTTGGTGCCATCGAGAGGCGGAGCGCCGCCCTTCTGCGTCGCCTGCGTCGAACCGAGCGCCGCCAGGGCGTGCACCTGGCCATGACCGTTCACCTGGTCGAGTCGATCGGCTTCGCGGCGGCCCATGCGCCGACGTACCGCGAGCAGAGCGAAGGGCGCACCGACGCCCTCGCACGCGACTTGCTGCTGGTCCAGAGCCTCGGACTTCCGCTCGCCATTCCCACTGACCGGACGGCACAGCGCCACCACCAAGCGGGCGTAGGCATCGTCGTACACGACGTGCCCCCGATTGCGTTCGCTTAGGGCGCGGTTTCGACGATCTCGGTGTTGCGCAGCGCGATGGGTCTGCACACCGAACCCTTCCGCCGCACCTGCGAATGCACCTCACCACGCAGAATCACCTCACCCCCGAGCGCATCGTCCCAGCCCCCATCGGGCTCCTCGACCCACACCCTCAGATTGGGATGCCCGAAGCTCATCCACGCCCCATCCGGCGGCGTTCGTCCCGCGTCCGTCGCCGACAGCTTGCGGCCCAGAGACGCCGGCCGCACGCCGTCGCAGGGAACGGCCTGCCCGTCAAACTCGGACCCCTCCAAGAAGGTCGGCCACTCCAAGTCCGCGCTGAGTTCCCCGACAACCAGCGCAGGGAATCCGTCGGGCAGGAACAAGGCCTCTGAGCCGTGCGACACCACCGGCGATGCGCACAGCGAGCGGGTCGACTCGTCCACGTCTGCGGCCATGCGCTCGAGACGTCGGATGCACCGCGACTGCTGCCGCTCCAAGATCTCGGGTGCAGGCGAAACGTCAGGGGGCTGAGCGGAGGCAGCGGCGATGAGAGCGAGCAGAAACATCATGCCCACGGCTTATCTCCCCGCGCGGAGCCTGCAGGCAGTTGTGACCTGCATCACAGACGACTCAGGCGTACTCGGACAATGCCTCGAGCACGCGCTTCGCCCCGACCTGCTCGGCGAAGTCCATCGCCCGAAGTCCTTGCTCATTCCGCTGCTCGACGTCGGTGAAGTCCGTGAACACCAGCGACTCGCCCTTGGGGAAGTACTTAAAGCGAGGCCGCACGCGCTGAAACAGTGCCACCAGCACGTCTGGGCACGACGCGACCGCCTCTTGGATGCCCGGGTCGACGATGTCGTTCTGCTCGTGGATGAAGATGTCCGCGTAGATCTGCCGCCGGCTCTCGAAGGACAGCGTCTCGCCCGTTGCGATGGCAGCATGGATCTGGTTGTAGAGCGCCAGCACATCGGGCTTGATGATCTCGCCGGCCCTGGCGTGCGTACCGTAGAAGCGCGTGAAGTAGAAGGTCGAGTAGACCTCGACAAAGACGCGCCGATTGATGTCGCGAATGGCATTGAGCGCGTTCAGCCATCCCTGCACCCGGCCATGGCGGCTGAGGGGAAGCAGCGGACGCAGCGCGCGATCGATGCGGCGGGTGTGCGTGACGCCCCACATCGAGCCATGCGACGCGATCAGCGGGAACATGAAGTTGCCCTTCGAGTCCTCGTAGATCGAGTAGTAGGTCACGGACCGCTTCTGGCAGTCGAGGGTGGTCCCAGAGAGTTCCTCGGCCGTCGCGTGAATGCGGGCGTGCGCGGCTACGAGCTCTTCAAATCCGAGTTCGGTCTTCGTCGCGCCGAGGCCTGACCAGAGCGTGGAGGCGGCGCTCACCGAGGACTGCACATCGGCGTGGGTGGGCGCAAAAGAGGAGCGACGGAACATGAGGACCTCGACTGAAGCTCCGTTCATAACGCCAACTCCGAGTACCGGCACGGGTCTGGCCATGCCAGCCGCGGGACGCAAGCCCTCACGCTGTCCCGTAGACTGAGCGCGGAGGACTCATGCTGCTCAGCCTATTCGTGGCCGGGGCGCTCGCCGGCGGAGCCGCGCCGCTCGACCTCGTGTACACACCCACCAACCCACCCGTTCAGCTTCCCCCGACCCGGGTCTACTTGGCTCCCATCCGGGACCAAAGGATCCTCGAGCGGCACTTCATGAACCCCGAGCGCGTGCGCGCCAAGACCACGGCAGACGGCGGGTTCCTAATCGGGGCCATGTACAACATGTTCGGCTTTACCTACACTCGCTTCGTTGAGCCCTCGACCTTGGATGGGGAGCTTCGGGCTGCGCTTTCCGCGGAGCTCGAGTCCCTTGGACTGACCGTGGCTCCAGCGGCCGACTCGGACACACTCACGCTCAAGGTCGACGCTCTGCAGCTGTTCACGTCCTTGAGCACCAAGTTCTGGACCTTGGAGCTGGCGTTCTACGGGGAGCTCGACCTGACCGTAGAGGACCCCAGCGGGGTGACGCTCTACAGTGACCGCATCGCGGTGGCGGATGTCCAGCGCGCCGGGCTCATGTTTCGTCGTGGTGTTCGCAGACGCGCCCAGGCCCCCTATGCAGAGCTGATCGAGAGCGCCGTGCGCGACAACGCAGCACTCATGGTGCACCTCAAGACGCCGACAGCTCGTTAGCTGTCCCCATGCGTTCACTCCTCGCCATTGTACTGCTCGCCTGCCAAGGACCGGGCACCACCCGTACACCACTCGATGACGAGCCCATCGACACCGCGGACTCTGGCGACACCGCTGACACCGATGTGCAGCGCCCAGCGTCTCGGCTCGATGCCGCGCTTGCGTGGCCAGGCACCCGGACCTACTTCTTCGCGGGCGAAGAGTACATGCGCTTCGACAGCGCGAACGGCGAGGTGGATGCGGGCTACCCCCTCGATGTAGCGACCTACTGGGTCGCTGAGTGGCCCACGCTCGACGCCGCGACTCTGCGCACCGACGACGAGGTCCTGTTCTTCCGAGGCAGCGAGGTGCAGCGCTACGACAGGCCTGGCGACGTCGTCATCGGGTCGCCAGAGCCCATTGGGCAAGCCTTTCCCGGCATCTGGGAAGACGGGGTCGATGCGGTCGCCACGATCGGAACCGAGCTCACCTTCTTCCGCGACGGCGAGTACCGCGTCTTCGACACCGCCACCCAGACGGCCAGCGCCTCCCGTCCACTGGCAGAGCGCGGAATCGACGCTGCCGGCATTGATGCGGCCTTTGCCGACGGCAACACCTTGTTCGTGTTTCACGGCGAGACCTTCACGGCCGTCCCCGTAGGCGCCAGTCCCACCGACTCTGGCCGCTTCGTCTTTGCCTGGCCCGGGCTCTGGGACCCCGAAGAGGGCACGGGCGTTCCCGGAACCAACCTGCCGTCGACCCTCCGGCCGCTGCTGCTCGATAGCCCCTCGGCGGACGAGCTGGCCGCTCGAAAAGCACGCGTGCTGCTGTCCATCTCGGGCAGCGACTACGTGAACCTGTCCGCTGACTACCCGCTCTACACGCACTCGATCGAGGAGCGGCTCGGCGCCTGGGGCTGCCTGATCTTGCACGACACGGTCCGAGACGTGCACCGCTTCCGCTGCGCGACGGACAGCGCGGGACCCGGCCGCATCGACATCGAGCCGTACAGCATCGACTTCATCGACTGGCGAAACGCAGCCCACCACGTCGACCAGACGAGCCAGGGCGACTTCAGCGCCGATCCCGGGACGCCGTGGTCGATCTTCGATACCGACGACGGCGTGTTCTACGTGGACCGGGTCTCGGGCAACAGCGCCAGCGGGAGCATCAATGGCGGCCTGAACATCCGCGTGCGCTGGACCAAGAACGGTATCGAGCGCTCGATGGGCATCTCACATCTGAACACGGCTGTCCCCGGCTACGTGCTCGACGCGGCCTCCAACGGCACGTCGCTGCCGGCAGGCACTGTCTTCGGCTTCGTCGGCTACACCGGCAATCTGTGGATCGCCGCCCCGCCCACCATCGATGCGCCGTATGACGTGACCGGCGCGGGGCTACCGGTGTCGCACAGCCACCTGTGGTTCATCGATCAGAGTGACAACCACACCACGCTGAGCCGCGACACCCGCGAGGCCATCGACTACTCCGGCCGCTATCCCTACGGTGGTGGCTAGACGCTATTCGGGCCCTTCGTCCAGAGACCACGTGAGCCGCAGAGCACACCTCCAGGCAGGCTCCTCGCCGTGGGCGCCACCTGCCAGCTCGCCGCCGACCCAGAGCGTGTCGCGGACCTTCGCATCGTATCGGCCCGACACCCCGAACCACCCTGCCCGCGCGGGAAGCCCGACCACGACGTCAGCGCGATGCGCGTCCGATGCGTGCCCCAGTCCAACCGACCCAAGGCCCACCACCCGGTTGAAATGCAGCTCGCCCGTCCCGACCACGGCGTAGATCACATCGGGCTTTCCCGCCCACAGAGACGCCAAGCCGGTCGGATGGGCCCCGGCGCTCGCAATTCGGTAGAACGGGCCACGATCGTAAGCCAGGTAACCAATGCCAAACGCGAGTCCGGCGTATGGCGTGTCCAAACCTGTACGAACGAGAAATCGCGTGTTGCGCTGCCCTGCCGAGCCGAGGTGGTCGATCACCGCTCCAACCTTGGGTTGAACGAAGCACCGCTCACCCATGCACGGCGCGAACTGCCCATCAAGGACGAACAGCCCCCCAGGGGCGCCCCACTCGCTCTCCGCCCCCACGGCCGCCACGATCTGGCTCGGAGCCCGTGGGGTACCCGCAGTTGCCGTACTCGCCGAAAGAAGCGCGATGAAGCCAAGAGCACGTCGCATGACCACCTCCGCTCTCTACAGAGCAAAGGTCATGCCTGCGGGAGCTGCGAAGTGAGCCTTCCAAGCCCCCGCCGAATCTCGATTCGCAGCCCATGGACCAGACATCGCGCCTGGCATGTGCCAAAAGACCCAAAAAGCGAAGTCCGCAAGCGCGCTTTGGCCCGCGCGAGTCCCTTACCGCGGCGAGATGGAGACGTTGTCGACGTATAGCTCAGGCCGAAGCCCCGCGAAGTCTTGGGCCAATCGCAGCGCAACCTGCACCTCATCCCCGAACTCCGCGGGATCGAGCTCGGCCTCGAGCGTGAACCACTCTTCGTCGGCGGGCTCGTAGGACCCGGTGCCATCGCCGATCATCACGTCGGTCAGCGCGTCGAGATCGAAGGTGAACGTCTCGTCGATGTTCGCTCCCTCCACCAAGATCTCGAGTCGCTGCTGGGAGTTGAACGGGCGCATCGCGTACGCGACATCCACCGAGACCACGACGGGCGCCACAAGATCGAGCCATGGCGCGACCACCCTGGCCTCGCCGACCTCAGCGTCGTTCTGGGAGTCGGAGAGCCGCGCGCACGCCGCTCCCCAGCCAAAGGCGCTCACCTCCGCGGCAGCCCAGGTTCCACCATCGGTGGTGTGGTCCACGAGCGTGAAGGTATCGCCGGGAACGGTGTCCTCGAAGTCCTCGTAGAGGGTGTCCTGCTCCGCGGGGTTCGGGTCTGGATCGACGGCGACATCGCAGCCGATCAGCACAAGTGCAGCGAGAGTGAGGATGCGTGTCATGTGAGCTCCGCCGTGCCCCGGCGTCACCGTCAAGGTGACCGGTGGCCCCCGTGTTGTCCATGCATATTAACTGAGCCACATTACATCGCTTTCACATTCAATGACGGCGAGACCTGACCCGCTCATGAGCTCTCAGTGGCCGGCATCGCGCAAATCGGGGTATCTCGCGCGCATGTCTGACCCGACCCATGACGATCTCGCCCAGGCCGCTGCCTGGCTCGAAGCCATTGCCGAAGACCGGGCCCTGCTCGACGGCATGGACCCAGAGCTTCGCATTCGCTTTCTCAAGGCCGCCGGAATGGTGTCGCGCCCTGATCGCAAGGCCCGCAAGAAGCTGAACAAGGCCGGCCGCAAGCGCAAGACCGAAGAGCATCGCGAGCAAGACCAGACCCTGCTGGCCCTCGCGCAGATCCGGAAGATGCGCGACAACCCGCTGTTCAAGACCCCGCGCCGTCAGGGCGTCGAGGTGCCGCAGCCGAAGCTCGGAACCGTGCACGAGGCGAAGCTCTGCTACGTGTGCCGCAGCCGCTACACCGACGTGCACTTCTTCTACGACCAGATGTGCCTGGAGTGCGGCGACTTCAACTACAAGAAGCGCATGGCCACCGCCGATCTGACCGGTCGAGTCTCGCTGGTCACAGGTGCACGGCTGAAGATCGGCTACCAAGCCGCGATCATTCTGCTGCGGGCGGGCTCACACGTCATCGTGCTCACGCGCTTTCCCGCCGATGCGGCAGCCCGCTATGCCCGCGAAGAAGACTTCGAGGAGTGGAAGGACCGCCTCGAGATCCACGGCATCGACCTGCGCCACTCACCGAGCGTCGAAGCCCTCTGCCACCAGATCCGCACCGATCACGTCCGCCTGGACTTCCTGATCAACAACGCCTGCCAGACGGTGCGCCGGCCCCCGGCCTTCTACAAGCACATGCTGGAAGTCGAGCAGGCCGCGCACAACCAGCTCTCCGGCACCACGGGCTCGCTCGTGCACTCCCGCCGCACGGGCCACAAGATGAGCTCGGCCGAGATGAGTCAGCTGCAGCTGATCGCCGACGACTTCGCCGACTCGAATGAGCTGTTCCCCGCCGGACGCTTCGACGCGGACCTTCAACAGGTCGACCTACGCGACGTGAACAGCTGGCGCCTGCGCTTGGACGAGGTCTCGACCGTCGAGCTGCTCGAGGTCCAGCTGGTCAACGCGGTGGCCCCGTACCTGCTCAATGCACGCCTCAAGCCGCTGATGATGGCGGTGCCGACCCGCGACAAGCACATCGTCAACGTGAGCGCAATGGAGGGCCAGTTCTACCGGACCTTCAAGGGCGACCGGCATCCCCACACGAACATGGCCAAGGCCTCGCTGAACATGATGACCCGCACCTCGGCACAGGACTACGTGCAGGACGGCATCCATATGAACAGCGTCGACACGGGCTGGGTGAGCGACGAAGACCCGGCACACCACGCGGCCCGCAAGCAGGAAGAACACAACTTCCACCCGCCGCTCGACATCGTCGACGGCGCCGCCCGTATCGTCGACCCCATCCTCGATGGCATCAACACCGGCAAGCACCTGTGGGGCCTGTTCCTCAAGGACTACAAGCCCACGGACTGGTAAGTGGACGTTCGCGACCGGCTCGAGAAGCTGCTCGCACTCGCGGCGTCGAGCAATGTGCACGAGGCGGCGGCCGCCGCTGAACGGGCCCAGCGCCTGATTGCAGAGCATCGCCTCGAAGCTTGGGTGCGCCAGACCGAGGTCGATCCCATCGAGGATGCCCGAGACACGCCTCTCGACAGTGCGAAGCGCCCGCGCCGCTGGAAGTCCGTGCTCGCAAGCGCACTCGCCGAGGCCAACGGCTGTGCCGCCTACACGTTGAAGGGGCCCGATCAATCGCACATCGTGCTGGTCGGACGACGCTCGGATCGGGAGGCCGTACGCGCGGTCTGGGACTGGCTGGTCAAGCGCATCGAGTGGCTGTCCGCCTCGCACGGAGGGGGAAAGGGCAAGAAGTGGCATGATGCCTTTCGTATCGGGGCCGTGGCCACCATCGCCGAGCGCCTGAGCGCGGCAGACGACGAGGCCTACGCCGCCATCGAGGGAGCAGCCCTCGTCCGGGTCGACCATTCGATGCAGGCACACCGCGACGCCCTGCAGGACTTCGTCCACGCAAAGCTCGGCCTGCGCTCTGGCCGGCAGATTCACGTGCAGCCGGACGCCTACGCCGCCGGCAGGGTCTCGGCCCGCGACCTCGAACTTCCGGAATAGATTGGGCACGCGAGGCGGTTGTGCACAGGCCCCGCAGACCTGGACGGACACTCGGGTCGTGGCGAGGCCGATCTCCAACGCGATAGGCTGCCCCCATGAACCGCTCTGTCCTTCTCGTACCGCTCCTTCTCGCCGGACTCGCCTTTGCCACCGGCGACCCACGCGGCTGGTCCGAGGGTCAGCCGGCCGCGAACTCAGCGGCCTTCAAGAGTCAGCCCGAGATCGGTGAGATCGAGCTGCCAAAGGCGTTCACGAAGACGCTGACCGGCCCGACACTGCTCGTCTACTTCTCGCCCACCTGCCCGCACTGCCGCCATGTCGCCCCCGAGCTCGGCGAGCTTGCCAAGAGCATCGAGGGACGCGCCGAGCTGGTGATGGTCGCCTCGTCCTCATCGACCGACGCCGCGCTGACCGAGTGGAAAGCGACCTTCGGTGGCAGCTACCGCATCATCGTCGACGGTGACCGCGAGATCGGCAGCGCGATGGGCATTCGCTCGACGCCTTCGGCCCTGCTGGTCAAGCCGGCGGGACGCAAGGTCAGCGTGCTCGACGCCTACTACCCGTTCACGCCCGGCTACTCGTCCTTGGTCGAGATGCGCCTCGCCGACTTCCCGTTCCAGGCCTTCGCTCCGGGCGAGTACCAAGGCACGGCCGCGTGTTCGGCCTGCCACACGCAAGAGGCCGAAGCTTGGGCGCTCAGCCACCACTCCATCGCCTGGCGCACTCTGGTGCTCGACGAAGAGCACGAGAATCGCGAGTGCACGGACTGCCACGTCACCGGCGCAGGTCAGCCCACCGGCTGGGACGGCACTGAGGGCAGTCACCTGGTCAACGTCGGCTGCGAGTCCTGCCATGGCCCCGGCGGTCCCCACGACGGCACCAAGACCAGCGCGCGCAGCACCTGCGAAGGCTGCCACGACGCCAAGCACTCGATCGCGTTCTCGTACGAGAAGGGACTGCCTCACCTCGACCACTTCCGCGCCAACGGCATGTCCGACGAGGACTTCCGCGCTGCCCGCCAGTCGCTCGGGGACGGCACCGCTCCCAGGCCGCTGCTCGCGTTTGGAGCTGGCAAGAACGTCGGCGCCGAGGCCTGCAAGGAGTGCCACGCCGACGAACACGCCCAGTGGGCCGCCTCGCCTCATGCCAGCGCGATGGCTCGCCTCGACGAGACCCAGCAAGCCGACGCCAGCTGCGTGCGCTGCCACGCGACGGCAACCGAGAGCGGACCGCCACCGACCGACCTCACCCACTTCCGCACCGACGATTCAGTGGGCTGTGAGTCCTGCCACGGGCCCGGCGAGCAGCACGTCGCAGAGGGCGGCGGCAAAGACAACATCGAGGGACTCGGCGAGGACTGCCCAGTCTGCGTGATCGAGGCGGTCTGCACGGGCTGCCACACTGCGGAATGGGATAAGACCTGGGACCTCGACACCAAGCTTCCCAAGGCGGGACACGATGGCTGAGCTGCAAGGCGTTTGGCGCCTGATCGAACAGACCCTACGCGGCGGAAAGGTGCACACGCAGCAGACCCACCTCGTGGTTCACGGCGACAGCTGGCGCGAGATCTGGAACCGGGTCCTCTACACCGACGAGCCGCGTCCCAGCACCACCTACCGGACCGAGGGCGACCTGCTGCACATGGCGACTCACTGGCATCAGCCGGAAGGCACCGTGCAGGGTCCATTCACCGCAACGTGGCGCTATCTGCGCGACGGCAACCAGCTCAAGGTCTGCAACGCGGGCAACGACCTAGTGCCCGACCAGGTCGACGACCACGAAGGCGTGGTCGCCCACTACGAGCTCGAGACCGACCACGAGGTCGCCATTCGCGTGTCCACACCCCAGACCTACGTCGACAAGCCCACCCGGCACCATCCGACGCTCGGCGAGCTGCGCTGGGACAGCAACCTCGACTGGCTGAAGAGCGTCGACGGCCTCGTCTCCCTCGCCGTCCCGCAAGACGCCAACCTCGAGGCTTACGCCAAGCGCGTCGAGCAGATCAAGGGCAGCGTCGGCGCCTACAAGCTCTACACCGCGAACGAGCTGCTCGAGCTGCACAATGGCTCTTGGCGCGAAGAGCCCGGCAAAGAGACCCAGGCCGGGTTCATCGGCAAGCTCGTCCTCGACGGCATTACCGTGTACGAGGACCTCTCAGCAGAGGTCTACTTCCAGGATGGCGGCCTGTTCTGGGGACACATTGTGCTGCTCAGCGTCGACACTGACGGCAAGCCCACCAGCGCCGATATCGCAGGCTAGTTGGACCGAAACCTCTGGCTGTATCCGAGGTATGCGGCGGCCCGGAACCTGTTGTTCTGGCTGCCGGTCTTCTTTCTGTACTTCCAGCAGGCCCTCGACATTGGCGAGGTGCTCTGGCTCGAGGCCATCTACTACACAGCCTTCGTGATTCTCGAGGTGCCGTCTGGCTACCTCTCGGACCGACTGGGTCGTCGCCTCACGCTGATTGCGGGGGCCGCGCTGTCCTCAGTCGGCGCGCTGGTGTTCGCGACGAGCCATGGCTTCGCGCCCTGGGCCCTCGGTCAGGTGCTGTTCGCCGCAGGGTTCGCCTTCGACTCGGGCACCGACACCAGCCTGCTGTACGACTCGCTCGCCGCTGAGGGCCGAGAGGACGAGTACCGCCAGCGCGAGAGCCAGGCTGCGAGTGCCTCACTGTGGGCCGTGGCGGCGGCTTCGCTGATCGGCGGACTGATTGGCGCGATCGACTTGCGCCTCGCGTACCTCGCCACCGCCGTCGCGGTGGGCACTGCGGCCATCCTCGCCGCCGCCTTCGTCGAGCCCCCGCGGGTGCGGGCGCAGACGCCCCTGCTACAGATTCGCGCCGTGAGGACCGCACTCCAGGACGGTGTTCTGCGCTGGACGATGCTCGTCGCGCTGCTCGGCACGATCCTCAACCACGTCCCCTACGAGTTTCTTCAGCCCTGGCTCGACACCCTCGTGGCAGACCGCGCCCAGACCCCCGTTTGGTCCGGCGCCCTCTCGTTCCTGATTGTCGGCATCTCGGCCGTTGCGGCGGGCCAAGCCGATGCGCTCGCTACCCGGTGGGGGGCCCGCAACGTCGTGCTCGGTGCGCTTGGCCTGCAGACTCTGGTGATTGGCGCGATGGGCTGGACCGCCGCGTGGTGGCTGGTGCCGGTGCTGCTGCTCAGAGGCCTACCGGGTGCGGTCCTCCGGCCGGTCTTGGGCTCGCTCCAGCACCCTCGGCTCAGCGCCTCGATCCGCGCCACGACCCTGTCTATCCAGAGCCTGGTCGGTCGGTTGAGCTTTGGCCTGTGCCTCGTGATCGCCGGCGCCTGGGCCCACGATGGCATGTTCCCATTACTACGTGGGTTTGCTGTGTTTGGGGCGGTCGCCCTCTTCGCGCTCTGGGCCGGGCGCCCAGGCATGCAATCCGCTGGCGAAACGCGTTAGTCGCCGCCCATGGACGACATCAAAGCGAAGCTGACCGAGACCCTCGGCACGACAGACTGGCCCCCGCTCGGGCCCCACGCCAAGCGTCAGGCGCTATTCGAAGTGCATGAACTGCCACTTGTGGACGTCGGCCTGGCGATGGTCCGAAACCGCACCCACATCGTCGCACTCTGGCTCGAGCAGAACCAACTCACCCGCCCGAGTCCCGAGCGGATTGCCGCCTTCGAGGCCGATCCGACCGGGCAGTTCGAGAGCCTGATCGTGCAGCCCTACGTGCTGTTTCGACCCATCGGACCCGAGACCTAGTCGCTAGTCGCCACCGCAGTACTGAACGGTTCCGGCCGCACTCACGCACATGTCGAGCGCACGGGTGGGGTCCTTTCCACTCTCGCGGGCGTAGTCGAGCCACTCACGCGCGGTGGTCTTGGCCTCGTTCCGACGCCGGTCGCGCTCTACGCGAGCCTGTTCATTGGTGGGGTCGGCGTTGTACGCCGCCTCGGCACCCTGCCAGACGTCGGCGGTAGCCATCGACTTGAGCTTGTAGAGGCTGTACACGCGGCTGATGTAGGTCGTGCCCGACCAGCGGGTCTTGTTCTCGAGGGCGACGTCGGCCCACATCACGGCTTCTTCGCCGTACTCGGCACCGCGCTTCTGTAGGTGACGCGCGAACTTGTAGCAGAGGTCTGGATCTGAGCGGTCGATCTGGTCGAGGTGCCGTCGTGCAATGGCTTCCCAGCGCATGCGCTCGGCCTCGCCACTCGACCAGGCATCGACGAGCAACAGCAGCGAGAGACGCTTCTTGAAGGTCTGCACCTCGGTCTCGTCCAGCTTGTCCTCGAGACACGAGATCTGCGCGTCGTTCAGGCTTCCCATCATGGCCGCCGGCTCGAGCGCGAGCAGGTCACCACACTCCTCGGTCTCGCGAAGAAAGCTCATCGTCTCTTCTTCGTCCCAATCGTCATCGTCGAAGGTGATCTCGACCGGACCGGACGCCAGCGGAACCACCTCGGTGGTCTCAGCCGCGACTTCGGGAGACTTCGTCTTCTTGCCGCATCCAGCGATCAGTGGAAGGCCCACCATGCAGAGAAGGACGGAGCGGACAGCGAGGGGAGCGGGCAACGCGAGCAAGAGACGACCTCCGGCGACAGTATATTCGCAGGGGAATCATGCCGCAGACTCGTCGTCAGGTCGATGCCCAATGCGCATCGCGTTGCATATCTAGGACGAGAAACGCGCCACGAGCCCCTCGAAAGCGGCCAAACGCACGGGCTTGAGCTCGATGTGATCGAACACGTCGTTCCGATCAGGCTGGGCGCCAGTGACGCCGACGATGGGCACATCACCATCCACAGCGCGAATCGCCTCGGCC
The DNA here is from genome assembly GCA_023954855.1 of Pseudomonadota bacterium. Lineage (GTDB taxonomy): Bacteria > Myxococcota_A > UBA796 > UBA796 > M1803. Next base: position 40,762 of record JAGSGY010000032.1, on the reverse strand, counting down.
AGCGCCACGCCGTCGCGCCCAGCTCCGAGGCGCACATCGGTGAGCACCAGATCGACGTCCGAGCACTTCGCAAGGGCCTCATCGAAGTCCGCGGTGCCGACCACGGTGCAGCCGAGATGCTCGAGCATCATGCTGTGAATCCGAAGCACTGTCGGATCGTCGTCGACAATCAATACGCGCATGGGCTCTCAGTAGACATTGTACTTGGCCCGGTTGGCTTCGTGTTCGGCGGCATCGCGCCCGCCATGGAAGTTGCCATCCCCGTCGTGCAAGTAGAACCAGAACGGGCTGTCGACTGGAGCGAGCGCTGCCTCGAGCGACGACAGCGTCGGGCTGCCGATGGCCGTGGGGGGCAGTCCCTTGTGGATGCGGGTGTTGTACGGGTCCTTCGGGTCGCGAAGCTTGACCAGGAAGGCCTTGCGGTCATTCCAGTTCACGAGCTCATACCGAGAGGTCGCGTCGACGCCGAGCTGCCAGCCGTTGTCGATGCGCTTCCAGAGGATTCCGGCGGTCATCGGACGCTGCGCGGGCTTGGGCTCCTCGCGCTCGAGCATGGAGGCCATCACCACCACATCGTGCAGCGAGCGATCACCGAGCTCGTGGGTGTCGAGAAAGCGCTCCTTGAAGGTGCCGAGCTGCCGCACAATCAGGTCTTCGGGCGCAAAGGCCGGCGGGGGACGCACCATGTAGGTCTCGGGCCACAGGTAGCCCTCGAGGCTCGGCGAGCTGATCTCGAACGGCGCCTCGACCTTCTTCTCGAACGCGAGTGAGGCGTAATCGCCCGCTTCGATCCAGCCCTTCTCGACCAGTGCAGCATCCACGTCGGCGATGCGCCAACCCTCGACGACCGTGAACGGCACGTCGTCGGGCAGCGGAGGCCCGCACAGGGTGGTCAGGACCTCGGTGAGGCTCATGTTCTTGCGAAGCTCGAAGCTACCGGCTTTGAGACAGCTGCCGTCTGCGCCGCGCAGGAACATCTTCCACTGCATCTCGGACACGTCGAGCCCGGCCTCGGCGAGGTCATCCCCCAGGGTGGAGGCGGCCGATCCGGCGGGCACGTCGAACTTTAGGACAGTGGCGTCCTGGGACAAGGGAGCGTCCGCGTCGACACAGCCGACGAGCGCAAGAAACAGAATCACACAGCCTCCGTAGGCCGATCATACCAGCCCAGCCTCTTCCGAGGCGAGCAGAGGTATCCTGTCCGCGGGAGGTATGGATGCGCATCGCGATTCTCGGAACCGGCGACGTGGCGCAGCAGCTCGGCACCAAGCTCGCGGCGATCGGACACCAGGTTCAGCTCGGCAGCCGCTCGCACGACCACCCGAGCGCCCTCGCCTGGGCAGCGAAGACCGGCGGCGACACCAGCACCTTCGAGCTCGTCGCGACCTGGGGAGAGGTGGTGTTCAACTGCACCTCGGGACAACACTCTCTTAAAGCCCTGCGCCTCGCCGGACACGCCGCACTGGACGGCAAGATCTTGATCGACGTATCGAATCCCCTCGACTTCTCGAACGGCTTTCCGCCAACGCTGTCGATCGCGAACACCGACTCCCTCGGCGAGCAGATTCAGCACAGCTTCCCCGAGGCCAAGGTGGTCAAGGCGCTCAACACCGTGGCCAACCACCTGATGGTGGACCCCGGACAGGTCGATGGCCCTGCGAGCCTGCCGATCTGCGGCGACGACGCCGAGGCGAAGGCCAAGGTCAGCGCGTGGATGACCGAGTGGTTTGGCTGGGAGGACGTCATCGACCTCGGTCCGATTGAGAGCGCCCGCGCCACCGAGGCGTGGCTTCTGATGTGGACGCGGCTCTACGGCGCGCTCGGCACCGGGAACTTCCACATGGCCATCGTGCGCTGAGGATGGCTACCAGAAGGCCGAAAACAGGCTGATCTGGTAGCTGTCACAGCCCTCGTGGACGGGCAGCCTGCGCTTGGCCGAGACCTGGGCACCCGCAGGCACATCGCGGTGCTTGATGGTCCACATCGAGGTGCCGCACTGTACGAGGGCGGTCGCTTCGCCAATCGGCCGGTCGGCGAGGTTCTGCAGGTCAACCTCGACCTCGACCCGGCCGCCGGGAAAGCGCGAGAAGCTCGCTGCGAGGTCCGCAAAGGGCGACACATCGAGGCGTCGATTGTTCTCGTCACGGGTCGAGAAGACCGCCTCGGCAGCATCGGTGTTGAGGGCGAGGTTGAAGCCACCCGTCACATTCAGACCGAGCAAGCCCGCATTCTCGCCGGAGCGACACAGGTCGCAGGTCGCAATCGCCACGCCGTCGAGGCTGAGGTTTCCGAGCCAGATGCCATCGAGCAGCACGACCTGAGCCTCGCGTTCACCGTTGGCCGTGTGAAGCTGAATGACCGGGTCTCCTGGCGTCGGCGCTGCACCGAGCTCCCGGAGCACGTCGATGGGCAAGGTCGTGTAGGTCGCCCCGGTGTCGAGCATCATCCAGACCTCGACGGTGCGTCCACCATGCTCGAAGACGACCGGCACCGACAGACGCCGGCCCTCGCCCTCGACCGGAAGCGCAATCTCGTGCTCCTCGAGGGCCGTCGTGCTTGGCGAAGGCACCTCGGCCATGACCGTCTCGGCCACGGGGACCTCGGGACGGCTCACCTCGGGCTCTTCGGGAAGGCCATCCGCAATCCACCGCCCAGCCGCCTCGGGGGCGACCAGCGACAAGCCCGAGGCCACGGCCTGGCGGCGCTCGCCGGGGAAGTAGACCGGCAGGCCCAGCAACACGACCAGCGACCATCCCAGCAGGACCACGCCGAAGATGCGGGAGCGCTCACGCGCCGCGAAGCCCCCAGAAAGCAAGGCCGGACCGAACAACAATCCCGTCGCCACCAGCGATACCGCGAGTGGCGAGGCATGGCGATGAAGCCCGAGCCCGATCAGCGCTGCATAGGCCACAGACGCCGGCACTGCGGCACATGCAATCACCGCTCCTGTGGGCATTCGGATCAACGGCACCCCGTCGTTGCTTGGCAAGCCCCTAGATGGGGTATTAGTGCGGCCGCCCGGAGTCCCGGATGCCACGTTCCACATACTTCTGCGTAGACATCGAGTGTAGCGGCCCAGTTCCCGCGCTCTACGACATGATCTCGCTCGGCGCGGTGCGCGTCGTCGAGACCGATGCGGGCCACTCCATCGGCGAGCCCTTTTACGTCGAGATCAAGCCGCGAGCCCCTCGCGTGGACGCGGGCGCCATGGCGGTCAACGGTCTGGACCTGGCCGAGCTCGAAGCGACCGCACTTCCGATGGCCGAAGCGCTCGACACCCTCACAGCCTGGGTAAAGTCCCAGACGCTCGCGGGGTCCGTGCCGGTCTTCGTGGGTCACAACGCGCCCTTCGATTGGTCGTTCGTAAACTACGCGTATCACGCAAACGGGCGCACGAACCCGTTCGGCTACAAGGCCCTCGACACGAAGGCACTGGCCACGGGCACCCTCGGGCTGCACTGGCTCGACTCGAACAAGGAAACGCTCGAGACCCTTCTCGACCTTCCTCCGCAGGACGCTGAGCTCGTCCATCGCGCTGATTACGATGCCGCCTACCAGGCGCTGATTCTCGTCCGTCTTCTCGAGAGGTCTCCATGTGTGGATTCGTAGGCATTGTCGGTCTGGACCAGGTTGCACCCGCGATCGCGCTCGGTCTTCAGTCCATCCAGCACCGCGGCCAGGATGCCGCGGGCATAGGCACCTTCGAGGGTGGCTACTTCCACCTGCACAAGGACCTGGGCATGGTGACCACCGCCCTTCCCCGCAAGGTCGTCGCCGAGGAACTCCCCGGGCGATCAGGCATTGGCCACGTGCGCTACCCGACCCAGGGCAACTCCGAGCGCGGTGACGCCCAGCCCTTCCTGACGCGGCGTCCGGGCATTCTGCTCGCACACAACGGCAACGTCACCAACATGGAAGAGCTGCAGACCGACCTGCTCGCGCGGGGCTGGCACGTGCTCTCGAAGTGCGACTCCGAGCCGATCTTGCTCGTGCTCGCCGACGCCCTGAATCGCCTCAAGCCGACGGGTCACACCGAAGACGAGGTCGCCGACGCTGTGCGTTCGGTCATGCAGAAGGTGAAGGGCAGCTACTCGGTGGTCGCGACCATGCACGTCGACGGCAAGGAGACGATGCTGGCCTTCCGCGATCCCCACGGCATTCGCCCCGCGGTGTTCGGACGCCGAAAGGATGGATCCTGGATCTGCGCCAGCGAGTCCGTCGCCCTCGATGTGCTCGGCTTTCAGCGCGAAGGCTTCGTCGACGCAGGCGAGATGATCTTGTTCCGCGAGGGTGAGGAGCCCGTGCGCCGCATGGTCCTTCCCAAAGAGGTGAAGCACTGCGTGTTCGAGCGCATCTACTTCGCCCGCCCCGACTCGATGATGGAAGACGGACGGGTGAACAGCCTACGCGGCCGCTTGGGTCGCCGTCTCGCCAAGGAATGGCAGGCCAAGGGCTTCGAAGCCGACGTGGTCGTCGCCATTCCCGACACCTCCCGTCCGGCCGCCTTCGCGATCGCCGAGACCCTGGGCATTCCCCACCGCGAAGGCTTCATCAAGAACCGCTACAGCGGCCGAACCTTCATCATGCCGGACCAGACCACCCGCGATGCCGCGCTGCGTCTGAAGCTGAACCCCATCCGCGAGATCTTCGAGGGCAAGCGCGTCGTGCTGATCGACGACAGCGTCGTGCGCGGATCGACCATGCGGCGAATCGCCGCAATGGTAAAGGACCTCGCCCCGAGCGAGGTACACCTGCTGATCTTCAGCCCTCCCGTCAAGCACCCCTGCTACTACGGCATCGACATGCCGAGCGAAGATGAGCTGATCGCGGCAGGCAAGGATCGCGAGGAGATCGAGGCGGAGCTCGCAGAGGCGTTTCATGTCGACTCCGTGACGTACCTCTCCCTCGATGGGTTGCGGGAAGTGAGTGGCACAAACATGTGCAGCGCCTGCTTCGACGGAGACTACGTCGTGCCGGTCACGAATTCGGAACGTAGCTACATCCTCCAAGACCGTCGGTCTTGCTGACCTCCCAACACACGGTTTCTGCGCGCGTCCGGTAGACTGGGCCGAATGACACGGGAAGTCACAGAAGCGCACTACCTGCACGAGCGGCAGGGACTCGAGGCCATCCTCCGGCCACCGGTCCCCGATCCGACTGCGCTGGCGTGGATCCCGAAACGAACTGAGCTGCTTGTAGGTACGAAAGCCGGCGAAGTGCACAGTGTCGATCCCGTGCTCGGAACCCGCCTCGTCGCGTCAGACATCGGGGAGCCCGCGGCCATCTGCGTGCACAGCGATCGCACCCGGGTGATCATCGTGTCGCGCAACGGAACCTGGCACGTGCGCACCGTGCGCGACGACGGGATCGGCACCGGCTCACATGGCTTGATGACGAACATCGATGCGTTCTGGTACGGCGAGTACGCGATCGTCATCGGCGATGCCATCGATCACCGACTGCTCCTAGCGATCAAGGATGGGGCCGTGAAGAGCCGCGCGAAGCTGCCCATGGGGGTGGCGGCCTTCCTGAATCCGAGCGGAAAGCTGATGCTGAGCAGGTCGACGCCCGCAGGTCTGCAGGTGATCCCCTTCGGAAAGGGCTCCAAGTTCCCGAAGTCCGACACGACCGGACACCGCCTCCGCGTCTCCGGAAACTACGTCATGGGCATGACGACCACCGGCGTAGCCATCTGGACCCACCTCGGTGGCCAGCCGCAGTCGATGCGCATGCCCGAAGTCACGGCAGCCGCCATCTCACCCGATGGCCGCATGATGGGCATGGGCACGCGCACGGGGGCCGTCGCTTTGGCGGTGCTCGACTCGCCAAACAAGCGAGCCCGCCCCGATCTGGTCAAGGCCTTCGAGGGCGCGGTCATCGCCGCCGAGTTCGCCACCCGTGGCCGCTGGCTCGCCACTGCCGCCGAGCGCGTCCAGCTCTGGAGCTGGGAGGACTAGCGCCCTTCGAGCGCGTCGATCGCCGCCCGGAGCGCCTCGGTCAGTGGGACCTTCCCTCCGCTCGCGTAGTCCACCGTCACCACCACCGCGCTCCCCTTCGCAACCAGGATGTCGGGAGCCGTGGCGAGCACCACGCCGTAGCGCATCACAAACGAGGTGCGCCCCGTGCGCTCCACGCTCGTGCCGACCACCACCTCGGCCGGGTAGGTCACCGGCGCGAGAAAGTCGCAGGTCGTGGTCGCCAGAATGGGACCGATCGCCGACGGGCCCTCGCTCACCAGGCCGATGCGCTCGAAGTAGGCGATGCGCGCCTGTTCGAACCAGCGCAGGTAGCAGACGTTGTTCACGTGTCCGAGGGCATCCATGTCCCCCCAGAGGACGGGCAAGCGAACAGAGACGGCAAAGGCATCCTTGGACAACGGACCTCCTTGGGTGACCGCCACCGGACAGGGTGGCTAGCCAGCGCACACGATCTGCGGGATGATGGTCCATGAGCTGGACTTCGAAGCCCGAGTGGCCCCCTATCCTACTGACCGCCTTCGGTGGCGCACTTGCGGTCCCGCTGATCCCGCTGTTCAACGCACTGCTTCGCCGACTGCTCGTCTTCGTGCCCACGCCGGTCTTCGGCATGCTCGGCGTAGCGCTGGGCGTGGTGGTGAGTATCGTGGTGTGGCGCGTGGCCCTTGCGGGCTTTGTGCAAGTCACCGACAGAGGCATCTGGCTGTACCGCTACGAGCGCACCGTACTTCTGCGATGGGACAAGCTCGACAGCGTGGGAGAGGATGGCCACGGCGACGACTGGAACGCCACCTTCACGATGCAGAACGGTACGGTCAAGACCCACGCATTCACGCGCTACCCACGGGCCGATCACCACCGTCTGAGGCGGGTGATCACCGATCCGGTGCTGATGCTTCCGCCACAGGAGCGCAAGGCCACGATCGAGAGGGTGCTCGAGGAACAGGCCCGTGATGACCTGACCCTCACCGCGCTCCGCATCTACGCCGTGTTGCTCGGTCTGCTCACCATCAGCCTGGGCTGCATGGTCTAAGCCTGCGGAGCCTTGAACAAGGCATTCCAAGCCGCGTCACCGCGAAGGGCCACCATGAAGTGCTCGGCTTCGCGCCCAACCTTCGCGCCATTCTCGGCTTTGTCGCCATTGATGACGGCCCGGGCATCCGTCAGCTCGGTCTCTTCTTCGTTGACGTAGTCGGGCAGCGCTCGTCCGGTGAACTTGCCCTCCATCGTGCCCTCTACGAGGATGCGTGCCGCGAGATCGGGCACTTCATTCACGTGGGTGAAGTTGGCGACGAGGTCGATCAGCGCGTTGCCCTCGCCACCGTAGGTCGTGCCCTGGTGCGTGTACGAGAAGCCCTCGGCATTCAGCTCGTTGGTCATCTTGGCGTAGTTGGTCTTGCCGGTGAGCTGAACGAAGCCGCGCCCGCGGTAGTTCGCCGCATCGCGAGTGCCCTTGCGGTTGTCGAGACGACCGCCGTACGCGTCATCCCAGTACTTCTTCTCCATCTCGCCGTGGGTGCGGCCTTGCACGCGGCGGCCCGAGACATGGTTTGTCGCCGACATGCGGCGATTGGCCCCCTGCCCCCGCGAGTTGAACGGGTTGCGATCCTCGACCAGCGACTCGCTGCGCCCGTACTTGGTCATGCCGAACCCTGACTCATGCCAGGCCGTCGCCAGGATGTAGGCCACCTGCGTATCGAGCTTCACCCCTTGTTCGAAGCAGTGCTTGAGGATGGGTGGGACGTTCTGGGTCGCCATCGTCAGCGCCTCGGCCCGGTCATCGCGCGAGGCGAGCTCTGGAACGGCCTCGACGACCTGTGCCGTGACGGCGGCCAGTAGATTCGCCGTCGCGCTAACCTCTGGGGTCGCGACAACCGCAGCTTCTTCACCGCCGGTCTCGACGCCCTGGTCCTGGCCACCCGCGTCCTTCGCATCCTTGTCTTTTCCGCCAAACAAGCGGGCCAACCACCCCTTCTGTTCGTCGAGGACAGGCTGGGTGCTCAGGGCGTGTTGCTGGTCGGCATTGCCGAGCGTGCTTCCTGCGCCGGTGAGGCTTTCGGGACGTGCCACGGGACGAGGGGACGTCTCCGGTGCGCCAGTTCTTCGCGAACGACTGCTCATGGGGACTCCGGGAGGAAACCGGTGTCCTACTACTGTGCCACAGCCCTCGTGAACCCGCAATTCATCGCCATCGACGGCGGTGATTTAGGGACGATGACGCCGTGCTGGGGCGGCTAAGCCTTCATTTGCTCGGCGAGGTAGGCGGCGTCTCCGAGCGTGTCCATCAGGTGCAGCTGGGCCTCGAGCCAGTCGAGGTGCTCCTCTTCGCTGACGAGAATGTCCTCGAAAAGGGCGCGGGTGCCGTTGTCACCTTCTGCGACGCAGAGCGCGATGTAGTTGTTCAGACGCGGAATCGCCTCTTGCTCGAGCGCCATGTCGGCCTCGAACATCTCGCGCGCGTTCTCACCGATCCGCACGCGGCCCAGGCGCTGCACGTTCGGAATGCCGTCGAGGTAAAGAATGCGCTCGATCAGGGTGTCGGCGTGCTTCATCTCGTCGATGGACTCGGCGTAGACCTTGCCGTACAGACGCTCAAAGCCCCAGTTCTGGAACATCTTCGCGTGCAGGAAGTACTGGTTGATCGCCGCAAGCTCGCCGCTCAGCACGTCGTTCAACGCATCGATGATGACCTTTCCGCCCTTGACCGCCATTGTCGCACTCCTGTGGAGCAGCGAGTCTATTTCGAAAGCAGCGGCTCGTCCTGAGCGAGTCGATCTTGCTGGGCGCGAAGGCGGGCCTTGAGGTCGACCTTGCACATGCCGCAACCCGTTCCAGCACCGCAGCGTCGGCCGATCTCGCGAACGCTCTCGGCACCATCGCAGACCACATCGTCGATGGTTCGATGACTTACGGCTTCGCAGAGACAGACGATCACGGGGCACTCCCTGTTCGTGAGAACACCTTATTGATGTTGATAATCATTTTCAACAAGAAAGTGCGCCGCTCCTTTCGGAATCCGGCCGGTCGCGGGTCCATGGTTCACACGCACGAAATCGTGCACTATCCTCAGCACCCGACTTGGAGTTCCCTTGCGTTCACCGCTCATTCTCGTACCGCTGCTCGTCGCCTGTGGTCACAACGCTCGCACCGATGACCCGACCTGGCACCAGGACATCGCTCCGCTGGTGGCCGAGAACTGCGGCTCTTGCCACACCGATGGCGGCATCGCCCCGTTCGCCCTCGATGTCTACGCCGAGGCCGACCTGCAGGCCCCCGCCATGCTCGCAGCGATCGACGCGGGCACCATGCCGCCCTTCCTCGCCACCGAGACCGAAGACTGCGCACCCGAGCGGCCGTGGAAAGACGATCTGCGGTTGACGGACGAGGAGATCGCGCTGTTTGCCGCCTGGGTCGAGGCGGATCGGCCCGAGGGTGATCCCGAGACCGCTGCTGAGCTCCCCGCCGTCCCGAATCTCGGTATTGCTTCGCCCGACGTCTCGATTCCGTTTCAGCAGCCGTTCACGGTCGAGGGCGACAAGGACCTCTTTCAGTGCTTCGTGCTCGATCCCGGCAACACGGACACGATGATGTGGGCCGACGCGATTCAGCTCGTCCCCGACAACAAGCGCGTGGACCACCACGGCCTGATCTTCCTCGACGTCAACGGCGACTCTGAAGCCCTCGCGACCAATGGCACCTTCCCGTGCTTCAACACACCGAGCATCGACGGCTTCTTGATGGCGACCTGGGTTCCGGGCGCCCTTCCGATGCGCACCCCCGACGGCGCCGCCATGCCGATTCCCGCGGGAGCGAAGATCGTCGTACAGATGCACTACCATCCCGCGCCGGGCGGCCCCGAGGTCGACCAGAGCACCGTCGACATCACCTGGAGCGAGACACAGCCCGAGTGGGCTGCAGCCCAGACCCTCGTCGGAAACTACTGGACCCAGAACGACGACGGCACAGGCCTACAGCCCGGCCCCAATGACCGCGGAGTACCCGAGTTTCGCATCCCCGCTGGCGTGGCCGATCACACCGAGACGATGATCTACGAGCAGACCATTCCGCTTCCGCTTCCGGTCTTCTCGGTCGGCACGCACATGCACTACGTGGGCACGGACATGACCATCCAGCTGCAGCCCGGCGGCTCGGAAGCCGAGCAAGAGTGCCTGGTCGGCACCCCGAACTGGGACTTCAATTGGCAGCGCACCTACGACTTCGATGTGCCTATCGACGAGCTGCCCGTCATCGAGCAAGGCGACCGCCTGCACATGACCTGTACCTTCGACAACACCACCGACAACCCCTTCGTAGCTGAAGCGCTTGCCGACGAAGGCTTGAGCGCGCCCACCGACGTACTCCTCGGGGAGGAGACGCTCGACGAGATGTGCCTCGGCCTGTTCGGGATCTTGATTCCGCCGGCCCTGGTCGAACAACTCTACTGACCGCGAAGCACCATCAGCCGGTCCTTGTAGAGCTTGTAGGCTTCCATGTCCTCGAGAGCTGCGCACACCTGAACCAGGCCGATCACCGCCGTCACATTGTCGGGTGAGACGCCATAGGCATGCTCGAGGTGCGCTCGCGCCTTCTCGTTCAGAGCGCGAATCTCGTCGGTGAGCACCTTTGCCTCCTCCTGGGAGCCGCTGATCGGGAGCTCGTTGAGCGCTTGGCTTCGCACCAAGACCTGGCCCATGTAGAACGACCCAAGCGCAAGACGCCCCCCCAGACCGTCGGGCTCGATCTCGACGGCCTTCTTGTAGGCCTGTTCCGCCCCCTCGCCGCCAGCCTGGGACTCGAGGTACGCGCCGAGCGCCGCCCAGATTGTCGCATCAGGGTTCGTTGCCAGATGGGCCTGCGCCTTGGCCAGCGTCGCCTCCGGGGTCTCGAGTCCCACGAGGACTAGCGGCACCCAGACAAGGAAGCGCTCGATGTCCGCATGTTCGTCGGCGGACACCCCCGAAAGGTGGCTCTGCGCGGCGCCCACAGCGACGTAGAGCGCGACGACCTCATTGGGATCGACATCTCCGAAACCGCCGAAGAAGTAACCGAGGACCTGCGCCGAAGAGAGGGTCAAGATTACGCTGTCCACGGAGGGCGGAATCTCGACCACCATCTCCACCGTCTTGCGATAGGCGAGCACAGCCGCGGGGTAGTCGTCTGCGCGAAGATGCACCATGCCGGCCAAGTTGTGAAACCACGGCACCTGGGTGACGCTGGCGAGCACGCCGAGCACGGATGTGGTCTCGGGAGGCAGCGGACGCTTTTCGTTGATCGCGGTGCTGACCGACTCGATCACGCGCTGAACAGCCAGGTTTCGCTGCAGTGCTCTGGCATCACCCACGTCGGCTTCGGCCGACGCGCGCAGTGAAGCAAGCACCTCGCTTAGCCAGGCCGGATGGGTATCGGCCCACGCTGCATCGAGCGAAGCGGTTGCGAGAGCCTGGGCCCGCAGCGCGTGCAGCACCGCGAGGTCTTTGTCGCTCTTGGCCTTGAGGATGGCGGCATCGAGATCACCCACCGCATCGGCAGGCCGCTTCTCGGTGGCGGCACTCAGCGCGCCGACATTCGGCTTCTTGGCGAGAGCCGGAGCAGACAGCAGAAGCATCGACAGCAGAACGGTACGCACAGGGCCTCCAGGTGGGGCATCCTAACCGCACGAAAGCCGCAACCCGCGACACCACACGCGCATTCATGACGCCAGAAACCCATCCCAAAACGACAACGGCCCTCGAGTCGTGAGACTCGAGGGCCGATGGTGACACCTGGACTACTGTGGGGATGTGCCTTCACAGGTTCGCGTACTTGCTGTGGTGCTCGGAGCCGAAGCTCGTTGCGTCCCTCATGGCGTTGGACGGATTCTTGAGGAATTGGAGCGGATGCTCCGGTCCGACGCGGTAGCAGCTACATTGGTGTTCGCTGCGTCCTTCCTGCCGTTTCGCGTTGCCGCGTTCGACTTCAAGGTCTTCCCGTGCCGGGTCTCGCACTCTGTCTTCGTTTGAATAAATAAAGACGCGAGTCCCTCTAAATCTTGCCCTCACCTTCAGGGTTCCTCAGCCAGCCGGGATGCATCGCTACATCCGCCTGTCTTGGAATTCATCCGCGTGAATCGCCCTGCATCCGACATCGCTGCTGCGGCCCCTTCTCCCAACCGTGGGTTCCACCCCTCGGCCTCGTGTGTGCGGTACCACCCGCTCACAGGCTCCGTCCTCGTGGTTTCTCGCCACCTCGACGGTTTAAGCTCACTGCAGTTTCTGGGTTTGTTGCACCCCAGAGCCAGACAGGATTCGCTGCGTTTCCGACCCGTGTGACCCGCATCCGTAGATGTTGGCCCTTCACTCGATCTTCCGCGTCAGCGCGTTTCACACCCTTCGAAGATTTCCCCTCGCTGGCAGCCGTACCGCATCACTGCGGCCGTTGCCCCCTCGGCATTCGCCTTGGTCGTTGCACCCTCGTAGACCTCACAGTCTACGTGGCCCTCATCGACTCTGGCCTGGCCTGCGCTTCGCGAGTCCGAAGACCCACACCCGCATGCCAGATGACCGCTACTCCCTCCAATCTCTGGAGGAGGCCCGGCCATGGACCGTCAACCGCCTCGACGCACGCTGTCTCCAGCGTCCACCTTCCGCGATTGTCCCTTGCACACTCTCTGCTAAGACCGACCGACGCGTTTCTTCGTCGGAAGCTCTCGAGCACCCGTCCATGTCTGCCGGCACTTCCGTGCTGGCCGAGTCGCTTCTTTCACACACCCACGAACCTTGGAGGGTTCCTGATGTGATTCCCGAATCGACTTCGAGGACAGTTGCCGCTCATCAGCTCGGTCAGGGAGAGGTTGCCCCCTCTCGTTCCGTAGCCGTCAGCGCAGACTGTGGTGACTCCTGCCTACCGCAAGCGGTGAGCAGATGGGTTCCCGTAAGACCTCCCACACCGTGTAGATGATTGCTCAACTACGAGGCGGCGTGTTGCCTCCTTACGACTCATCGGTGTGCTCACGACGCGAACGCCGTGCCCGATGCTACCCGACTTGAAGACCTCCGAGGTTGTGCCTCGATGCCTCACCAGCGAGCATTGCTGCTTGCCGGCACACAGCATCCGAAGATGGTGTGTGAGCCTCACGAAGCCATCACGAGGATGGCTCCTGCGCGGTGAAACGTTTCGCGGGAACTCCGCCGCTGTTGCCAGCCGCTTTGCGTTCTCCGCGTCACCCTCGGCCGCTCCACCCTGACCTTGCCCCTCCGAAGAGGTCTGGGGTTCAGGGGCGCGCCCTCGAGGCGTTGCTCCACCAGCGAGTCCGTTGTTTCAACCCTCCGTTTCCGGTGGCTGAAACCCGTTTCTTCCCTGGGCTTGGTTCCCCTCCAGGATGTGGCCTTCACACTCGCTGACAAGCCGGTTTGCCCGACTGGCCGATCCCGCCGCCGGTTTCGACTGAGCCGATGCAAGCATCGACACGTCGCCCGAAAGCGTCTGTCCGAGAGTGAGAGCTGCCCTTGCCGAAGCGCGGGCCGTCCTCTTGGGGTTTTTGACGTCAAAGAGCTGGTTCCGACCGGGGCCGAAGCCACCGTCTTGTCGGTCACACCGGTTTCCCGGGTGTCGCAAAGTACATATGCAGGACGCGTGCCAACTTTGTTCAACGATAGAACCCCCATTATCGTCGACATGAGTGAGAAATCGTTTACTCAACCTGTCAGAATGGCTTTCCTGTAGGCGTGGATTCCACCGGGCTCCACTCAGTCATTTGCCTGTAATGGAGCGGATCGTGTAGACCCGATCTCGCCGAGTAATGGTCTTCCGGGCCAGAACGATGAACCGGGCCCACTGCGACCTAGAATGCGACCCCGACCGCCGTATGGGCAGCGGGGAGCCAGCTGCGAATGCCGTACTCCCCCACCCCGTACTGAATGCGCTGCACACCAGCGCCCAAGGAGAGGACGAGCCTGTCTTGGACGATCCACGTGTACCCGCCGAGCAGGCTGCCGTAGCCGGCGGCCGAGGTCTGGTCGCTGTCGGTCGCCCACGCGTGAGCCACGACGCCTCGTCCAAGCAGCCACAGACCCCGCGGCGCGGTGCCAAGCACATAGGCACGCACGCCCACCTCGACGCCAGCACCCAAGAAGGGCTCAGGCTCATCCCAGGGCGCGCTGAACAACCTGAAGTGCGGACCGACATACACCGAGACATGGTCCGCAACGGCGAACTCGGCCTGAAGATGCACGAAGCCAAGGGCGGTGGTGAGCGGGTCGACTTGCACGGTGAACCTGGGTGGCTCGACGGCTTGGGCCAGCGCTGCAAGAAGGACAATCACTGGGCACCCGCGACGGTCTGAAGCAGCTCGCGCAGCCCATCGATGTGAATGGGCTTGGAGAGATAGAAGTCCATGCCCGCTTCGAGACAGCGCGTCCTGTCTTCCTCCATGGCGTGTGCGGTCAACGCGATCACGGGGCCGGTGAATCCGTCACTGCGAATGCGGCGGGTGGCGTCGAGTCCATCGAGGACCGGCATCTGTACATCCATGAGAACGGCGTCAAAGGCCTCGGTCGCCAGCGCATCTACGGCCTGCTGCCCGTTTCCGACCACCGTGACCTCATGGCCCATCGACTCGAGGAGCTTTCGCGCAACGAGCTGGTTGACGACATTGTCCTCGGCAAGCAGTACCTTTAGCGGAACCTGGACCCTGGATGCGGCCGGCGGCGGGCCCGGCAACTCACCCGCGCACCCGTGAACGGTCAGAGGCAGGTCGAGGCGGAAGGTGCTGCCCTCGCCAGGGACACTGTCCACCGCGACGCTTCCACCCATGCGGTCGGCCAGATCTCGGCAGATGTGCAAACCCAGACCTGAGCCGCCGTACGAGCGGGTGGTCGAGGTGTCTGCCTGCTCAAATCGATGGAACACGCGGTCCAGTTGCTCGGCACTGATGCCGATGCCCGTGTCGATGACCTCAAACTGAAGGCCAGAGCCAGCCCGGTGTCGCACGCGCAGACGAATCGAACCACTCGGCGTGAACTTCGCCGCATTGTCCAGCAGATTCACGAGGATCTGGCGAACCCGCGGCTCGTCGCCAACCCACATCACTCCGACGTCATCGGCAATATCGACCTTGACGTCAACGCCACTCTGGGGCGGACGCATCGAGCGCAGAGCACCTTCGACCAACTTGGGAACCGAAAACGGCCCTGGTGAGAGCTCAAGACGCCCTTCCTCGATGCGCGTGATGTGGAGAAGGTCGTCGACCAGGCCAAGGAGGTCGCGGGCGCTTCCCTGAAGGCGCTCCATCAGATCGCGCTGCTCGGCGGTGAGTTCGGACTCGAGTACCAAGTGAGCAGCGCCGAGCACCGCACTCATCGGCGTTCGCAGCTCATGGCTGACATTGCCGAGAAACCGGGTCTTGGCCTCCGAGCTTCGTTCAGCGGCCTGCTGGGCCTCTACCAGCGCACGCTCACTCTCCTTGCGCGGGCGAAGATCCCGAAACGATGCCACCCGAGCCGGCAGGCCCTCGAACAAGCAATCCTTACCGCGCGCCTCGAGTGGGATGCGCTCTCCATCTCGACGGAGCGCGAGCGTCTCGTAGGAGCCGTCGTAGTTGCGCTTCACCAGGCTCTGGACCCGGCCGAGTATCTCGGGGGCAATCAGCCGATTCATCGACATGCCGAGCATCTCTTGGCGAGAGTACCCGTATAGATCAGCGAGGGCTTGGTTGACCTCGATCAGTACGCCGTCGCGGTGCACGCAGATACCTTCGAAGCCAATCTCGCGTAGCGTTCGATAGCGCCCGTTCGCCTCGGTCAGCCGCTCACGGCCGACGCGGATCTGTTCGGCGACCGCGAGCCAGCGAACCGCGTCTCGCGCGCAATCGAGCTGACCCGCCTCGGCGAACACCACCCAGTCCGCTCCAAGGGACACTCCGATTTGAGTCCGCGCTTCCTCCCACCCGGACGGCACGGGCCCCTCGCCATGCTGAAGAATGCACCACCACCCGTCGGTCTCTCGACGCATCCACCACGCGCTTCGCGCTCCAGCCAGGGCGCACACACTAGCCAACAAGCCCGGCAAGACATCGGCTTGGTCGCCTAGCGCCAGGGCCTGAAGTCGATCCATCGCCTCGGCGATGTGCAACGTGTCCACTCAGAGCCTCCCCACCGCCACTCTACCGCTCGCGACGCCAGACAACCTGGAGTCACGACAACACCCGTTGTACGCTACGTTCCAGGAGGGATCATGGACTTCGCGCTCAAGGGCGGCGGGCATCTTCACGTGCACAACCGCCCCGGCAACGCTCGCCGGATCGTCTTCGTTCATGGCTGGGCGGTCACGGGTGGCCTCTGGAACCCGGTGTTCGAACGATGGGCGGGCGCCGAGACCCTGCTCGCCCCTGACCTGCAAGGCACCGGGTGGAGCTCAAAGCCCACGACCGGGTACACCCTGGCTCAGCACGCTTCGGACGTCGCCGAGCTGATCGCGTCAGGCTCGGGTCCAGTCACCCTCGTCGGCCACTCGATGGGCGGGGCGATTGCACAGCTGGTCGCGGTCGAGCATCCAGAGCTGGTCGAGCGGCTGATCTTGGTCTCGCCCGTACCCGCCTCGGGCGTTCCCCTGGCCGAAGAGGACCGCGCCTACTTCCGATCGCTACGCGGCAAGCGCACCAGCGCCGCCGTCTTACTCGACTCGATGATCATCGGAGATCGCCCCGACGGATTCGACGCCATCCACGACTCGATGGCGACCGTGACCGAAGCGGCATTCCTCGAGGGCTTCGAAGCCTGGACGGGCGCGAACTTCGCGGATCGCTTGAGCGAGCTGACCCTGCCGGTACACGTCATGGGCGGAAGCGCAGAACAGCCCCTCAGCCCAGCTGTGCTCATGGCTACCGTCGTCGGCCCGATTGCCGGGGCGACCTTCGACGAGATCCCCGGCGTGGGCCACTACCCCCACATCGAGACGCCAGAGGCGTTCACGACAATGCTCGAAGACCGCGCCGCATCCTAGCGGCCGGAAGAGCGTGGACGCGCAGAGGCGCGCGATGCAGCCCCAGTCGAGCCCATGAGCGCACGCCGCCACGATCCCCTCGCCAACGGGGCTCTGGCCAAGCTGCCTCCTCTGGCCGAGCAGCGGCTCGCAAAGCCTGGTATCGTGCGGTTGTGCCCGCATCCTCCGGGCACGACACAGCGCAGGTTCCCTATGAGCGGAAAGTCCCTCGCCCCCGCACAAGCCGGCGGCCCTTCGACGGACGTGGACTCCACCAAGACCACGCCCGAGCGCGAGGAGCCCACCCAGGGCAACGCAGCGGCCCAAGCCAAGCTCGACGCGGCGGCATCCGAGCCCGAAGACGATGGCGGTGGTTGGTGGGGCTCGCTGAAGTCTGCCGTGGGACTGGGGGGCGACGAAGGCGACCCGTCCTCGGTCGCGGCAAAGCTCATCGAGTCCGGTGCGTCAGACACCGACAAGCTCGCACAGCTCGAGGAATGGCTCACCGACGGCTGGCTCGACCGCGTCACCGGTGACGAGACCGCCGCAGCGCGCATGCTTCTCGACACCATGAGCGACCAAGGAAAGAAGGATTTCCTCGAGCTCGACGACGGCGCCCTGGCCAAGCAGCTGATGAAGAACCCCGACGGTGACCCGTGGTGGGCGGATCCGCTCGGCGCCATCGCAGGCAACTTCACCGAGGCGGCAAAGGAAATCGGCGAGACCGCCTCGGATATGGGCGATGCCTGGGACAGCTACAAGAGCGGCGACGAGGCCCTCGAAGTCGCCCAGGAAGCGGCGGGAGGGTCGCTCGGCGGCATGGTGCTCGACAAGAGCGGAGACCACAGCCTCGATGTCGACGGCGACCTGACGAGCAACACGTTCACCGTCGACATGCCCGAGCTGAAGGTCGAGTCCTTCGAAGCCAAGGTGGGCGCGACGAAGCTCACCACCGGAGCGGGCTTCGCGACGGGCCTGACCGTGACCATCGATGTTCCGGATCGCCAGAGCGCGGAGGCCTCCGTCGCCGCAGACATCAAGACCCTCGACTGGGGCGACATCAACCTCGAGTCCCCCGCCACCTCCGTCGTGATTCCGCACCTCGTGCTCGCGGTGTTGCGCATCGCAGCGCTCCGCAGTCCGATCGACCCCGGCGAGGTCTCGGCCGGCGAGTACGACGGAGCCATCAGCTCCATCCAGAACAAGCTCGCTGACGCGTTCATGTTCATGGGATTAGACCTCGCACCTGAGCTGGCCCGCATGGGGGCCGCCGCGAAGGATGCTGGCGCATTGGCCGAGGGTCTGTCCAACGCCAGCACCACCTCGTCGATGGACTACAGCTTGTCCTTCGACACCCTGTCCCTCCCGACGGGCGCGAAGCTGACCCAGCACACGACCGAAGGAGACACCGTCACTGAGATCGGCGCCCTCGATGTCGAGTCCTTCGATCTGACCCTGCGCCAGACCGACCGCCTGGCGATGCTCCGTGAAGAGCGCGACAAGCTCGCTTCGAGCACGGACATGATCGACAAGCAGCGCCTGTCCTGGCTGGACGGCGAGATCCCACGCGTCGAGACCCTCGCCAAGCGCAAGGCCGAGCTCGATGCGAAGAAGCGGACCGGCACACTGACTGCCGATGAGCAGGATGACTGGGTTGAGTTTGGGCGCGAGCTGAAAGCCGGTGTGCTCAACGTGCAGAGCGGAGTCATCTCACTGCGCGACGTGACCCGCGACGGGCAGGGCGTGGACGACCTCACCCTCGAAGGCGTCGATGCCGAGGTCAGCACCAAGGCGTTCGCCGCAGCGGGACGCGACGTCGGCGAGACCGGAGATGAGAAGCTCTCGGGGCTCCAGGCGGCGCTCGACGACCAGGCAGGCCGCACCACCGCCCCCGAGCCAGGCGAGAAGAACGACGCGCTGTGGGGCGACCTCGGCGAGATGTCTGCGAAGGCCGAGGTGAAGAAAGTCAGCGCCGGCGGCATCGAGAGTTCCAAGGGCGACGCGGACGGGGCCATGGCCAAGGGCCTCTCCATCAACGCGAGCGGCAAGTACCTCGGCGTCAAGGCCGACAGCGGCACCGTCGAAGGCGTGGACGGGTCCGGCGTGACCGTCGACAACGCAGGCGTCACCGGCGTGAACCTTGCGGTCACCGGCAACGATGTCGGCGGCCGCGTGGGCTCGGTGGAAGGCGATGGAATTGCCTACGCAGACGGCGACACCAAGATCGACCTGAAGAGTGGAGCGGCGGAAGACGTGCGCTTCGATGCCGATGCCAAGGGCATGGGCCTGCGCAGCGGCAGTGCTGGCAACGTCGAGGCCTCGGGCGTCGGCTACAGCGACGGCGACCGCAAGATCACCGTCGACGACCTCTCAGGCGAGGGCTTGTCGACAAGCGGCGCCTCGAAGTCGGGGGCCGACAAGGTGGACGCCGACAGCTTCAACCTCAACGGCCTCGGCTACGAGGAAGACGGCACCACCCTGAGCGTCGCTAGCGCCTCGACCAAGGGCTTCTCGGCTGCAGGGGTCACCACCTCCGGCGCTGACAAGATCGACGCCGACGACCTAGGCCTCACCACCCTCGACTACGACGATGGCGAGCAGAGCGTGAAGCTCGGCTCGGCCGGCGGCAAGGACTTCTCGGCCACCGGCGTCAGCACGAGCGGCGCGGACAAGGTCGCAGCGGGCAGTGTGAACGCGGCAGACGCGCACTACGCGGGCGGCGGCAAGAGCGTCGATGTCACCAGCGCCTCGGCCAACGGATTCTCTGCCAGCGGCGTGACGAAGTCCGGCGCCGCTGAGGTCGCCGCCAAGAGCGCAGGCGCCAGCGGCGTGCACTACGACGACGGCGCCCGGAAGGTCGACGTTGGAAGCGCCTCGACCACCGGCTTCTCGGCGAGCGGCGTCTCGACCAGCGGAGTGGACAAGCTCGACGCCGACGTCGTCGACCTCGCCTCCGTCGACTACGGCGCCGGCGACACCAAGGCCCATGTGGGCGACGCCCGCTTCGAGGGTGTCTCGGGCACGGGTCTGTCGACCGATGGAACCGGCGTCGTCGCCGCGGACAAACTGACTGCGCACGACGTCTCTGGCGGAACGACCGGAGCCAGCGGAAGCGCAGACCTACTCACCGCAGAGGGCCTCGCCGCCACCCGCACCGAGGACGGCACCGTTGCCACGGTCGACGGCGCCCATGTCGAGGGCATCAAGGGAAGCTACGGCGACATCGATGCAGACGTGAAGAGCGCGGACGTCGGGCGTAGTGGCGTGGTTCTCGATGGCGACAACAACGTCGTCGGCGCTGCCGTCGATGGACTCGACGTCAAGGGCATCCACGTGGACCTGCTCCGCTTGCCGATGAACGAGACCGACGCCGGCGACAGCGGACCCGCAGAGAGCTTCCACGCCGACTCACTCGCGAGCGCGAGCGGCGCCTTCTCGGCCCGCATTCCCCTGGTGAGCGGCGGGTACGTGTCGGTCAAGGCGAACGCCGACGACGGCATGGTCTCGGTCAACGACCTCGACATCGCTATCAAGGATGCGGGGCTGCTCAAGGGCCTTGCCGGCAAGATGGCGGGTATGCTGCAGATCGACGAAGGTCGCGGCCTGACCGCTGGCCTCGGACCGTTCAGCTTCTTCGTCGCTCTCGACGAAGCCGACTACGACGGCCTGCTCTCGAAGCGAGACGGTGGCGGCAAGAAGGGATCGATTGCTCTGCAGCCCTTCGTCGAGTCGATGATGAACGGCAAGACGGAGTTGTCGGTCGATGAAGTCGCGCTCCGCGAAGAGCTCACCGGTCGCGAAGGCCGTCGCGAGCGTCGACGGGCACGGCGCCTCGAGCGTCGCGCCGAGAGGTCTGCTGATGAGGAAGAGGTCGAGTACGACAGCACCCAAGAGATGATCGACGCGATGATCGCGAAGTTCGGTTCTCTGGGAGCAGGCATGGCCCTTGATGCCAACGCCGCCAACGTCAACATCTCCGGGCTCACCCTCGGCGACGGCGCCCTCGGCTACGACTCGATGCAGGCTACGCTCGACAACGGCGGAAACGCCCAGGCCAACCAGTTCACCATCCGCGGCACCCTCGGCGAGGAGATGAGCGTCGGCGCCCACACCCTGGCCGCCAGTTCCCTCACCGCGGCGGGTCCCAACGGCCCCATCGACCTGGCCACCGTCGGCATTCGCGGCCTGTCGGTGATCATCGACCAGCCGCTGTCGAGCAGCCGTAGCATCGAAGTCGACGTGGACGGCATGACGGTGCGCAGCATCCGCTACGGGGACACCTCGAAGCTGGACGCGCCGGCCGACAACACATGAAGCGAGTTCTTGTTGTCGGACTCGCCCTGTTGTCGAGTACCGGCTGCATGACCGCGGCCATCGGTCCCCAAGCCACGATGGACGGCAAGGTCGGCGTCACCGGCGAGGTCGACATGGCCTATGACTTTGGCAACACCCGCCTAGGCGTGGTCACGCGCGGCCGCGGCGGCGCTGGCTGGGGCGACGGGGGCATGGGGCTCAACATCTGTCGACGCAGCTATGGCTGGACCGCCGCGAAGTACTGCGGTCGCATCATGGCCGTCGAGCTGGGCTCGAACCAAGGCGAGTTCGTGTTCGGGGCGCTGTCCCCGGCGATCTCGATTGGGCTGTGGCAGCCGACCAAAGGCGTTCCCGACAAGCGCGGCGACAAGTACGGACCCACGTCGATTCGCCCCACCCACGCCTTTGAAGTCAGCCTGACCCTGGGCCTCGACGTGCGGCCCCTGCGCCAGTTTCAGGGGACGCAGCCGTATCTAGCGCTCACCTTCGGCGGGGGCAGCGGCGCAAGCTGGTACTAGGACACGCCTCGAGGCCTGGCCCACAGACAGAAGAGCCGCCGCATCCATCGGACACAGCGGCTCGGCGGCGACGAGTCGCCTAGAGCGACTGCATCAGCAGCGTCCACTCATCCATGGTCGAGATGCTGCAGCCAAAGCGCTCGTGTCCCGCACCGCGGTCGAGAAGCTCGATGATCTGCGCACAGCCGCATCCGTGCGTGTCTTCCATGGTGTAGGCCCTGCCGGGACCCTGCCCATTCGGATCGACCGTGTCGAAGACGCCATCGCCATCGATGTCCGCCCAGCGAAGCCGGCCAAGGTGCACACTCGGAACGCCGGCCTCGAGGTCACTGACCGTGTCAGGACACTCATCCACGTCTCCGCAGATGCCGTCCGCATCCGCGTCGTTTTCGGCATCGAGCGGACACACATCGCACGCATCACCGCTGCCGTCAGCGTCGTCGTCGATCTGATCGGGGTTGGCGGTTGATGCGCAGTTGTCGCAGGCGTCGACAAGGCCATCCGCATCGGTGTCGTCGACACACGTGGCGGCCTCCATCGCGTAGTTGTCGGCACAGGCCACGGGTCCGTCAGTGCAGTCCGCGTAGTCGGCGGTGGCATCGTCGTAGCAGGTCTGCGAGCAGTCCTCGCCGAAGCTGGTGCAACCGAGCAAGCAGGTGTCCTGCAGCGCGACCGCAATGACTGCGCAATCCTGGGTGGGATCCTCGGCCTCGCAGGCGTCGAACAGCTCCGCCGCAGCGGTGGCGCACTGGGTCTCGCAGCTCGGGGTGTCGTCGTCGCACGCATCGCCAATGCCGTCGCCGTCGGTGTCGAGCTGAAGCGGGTTGTAGACGTCGGGGCAGTTGTCGTCGTCGTCGCCGGTGTCGTCGTCGTCGTCGTCGTCGTCGCACGCATCGCCGATGCCGTCGCCGTCCGAGTCGGTCTGATCGCCGTTCGGAATGCCGAGGCAGTTGTCGTCCTCGTCGCACAGGCCGTCGTCATCCGAGTCACAGTCGCCGTCCTCGAGCAGCTGCAGGATGATGTTGAGGGCCCGGTCGGTCAGCATGTCCTGGTCGGTCAACAAGAACGGCGCGTAAGCGGTGTTGACTGGCGGATCGACGCGAATCCAGAACTGCGAGGCCGTCACGTCCTCGGTGCACACCCGCGTGTCGAGCGTGTCGAGACAAGTCGTCCAACAGCTCTCGAAGGTGCTCTGCCAGACCGGGTCGCAGCCCTCGTAGTCGTTGGGGTCGAGCTCGTAGCAGTCCTGCACGGCTTGGTCGGCCGCCGGGTAACAATCCTGGTCACAGACCCAAGACTCACAAGGAACCTGGATGCTTCCACCCTCTTGGCTCGGCAGCAGACTGAAGCGCGCCCGCCCGTCGCCACCGACATCGGCGTGGCTGTTGTACACGCTCCCACGCCACACCAACTCGTCGCTGCTGAAGGGCTGGACGGTGTAGCTCTGCAGCTCGAGCGTGGAGTTGGGCACCGCGTTGCCGAGCAGGTCCTGAACGAACGTGTCGAGGTACACAATCGGCAGTGGAATATCGAGCACGCGCGAGGTCGGGAGGCTGATCGAGCCACCGTGGAGGCTCCACTCCGTCCGCACGTATCCACTTCCGGCGTACTGCTCGACGCTTCCGTAGAGTCCCAGCTGCCAGTCTCCCTCGGACAGCTCGAGCAGATAGGCGCCATCTGAGTTCGTGCACATGCCCTTCGAGATGCTGCCCTGCTGCGCATGGATGCATTGGTTGCTCATGGGCAGACCATCGCGGCCCAAGATCACACCCGAGAGGGTGATTGCCGCAGGAACGACAATGGTGACCTGAGTGTCCACAGGGGCGGTGAAGCCGTGCTCCTCGACGCCGGTGAGGCCGAGCCCGCTCGGAGGTGACGCCGTGACCGAGAACGTCGACTCTCCGACCAGCTCGGTGCACACCCGGGTGTCGAACGTGTCGAGGCAGTCTGCCTGGCAGCTCTGGAATGCGCTGTCCCAGAGCTGGTAGCAGGCATCTGGATCATCGCCTGGCGTCAGCGCGTCGATACAGTCTTGCACCGCGGTCTCGGCAGGCAGGTAGCACTCCTCATCGCAGATCCAGGGCTCACAGATCACCTCGATCTCACCCGCCTGCTGGGTCGCCAGTAGAGTGAAGGTCGAGACGGCATCCGTCCCGGTCCCGCCGTTGGCGTACTGGTTCGAGCCCTGCCAGAGCACGCCGTCGGTGGTGAACGGCTGCACCTGAGAGGAGCGGGGCTCGAGCCAGCTGTTCGGTACCAGGTTTCCGAGCGGGTCTTCGACCGTCACCTCGAAGAGCACGGTGGGGAGAGTGAACTCCTTGTACACGCTCGTGAGGAGCTCGAGCTGGCCTCCGGAGAGCGACCAGTGAGAGTCGGCGTACCCGCCATCGGTGGGCTGCTCCTGGACGCCGCCCCAGAGCGACAGGCCGTAGGTTCCGGCCTCGACGTCGATTGTAAAGAACCCGGTGGCATCGGTGCATCGCGATGTGTGAAGCGAGCCGGCAGAGAGGCCGAGACACTGCTGCACCAGCGGCTGGCCGTCACGGTCGAACACGCGGCCGCTGAAGGTCACCGTCTCGGGCAGCTGAATGACGATCGACGTGTCGACGGGCGAGGTGAATCCGAACTCCTCGACCTGACCGAGCGGGCTGCTGGCGGGCGGGATCACGTGGACCGAGAACGTGGATTCGGTGACCGACTCGGTGCAGACGCGCGTATCGAGCGAATCGAGACAGCTCGTGTAGCAGGTCTCAAAGGCATCCTGCCAAGCGGTGTCGCACTGCGCAGGATCTGACGGATTCGCGTCGAAACAGTCTTGGGCGGCTTGATCGCCAGCCGGGTAGCAATCGTTGTCACAGACCCACTGCTCACAGGGCACCACGACCTGGCCGGCGCTCTGGGTCGCGAGCTGCACAAAGTCGACTGAGCCATCTGCACCCGTCAGACCGTGGCTCGAGTAGTTCGAACCCCGCCAGTGCACGCCACTCGCCGTAAACGTCTGCACCTGCGACGAGCCGAGCTCAACCTGCGACTGTGCGACGCCGTTCTGCAAGGAGTCCACCGCGGTGACGTCCACGTCGACAGTGGGCAGCCCGTAGGTGTGATCTGTGTCCACGTGCAGACCCAGCGTGCCCCCGTACAACGACCAGCTGGACTCGGCGTAGCTGACCCCATCGTGGAAGGAGGACTGGCCGTACAGGTGGAGCTGGTAGTCGTCCGCGATGACCTCGAAGTCGAAGAGGCCGGTGCTATCGGTGCAGTGGTGGTAGTTCTGCAGAGGGCTCTGCAGGTGCAGACACTGGTTCGCGAGGGGGTTGCCGTCGCTGTCGAGGATGCTGCCCGTGTACGCGACCGCATTCGCCGGAATGACCATCACGATCGACAAGAAGCTATCGCCGAACACCACCACGTCGGGGCTGATCGACACCTGAAACGGACTGCCGACCGGCGGCGTGGCACGCACTGTGTAGGTGTCATCGGTGAGGACGGGGATGTCGTAGTCACCGAGCGCGTCGGTCACCGCACTCGCGTCGACCATCGTGGGGTCAGCCGGGTTGAGCACCTCGATCAGCACATCCTCGAGCGGGATGTTCGTGCTGTCTGTCACCGTGCCCGAGAGGGAGCCCGCGACAGCCGACGCCATCGAGACCCAGAGCACTGCCAGCATGCGCAGCACACGGGCGAGAGCGGAAAGACCAACGCGATGCCACAAGACGACCTCCACGCGCACGAAAATCGTTGAATCCCGTGCAGCGGGCGCACATTACGCAGCGCGATTCGAGACGCAATCGGGGCTCAGACAAGTCGAGGTGAACGAAACTTCGACCTGGGCAGCACCACCATCCGGGTAGCGGAAATCGGATCGTTCACGGCAGGATGAGCCCACATTCATCCCTGAACCGGCGCGCGCAGGTCCACCCCGTGGGAACTACGGCCACCGGCGCACCCGAACTTCCTCGGCCAACGGAATGCTCAGCGCCGCGCAGTAGCCGTCTCCGCGCGTGAGCGGAACGTAGGCTTCGAACGCGGGGTCATCGCCGTAGTTCAGGCCGTAGTAGCAGGCGGCGAGCACATGTACGGCGATGGTGCTGTAGGCGTAGTGCTGCGCACCTGGTGTCAGCGCCGAGCCACAGAAGTCACCGGGCTTCTCGGGGACGTTCGTCGGGCAGAGCAGGTTCTCCCCGTAGAAGTGGGGCCACTCGCTCCGCGGACGCCCCTCCTTCCAGCTCCGAAAGGCAGGGAGGATGTTGTAGCTCTTCGCGACCCCGAGCTTGGCGTCGTCGTAGCCGGAGTAGTGCGAGCCAATCACCATCTGGACGGCCGCACCCGAGCCGCGAATCTCCGCGTCCTCATACGCCTCACCGAGAGCGAGGACGGCTGCCGCAGTGCTCGAGCCCAGGTCGGTCCGCGAGTCCACCGCGCACCCTTCGGTCACCGCGATGCGGCACTTTCGCGGGTCATGGTTCTCGATGGACGTGTCGCGGGAGATGTAGTCGCCGTTTCGGTAGACCTGGTTCGGAGGCGTGCGGTCGGTCGGGGTGTACCGAAAGCTCGGGTCGTCGCGGAAGGCGCAGTCCGAGACCTCGAAATCAAGTCCAGCCTCGGCGAAGCGGGGTCCCGACTCCGGCATCCACTGCCAGGGGCCCTTTGCGCAGGCACTGGACTGCACCTTGAGACGGTAACGACTCTCGACATAGGGAATCGCGGCCATGACGTCGGGAAGTCCCCCCTCGCGCACGGCGTGAAGCACGGTGGCGTAGTCATCCCGAACGGCCTCGAAGCGGCGGAAAGTGGCCCAAGAATGCAGGTGCATCTCGACGGCACGTGCGGTGTGCGCGAACAGCACGGGGTCCCAGCGTTCGGGTTCGTCGAGCCGAAGGCCAGAAACCTCGACATTGTCCTCCATGACGAACAGCGAGAAGGCCTGCTCCATGCCCTCGAGAATACGAGGATTCACCGGGTCATCCGGGTCGATACGCACGAACTCGTAGTAGGCCTGCCCCGCCTCGATGGGGCCGAGACGCTCGACCGGCAGCGGCCCCACGAACACAAAAGCCAAGATGGCCATCATCGCCGTGGCTGCGGCCATGATGAGGCAGCCCAAACCAAAAAAAACCTTCTGATTGCCCGCGCCGACCTGCCGAGCCGCATGCACCGAAGTGCCGTCGGACTTGAGCTCGCCGGACTGCCACGTCCCGAGAGGACGGCAACCGTGAAACTGAAGCGCCACTCCCCGTCCCGGAGGACCCAGGTAGACCGCACATCCGTCGGTCAGATGAGCGGGCCCAGTGAGCACCCCGAGGTCTCGCCAGTTCACTTGAGGATGCGGTGCCAGGCGCAGCTGCGCACTTCCCACCGGCGTGATCGTCGCGCCACCGTCGTCATAGACCGAGATCACCGCATGGCTCGCCTCGAGCCCGCGGTAGCCATGCAGCGTCAGCCCATCGGGCCCGGGATTCGAGCCCATGCGCACCACAGGCCCGCGCAGCACCTGCGTTCCCTGGGCGGCCATCGGTCCGTCGAGAGCAGCGATTCGTACATCCCACCGCTGCGTCACTCGTCCCCTCCGCCTCGGCCAAGGCCGTTCGTGCCCCGCCACCGGGGGTCTGAGCGTACACTGCCGGCGATGAGTCGCACACCCCCACCCGATGACGGCAAGACGCTCGCTCCGCTCGACGACGAAGTCTGGGTGTCGCTGCCCACCTCGGTGAACAAGGCCCCGTTCACGTCGAGTCGCAGCGTGGAGTTGGTGGACGAGCTCGGACGCGGTGGCATGGGAGCGGTCCACCTCGCTCGCGAAGACGGCCTGAACCGGTGGATTGCAGTCAAGGTCCTCGGAAACCCCGACAGCCGGGCGCACCTGCGGCGCTTCCTCGCTGAGGCACAGGTCACCGCCCAGCTCGAGCACCCGAACATCGTGCCCGTGTACCGCATGGAGCAGTCCGAGGAAGGCAGCCCCGCCTTCTCGATGAAGGTGGTTCGCGGCGAGAACTTGGGGGAGCTGATTCAGCGCTCGCGCGAGTCTGCCGACCCCGAGGCCACCTTTCCCCTGTCGAGGCGACTCGAGATCTTCGCCCAGGTCTGCGATGCGATGGCCTACGCCCACAGCCGAGGCGTGGTCCACCGCGACCTGAAGCCCGAGAACATCATGGTTGGGCCCCACAACGAGGTCTACGTGATGGACTGGGGCATCGCCCGGGTCATGGGACGCGACGACGAGGACCTCGAGGAAGGTTTGCTCGACGCCGATCCGATCGAGACCGACGCGGTGCAGGTCACCCGCCTGGGCGAGGTCCTAGGCACCCCCGCGTACCTGTCCCCCGAGCAGGCCGCGGCCCAGCAAGACGCCATCGGCCCGGCCTCGGACCAGTACGCGCTCGGCCTGGTGCTCTACGAGCTCGTCAAGCTCGAGCGCGCCCGCGCGGGAACCAGCGGTGTGCGCATGGTGTTCGTCGCCCAGGCCAACACCCTGCCCGAGCTCAAGGGAGACGCCCACGCTGACCTCGTCGCCATCTTCGACAAGGCCACCGGCGACCGCCCGGCCGACCGCTACGCCGACGTCGACGACCTCGCGGCAGACATCCGGCGCTTCTTGCACGGCGAAGAGGTCTCGGCGCGGGAATGGACCGCCGTCGAGCGCGCGGGCAAGTGGGCCAACCGCCGCCCCACCCTGTGGGTCTCGCTGATCTCGGCGGTGCTTCTACTCGCGGGTGGTGTGGTCGCCACGACTGCCATCGCCGCCCTGGCCTGGGAAAAGCAGATGGCCGAGCGCAACCTGGCCCTCACCCGCCTGGTCGAGGCCGCCCACGGACGCGCCCACGAGATGGACGTCACCCTGCTGCGCTACGAATCGCTCATGGATGGACTGGCCCACCAGTTCGAGGCCCAGCACGAGCGCGGACGTCCACAGCCCGAGTCGATCATGTGGATGGACGACGTGCTCGCCGGCAACCGCCCCTCCACGATGGCGCCGGTCACTCGCTACGGCGAGCAGAACATCGACTTCGGCCTGCCCGTGGTCAGCACCTCCCCCGATGTGTCCCGCGAGCAAGTGGCCGACGAAGTGGCCCGCTTGGCTCCGGCCTTTCACGACTTCCGACGCGCGATCTTGCGCTCCCACAGCGAGGACGCCGTCCACCTGACCCCGCTCGCCGAAGAGGCGCTGCTTCGCGATGCCGGTGTGCCCGGAATGTGGATCTACGTCGGCCTCGACTCTGGCGTACTCGTCAACTACCCCGCCAACGACCGCATCTCAGACGGCTACGATGCGCGAAAGCGGCCCTGGTACATCGACACCGTGAGCCGCCACGAGCCCCACTGGGGCAATCCGTACTTTGACGACAGCGGCGCGGCGATCTTGGTGCCCTGCAACGAGGCCATGCTCGACCACAACGGCGAGATGTTCGGCGTGATGGGCTTCGACGTCTCGCTCGACGTGGTGCTCGGCATGCTCGAGCTCGACATTCCCGGTGTGCTCGGCACCCACCTGGTTCAGCCCGACGGCACCGTGATCGTCGACAGCGAGCAGGCCGCGCTGAGCGCTAGAGCCGGGCTCAACGACAACCAATCGATCGGCACCTCCCAGCACACCAGTGATGGGGTGACCGCGGCGCTAGCTGCCGGACTCGAGAACGGACACGTCGAAGAAGACGGGCTCATTCACCTGTACAGTCGTCTGTCTTCGGTGGGGTGGTGGTACGTCGTGGATGTGGACCCGAGCGCGCTGCTCCATATGGACGGGCCGTAGGGCAAAACCTGGCGGCGGTCCGCAAGGATGCTAGTATGAGGCTCATGAGTCCTTTCCTCGGGATTCAGGGAGCGCACATGCCCAAGAAGAACAAGTCTACAAGCCCAAGCCAGGCGTCCGGACCGAACGCGTCGTCCACCGACTCATCCGTCGAGACGGGTGCCTCGAACAGCGCACAGCAGGATGCGATGGCCGCCGAGCAGCGCGCCATGCGGACCCGCCTCGAGTCCGAGAAGTCGGGAATCCTCGGCGCGTCGTCCTTCGACGGTCTCGCTCGCGTCATCGACAGCTCGAAGTCCGACAACAAGGGCGAGGCCGCGATCAAGCTGCGCAACACCGAGAAGGGTGTGGCCCGCGCCCGCGCCTACTTCGACAAGAACGGCATGGACGCCGAGGCCAAGGCCTTCATCGACGACCGCTACGCCGGTGCCTTGTCGGACCAACAGCAAGGCATCGCGGTGACGAGCACGAAGCCTCTGGCACTGACCGGTATCCTCGCCAAGTCCGACCCCGATCTCGAAGAAGCCAACTACAGCGACTTGCAGTGGGGCGCGGTGTTCGGACCAAACGCCGGCACGACCCTCAAGCAGGAGCTGCTGAGCAACGACGATGTGGCCGCAACCGTCGAGGTCGCCGCCAACAAGGGTGGCCTCGCCAAGCTCGTCGGCATCAAGGGCATGTGGGGCTCGATGGATGCGGGCCTCAAGGACCTGTGGAAGCAGGTCTACAAGACCGAGGCCCTCGCCTACCACGCATGGAAGGCCTCCACGCTCGCGCAGTCCTCGCCAGCGATTCAGCCCTCGATCATGGACAACGGCGTGTCGGCGCTTCAGTTCCGGCCCTACACCTCCCTGGCCAAGGCCTTCCCCAATCCCACGAACGGCTGCATGGGCATGGGCGAGGACTACCAGTTCTCCTCGATCGGCGAGGCCTGCAACGCACTGGGCCTCAAGCCCGAGTGGTACGCCGACGGCGGCTTCATCCTGTCCATTCCTGGGGCGGGCGTCGAAGCAGCCGCGGCCGCAGCTGTCGATGCCGGCGGTGGCGTGGGCAAGGCGACGGTGTTCACCTCGCTGATGTTCTCGGAGTTCAACTACATCGCCGAAGATCGCGCGACGAACGAGACCGAGTCCGGCGACTCCACCGTGAACGCCAACGCGAAGCAGAACAGCGGCACGAAGTCTGGCGGAAAGACCGAGGTCGTCGTGACGAAGCTGCCCGCAGCCGCGCTGCTCGCACAGTCCCCGAAGCTCCTGGTCTGATGTGATCGAGCACTACGGCAACGTTCTCAACGAAGACAACGTCGACACCGCGATTCACCAGGCTCTGATTGGCCAAGCCCGCGTTCCACGGCCGCTGTACCCCATGGACGGCACGCAGTGGGTGCTCGAGCTTCTGGACCGGGCCGAGGGCACGCCGCTTCACGCGGTGATCTGCACGGTGCTTCAGCAAGCCACGCGCGACGCCGACCCGGACACCCTCTCGACCCTCGCCGACGTCCTCGCAGCCCGTCCAGAGGTCGCGCCCGATCACCAGGTCTACGCCGCCTTCGCCCGAACCGCGACGTCGGACCCCGCAGCGGCCGTCACCCTCGCCGCATCCGTCGCTCGCCAGATCGTCGATGGCGAGACGTCGTACTCGACCGTCTTGCGCCACCACGCCGCGAACCCCGAGCTGCGCAAGGCCCTCGCGTCGGCCTACGTCATCGCAGACCACGATTGGTTCGTCGAGCAAGCCACCGCCTGGCTAAGCCCCGACGTGATGGCCACGCTCAACTTGCTCTCAGCCGCCTGCGCACCCTTGTCGCTCGGTGAGCTCGACAGCTTGGCCAACGCCCTTGGCCAGCGACCCTTCGACGCAGACACCGCCGAGCTGATCGCCGCCTACTTCGCTGAGATCCGCGAGCAGCCCTCGTTCGCCGAGCGTGGCCTCGCCATTCGCTGGGCCTAGCTGCCTCTACTCGCCGCACTCCAGTGGGTAGACCGTCCAGTGCGAACTGCCGATGGCCTGGTCGCCGTTGCAGTCGCCGGTCACCACCAGGTCCGGAAGCCCGTCGCCGTTGATGTCGTTCAGGCTGTAGGTGCGGTCGGTGCGGTTGCCCGTGTAGTTGCAGTGGTCGAAGTCCGAGGCCATCGGGAAGCCACCCGCAGGTAGCGCAAGGTCCGCGGCGGTCGCTGCGAAGCCGCTGTCCTGGTTCTCGTAGACCTTCCAGTGTGTCGTGCCGACGTTGGTGTCGCCGCTGCACTCGGCGGTCACGACCAGGTCGGGCCGCTCGTCGCCGTTGACGTCGGTGAGGTTGTAGGTCCGGCCGGTGCGGTTGCCCGTGTAGTTGCAGTGGTCGAAGTCCGAGGCCATTGGGAAGCCGCCCGCGGGGATCGCGTAGCTCGTGGCCGTCGTCGCAAAGCCGCCGCCTTGGTTCTTGTACACATCCCAGTGCGTGTCACCGATCGTGGCGTCGCCACTGCAGTCCGCGGTCACCACCAGATCCGGCAGGTCGTCGCCGTCGATGTCGGTCAGGTTGTAGGTCCGGTTGGTGCGATTGCCCGTGTAGTTGCAGTGGTCCGCGTCCGAGACCATCGGGAAGCCGCCGGCGGGGATTGCGTAGCTCGTCGCGGTCGTCGCAAAGCCACTGCCCTGGTTCTTGTACACATCCCAGTGGGTCGTGCCGATCGTGGCGTCGCCGCCGCAGTCGCCGGTCACCACCAGATCGGGCAGGTCATCACCGTCGAGGTCGGTGAGGCTGTAAGTCCGGTTCGTGCGGTTTCCCGTGTAGTTGCAGTGGTCCGCGTCCGAGGCCATCGGAAAGCCGCCTGCGGGAATCGTGTAGCTGGTGGCCGTCGATGCGAAGGCACCGCCCTGGTTCTTGTACACATCCCAGTGGGTCGTGCCGATCGTGGCGTCGCCGCCGCAGTCGCCGGTCACGACCAGATCGGGCAGGTCGTCGCCGTCGATGTCGGTGAGGCTGTACGTCCGGTCGGTGCGGTTGCCCGTGTAGTTGCAGTGGTCCGCGTCGGAGGCCATCGGGAAGCCGCCCGCGGGAATCGCAAAGCTCGTCGCGCTCGTCGCGAAGGCGCTGCCCTGGTTCTTGTACACATCCCAGCGCGCGGTGCCGATGGTGGCATCGCCACTGCAGTCCCCGGTCACCACGAGGTCGGGTAGGTCATCGCCGTCGAGGTCGGTGAGGACGTAGGTCCGGTCGGTGCGGTTGCCCGTGTAGTTGCAGTGGTCCGCGTCCGAGGCCATCGGAAAGCCGCCGGCCGGAATCGGTACCTGGAGCCCGTCGCGAAAGCTGGGGGCCGAAGCGCACGCCGTGGGTCCAGGATCGGAGCCTGAGTCACTGCCAGGGCCGTCGCCACCACCCGCACAGCCCGTGGCCAAGAGCGAGGTGCAGAGCAGAGTGCGAAGGGACGGTCGATGCATGGTGGGCTCGCGGACGTGGGTGAAGACTCGATGCAGAGTCCTATGCACTCTGCGCACTGGCACCCGCTCCGGGACGGCATTGTGACCTGGGTCACAGGGCTGGACGCGAGACTTCAGCGGCATTCGGTCGCGACTACGCGAAGAACATCGCCTCCATCCGCTCGCGCTCTGCCGGAATCGCAAGCGCTATCGCACTTCGAATCGTCGCCTCGGGCAGGTGGCCGACCGCGGGTCCGATCACCGCTTCGGGCTGCACACCCAGCATGCCCAACCACATCAGCAGTCCTGCCAGCGCGTCGGGCGAGCGCCGGACCACCTCGATGTAGTTCGCGCGGACCCAGTCCGGATCTCCCGGTATCAGTCCGCTCAGCACATTCTGACCCCGGTTCGGCACCAGCGCCTCTACCTTCATGACGTCGAGAACGTCGACACGCTGGTTGTGCAGGGTTCGCCGCGACAGCGCCCCCGCGAGCAGGTCCCGAAGG
Source organism: Pseudomonadota bacterium (assembly GCA_023954855.1). GTDB lineage: Bacteria > Myxococcota_A > UBA796 > UBA796 > M1803. The sequence continues at coordinate 7,347 of JAGSGY010000032.1, read as the reverse complement.
TCCCGGCCATCGGGGTACCAGACATCCGCAACGCCATCGAAGAGGTGAAGCTGCGACCATGCGGCAAGAAGGGCCTGGTACGCATCCGCCCGCTGCGTCTTCGCGAAGAACACGACCGCACCGGCGCGAACTCGCTCATCATCATCGGTGAGTAAGGCCGCGAACTCGTTTTCATACTGACTCTGCGTACTCTCGGACGCTTGCCCGTACAGACGCAGCAGCCCATCGAGCGCATGACGCTCGCCGCGATGGAGGTCTACCGCTTGGTTCCCGGTAAGGGCATCGCGCACGAAGCTCATGTCATCCTCCGTTGCCCGACAAGTCGAGCTCTTCCCATGTGCGTGCCGCAAGCGCGGTCACTCCGGCAACATCCAAGCCGGCGTCGACAAGATACAGCGCGTTGAGCTTCGGACAGCCCTCGGCGAGGAGCTGAGCACCTTCTGACCCAACGGTATTCTCGGACAGCTCGAGCTCGGTGAGCCCTGCGTGGGCCGCAATAGCACCGGCACCCGCGGAGCCGATCCCACACTCACGCAGGGCGAGTGACTCCAGCCCGACCATCCGCGAGACCGCCGCTGCACCCGCATCGCCGACCGGGTTGCCCGACAGGTCAAGGCGCGCGAGCGATCGGGAGAGTTCCGAGGATGCCAAGGCAGTGGCTCCAACGCCGGTGATTTGGTTGCCGGACAAGTCGAGCTCTTCGAGCCAGTCGACATGGATCGATTGGGCCAGCGCCTTCGCTCCTTCATCGGACACCTGAGTGTGCGGCAGCCGAAGTTTGTGCATGAGCCCGAGCATCGGGTTCGCAACCAGCTTGGCCAGCCCGGCATCTCCCAAGGGCCGCCCGCCGAGGTCGAGGCGACGGACCAGGCGCAGCCTTGGGTTCGACCGCCCCTCTAGCAGGGCGCTCCGCCACGGCCACGGCGCATTGCGAAGCTTCCAGGGCCAGCTCTCAAGCTGCTCGCCAGCCACGTCCATCGCGATGTCCAGATCGCGACCATCGAGCGCATCCAGATGGGCGCACAAAGCATTCCACGCCGTGGCGGAGGGGCGACTCAGATCGGGCAGGTCCATGGCATCCTGGGGGCTTCGACAGTATGCCAGCAGCGAGCCGAGCTGGCGCCATCCGTTCGGATTCCACGATGCCTAGGCCTGATTGGCCTCTCCGACGGAGCCAACCGATCGACCGTACTCAGCTCCGATGGGCTAGTGGCCGCCCGCTTCCAGGTATGACCACAACGCGCGCGAGGCGTCGGCTGAGGGCTCCACAACGATCTCAAGGGCACCACGCTCCGTCCCAGCGGTAACGTCTTGGCCTTGGGTGTGTTTCCATCTCACGCCCCCACACGCGCCGCACGCTGCTCCCGAGTGAGTCCCAGCCACTTGGCAAGTCGGACAGGCGCGCGCCATGCCCACGACACGCCGACCTTTCGGAGTATCCCGAACCAACAGGCGCCACGCCAGACGCCCGCGCACCGCGTTCGGCCCAGCAGCGCTTGCATAGATCAATCCACCGTCGTCGAACGCCGCAACGGCAAAGACCTCACGCGTGACCAGCTTGGCGCCCTGCTCAGTTGCATAGCTATCAAACCAACCGTCAGGCGGAGAGGGCGGACGCTTGATGAGTGCGTCGATGCCTTTGGCATAGAGCTTTACGAGCGCCATGCTGGTCATCATATGCGTCATGTCGTCTCGACTACTGAAGTTCGAGTCCCAAACCTTCCGTTCAGTGACGCTGAAGGAGCTCGAAAACTCCTTCAAATCCGCTTCGTTCATCCGTCCATCTCCGTATCATCCTCGTATGCGGAGGGCTCTGCCTCGCCCTCGGGCACCTTGTAGGTGGCCGTGTAGTGGCAGTTTGCAACTCGCTTCAAATTCGGACTGTTGGAGGCGGCGTAGTTCGCTACGCTTGGTATTCCAACTGCTGAATCTCGCCGCAGTTTACAGCCCGCCGCTCTCCAGATGTGCAAACAGAGGCAGCGACACTTCATCGGTGGGAACACTCACGACCTCAAAGGGCGCCTGGCTCAACTCTGACTCCGCATCGAGTTGTAAGCCCTGAGTGTGCTTCCAACGATCGCCGGAGCACTCCCCACAGGTCGAGCCCGCAGCATGGCCAACGCCGCCACAAGTCGGACACGCACGGCACAAACCGACAATCACCAAGGACTCGCCAGTGATCCGCCCAGATAGCCGCCAACTCAGGGTCCCTGCGCGCCCGTTTCGTCCAGCTGAAGACGTATAGAGAACAAACTCGTTCTCGGCCGCACGAAATCCCCGAAGTTCCCTCTTGACCACTCGCTCAAGGAAGCCCGGTGCGTCCTCCTCGAACCAGGAATCTGGCTTGCGGCCGCGCTTGATCTGGATGTCGATCCCACCAGCATAGAAGCGACCCAGTCCGCGGATGATCTTCCGCAGTGCACGGTGGTCGCGCTCCGTGAAGACCTTTCGCCAAACTTCATTCTCGGCATCGCAGAACGTCTCAGCAAAACGCCGAACTTTTACCGCTGTCATGACATCCCTAGCCAGAAGTCCATGTCCGTTTCGTCCTCGAACACCTCGGGCGCCTCACGTCCCTCTGGGACATCGAAGGTAGCGCGGTAGATGCAGTTCGCCACCCGCTTGAGATTCACGCTGTTCTGTGTCGCATACTGCGCCAAGTTCGCCTCGATTTCCGTCCGGAGAGCTGCGAGCTCAGCCGGATCTGTGATTTCGGCGGCAGCCTGACTTGCCGCGTGATCGACCAAATCGTCGACGACGTCATCAGACCTGAGTTCATCCCATTCCACCGACACCGTCAGGGTCACCGACTCCGCACCGACACGGCCGTATTCCTCGCAGATGTCGTCCTCGATGTTCGACATGACCGGCACATTGAAGTGGCGGCTCGTCGTAATCAGGTTCGCACCGGCCTTGTAGCCAGACCCGCGCAGGCGGTCCGGCACGAGGTGGCTGGAGTTCTGTCCCTGGTTGCGCGCCCGCCGATTGCCCGTGCTGGTCGTGTTGCCTCGATTCGAGACATCTTCTTCCTGGGTTCCCTTGAGTGTCAGACCCGTGCCCGTGATCGACGAGACCATGCCGTCCGAGCTCTCGATGACCTCGAACTTGGCTCCGCCAAACCCATCGTAGGTGATCTTCACGTCACCGTTGGGAAGGGTCTCACGCTTCAGATTCATGGGACGGTACTTGTCGTGCAGCGCCTTGGTCTCGGTCAGTTTTGCAACGAAGAGCGCCAGCATCGCGGCGTTCGCATCGCCCTCCTTGCCCTTGTCCCACAGCTCTTCATTCAGTGCGGTCTTGGAAGCCTGGTAGGCGGGGGTGCCCTGGGTGAACTGACCCTTTCGGCGGCCCACCCACGTCGCAGCGTCGGACCCGAGCTGCGTCGTGGTCAGACCGACCTGAGCCAGCGCCGCGGTCGCCTGGGGTACCGCCTGTGAACCCTCGACATACTGACCGAAGGCCGACGACCCCAGCGGACGAAGGAGCATGTCGTTGACCGTCGAGTCCGCGGCGATAATCGCCTTGGCGGCCGTGGCATCCATCACGGGGAAGAGCTGAGGCAACTTAGCCGCGATCGCGGCTTCGACCGCGGGACGGGCTCGGTCGTGCACGTTTTCGATGCTGAAACCGCCCGCCGCAAACCGCGTCGACAGCATCTGCATCACTGGGGCCAGATCCGCGCTTCCGGCAACCGTGGTGCGGTTCGTCGCCTTGGCGATATCAATCGCTGGCGCAACGGCCTCGAGCACGCCACCCTCGGTGACACCCCAAGCGCCGCCGGGGTTCGCAGCGTACTGGGTGAAGGGCATGCCGTCGTATGCGGTGGGCTTGTGCAGGCTCAACCCACCCATCGCGTCGGCTGGGGTGAAGTCGAAACGAACGGCGCCCTTCTCGTACTGAGGGCTCTCGTTAATGGCGAGCTCATCGATCAACTCCGCCAACTTGTAGGAAGGCGCGCTCTCGCGGGCGAACCACCACGCTTCTGCGAGTTGGCCGCGCATCTGGCCCGTCATGTGCGGGTTCGGGTCGAACAGATTCGCATTGACGGCGGCCGAGAACGCGTCCGAGTTGTCCCCGAACATCGTCTTCACGGTGGCGGGCATGTGGTAGTTGAAGATCGCCGGCAGGTCGACCACGCGCGACACGCCGCCGTTTGCGGTGATCTCGCTCGCGGGAACCTGGGGACCCTGGCAGATGTAGCTCGCAGACGAGGCCACCTCGGCCTTCATCGCGTCGTACACCGAGCCACCGCCAGCCAGACGTCCCATGACCCCTGCTTCAAAGTCGGTGAGCTTGCCCTGAGCCGCCGGGTCGGCCACCACGGCATTGTACTTCGCAAGGGCCGTTCCACCCTCGGTCGTCGCCCGCTCCATCAGGTCCGGTGCGTCGTCCTGGTACAGCTCGAACAGCGAGCGAAGCGTCGGGACCAGCGTATTCTCGGCCTGCTCGGTCTGAGTGTCGTTGGCAGACTGCTCGACACCCTCGCTTGCGACCGTCTCTTCGGCTTCGGTCTCGACCACGCCAGATTGGGTCCGCGCACTGCTCAACAGCGTGCGCGCCTGGGCCTCGTCAGAGGGACCACCCTGCCCCTCTTCCGAGCTGGGCTGCTGGCCGATGCGGCCCTCCCAATTCGTCAGGCGATCAGGTACCGTCATTGGCGTGGATGCGACCATGACGTTGGCGTTCGCACCGTCGGTCTCGACCCACAAGGTGTGGCCTTCGTCGCCGGCAGAGAAGGTCTTTCGCTCACCCACCTGGCCGTCGAAGTCTCCTTCCGCCGTCTCTTCGGACGACTCGGTGTCGGTGTCGGTGCCCGACCCACCCGAGAACATGCCCTTCACACTCTCGACCACGCTGTCGATGGCGTTCCAGACCGTCTCTTGGATACCCTCGATGACTTCGCGCACCTTCTCGCCGATGCCGCCGAGGCCGAGCAGGTTCGCGAGCAGGCTGATCGCTACGGGGACGAGGTCCGCGAGTGCGCCCTCGACCATGTTCGCCGCACCCGAGAGGTTGCCGGCCACGATGTCGCCGATGGTGTCGACCACCGCCGTCACGACACCCCAGATCCGACTGATCTGCTCGGTGAGGAAGGTGTACAGGTTCCACGCGGTGATCAGCGCGTTGACGATGGCGCCGACCGGGTTGAACATCGTGGCAAGACGGGTGACCGCCGCCATGATGATGCGCTCCATCAGCCAGTCCTGGATGGCCCCGATGACCATGTCCCACAGACCGCTCATGTAGCCCTGGACGTGCTCCCAGAGTCCGGCGAGGCCGTTGGTGATCGCCGCGTCGACGAAGCCCCAGACGTGCTCGATCATCGCGACGTTCTCTTCGCCGATGTACTCGGCGGCCTTCTCGCGGATGCGCTCGGGGGTCAGGCCCATGACCTGAAGCACGATGTCGAAGATGCCGGCGAGGTTGAGCTCGCTCGGCATGGTGATGCCCGCATCGCCCGCCTGTCCGGTCAGCCACTCGACAAAGCCGGTCTGCAGATGGGTGAGGAAGTTGTCGGCGAACTGGCTGAAGCCCTGGCCGACGGCGTCGATGACATTGCCGATGAAGCTGCCCGGGTCATCGAGGATGGCCTGGATGGTGTCTTCGGCGCGGCCGATGAAGCCGTAGAACTGGTCGGGCGAGATGCCGGCGAGCTGCAGGGCAGCCTCGATCGCCATCATCAGGAAGGCCATCCAGTCGCCGGTGATCAGCGCGGTGGCCATGGCGAGCGCCGCACTCATGGCGGCCTGCATGACGTTGAGGACGGCGTTGAGCGCGCCCTCGAAGGCATCGAGCATGGCGGTCAGACCGGCGAGCATCGCATCGCCAATGGCGCTGACAGCGTCCTGGGCCAGCTTGACGGCGCCGTCGACGAACGCGCACAACGCGTCGGCGAGCTCGGGGAAGATGTCGCCGAGCAGGCCTTGTATCTTCTCGTTTAGCCACGCCCCGAAGGCGGCGATCTGCTCGTTAATCCACTGCACGGCGGCAGCGATGACCGACTCGGCGAAGTCCTTGACGGCGTCGATGATGGCGCTGACGGCGTTGCGAACGGCGTCGAAGATGCCGCCGATGGCGTCGGCAAGCGAAGCGAGGGCGTCGGCGACGAAGTCGCAAGCCTGCTCCCACCACGAGCGGTTCTCGCTCTCGCGCTCAGACTCGCGGCGCTTGCGCTCGGCGTCTTGCTCACCCTTGGTGACCTCGGAGGCGGCGTCGCGCTCACCCTTGGCGAACTCGGCGTCGATCTTGCCGCGCTCTTGGGTGACGCGGCTGTCGATGCCGGTCATCTGCGACTGGCGCTCGACGTCGATCTCGCCCTGAATGTCGGCCACGGCGGCGGCCTGCTGGGCCATGGTGCTCTGGCGCTCGGAGCTGATCGCGGCGCGCTGCTCGGCGACTGCGGCGGTCTGGTCGGCGTGCGCCTCGTCCATCAAGCGCGTCTGCTCGGCATTCGCATCGGCGAGTGCGGCGTCGCGACCCACATCGCGCTCGGCACTGGCCGTGTCGACCTGGCTCTGCATGTCGGCGACGCTCGCGTCGAGCTCGGGGGCTGCGAGCTCGTCAAACGCGCCCTTCACATCCTCGGAGAGACCGAGGTCGACGTAGGCGGCCATGTCGGTGACGGGTGCCGTAGGGGCGACGGTGATGGCGGCGAGGTTCTCGGCGCCACGGGTCTCGCTGAGCGCCAGGGGCTGTACGAGCTCGGCGCCCGGGCTCTCGCTGATCGCGGTGTGCGCGGCCTGCAGGCCGGTGCTCGACTCTTGGAATGCGGTGCTCGCACCGTCAGCCACGCGCTGCGGATCGGACTCACCTTGTAGGGGCACGGACGGCCGCACGCCTGCCGAGGTGCTGATGCTGCCGTCGCTGGTCGGCATCGACGAGATCGACGAGCCAATCGCGCGAGCGTTTCCGGCGGTGTCGGCCTCTTCGCCTTCGCCAAAGCCCGAGAGTGCCTGCGAGGACGAGAAGCCCGTCTGGAACGAGCCGAGCTGCTGGGTCTCTTCGATGACCGGCTCGGGAGCCGCCTGGGGGCTGTCCTGACCGGCTGCCGAGCTCGCGGCGACAGGCGCCACATCGGTGCTCGTCTCGCCGCTGTCTTCACCGCTCATCTCGACGGTGAAGTCGGGGAGCGCCTCTTGGAAAGTGGTCTCGGCCTCTTTGGCCTTCGTGTCGGCCGTCGTGCCGAGATCGGGGAAGGCCACGGCCTGGCTCGACGCGCCGAGCGATGCGAAGTTGTCGACCACGCCCTTGGCGTCGCTGCCTTCGAGAGCCACGGGTGCCGCTGGGGTCTTCTCGGATGCCGGCGCACCGCCACCACCGCCGCCGCCGCCACCAGCGTCGACCGGG
>JAGSGY010000174.1 GCA_023954855.1 Pseudomonadota bacterium | reverse complement strand
GCGAACCACTGGAGGGCCTCGTCGCTCTGCCCAGACCTCCACGCTGACTCGGCCACAATGGCGGCCAGCTGGGCGCGCAGCAAGACCTCGTCCGCCGGCAGACCCGCGAAGGCAGACGCCGCCAGTTCATCGACGGTGCTCCAGTCTCCGTGGCTGAACGCAGCACTCGCGGTGAGCGCGTCGTAGTACGCATCCAGGCCCGCGAGTGACGGAAGGTCGGCTGCGGCCTTGGCATCCGTGCTGCGCGCCCGCTCGACTTCCGTGACGAACACGCCGTAGCCGACATCCTCGGACATCAAGGCCAGCGACCAGGGCTCGATACCGAGTCCGCCCTCCATGTACACGAGAAAGGTCGCCCGAGCTCGACGGTCGTCGATGAGGGCTGCGCGCAGGGTGGCTCGGTCCTCCCACACACCGCTGTCCGGCAGCCACGAACCGAGCCACTCCGAGCTGCGGGTGAGTAGGCCTTGGGTAGCTCGGTGCTCCGCAGCGGCTTCCCGCTCGAGGCGACGCACGGCCAGGCGAAGAGCGGCATGACGGCCTTCGGCCTGCAGCGGGTCCGAGGAGGTCAAGCCAGCGCGGTCGGGAAACTGAATGGCGCGGTCGATGAGCTCGCGTGCACGCTCAGCGCGTCCTGCCGCGTAGAGGAAGCGGGCCAGCAATGCGTCGCTGCCGCTGCGGGCGAGGTCTCGGTAGTTGGCGGGTTGGTGGGAGCGCCACGCGACCATGCCCTCCACGGCACTGATGGCGTCCGACCCGCGACCCATACGGATGTAGTGGGCCACGAGCGTGCCGTGCGGATTGCTGATGTTGTTGGGAGACCCGGTGGTGGCCTCCTTCGCGAGTCGGAGCGCCGCCTCGAAGTCCAAGACGCCGAGCGCACTCGAGGAGGCGTTGTTCGCGTCGACGGTGGGGTCGGGGAACTCGGCGCTCCGCTCGTGCTCAACGGCGGCCTTGCACCAGCGCCAGCCCTCGGCCCGGTTCATCGCCTCGCTCTCGATCGCGCACAGCGAGTTGAGGCCCGAGGATTGCTTCCACCAGTCATCGGAGTCGACGCCCAGCTGTGCGGCGGCCCGGGCGGCGGCGAATCGACCCCGCTTCATCAACGGCCAAGCACGACCGCTGTCGATGTCGGGCGAGAACAGCTCGTTGTAGCGGTCGATGAGCTCGAGTTGGTGCTCGGCATCATCCATCTCGGCGGCGACGTCGATGCGGGCCTGCATCACCTCATTGTGCACCTGCCAAGGACCGTCAGCATCGTTGCTCGGATTGACCTTCCAGTAGATGTCGTCGGCCTTCTCGAGGTAGTGCCGTGCTGCGGCGTGCTCACCTTCTTCGCGCCAGAGCACGTAGCCCTTGACGAAGTTCGCGTGCAGGGACCGCGGCCGCTCCGCCAACCGCTCATCGGCCAGGCGTGCAGCGGTCAACAGCTCGCCGGATTCCCAGGCGGCGTACACCTCCTCGTCGGTCGCCGCAGCGGCGGTCAGTGCGAGCAGAAGCAGCATCATCGGCGCAGCGTCCTCCGCGCCAGACGCTCGAGGGGCTGCGACAGACACTCGGACACGACCTCTTCGGACCGTCCGGCGCCGGGGGCGACGACGATGCGGTGCGACAACACGTACGGAGCGAGAGCCTCGACGTCATCGGCACTCACGAAGTCGCGTCCCTGGGTGAGGGCGCGGGCCTGCAGCGCGGGCATCATCAGCACGAGTGCGCGGGTGGAGATGCCCTGGAGGGTCCGGTCGCTGTTGCGGGTCTGGTCGGCGATGTCGACGAGTGCCTCGCGAACGGCGTCGTCGATGTGCACGAGCTTCTCGACACTCTCACGCGCATCGAGGATCTCGGTCCGCGTGACGCGCTCGACGTTGTGCGTCGCGCCGCGCTTGATGGCGTCGAGGTTCTTGAGCAGGTGAAGCTCGTCGGCCTTGTCGATGTGGTCCATGCGGATCTTGAACAGAAAGCGGTCGAGCTGCGCACTGGGCAGCGGAAAGGTCCCGGAGAGGTCGAGCGGGTTCTGGGTCGCGATGACAAAGAACAGGTCGTCGAGCTGGCGGGTCCGATTGTCGACGGTGGTCTGCTTCTCGGCCATCGCTTCGAGCAGCGCAGACTGGACCTTCGGGCTGGTTCGGTTGATCTCGTCGGCGAGCACGATGTGGGCAAAGATCGGTCCAGGCCGAAAGAAAAACCGGTTTGTATTCGGGTCGAAGATCGTCGTTCCCGTCACGTCGCCGGGCAGTAGATCGGGGGTGAACTGGATGCGACGCAGGGTGACGATGTGGTCGTCGGGGATGTCGTCGATCACGCAGTCGCCGAGCGCCTTTGCGAGCGTGGTCTTTCCCGAACCCGGGTAGTCCTCGAGCAGCACGTGGCCGTCCGAGAGCAAGGCGATGATCACCAGCTCCAAGACTTCATCGCGCCCGATGACGCTCTTTTGAAGGCGAGTTCGAAGCCGCTCGACAACGGTCTGCGCCCCCTCCAGCGTCGTGATTCGCGGCGCCGGGGTGTGGGTGATGTGTGGGGATTGCTCGAAGTCCTGGTCCATGGGGGCCTCAGCGGGAACGGTAGAAAGAGAAGGGGTTTGCGACGGCAATCCAGCGGCTCCAGCCGGAGGATGCGGCGATTTCGCGATTCAGCTGGCCGAGCATGCGAAGCCACGTCGATGTCGATCGTGGGCCCTCGGCGTCGGGGTGTCCGAGCTTGGCCTGTACGTGGAGGTCGGTCAGCGCCTTGAAGGTCGGCACGTCGCCAGCGATTCGGCGTGCGAAGCGCTCTCGCGTCTCACCGGTCTCGCGGACGTGGCCAGCCTCGACGAGTCGGTCGATGGCCGCGCGGTAGCCGACACGGGCGATGCCGCGATGGGTGGCCAGGTACGGGCGTGTGCGGCGCCAGAGCTTGACCAAGTAGTGGAGCACGATGACGAAGGCGGCAAGCGCCACGGCTGCGTTGCGAAGCGTGCGCAGGGTGGAGTGCCAGAGGCCTCGCCAGTCGTAGGAAGCCACTTCTTCAGAGTCGGGCTCCTCGCGCGCCATGTCCGAGAGCAGGTCGTTGAACTCTTCGTCGATGGGCTCGGCTTCGGGGTCCCGATTCTCGGCGGGGGCGATGTCGACGATGGTCCAGCCGACGTCGTCCAGGTAGAGCTCCGGCCAGGCGTGTGCGTCCTTGCCCATCACGACAATCGAGCTTCCGCGCCGACGCTCCTCTTCCACGGCGTAGCCGGTGCCCACCCGTGCGGGCACTCCCGCCGCGCGAAGCAGGTAGGTGGCTGCATGGGCGGCGTGCACGCAGTAGCCGACCATCTCGTCGCCCTCGAAGAGGAACTCGGCCGTCGGGTCGGTGGCACCGGCATGGCGCTCACTGGTGTCGTAGGCCATCTGATCGAGGTGCTGCTTGATGACCAAGGCCTTCGCGAAGGGGTCGTCTTGCATCTCGGGGCGAAGGCCCTCGACCAGGGTCTCGACGAGCTCGAGATAGCGGGGGTCATCTTCGGGATAGGCCAGGTAATAGTCCCGCACATCCTCTTGCCAGGCGGCTCCCGAGGTGTGTCCGATCAGCTCTTCGTAGGGCGTGATCGGTGCATGCGCGACGAAGGTCCAAGCCCGTAGGAAGCGAGCGGGGTTCGGGTTGTAGGCCGGCGCGTACGACACCGGAGCGTCGAGGCCGAAGGGCGCGGTGTGGTCGGCGAGAATGGCGACCTTTCCGTGCACGACCTTGTGGCCCTCTTCCGGCGTGGGCTCGGTGACGTCGGTGGGGCCTGTCGGGAAGCCCTCGATGATGTCGAGGTCGACGTCGGTGCGTTCAGCGGGGACCAGGCGGGTGCCGACGAACTGCGACTGCACCTCCTGGCGCAGGTAGAAATAGCCATTCAGCGGCGTGTAGTCGTCGCCGAGAAGGAGGACCGCGACCGGATTGTTCTTGGGCTTGGGACTCTCGCTGGGTTCGTCCTCGAGGTCGGGCTGCTCCTTGGGTGGAGGCGTGTCGGCTTCGTCTTCTTGGGGTTCGCCGTCCTGAGGTTCGCCGTCCTGGGGCTCCCCGTCCTGGGGCTCCCCATCTTGCGGCTCGCCGTCCTGGGGCTGTGCCTCGCCATCCTGCGGTGGGTCGCCACCTTGGGCTTCCCCGTCGCTGGGCTTGCCGTCCTCGGGCTTCCCGCCCTGTGGCGGCCCGTCGCTGGGGTCTCCGGCATCGGCGGTTCCGTCGCCCTCTTCGGGCGTGGCCGGCGTCTCTCCATCGGGTCCGGCGGGCTGGGGTTCGCCGTCGCCCGGCTCCGGTTTGACGGGCTCACCGTCCTCGCCGAGCTCGGGTTTCACCGGCTCTCCATCCTCACCGAGCTCGGGTTTGACGGGCTCACCGTCCTCGCCGAGCTCGGGTTTGACCGGCTCGCCGTCCTCGCCGAGCTCGGGTTTCACCGGCTCTCCGTCCTCGCCGAGCTCGGGCTTGACCGGCGCTCCGTCCTCGCCGAGCTCGGGTTTGACCGGCTCGCCATCCTCGCCGAACTCAGGCTCTGCCGGTTTGCCGTCCTCTGGCTCTTCACCCGTGCCTGCGGCACTCGTGGGCTGACCGTCCATCGCGCTCTGGATGGCCTCCAGATCCTGGGCGGTCTGCGTCTCTTCGATCGAGACGTCGGCGAGCAGGAACGCGAACAGCGCAATCACCGGCAG
>JAGSGY010000167.1 GCA_023954855.1 Pseudomonadota bacterium | reverse complement strand
GTGTAGAAGCAGCTCCTAGCGCTATCGCACCAAGCCTCGACCTCCACCGGACGTCGGGGCTTTTTCGTGCTCGATGCCGCAAGCGGTCTCAGCTTCCGTCTCGGAGAGTGCCACTCTCCGCAATGCGCCACTGTGTTTAATAAATTCAAACCTAAAAGAGCAATCCTCTAACTATGGAGAACGAAGCCGAAGTGGCCGAGGCACCAGGTTGTGACCCTGGAGAAAGTGGGTTCGAGTCCCACCGTTCACCCCATAGGACGCACGCATCTGTGGAGAAGCACCCGCCTCTTAAGCGGGAGATGCCGGGTTCGAATCCCGGGCGTCCTACCAAAATTTCGGGGACAAGTCGCGGGGTGTGACGCTTGGTTTGGGACCAAGAAGTGCTGGGTTCGACTCCCAGGTTTCCGACCATTGCACCGTTGTCGCCGAACCCTGCCGCATTCCACCCCCGTGGAAGCGCGAGTCGCCCCCCCTTCGACTCGCACGGCAAGGTTCGGAGGCAGCGGTGCCCATCGCGGTGAGGCCGAATGGAAGGCAGCTGGCTCATACCCAGCCCGTAGGGGGTTCGAGTCCCTCGGCCGCGACCTCTTTTGGGAACGTAGCTCAACGGTAGAGCAGTCGGCTGTTAACCGACCGATCGGGGTTCGATTCCCCGCGTTCCCGCCAGTTTAGGCAGCGAGCAGCGCGTCCAAGAACCCGGTCAGCTCGAACTTTCGCACCGAGTGTAGACCGAGCTCATCGGGGTGGTGCCAGCCGTGCCAATCACTACCGCCAGTGGCAAACAGCCCATGGCGCTTTGCCGCCTTCTTGTACACATTGCGAGCCTGACGCTTCACACCGGGGCGCAGTGACTCGAGGCCCTGCAAGCCGGCCGCGGCGAACTCGGCCACGTAGCGCTCGACGAGGGTCGGCGGTGGATGCGCCCATGAGGTCACCCCGCCGTAGCTTCGGGCCACGCGAATCGCGTCGACGAAGGTCAGCGGCATCCGCGGCACGTTGCCGTGGCCATGGCCGAGGAAGCGGGCGAAGGCATCACCCACATTGGTCGCGTGCCCTGAAGCGACCAGCGCTTGCGCCAGATGAAAGCGCGTCAGCGCCCGCTCGCCACGATGGGCATCGGCCGTGGGCTCAGGCAGCGGAAGGGCAAGGTTCTTGACCGCCTCGGCGTAGCGTTCGGCGCGACCGCGGGTCTGCTCGGTACAGAACTGGCGGAAGCCCTCGGGCACCTCGCCGGCGAAGTAGACCAGCAAGTGAAGCTCGTGCCCGTCGTGCTGTCCGGTGACCTCGGCGCCGGCGAGCACCGTGAGGTCGCGATCGCCGATGCGCTGCACCCCGCTGTCCAGCTCGGGCACGAGGTCGTGGTCGGTAATCGCCACCACATCGAGCTTGCCAGCCGCACAACGAGCAAGCACCTCATCGAGCGGAAACGCGCCGTCGGACCGGGCCGTGTGCAGGTGCAGGTCGAAGCGAGCTCCGGGCTTCAGCGCGTCGAAGATCGCCATCAGAGCTTCCACGTATGCACATCGGCATCGAGATCGATGGTGAGACGGCGCGCGACCGTGTCGAGCGGAGTCGAGGTCGCCGAAGCTTCGGTGAGCAGTGCCTGCAAGTCGGGCCAGTCGCGCTGGGTCGATGCGAGCAAGACGCCTTCGCCCATCGCGTGGACCCGGTAGCCGCCGTCGCCGGTCGCCCAGAGGGCCTTGTCGGCTGCAGATGCCGAGGCATGCACGAGCTCGAGCTCGCCGTTGATCTCGCGCACGAGCAGGACGCGGTCTTCCTCGTCGACGTCGAACGCGGTCCAGACCCCGCCGCGGCCGGGTGTGAACAGCACATCGCTGTCATCGATGGGCACCGAGGGCTGAATCCAGAAGGCCAGTGCCGCGGCTGCAATCGCCGCAGCGCCTGCCGCGCCAAACCAAAGCGGACGCGAAGTCGGCGGCTCGGGCAGCGGATTGGGCAACTCGCCCATGCCATCAACCGTGCCCCACGCCCTGGAGCGGACAATGTCGCGCGCTTGCTGGGCTAGCGGCCCGAGCAGACCATGCTGCGACCAGCGCCCCTGCCCTTCGAGGCGGGCGACGCGCAGCAGCTCACGAGGCGGTGAGGCCACCTCGGTGGCCAAGATCAGGAGCTGGCGGACCTCGTCTTCGCGCTCAGCGTCGAGAAGGAGCAGATCCTCATCGACCGGGAAGAGCGGGACGTCCGCTTCGGCCACCATGGTCGCGCGGTGCTTGCGACCGTCCGGATGAAAGTGGACAGCCAGGACCTCGACCATCTGGGTCGGACGCGCGCCGAGCTTGGGCGGCACCAAATCGGCGGTCGAAATCACTCCGCCGCGAAGGAGACGGCTGGCGCGGTCGCAGCGGGCACAGCGGCGAATGTGGGCGTCGTGTAGCCCCTCGAGCACTTCGTGAAGCGGTGGACACGGCCCGAGTGAGAACGCCGCCAGGCGCTGGAGTAGCGCATCGACGCGCTCGATCGGCCAGGTCTCCATCGGGAGGCCATCGTCGCAGGCTGCTTGGCGCACGACCTCGCGGAGACCACCGCGCGATGCTTCGAGGCTGACGAGATCGACTCGGACCATGCGCTCGAGCTGTGCGAGGGAGTGACCGTCCGCGTAGTGGTAGCGAAGAATCGCCTCGGAGAGCGGCGTGAGCGATTGCTCGAGCGCGCGGCGCCACCGTGGCGAAAGCGGCATCGCGCCGTCTTGGGTCCAGTAGCCCTTCACCGGACTCTGGCGCGCCCGCGAGACAAAGTCGCGGGTGAGGGTCGCGGCGCGGTCCTCCGCATGCGCGATGGGCGTCGTGGGCGACAGGTGCAAGAGCACGTGGTCGCGGGCATCGCGAAGCGACTGGGGCTTCACACGGGCACCGCACGCCAAGAGTTCCCAGGCGACGCGAATGGTGATTCCAGCCCATCCACAGACGGCAACGTCCGTGGGCGCGGGGGGTGTTGAGATCGGGAGCATGGGGCGGGGTCGGGGGAGCGCGGGAGCGCGGGGGGAGGGGTGGGCGGATGATAACCCAGGACCCCCGCCCTCTGTCGAGCAGATTTCGGCCTTCGCGAACCACAGTCCTCTCGGAACCTCGATCACGGGGCCAAAATCACCCCTCGTGCAGCCACAGTCGCCTCGCCACAGCGAAGCTATGCAGCCGCCTCTTCCTCGTGCTCGTCGATCTCGTCGACGGTGAGCGAGCCAATGAGCTTGTTCACGGAGGAGGCCGCGGCGACCGCCGCAAGGTCCTCATCGCCGTACAGCGCGAGGTATTCGTCGTAAAACACGGTGATCAGGTCGCCGAGGGTCGTCATTTTCTGCCTCCTAGCGCATCGGTAGATGCAAGGGCCATGCCGACACCGACTGTGCGAGAAGCACGCTGGTATCGGGGTCCCTGCAAAACCATACGCAAAAGAAGCCGTCCGATTCGTCGGACAATGTCACGGATATTGTACGCCCGTCTCAGATCTGTAGCGAAGGCCCACACCCGGTCACCCCAGCCCGACAAGCCGCACAAACCGTCGCCGCACGTCGCCTGGATGAGACGAAGTTGCATGCAGGGGCTGCACCCGGACGCGCTTTCGAGATAGAAGGGTGGCCCTGGAGGCACCATGGCCGAGAACGAAGAGACCCCCGAGACCGCTGAGAACGCCGAAGAGAGTGCCGAGAGCACCCCGGGTACCGTCAGCATCGACAACCCGCTGTCCAAGGCCACCGACCGCGCCGAGCGCCCCGGCTTCCGCAGCAAGAAGAACACCGGCTCCAACGCGATGAAGAAGAACAAGCGCAAGAAGAAGAAGCGCTAGGCGTCTCAACGCTCAAGCAGGCCGGCCCGTGAGCCGGCCTTTTTCGTTGGATCCGTGGGCCCCTCACTGCAGGATCATGATCTCCGGAGCCTCCATGAGCTCGGACTTCTTCGCCAGCTTCACCTTGGTCGAGCGCAGAGGGCCGCGAACCCGGACGCCAATGCCCGCGTTGTCCGGCTTTCTCTTCGGAACGACCCGCACCGTGAGATCGACCTGTCCATCGCGCAGGTCTCCCCAGGCCTGGAGCACGCGATGCTTCTTGCTCACCCGCTCGAGTCGGTCGAGCTCGACCCAGCCACGTCCGAAGCGCGCCTCACCACGTAGGTCCCCGACCGAGATCCACCCGCCGTTGTCGCGCTGAAACCAGGGAGCGACGTCGAGAAGCAGGCGCGGAATGAGCTTGACGTCGGTGCCCATGAACACGAAGCCTTCGGTGAGCGACACCCAGCCATCCAGACGCGAGTCGCCCCGCTCGAGCTCACCGCCAGCGCGCACCGTGAGCTCAGCGCGGAGCCATCCGGTCACCGGCGAGACCCGCCCAATGGCATCTTCGACCGCTTCTTCGACACGGCTGCTAGAGATCGCGACGGTGATCTCGACCTCGGGCTGACCCGGAAGGTTGCGAATGACGCCGTTCGCCGTGCCCTCGGTGCGTCCGTAGTCGAAGGTGGCCTCTTCGAGAACGAGGTCTTCGTCGGCCAAGATGAGCACTGGCAGGTCGAGATTCGTCAGTCCGATGGTACCGAGATTGAAGATGTCGCTGCGGGCACGTCCGACGCCCTCGATCCGCTTGAGCGACGGCGTCCAGCGCACATCATCGAGCTCGCCGTCCAAGCCGACGAGGAGCACCTCGTTGAATGGTGGATCCGGGGCCGCAGTGAAGCGGCTGTCCTCGAGCGTGAGTGAGCTCGCCGTCAATGTGAGGGGCTGCCCTTCCGGAACGTGGGCCACCTGTGGCGGACGCTGTACCCGCAGCCCGACGTCCACACCGGAGGCTTCGACGACGCCGAGATGCACTTCTTTGGACCACCACGCCCGAAGAGGCGACGGCAGGTCGGCCTCCACCCACTCGATGTTCACGGCAGGCATGCGCTCTTCTGGTGGATCGACGCGAACGTTCGCGAGGCGCACCCGCCGTGGCCAGCTGAAGTCGAGCGTCTCGACCTGGATGCTGTCCTCTGGCCAGTCCAGGGCACGCTCCGCGACGCGGCAGAGAATGGCGGGCTGAGTCAGGGCATAGATCGCTCCACCGCCGACGAGGACGGCCAGCGACACAACGAACAGCAGCAGCATCCGGGCGCGGGTCATGCGGCACCATACCCAACGGGCGCCGAGGTCGCGTAGCGAGAGAAGGGAGATCCAACGACAACGGCCCCCGAATCTCTTTCGAGATTCGGAGGCCGATGGTGACATCCTGAATGTGGTCGAGACGTTCCTTCACAGGTTCGCGTTCTAGCCAGTCTCCCGTCGCCGAAGCGCCGGGGCATCCCTCGTGATGTTGGACGGACCCTCGAGATAAGCGAGCCGAAGCTCGGGTCCAGTTCCGTAGCAGCTCTTGTGGATTTGCTGCATCCTT
>JAGSGY010000145.1 GCA_023954855.1 Pseudomonadota bacterium | reverse complement strand
CGCCGATGCGGACACTGACGCCGATGCGGACACCGACGCCGATGCGGACACCGACGCCGATGCGGACACCGACGCCGATGCGGACACCGACGCCGATGCCGACGCAGACACCGATGCCGATGCAGACACCGACACCGACACCGACACCTGCTCGGTCACGCTGCATGTCGAAGTTCGCGATTCCGATGGGGTCGCCTGTGCGAACTGCCCTCGAAACCGGGACCTCACCCTGGCCGCGATTGTCGCGAACCCCTGCAGCAGCACGAAGACGTTCACCACACTCTCGACGTGTCTCGTGAATCACTGGGAAGTGATCGACGGCGCCAACGTCGCCTGGGAGAACTTCCCCGCCTGCGGCGACGCCATCACTGATTGGACCGTCGGAGCCGGGCAGAGCGTCGAGGTCACCATCACGGCGGGCAGCTACCGAAACGGCGCCTACGGCGCTCGGGCCACCTTCGACAATGCGGGACAGACACAAGTCTCGCAGGGCTTCGGCGTCGGCATCTGACGCGAGTCGCCACGCTAGGCACCCTCACCCACAGGCGCGCCGCATCACGCTCTGAGGGCGGGTCCGGGTTACCTCCGCCCACCGGAGTCACCATGCGAGACGTCACGCCCTCAGCCACCCGCACCGAGATGACGTGGATCGTCATGCCCGGCCAGACCAACGCCCTCGGCACGGTGTTCGGCGGCGAGGTCATGGCCTGGATCGACGTCTGCGCCGCCGTGGCCGCTCAGCGCTTCGCGCGAGGGGCCGTGGTTACGGCCTCCATGGACTCGTTGCTGTTCCGCGCGCCGATTCGAACGGGCGAGATTGCCGTGCTGCAGGCCACGGTGAATTGGGCGGGACGCACCTCGATGGAGGTCGGCGTTCGCGTGGAATCCGAAGACCCCAACACGGGCACTCGCACGCACACCTCCACGGCCTACCTGACCTTCGTGGCCCTTGACGAACACGGCAACAAGCGACCCGTCCCGAAACTCGTCTGCGAGACGGAAGCCGAGAGGCGCCGCTGCGCCGATGCCGAAATTCGCCGCGCCCGCCGCTTGGCTGCGCGCACCGAGGACAAGTCGCGGAGGCAGGGATGATCTGGCTCGCCAGCGGCTCACCCCGTCGTCGCCAGCTGCTCGAGTGGTCCCAGCTCGCCGTGGATGTGCGTCCGGCCGACGTCGACGAGACGCCCAAGCCATCCGAAGACCCGGTCGTCTACGCCACCCGTCTCGCACAGACCAAGGCGGCAACTGGGCCGTCCGATCGGCTCGTGGTTGCGGCCGACACCGTCGTACATGTCGATGGCCAGCTACTCGGAAAGCCCGCCAACATCGAACAAGCCGCCACGTTCATCCGTCTGTTGGCCGGGCGGTGGCACCAGGTCACCACCGGTGTGGCAGTGCGACATGGCGAGCGTGAGCGCCTGTTTGCCGCCACCTCTCGGGTGCGGTTTCGCGGCCTATCCGAGGCCGAGGTGCTCTCATACGCTGCGAGTGGCGAGGGTCTCGACAAGGCGGGGGCCTACGGTATTCAGGGTCGAGGAGGCTCGCTGGTCGGCGAGGTGCAGGGATCCTGGACCAATGTGATGGGACTGCCGATCGAAGAGACGTTGGCCGCCATCGAGGAGCTACGATGAGCCCCTTGATTGAGCGATGGACCGACGTGCGAAACCGAATCGAGCGCGCCTGCATCGACGCCGGAAGAGACCCGAGCACCGTCCGCCTGATCGCCGTCTCCAAGACCTTTCCGATCGAACCCATTGCCGAGCTCGCGGCCGCGGGTCAGGTCGACTTCGGCGAGTCCTACGCCCAAGAGCTTCGCGACAAGGGTCCCCTGCTGCCGAACGTCCGGTGGCACTTCATCGGCCGCATTCAGTCGAACAAGGCGAAGTACATCGCCCCCCACGCCTATCGCGTTCATGCGGTCGCAGATGCCCGGCACGTCGACGCGCTCGCAAAGCGAACCGACGGTCCCGTTCCCGTGCTGGTCTCGGTGAATCTAGGGTCCGAAGCCCAGAAAGGAGGGGTCGCTGTGGCGGACACCCTCGACTTCTGCCGCACCCTCGGAAAGCGTGAGGACGTCGCCCTAAAGGGACTGATGTGCATTCCCCCGATTCACGGCGATCGCTCCGGTCACTACGCCACCCTCGCCGAGCTGGCACGCCGCGGCCGCGACGAAGGACTAGCCCTCGACGAGCTGTCGATGGGCATGAGCAATGACTTCGAAGAAGCCATTCGCCACGGAGCCACCTGGATTCGGGTTGGAACCGCCATCTTCGGCACACGCACTCAGCGTCCCTAGAAGATGAACCCGATGCGCTTGATGCTCTTGCGGCCCACTTCGACGGTCTTGATCTGTTCGGTCTCTCCACGGCCCGGAAGCGACGCAGACACCGAGTAGGTACCCGCTCCGACCATGATCTCGAGCGGCGCATAGCCCTGTGGCTGGCCATCCAGGTGCACCAGCACTCGGCGGTTCGACGTGACCGTGATCTTGCTGCTCAGCCCCGACGAGGGTTGAGGGTCTGCCTTCGGCGCGGGCGCCGCGCGGCGTGGCTTGGCCTTTGGACGCGGTGCAGTACCCGCTGTACCGGCCTCGGCCGTTGGCACCGCGGGCGGACGCGCCATCGGGTCGACCTCGACGGTGCCGGACGGGATGTCACGCGGCTCTCCCGGCCGCATCACGTCGGGGAGCGTCGCGGTCGGAATCTCGACCGGCGGCTTGACCTCGACAGAGATGGCGGCCTGTTCGGCCTGTTCGAGGTCCGGCCCCATCACGAGTCGTGCAATTCCGAATACGGCGCCAGCGGCAACAACCAGTAGGACGGCCAGAATCGCCAGCGGCACGATGGGAAGCTCGAAGTCGTCGTCGTCGTCGTCCTGGTCGTCGTAGGTCTCCTTCGCCTTGGCCGCGAGACGCTTGCGTAGGTCCGGGGGCTCGGGCTCGTCCATGCGAACCACGGGAGAGGGCGTCGGCGCGCCGATGACCTCCTCTTGGATAGTTGGCTCAGGCACGGCCTCGTAGCCGACTCCACCACTCATGCTGGGAATCGACGATGGCTGGGTCAGGTCCTCGAGAATTGCAGTCGGAACCTCTTCGGTTGGGGGCTGTGGTGCCCCACCAAAGAAAGCCTCACCCGTTGCCTCGAGAGGCATCGGCGGCTCGTCAGATCCGGCACCAAGAAAGCCAATCGGTTCTTCGGCGGGCTCTGCCGGCTCTTCCCCGAAAGCGACGACCGGCGGAGGCGTGGGTTCGCCTCCGAGCACGTCACCGACGAAAGAAATGGGGTTGTCTGAATCGACCGATCCAACAGCAAAGAAGTCCGGAACATCCGCAGCAGGCTCGATCGAAGTGTCGAGCGGAACCGGCGCCGCTTCCGCTTCTGCTTCCGCTTCCGGCTCGTCTTCGACATAGGAGCCATCCGCCCGGCGATTCGCATGGATGCTGTTGTCCCAAGCATCATCGCCGGTGTCTTCGGTTGCAGAGCGAATGAAGTTGTGGCTGGACACCTTCTCGCTCACCTCGACCACGTCGCCCTCGAGGGCCTTGCGAAGCCGCTCTTCCGTGCCAGGATCAGGCGGGAGCTCGTCCTCGTCGAAGGCGTCGGGCACGCTGAAGGGCGCCTCGTCCTTCGGGGCCTCGTCCCCCGAATCCGTTCCCGACTTTCCAAACATGCTCCGACGACGCTTGCTCATCGAATCACTCCCAGTACTTGGCGATGGCCTCGGGGAACTCACCGCCATCGATGAGCACCTGAAGCTTGTCGCGGTCCGCCACAGCGACCTTCAGTCCCTGCACGGTACTCTGAAGCCGTAGAATGCCTGCTTCCGCAAGCAGATTCACCGCCTCATCATGAATCTCCTGATCCCGCACGGGCAGACCGCGCCAGAGATTGTCGACCCGGGTCATCTCCTCGCCCACGTGCCCGCGCTCAAGAAGCATGGCCAGAGAGGAGCGCACCCGGCCCCGCTTCGGATTGTCGTCTTCAACCCGAGGGGCCTCTGGCGTCCACCACAGCTCCACGCCCGCGAACTCGCGCAGCGCTTCGATCTGACTTCGGGGAATCCTGAGGCTCGCGGACTCGCCACGCAGCACGAGCAGACGCACGACCTCGAAAGGATCGACGCCAATATGCCGTGCGGCGGCACCAAGCGTCAGCGGCTTGAGATCATCCAGCATCCGCACCTCCTTCGAGAGCTTCGGGAGGAAGCACCTGTTCGACAGGCAGGACGCCCACCTGGGCCCTGATCTTCGCCGCCTCGAGCTCGGGGGCCCGATCGAGGGCAGCCTGCACAGCCCCAGCGAACGCAGGACCGAGGTCCACGGGATCCCCCTCGAGTTCAATCTCGACGGCGATGAGGCCACGGTGTCCACCGAACAGCACCTGAGCTTCGCGATGACCCATCGCATGGGCGCACTTGTAGAGGCCCTCGACGGCACGCGCGGCAATCAGCATACCGAGCCCATCGTGCCGCTCGGCCCAGCGCGCCTGGACGTCAGACGCGACCGGAAGCACCGCCATGATGACCGCCAGCTCATCCTCGGGGACGTCGACGGCGAGCACCACATCGAGGGTCAGCGGTTTCGCATCGACCTTGACGGGCTTGAGATCTTGGGCCTCGAACCAGTCCGTAAGCTCCTGCTTGACCGCCTCGTGATGCTGGCGCACGACCGAGCGGTAGGTCACGGGAAACGCCGAGAGTCCGGGCTCAACCTTCTGACGAAACTCCACGTACTCGGCGAGCTTCGGTGCGAGCGGGCCGGATCCGAGCTGACGAAGCCAGTCCGAGTCCTCGCCATCCTCAGCTTCGCGGAGCGCAACGGCCCTGAGCTCGACCGCTCGAGCCTGCTCGAGCAGCACGTCGAACATCGCCTCATAGGTGCGACCGTCCACTTCAGCGCCCAGAGCGTCAGCCCTCGCATGCGCAGAATCCCTAGCAGCACTCAGAGAAGCAATCCGCTCATCGATCTCGATCCGCTGGGCATGGGCCTCGGCAATCTGGTCCTCGAAGCCCTCGGCCTCGTGGAGCTCTCGTCCAACAGCCGCGCGATGCCACAGCTCAACGAGCTCGTGGGCGTCTTGAATCCTTCGGGGGGAGACCCCCATGCGACCTCCAGGTCATGCGGGAGCGGATGAGGCGCAGAATACCCCAGGTTCACCGTGTGCCGGTGCAACTCGCCCAGAGACCACGCTGTTCAGCCATCGCAGCCGCCTCGGCGTCGCGCAGTTCTTGTTCGTAGAGCACGCCATCGATGAAGTCTTCGAACACGCGCGCGTGCCCCTGACGCACCAGCCACTCGTTGATCAGTACCTGTTCGCCGGGATCGTTGGGATCGTCGAGCCAGACCCATGCCAGCGTGCGCTCATAGGTATCTTTGCAGTCGTCGACGTCGAAGGTCAGCAGCACCCGTTCGCCAGCGAGTTCCTGACGAAGCGCCGTGGCCGCCTCGTCTCCCCAGCACTCAGCCGGATCTGGGGCGTGGGCGATCTCTGGAGCATTGATGCCGAGCAAGCGAATCCGCTCACCGAGTTCCTCCCCGCACAGGCCGATATCCAAGGTGTCCCCGTCGAGCACGCAAGCAACCTCCTGCGACTCACGAGGAGAGTCACACCGATCGGTGGCCTCGATCGGCAGCTCGTCGATGGTGTTGAATGGCGGCGGGTCGTAGCAGCCAAGCATCAGGAATGGAAGCAACGCGCGCATCTGGAGCACCGGGAGATGGACGAAAACGTTGGAGATGGACCTGCCGTGCGGGTCACACGACGGGAGCGTGCGGTAGTCTACCTGGGTGCAAGCCATTCTGCTGCTGCTCGCTGCTTGCGGGCCCGTCCAGCCCCCCCCGACGCCAGCCTCGCCTGCGCCAGCTGTCCGCGTCGAGGTCGAGGAGCCATGGCGTCTGGCGCACCAGACCGACGAGACCGTCACGATTCGACTGGGCGACAGCGCCGAGGGCGTACGCATCCAGGTCAGGGCGACCGGAGACCATGCACTGGGTACCACCCCGATCCTTCGCGGACGTCCCATGGGCTCGGAGCGCAGGGCCTTGGCGTCACCGGCGTTCCATCCCACAGCGATCGAGGTGCGAAGCGAGGGCCCAGACCTCCTCGTACGCATGAGCGGTCCCCCGCTCAGCGATCTGACCGACCACCCGGACGCCCCAACCGACGTCGCCATAAGCTGGCTGCGGCTTCGACCTCGGGGCGAGACGTGGCGCATCGTGCTCGATGGGCTTGGCACGATCGCCCTACCCGACATTACCCACGTCGCCTGGACGACCGGAGGCATGGAGATCGGCGAGCGAGCGGTACTCACCACAAGCGCTTCACGCCATCGGAGTGCTTGGACCGACGGTCATTGGACCTTCGACACCCGTCCGGCGCTCGAACACGCCGATCCCTATCCCCGGACGGCCTTCACCCTGAACGTCGACTAGAGGTCCGTCGGCGCGAGCCCAATGACCCAATACACGCCGGCCACGCCAGAGGACGAGGCATCGTGGGGCAGGACGGCATCCGATTCGAACACACGACCCACCCAGATGCGCGCGGTCTGGTCGAAAGCGGACCACTGAGTGAAGTTGGATGAACTCACCTGAAAGCGCCCATCATCGACCACCACGCACCGAACCGTCTCGATGAAGTCACCGACAAAATGGTCGAAGAGGTCCACGCGCACGATGGCGTAGTCGCCGGTCTCGGCGGTCGTCCAGGTCACATCGAAGGTGCTGTTCACGAGCTCATCGAACTCGGGCTGCGTCACCGAGAACGGTAGCGGCGTGTGCACGAGCCCCGGAACGTCGAAGGCCGGGTACGTCTGCGAGTCAAACGCCGACAGGTCGAAGGTCGAGCCTGGCCGGTACTGGGCAATGGTCAGATCGGCCTCGAAGGACAAGGTCGAGTTGTCGAACGGAAGCGAGAGCGACTGGGCCCCCGTCGTCAACGTGGCGGACGAAGCCCCAATCGGCAGATCCGTGAGCGAACCCGCCCAATTGTACTCACGCTCGCAGGTGTCGAGCCGCGTTCCGTGGAACATCTCGGCGTAGTCCACCGTGGTGGGCTGCACAAAGGACAGCCAGCCGTAGCCGAAGTCCGCCGGACGCTCGATCTGAGTCCCCCAACTGTCGCCGACGTACTCGATGTAGGTGAGACTACCGAGGACGGAATTGAGGCCCGAACGGTCGGGGTGGTAGGTGAACGCGGATTCGCTGGTGATGTTGCGTCCACTGTCCCCGACGGTGATGTCGACGGCCCCGGGCGCATCGCGCGGCGGCGCCACGACCTTAACGCTGACACCATCCGACTCGAGCACCCGCGCCTCGATGTCTCCAAAGCGAACCACCGGCTCCGAGCTGAGCAACGGTCCGACCACCAAGAAGACCTCGGTGCCCCCGGAGTCGGGGCCAAAGGCCGGCGAGATCGAAGTGACCACGAGCGGATCCAGGGTCTCGCCGGAGTCCTGAGGGACCTCGAGCTTTCCGTCGAGCTCAGTATCCGTGAGCCAGCAGCCACTGAGTACCAATAGAAGCGGTAGGGCACGCATGACTAGAACCTGCCTGAGAATCGCACGGATCCGCCACCGGCAACTGGGTCCGGCAAGAGCAGCAACTCGGTACCGAGGACGACCGCTCCGAGCCCAAGCGCTCCATAGCCAATCCCGTAGAGCGCCCGGACGGTGGCCGCGTCCTTGCGAATTCGCGTGCTACGCGCGTCTGCCCAGCAGTCATCGGCGGGAGGGCAACCTCCATAGGAGTCGGTATACGGGTCGTTGAGGAAAGAGGTCTCGAGCACAGAACCTCCGAGAACGAGCCCACCACCGCCAGCGACGAGTCCAAGGCCGGAGGCTAGAAGCACCCTACGGCGCACCCGGCGACCCGGCCGATCCGCCGGCGCCTCTCGAATGGGCTCCGGCTCTGGGGGAGGCGCCGCATCCGGGGGTCCGAGCGTAACCCCACGGTCCAGCTCATCGATGCGCGAGACCCACCCACTGGGGCCGTCGTACTGCACGAGGTGTTCGCCGGCGAAGACCTCGATCCAGGGTCGTTCGACTCGACGCCCATCGACCCAGGCTTCCCCGTCGCCCTCGTACCCAATGCGAATGACGTTTTCGGCGAGCCGTTCCGACCAGGTCTCATGCATCGCGGCCAGCTCCGGACCAAGCTCCGGCGAAGGAGCAGCCGTTGGATCGATGGTGACCACCCGAATCGTCGCGTACACCGCACCCTTCTGGTCGGACTGCGTGATCGCAACGATGGCATCGAGGCGGTACAGGCCCAGAAGCTCCTCGGTCGACACCGCTTCCGCCTGACACGCAAAGCCCGCCACCGCGGCATCGATGTGGCCCTTCGCCAGATCGAGCTCGGCGTCGTTGTACGCAGCCCAGCCGGCATCCACTTCGGCGCCAACGTCGGCGCAAGGCGCCGCCAATGCTGTGACGAGCCACCAGGTGAGCATGAGTCCGTCCGTAAAAACACCGCGGTTGTACCCGGTATGAGCGCGTAAGGCCAGCATCCAGCCGTACTTACTGCCCGGACCTTCGCGGTCAAAGCGCCGTTATCCGCTAAAGCCTGCCAGCGCCGGACTAATGGCATCGGAGAGGAGCGAGAAGGTGCGCAAATCGGCGGGCGTATAGGCGAAGGGGTCCTGGTAGTGCTGGAGCGCCGCCACGCCGAAGACCGCGCCCCGAGCGCGCAAGGGAACCCCAACCCAGACCTCAGACCACTTCCCCACGACCTTTACCTGTCCGAGGCCCTGCAGGCGCTCATGCTCCGACCGATCACACCATAGGGGGCGTCCAGTCCGACGAACGAAATCGGTCAACGACCCCTCGAGCCGATCGGGCTCCGAAAGCGCTCCACCGGCGTCCACATCGAGTGGAAACTGAAAATGCTGCGCCGGCTCGTTCCACAGCGCCACGTAGAGCGAGTTCGTGTCGAGCACGCGTCCAAGATGATGGTGGTACGCCTGAAGAATGGCATCCGCGCTGCGGGAACGGCTGGCAGCGGAGAGAAGGTCTTCGATGACGGCAAGCAGCCGCGCTGGCTTATTCGGATAGCTCACCCACCAAGCATAGCGTGGAGATCGGCTTGTCACCGGCCGATTCGCCCCACCACCACGCAGCGGATTGGCTGAGACCGCTCTCCGGGCCAGACCACGTCCTGTGCGGAAATGACAAAAAACCCCGGGGAGCTCACGAAGAGCTCGACCCGGGGTCTAGAGGAATGACCGGCGATGACCTACTCTCCCACAGCCAGAAGCTGCAGTACCATCGGCGTGACGAAGCTTAACTTCCGAGTTCGAAATGGGATCGGG
>JAGSGY010000011.1 GCA_023954855.1 Pseudomonadota bacterium | reverse complement strand
CGTCCGTGTCGGCATCCGCGTCCGTGTCGGCATCCGCGTCCGTGTCGGCATCCGCGTCCGTGTCGGCATCCACGTCGGTGTCCGCATCTGCGTCCGTGTCCGCATCTGCGTCGGTGTCGGCATCCGCGTCCGTGTCGGCGTCTGCATCCGTGTCGGCGTCCGCATCCGTGTCGGCGTCCGCATCCGTGTCGGCATCTGCATCCGTGTCGGCATCTGCATCCGTGTCCGTGTCCGTGTCGGCCTCGGAGTCAGAGTCGAACTGGCTGTCACCGCTATCCACAGCAGTAGGCTCGTCTCGGCAACCCAGCAGAGCGAGGCCGAGTAGAAGCGGTGCGAGCAACTGGACGCGCATGGTCCCTCCGAGCCCCCACTGTGCGGCACGCCCAGGCACTCGTCAACGGCGAGAGCCGCTAGTCCTCGAAGAACGCCGCCAGCACGTCCGCACGCTTCTCGGCATCGTCGAAGCCGGCCTGCTCCAGCGCACGCGTGAACGGAGCGTGCATGTACAGGTAGGACACCAGGTCGGCCTCATCCTCGGGCTCACTCCCGCCGATCACGCCGAGCAGCATGCGCGACGCCCACGGCAGCTCCCCCTTGTGCGCACTGAAGGCCTCGGCGGCGAGGGTTCCGATGTCGAAGCTCGGGCGAATCATGGTCGGCTCGACGATGCGGTATTGATGGCTCCTCCCGGCGACGTGCTCGAGAAAGCCGGGATGCACGTCCTCGCCGATCTGAAGCAGCTCATTGATGCCCCGCAGCTGCCTGAGGTCATCGTCGATGGGGTCGAGCAGCAAGGCGTTGAAGGCCTTTCCAGCCAAGAACAGTGGTGTCGGCGCCATCTCGATGTCGTCGCGATGCGGCGTTCGAGGCCGACTCACCCCGATGACAAGGACGCGGTCCGCTCCGACGTCAATCGCAGGAGCAAGCGGTGTGTTCTGGCGAAGAGACCCGTCGACATAGGTGCGGCCATCGACATCGACCGCCGGGAAGATCAGCGGAATTGCAGAGGATGCCAATGCGTGCGCAGGACCGATGCGCGTTGGAATGACCCGCGAATGCGAGCGAGGTCTGGGGCCGATCGAACCGTCCGCAAACAGAACGGTCGCGCCCGTACCGACGTCGGTCGCAGCGACCACGAGCGCCGCGAGCTCCCCTGAGTCGAGCCGTTCATACAGGGCGGGCCAGGGAATCGTGCGACGGAGCAAGCGCCGCAGGGGCCGACTGTTCCAGAGCGCAGCCCCCTCTCCGGTTCCGGGCCGGCGCTGCAGGAAGCGGGCCGGCGTGGTGATCAGGTCGCGGCGACCGAAGTCATAGACGTGCTCGGGCCGAAGCTGCCGCCAGAATCCCGACAAGCGAGAAGCCCCATCGATGCCCATCGAAGCGATAAAGCAGCCGTTGATGGCACCAATGGACGAGCCGGTGACGATGTCGAAGTCTGGCGTGTCGGGGGTCGAGATGTGCTCTTGAATGAAGCGCAGCACGCCGGCCTCATAGGCCCCACGCGCGCCTCCGCCGGCAAGCACTACTGCGCGTCGAATGCCCTTACCCTTCATCGCCCGAGTCGCCTCCGCACCAGACCCACCACCCGCGTGAGTTCCTCGACCCCAAGCATCCAAGCAATGCCACCGTAGATCAAGCCGCCGGTCACCAGTCCTCCGAGCAGCACGCCCCAGTTGACCAGGGATTGCGGGCCGTATTCCCACTCTCCGAACGGCGCGATCAGCGCGAACCACGCAGCCGTCGGTACTGCGGCAAGCGCCATGCGGCCGACTCCAGAGGCCAGACCGTCCGTCTTGACGTCGTCGCCGAGCCATCGCCTGAGCAGCCACCCGTAGAGCGCGAACTGCACCACCGTGGACACGGACAGCGCACCCGCGATGCCCAACAGGCCAAACGCAGGCTTGAGCGCGATGCCGAGCACAATGGTCGTCGCGACACCCAGGCCACCGACGCCGAGCAGCGCATTGCGCCACTCATAGGCGAAGAACACCTTCTTGAGCAGATTGATGCCGGCGATCGAGAGCATGAACGGGGTCATGATCGCGACGGTTCCGGCCGTGGCCTGCACGTCGCTCAGGGTGTAGGCCCCCACTCTGAGCAGGATGGCCGAGACAGGAAGCCCGAACGCAACGAGGACCGCGGCCGCAGGCAGCAAGAGAAAGCCGGCTAAGCGCAGCGCCCGGGTCAGCTCGCGACCGATAGCGGCCTGGTCATGGTTCGCCGCCGCCTTCGAGAGCGCGGGGAGAAGCGCAGAGCCAATGCCGACAGCGATGATGCCCTGGGCGAGATCGACCACGCGATTCGCTTGGCTGTACTGGGTGGTGACCCCGTGCCCAACCGAGGTGAGCAGCTGCCGCAGCGCGAGGATGTTGACCTGCGCGAGCAAGCCGATGGCGATGACCTTAGAGAGTTCCTTGGCGACGGCACGGAATCGCGGGTCGCCAAACGCGAAGCGCAGGCCGATCGGCCCCCACTTCTGCCAGAGCACTGGTAGGTTCACGACCGCATGAAGCACGCCACCGACCAGCGTTCCAAACGCGAGCCCCCACACGGGTTCCGTGCCCAGCGCACCGCCCGACGCCACGCCAATCACCATGCCCAGAGCGAGAAGCCCGGGGGCCATCTTGGGCACGAAGTAGTGGTCGCGCTGGTTGAGCAGCCCTTCCATGAACGACACGAAGCTGACCAGAAACACCAGCGGTGCGGTGACCTTGAGTAGGCCCGCGGCGAGAGCGAGCTGCTCCGGGTTGTTGCGGAAGGAGTAGGCAAACGCCAGCACCGCGTGCTCTGAGAACAGCACCAGGATCGCGACGATGAAGCTGCACAGCGCAACAAGGAAGGCCAGCGTGGTGTTCGCGACTTCTCGCGCGCGGTCGTGCCCTTCGTCCGCCTCGGCCCGCGAGATGGCGGGGACGAGCGCACCGGTCAGCCCTTCATCTGCCACGAAGCGGCGAAACGCGTTCGGTAGCGTCCACGCAATGTCCCAAGCATCCGAGACGGGACCAGCACCGAGAAACGCGCCGAGCGCGATGGTACGGGCCAAGCCGAACACGCGACTGATCGCCGTTCCAAGCGAGGACGACAGCACGGCACGGTAGAAACGAGAGGCGGAGGACACGGCGGGAATCCGAGGGGCCGGCGGGGAACCGGTCGGGGAAGGTGATTCTACCTACCACGCCCTGCTGGGGCCATCGGTGCAGATCTTGTGGCTAGGCCGCGCGGCACTTCACCGAGAAGCGCTCGATGTAATCGGCGTAGCGAGCGCGAATGGCCACCGGGTCCAAGCCGTAGGTCTCGGCGGAGTACTGGTGCGCTCCGCGCTTGTCTTTGCGCCCATTCTCGAGCCACGCCTGGACCGTCGCCGCATCGGTGGGGTCGAGGTCGAAGTGCTCGCAGATGCGCGCAATCATGCCGGCCTGATCCTTGATCAGCTGGTCGAAAGGCACGTCGAAGAAGCGCTTCTCGTCATGACGCGCCCGTGCCGCGAGCGCGCGCTCGATGCCGAGGTGAAAGCGCTCGGTGACCTGCTTGCCTAGGTCGTGGGGGTCGATCGTCCCGAACAAGGACCGTCGCCCCATCGAGATCAGCGAGCAATAGGACGCAATCGAGTCGAAGGGGTCGCGATGGGTCCAGATGATGCAGGCGTCTGGGAACACTTCGAGCAGCGAGTCGAGGAACCACAAGTGCTCGGGGCACTTGAGGACAAGGTTCTCGGCAGGCCGTTGGTGAAGAAGCACCTGCAGGCTGGTGCGGTACTCCTTGTAGGCCTCGGTCATGTCGTGCTCGAGAATCCAGTCGCCATAGGCACGCATGCCGGAGGCGAGATCGTAGTTGAGCACCTGGAAGGTGTTGCTGAACAGGTACCAGCACTCTTCGAAGGACTCGGTGAGGACCTCGTGCACCTCGGCCATCTCGGGGGCGATGAAGTACCCGATGTCGAGCATGCTCTTCGCGCTGCGCTTGCGCTTGGCCTCGTCTTTGGCCACGTCGTCGAGCATCGGCACAGGATGCGTGAGCTCCCAGAACTGCAGCCCACGGCGGTCCGGGTGCTCGCAGAGCAGGTTCTGCAGGACGGTGGTGCCGGTCCGGGGGAAGCCGAGCACGAACACCGGGCGTTTCACCGGGATCTCGCGCGCTTCGGGGTGCTTCTTCAGGTACTCGCGCATCCACAGCCGGTTGCAGGCCGCGCGGATCATGGTCTGGCGGATGAACACGCGTCCGAGGGAGGCAAGTTCCGCATCCTTCGCGACGTCGACGATCTTGTCGAGCGGCTCGTGAAAGCCCGTCCCCCCAAAGTCCGTCAGCCCGGTCTGGCGCTTGGCCGACGCGAGAATGGACTCGGCCTCGAGCTTTCCGAGCGGTAATCCGAGGATTTCACCGACACGTGCCAGCGAATCGACGAGACGCGCTTGCCAGGTGTACTCGAGATTGCGCACGGTGAGGGACGTAGACATCGTGACTCCGCCGGTCGGAGTGACCGCTGGGACGCCCTTTGTAACGGATTGACGCCCCTGTTGCGCATTTCAGCCGCTTACGGCGTAGCGTTGCCCAGGCCCTCGGCAATCCGAGCCTTGATCGCGGCCAGAGGCACTGCCGAACCAGCCAGCGCGCCATCCTCGAAGCGGATCACGCCGACCTGCATACCGACCACCTTTCCACCCGCGTCGACGAGTGGAGCGCCGCTCGTCCCTGCCAAGTCCAGCTCGCGGTTGGCGACGTCGTAGAAGATGAAGTCCCCGTTGATCTCGGCGATCGTGCCCGCGTGGATGAATCCAGCATCGGCGGCGTTCGCGAGCGGTGAGACGAGCCAGACTGGGTCGCCCTTCTTCGGGTCCTCAGCCGCGAGTGCCCCGGGCTTCAGCGTCGCGCGGTCCCCCATCGTCAGCGCAGCCGTGCGGTCCTTGGACACCTCGATCGGAGCGACAATCACGTCCTTGCTCGCGGTGGACCCGACGACCTCAGCGGCAATGACCAGCGGAACTCCGGTATTCGCAAGCCACTGCTGGGATGCCAGCTCCGACAGCGCGATCTTGGTCACCGAGGTCGCGACGTCCGCGGCGGGAACGGTGGCCATGCCACTCGGCGCTCCGAGCAGCTGGTAGGCCGAGATCGCGAAGCGCCGTTCCTCGTGGTCCACGACGAATGCCATGCCGCCGGCGGGCGACTTCTTCTCGGCGATCTCGAAGGTGGGGCGCATCACGAAGCCGTTCAGAGCGACCTCGGGCGGGGCGGGTTCTGCGGCGAGGGCCGGCACGATCGAGAGCAGGGCGAGGGTGAGCATCGGGTCTCCAGAGAAGAGGCGACCATAACCCCCCACCGCACGTCGTTGGTCCCCCGCGCTAAGGTCCGGGCATTGGAGGCACCTATGCGCACTGCACTTCTCTCTCTCGCTCTTCTCTTTCCGACCGTGGCGTCTGCCGGCGTCGGCTTCGGCACGACGATGGGCATGGGCAGCAGCCGAATCACCATCGACTTCAATGGCAACATCACTCCCGCGATGACGGCCGGCGGATTTCTGCCCACCCTCGACCTGCACTTCGACAAGTTCGTGCTTCAGGTGCACCTGCTCGAGACCCTCGACCTCCTGTTCAACGAGGACATCTTTCTCGGTGCGAATGGCTACATCGAGATCCTCGACAGCCCCGTCGGTGGTTCCTGGTCAGCAGTGGTCGCGCCCGGAGCGGGCATCGACATTCTCGGCGACCCCTTTGTGATCTCGGCGACGGGCGAGGCCCGCTTCGGGGTTCGCAGCAATGGCCCCGCGGGCGTGGGTGTGTTTGTCGTGCCCGCCGTCGGCGTGGCTGTCGGCGATGTCGACTCGGATCTCGTCGCCGCTGGCACCGTTCAGTTCTCGATGTGGTTCGGGGGCAGCGGCGGCTCATCAAGCAGTCGCCCGTCCACGACAGACACCCTGTAAGAAGGCCGTCAGGGGCTCCAACTTCCGAAGCGCTATGCCATGGTCACCCCATCGCTTGGAGGCGCACGTGGATTTCATCGGAGCCCTTTCCGGACAGCTCGGACTGTCTGAAGATCAAGCCAAGGCCCTCGCAGGGACCGTCATCGGCGGCGTGCGTGGACAGCTCGAAGGCGAGGACGACGACGCTGCCCAAGGCGTCGATGCTGCCGTGCCTGAGCTCGGCGACTGGTCAGCCATGGCCGGTAAGTTCTTGAGTAAGGGCAAGCCCGACGCGGACGAAGGCGGACTCGGCGGCATGCTCGGCGGACTCGCCAGTGCAGCCGCCGGCGGTGGCGCGCTCGGCGATGCCTTCGAGGCTGTCGCCGGTAAGGAGGCCAAACAGACCGCCCAGGTCGTGGCCCTGCTCGACCAATTCGGCGTCGACGGCGACAAGGCGGCGATGGTCGCGCCCCTCGCGCTGTCCTTCCTAAAGGACCGCCTGCCCGAAGACGTGCTCGAGAAGGCCATGGCCTTCGCCCCCATGCTTCTGGGCGACTCCGCACCGTCGGCCGGCGGCATGGTTGGCGCTCTCGGCAGCTTGTTCGGCAACTGATCTCCCTGGCCGGGGACACCGGCCACTCACCTGGTCACTACCTGGAGGTACCCCCATGGGTCTGTTCTCATTCATCAAGAGCGCCGGCGCGAAAGTCGCGGGCATGGTCGGAATTGGCGGCGACGAGCCCGCGCAGCAGGAAGCCGCGCCGATGTCGGACGTGGACTTCGCGCTGGGTCTCGCCAAGGCCGTTCGCGACCACAACCTCGCCATCGAAGACCTTGCGGTCCGATTCTCGGATGGCACCGCGACCGTGCTCGGAACCGCTACCGCCACCGCAGCAGCCGAGAAGGCCATCCTCATCGTCGGAAACCACGAAGGTGTTGGCGCCGTCGATGATCAGATCGTCGTCAACGAGCCCGAGCCGCCCAGCGTGTACCGCACGGTCGTGAGCGGAGACACGCTCTCGAAGATCTCGCTCGAGGTCTACGGCGTGATTCACCTATACGACAAGATCTTCGAGTCGAACCAGCCGATGCTCAACCACCCCGACGAGATCTTCCCGGGACAGGTTCTGCGCTGCCCGCCCGTCGAAGCGCCGGTCTACACCGTCGAGCGCGGCGACAGCCTCGGCAAGATCGCGAAGCACTGGTACGGAGACGCCAAGCGCTACACCGACATCTTCGAGGCCAACCAGGGCACGCTCACCAGCCCGGATGCCATCGAAGTCGGTCAGCAGCTGACGATTCCGCTCTCCGCGGATGCGCCCGCGCTCGCCTAGTCGCGTCAGTCAGATGAGGGCGTCCTTTGCAGCTGCGATGGGCGCCCTACTCGCTCAGGTCCCCTACTCGCTGCGTCCCGTCAGATCGCCGATCTCCTCGGCAAAGTGACAGCTCACCAGGCGGTCGTTCACCGTCCGAAGCGTTGGCGCTTCGCTCTGGCACTTGCCCTCCCTCGCTACGGGACAGCGGGTGTGGAAGGTACAGCCGGTCGGCGGATTGAGCGGACTCGGCACGTCCCCCTGCAGCACGATGCGCTTGCGACGCCGCTCAATCACGGGATCCGGCACGGGAATCGCACTCACCAGCGCTTGAGTGTACGGATGCTTCGGATCATCGCAGATCTGGTCGAACGTGCCCGTCTCGACGATGCGTCCCAGGTACATCACCGCGATGCGGTCGCTGATGTGGCGTACGGCCGAGAGGTCATGCGCGATGAAGACGTACGAGAGGTTCCGCTCGCGAGCGAGCTCCTTGAGCAGGTTCAGGATCTGCGCCTGAATCGACACGTCGAGGGCCGAGATCGGCTCGTCACAGACGATGAAGTCGGGATCCGAGGCCAGTGCGCGGGCAATGCCGATGCGCTGCCGCTGTCCACCGGAGAACTCGTGCGGGTAGCGACGGACGAAGGACGGGTCTAGGCCACAGCGCTCCATCAGCGCCTGCGCGCGCGTCTGGCGCTCCTTCGCGTCTTTGACCAGACCGTGGGCTGCGAGCGGCTCAGCAATGATGTCGCCGACCGTCATACGCGGGTTCAGGCTCGCGTACGGGTCTTGGAAAATGATCTGAACGCGGCGCCGCATCTTGCGAAGCTCTTCGCCCTTCAGTTCCCCGAGGTCGACGCCATCGAACACGACCTTGCCGCCGGTGAGCGGAACGAGCCGAAGCAAGGCGCGACCGGTGGTGGACTTGCCGCAGCCAGACTCGCCGACCAAGCCGACAACCTCGCCTCGCCGCACTTCGAGATCGAGACCATCGACGGCCTTCACCGCACCCACCTGGCGGGCGAAGAAGCCCTTGGAGAGCACGGGGAAGTGCACCTTGAGGCCCTCGACCTTCAGCAGAACATCGTCGCTCATGCTTCCCCCAGCCAGCAGCGCTTGCCCAAGGTCGGTTCGCCATACCAGCCAGGCTGCTTGGCGCACTTGTCCATCACCGCTTCGCACCGAGGTGCGAAAGCACAGCCCGGGGGAAGGTCGCTGAGGTCCGGAGGAGAGCCCGGAATCGGAGTGAGCTCTCCTCGGGAGTCGAGACGGGGCACGCTCGCCAGCAGCCCCTTCGTGTACGGGTGCTGCGGGTTGGCGAACAGCGGCTCGACGGGTGCACGCTCCACGATCCGTCCGCCGTACATCACGCTGACATGGTCGGCGATGCCTGCAACCACACCAAGGTCGTGGGTGACCATGATGACCGCCGTTCCGTGCTCGCGAGCCAGCTCTCGAATCAGCTCGAGGATCTGGGCCTGAATCGTTACGTCGAGGGCCGTGGTGGGTTCATCCGCGAGCAGCAGCTCGGGCCGACACGCTAGGGCCATTGCGATCATCACCCGCTGCCGCATGCCACCGGAGAACTCGTGGGGCCAGGAGTCCACTCGTCCAGCGGGATCGGGAATGCCGACCATCTCGAGCAGCTCGATCGCGCGCTTCTTGGCCTGCGTTCGGGTCATCTTCTGATGGAGCTCGAGCACCTCGGTGATCTGCCGGCTGACCCGCATGTACGGGGTGAGCGACGTCATCGGGTCCTGGAAGATCATCGCAATGCGATTGCCGCGGTAGCTGCGCAGCGTGTGCTCGGGCAGCGTCAGCAGGTCCTGACCATCGAACATGATTCGACCGCCGGCGTACTCGCCTGGAGGCGTTGGCACGAGGCGCAAGATCGAGAGGTTCGTCACGCTCTTTCCAGAGCCCGACTCGCCGACGAGACCCATGATCTCGCCGCGCTTCACCTCGAAGGACACACCGTTGACCGCTTTCACGGTGCCGTACTCGGTGTGGAAGTGCGTCTGAAGGTCCTCGACGGACAGCAACACGTCGCTCACGACTTCCTCGCATTCGGGTCCAGGGCGTCCCGAAGGCCGTCTCCCAGGAAGTTCAGGCAGAACAGCGTCAGGGCCATGGTCAGACCGGGAAACACCAGCAGCCACGGGTAGACGACCATCGCGTTCGAGCCGTCATTGACGAGCGTTCCCCAGCTGGCCTGCGGCTCGCGGATGCCCAAACCCAGGAAGGACAAGAAGGCTTCGGAGAGCATGACGCTCGGGATGGTCAGCGACGAGTAGACGATGACGGGTCCGAGCGTGTTCGGCACGATGTGACGGAACAGGATGGTCCGGGGCTTCACGCCGATGGCATGGGCCGCTTCGACGAACTCTTTCTGCTTGAGCGAGAGGACCTGACCGCGAACGATGCGCGCGAGGACCAGCCATGAGACCAAGCCGAGCGCACCGAACATCAGCACGAAGCTGCCGTCGAGTCCGAAGAAGCTCACGTTGTTTGGCGGAATCACGGCCATCAGCACGATGACGAGCAGCAGGTACGGCGTCGACATCAGCACATCGACAAAACGCATCATGAACGAGTCGACACGGCCGCCGACGTAGCCCGAGATGGCGCCGTAGGTCACGCCTACGACCAGCGAAACCGAGGTCGCGACGAAGGCGACGAGCAAGCTCACCCGACCGCCGTGCATGGTTCGCACCATCAGGTCACGGCCGAGCACGTCGGTGCCGAACGGATGGGACAGCGACGGTGCAGAGGGGCCGAGCGCGATGTTCTGCTGCTCGTAGGTCCAACCCCAGATCAGCGACACCAGCTGGGGGCCAAAGGCGCAGAACAACACGATGATGGTGAGTACGACGGCGCTTCCGACACTGACCTTGTGACGACGCCAGCGGCGCCACGCGTCTTGCCAGAGGCTCGTACCTTGGACGACCTCACTCATGTCAGCTCCACGCGCGGGTCGAGGTAGGTGTAGGCGATGTCGACCAACAGGTTCATCACCATCAGGATCGCGGCGTAGAAGGTCACCACCCCAAGCACCATCGAGTAGTCGCGGTCGAGCGCGGACTGCACGAAGTAGTAGCCGAGGCCGGGAACCTGGAAGATCTTCTCGATGACGACGGTGCCGGTGATGATTCGAGCCATCGCCGGGCCGAGGAAGGTCACAACGGGCAGAAGGCCACCCTTCATGGCGTGACGCATCACGACCTGCCGCTCGGACAGCCCCTTGGCGTGCGCCGTTCGCACGAAGTCACTCCGGATGACCTCGAGCATGCCGGCACGTGTGAGCCGGGCGATGTAGGCAGCGTAGGCCGCGCCCAGCGTGATCGCTGGAAGCACCATCGTCGACAGCCCTTCCCACCGCGCGGGCGGGAACCAGCCAAGCCCGAGGGCGAAGATGAGTACGAGGACGGGTCCGAGGACGAAGTTCGGCACCGAGATGCCGATCAACGCGAGCGACATCGTGCCGTAGTCCCAGATCGTGTTCTGCCGGAGCGCTCCGATGATGCCCGCGAGGACGCCCGTCAGCAGGGCGAAGGCCATCGCCAGCAAGCCGAGCGTCAGGCTCACCGGAAAGCTCGTGCGAATGAGCTCGCCGACGGTCAAGCCGGGCCTCTTCATCGACGGGAGCGAGCCGTCGGCTAGGCCCGACAGATAGGCCCAGAACTGGGTCAGGAAGGGCTCGTCGAGGTGGAACTTGGCTTCGAGCTGGCGGGCGATCTCAGGAGGGATCGACCGCTCGGCGTCGAACGGACCACCCGGCGCCAGCTTGAGCATCGCGAAGGTCACGAGCGCCAGCAGCACGACGAGTGGAAGGATGCCGATCAAGCGGCGGAGAACTGATCCGATCATGGCCGGTGGAGTACCACAGCCAAGGCGCTCGCGCGTCAGGTCCCTGTTGAATGCTCAGTCCAGGTCGCCTTCGGCGTCCATGG
Organism: Pseudomonadota bacterium; assembly: GCA_023954855.1. Taxonomy (GTDB): domain Bacteria; phylum Myxococcota_A; class UBA796; order UBA796; genus M1803. The sequence goes on along the minus strand of JAGSGY010000011.1, from coordinate 92,561 downwards.
TGGCGATGGAGTGAAAGGACAGTGGCAGGACGCCCCAGATCACCTTGGCATCGACGGTCCACTCGCAGCGGACCTCGCGTCCCCCATCGAGCTCGTTGAGAGCGCAGCTCTCATCCCCGACCGCAGCGTCGATGCCTTGGGCGTCGAGCTCGTATTGCAGCCGCTCGCGGGCCTCGTCCTCGCCGAAGTCGCGCCAGTCGAGCGCCACCGCGCGCACAATGCCGTCGAGTCGAACGTCGTCGACCACGTAGGGAACCAACGGCCCAAACAGCGCCGCCGACGCGATCAGCAAGACGACGGCGGTGGCGAGCGCGACCCAGCGGCCGGTCGTCATTAGTCCGAGCCCACCTTGAGGACGGCAAGGAAGGCCGTCTGGGGAATCTCGACATTGCCGACGGCCTTCATCCGCTTCTTGCCCTTCTTCTGCTTCTCGAGGAGCTTGCGCTTGCGGCTGATGTCACCGCCGTAGCACTTCGAGGTCACGTCCTTGCGGTAGGCCTTGACCGTGGACCGGGCCACGATCTTCGAGCCAATCGCAGCCTGAACCGCCACGTCGTACATCTGCCGCGGAATGAACTCCTTGAGTTTGCGCACCAAGGCGTTGCCTCGATGGTAGGAGTCGGCGCGGTGGCAGAGCGTGGACAGCGCATCGACCAGCTCGCCGTTGAGCAAGATGTCGACCTTGACCAACTCATCGCGTCGCCACTCATTGACCTCGTAGTCCATGGACGCGAGGCCACGAGACACGCTCTTCAGCTTGTCGAAGAAGTCAAAGACGACTTCCGAGTACGGAATGTCGTAGGTCAGCACCACGCGGCCTTGGCCGGAGTAGTCGAAGTTGACCTGGGTTCCGCGACGGTCCTCACAGAGCTTGAGAACAGCGCCGATGTGACTCTCGGGGCAGTGAATGGTCAGGCGCGAGATCGGCTCTGCGATGTAGTCCACGTAGACGAGGTCGGGGAGCTGCGACGGCGAGCGGATGTCGAGAACGACCCCGTCCTTGCGGTGCACCTTGTAGACCACTGACGGCGCAGTCGTGATCAGGGCCAAGTTGTACTCGCGCTCGAGGCGTTCCTGGACGATCTCCATGTGGAGGAGACCGAGAAAGCCGACGCGGAATCCGAGCCCGAGGGCGTCGGAGGACTCGGGGTCGATCGAGATGGCCGCGTCGTTGAGCTTCAGCTTCTCGAGGGCATCGCGCAGGTTGTGGTAGTCGCCAGACTCCACCGGGTAGATGCCCGAGTAGACCATCGGCTTGATCTCTTGGAAGCCAGGAAGAGGCTCTTCCGCACCGCCCTTTGCCAGGGTGATGGTGTCGCCGACCTGGGCGTCTGCGAGCTCTTTGATCGAGGCGACGACAAAGCCGACCTCGCCCGACTTGAGTTCCTTCACCGACACGGCAGCCGGCGTGAAGATGCCGAGCTTGGTGCACTCGTGCACAGCGCCGGTGGCCATCATCTTGATCTTCTTGCCGACGTTGAGCGTGCCTTCCATGACGCGTACCAGGCAGATGACGCCCACGTAGGTATCGAACCAGGAGTCGATGATGAGCGCGCGCGGGGGAAGTCCCTCGTCGACCGGCTCGGGGGGCGGCAGGTGCTTAACGATGGCCTCGATGACGTCGGCGACGCCCTCACCGGTCTTGGCCGAGCAGAGCACCGCGTGTTCGATCTCGAGGCCGATGTGGTCTTCGACCTCCTGGAGTACGCGGTCGGGCTCGGCACCCGGAAGGTCGATCTTGTTGACGACGGGGATGATCTCGAGATCCGCGTCGATCGCCAGGTACACGTTCGCGAGTGTCTGCGCTTCGATGCCCTGGGCCGCGTCGACGATGAGCAGGGCTCCCTCACAGGCGGACAAGCTCCGGCTGACCTCGTAGGTGAAGTCCACATGTCCGGGGGTATCGATGAGGTTGAGGATGTACTCCTCGCCATCTTCGGCGGTGTGGTGAATCGTGGCTGTCTGGGCCTTGATCGTGATGCCGCGTTCGCGCTCGATATCCATCGAGTCGAGCAGCTGAGCCTTCATGTCACGGTCGGCGACCGCTCCCGTCATCTGAAGAATGCGGTCAGCGAGGGTCGACTTGCCGTGGTCGATGTGGGCGATAATCGCGAAGTTGCGAATGCGGGCAGCGCGGTCCAAACGGAGCTCCATGGGTGCGGCCGAATAACGCGTCAAGCACCGTACAGCGGAAACTCCGCAGCACAGCGACACGTCGGGGCCCATAAGGTGTGAGGCGCTTGACACCGGGCAACCTGGTGTTAATCGGCGGTGGTCTCGTGCCCAGAGCTTGGCGCGACTGGAGATTTAAGTGGCACACCACAAGGACGCAATCAAGCGCATCAAGCAGAACGAGAAGCGGCGGGTTCGCAACCGCCACTTCCGCGGCCGCATGCGGAACCAGATCAAGAACGTGCGCCAGGCTGTTGCCGACGGCGACCACGGCGCCGCGATGGCGCAGCTTCGGATCGCGCAGAGCATCATCGCTCGCAACGTGTCCAAGGGCATCATCCATCGCAACCAGGCCGCTCGTCGCGTGTCGCGCCTGAACAAGGCGGTCAAGGCAATCGCCTAGTCCGTTCCTTTGTGAGCATGGAACCCTCCGCGCTTCGGCACGGGGGGTTTCGTGTTTCTGGCTTCTGCAGTATGACGAGCCATGACGCTTCACCTGCAGGACGCACCACCGCTCCCCCCTTGGCTCGCTGACGCCTTCCCGTATCGGCGGCGCATTGCGACTGTCGACGGCGTCCGCATCCACTTCGTGGACCACGGCGAGGGCCCCGTCGTCCTGCTCTGTCACGGCAACCCCACGTGGAGCTTCTTGTGGCGAAAGGTGATCGCGCGCCTCGATGGCTACCGTGTCATTGCACCGGACCTGTGGGGACTGGGACTCTCGGACAAGCCGCGCTCTACCCGCGACCATGACCTGGGACGGCACCTCGAGCTGATCGGAGGCCTCGTTCGGGGACTCGGCATCGAGTCCTTCATCACCGTCGGCCAGGACTGGGGTGGGCCCATTGCCGCAGGCGTCGCCGCGCGCGACCCCAACCGCGTTCGGGCCGCCATCTTCGGCAACACGGGGGTGCTCGCGCCCCGCCGCCCTCTGCGCGTCACGTCCTTTCACCGATTCTCGCACCGGCCGCTGATCTCCGACGCCGTGTTTCGCCTCGGGGGATTTCCACAGCGCGCGCTGCACCGCGTACAAGGCGACCCCAAGTCCATCGGAAAGCTGGAGAGGCGCGCATACACCTGGCCGCTGCGCCGACTGCGCGACCGAGCCGCGCCCCTCGGACTCGCTCGAATGGTTCCCAACCGCGAAGATCACCCGAGTCTTCCGCATCTCGATCACATCGATAGCTGGATTCGCGGCTTTCAGGGTCCGATTGGCCTGGTGTGGGGCCTTCGCGACCCGATTCTCGGCCGAGGGCTGAAGCGGCACGCCCGCGAGCTGCCCAATGCCCGCGTCTGGGAGACCTCTGCTGGCCACTTCCTTCAAGAAGAGGTCCCCGACGAGATTGCCGAGGCGATCCGCTGGGCAGACGCCGAAGCGGATTAGGCGCGCGTCGCCACCGAGACCACGAATTCCTCGAGCACCCGACGGGTACCCGCGCGATGCGAGTTCATGAGTCGGTTCGCCACCGCGAGGCGATGCAGCACGTCCGCCGCTGACGGCGCACCGCCTTCCGCCAAGGTCTTCACGCGATTGAACGCATCCCACCGCATGCGGGTGCGCTTCTGTACCTCTCGCTCGGGCACGCCCCGCGCCAACAGGTCCGTGGCCTCGAGAACCTGGCGTAGCTGCCAACCAATCAGCCCAAGCAACTTGTGCTCCGGCTCCCCCTGCTCGAGAGCGCGATGGAGCGCGGCGAGCGCCACGTCGGGATTGCGGGCCACCAGGCCCGCCGTGAGGTCCCAGACCTGCCCCTCTGCGACCATCGAAGAGGCGGCGAGCACAATCTCCTCGGAGAGAACCGGTTCATCCCCCGCAAAGAGCACGAGCTTCTCGACCTCTTGCACAAGCCGACCCAGATCCGGCCCGACCAGCTCCACGAGCAGAGACGCCGCGCGACGGGGAAGCTCCTTACCGAGGGACTTCGCGTGCTGCGTGGCGAGAGCGGGAGGCGAGACCTCCGATGCCGAGATCTTCACGAACAGGCCCGTGCTCTTGAGCGCATTCTTCAGTCGCACTCCCCAGTTCGAGCCACCCTTACGCACCTTCGGAAAGCCCGTTCCCGTGCAGACGACCACCGCTGAGTCCACCGGTGACTTGGCATACTCGACCAAGGCCTCGAAGAGCGCATCCGAGCCCTCTTGCAGGTCGCGAAGCACAACGAGGCGCACATCGGCCATCATCGGGACCGTCTGCGCGGTCGCCAGGGCGTCCATCGCGCGACTGTCCCCGGCTCGGACCACGCTGTGGTTGAAGGCTGCAATGCCGCACTTCGGCAGTGTCGCAGCAACGAGGGCCTGCTCCGCGCGCTCCACGAGCAGTCCCGCCTCTCCGACCACGACGACGACGGCAGGCACTCCTTCATCGAGGGCCTTCTGGACTGCAGCAGTGATCATCGAGGTCCTCGGTGCGGGCGACTACACCACCGATAGTTCGGAACACCCCGTCGCGCCCAGCCATCACACCTCGCTGAGCGGGCAGGTAGCGGTGTCCATGCTTGACAGGCGCGCTGCTGGGGCGGCACCATGCGCCCAATGCCGCACGCGCTCCTGCGCGCGCGAGGAGAATCGAATGCTTCGTCTGGTCCTTCCGGCCCTCGCCGCCCTGTCCACTCCCGCCTTCGCAAGTGAGGCGCCCGAGCCGTTCGGCGAGCCCCTCGCCCCACAGTTCGCGGAGGGCGAAGCCGAGCCAGCCTCGACCACCGACGACATGCTCCCCAGGCGTGGCTACTTCATGGAGATCGGATTCAGGTCTCGCTACGTCACCGTGCCTGACTCGATTCTCGACATCTGGTACTTCAACGAGAACGACGACGGATGGGCTCTTCCGAACGAGAAGCGCCCCGATCTTCAGGGCTACTCTCTGGGCCTCGAGTACGTAGTCAAAGGCGAGAGCGCGAACGGCTTCTTCTACTTCGAGTACATCAACTCCCTCATGAAGCAGGGCTATTGGGATGACGTCGAGGAACCCCCAAGCCACACCGACGGGGACTACCTCGTACCCACCGATGGTCTGGGCCTACTCTCCTTCGGTGCCGACTACGCCTACGAGCTTCACTTCGTGCGCACGGCGCAGACCAACGGGCAGTTCGGCATGTCCTTTCTCGTTGGCGGTGGCCTCGGCATGGCCATCATGCTCGGTCACCTCGATCGCTGGGGACCGGAGGGCCAACTGGCCGCATACCAGCGCTACCAGGCCAACCCGGACACGCCCGACGAGATCAAGCGCATTCCAAAGGTCTTCCCGATGGTCGACCTGAACGCCTCGCTGCGCTTCAACTTCGGTGATCGCGTCGTGTTCCGTGTCGAAGGAGGTCTGCACGACCTGCTCTACGTCGGCGGCGCACTCGGCCTGATGTTCTAGCAGCAGCCCCTTCCGCCCCCGTGCGGCACAACATGCATGAGCGGGTTGGCACCCTGTACGCCAGCGCGCTACATGCGGCGGGTCGTCCGCGGGAGAATTTCCCGTGGCCCCATTCTTCACTCGGGACCAGCAGTCCCTAGCCAATCGGCCCCCACTTCACTGTGGCAACCGATTTGACCTTATCGCTGGAACCACACCCAGCAGGAGCCTGGCAGATGATCCTCGTCACCGTTCGCGAAAACGAGCCCTTCGAGAAGGCGCTTCGCCGCTTCCGTCGGAAGGTTGAGCGCGAAGGCATTCGCAAGGACATCAAGAAGAACAGCTTCTACCTGAAGCCTGGTGAGAAGCGCCGCCTCAAGCAGCGCCTGGCCGAGAAGCGTCGCCGCAAGGCCGCTCGTCGCGCCATTCGCCGTGCCGCACGCAAGTCGTCGCTGCCGCGCCGCTAGAAGCTCTCCGCGGTTCGCCGCGGTTCTTTGTCCAACGTATAGACCCGGCCCTTGTGGCCGGGTTTTCGCGCTTGTCGAGGCCATCGTGCGCCGCAGCGGCGCTCGGCTAGGGTTCGATCGCTCTAAGCCTCGTGAGGGCACGGCGATCCTCGGGCGTCTTCGCCACAGCCCTCAGTGCGCGCTCTAGGTAGCGCTCCCCATCGCCAGAGACCTCGGTTCCGCCGACCAGCAATAAATCGGCGGTTCGCGCGAGTTCCGACGGTGCCGCGTCCACGGACTGTGCCAGCAGGGCTCGCCCACGCGGCGAAGAGAGGCCGTCCGCGCGATCGCGCATGACCTGTGCCAGGCCCCGACTCCAGGTCACCCGAGCGTCCGGGTCCACTCCAGAGAGTCGCAGCCGCTCGACGAGAGCGTCGATACGCTCGAAGTCGAGTTCTGCCGCTCGCGCACCCACGTGCTCGACCCAGCGCAACCAGGCGAACACCGTCCAGACCGCGCAGAGTTCCCGGTCGGGCTTGAGCGCATCGAGAGCCGCCTCCCAGCCCACCTCGGCCTGTCGAGCGTCAAACACCGGGTCTGAGAGAAGGCACTGGAGCCCGGAGCCTCTCGCTTCGGCGAAGTGATGACGGGCGCGATCTGTGTCTTCAGCGGCTAGACCCAGCCCCGTGCTGTGCCGCGCCCACCGCCAGGCAATCTCGGGGTGCCCAGGAAACGCGACCTCAGCCGCCGTGAGCGCCTCGTGCACTCCGTCAAAGCCTTCCGTTCCACGTGCATCCCACCGGGCGTCCACGGTCTGAACCGCACGTGAGAGGGCGAGCGCTGCTTGCTCGTCGTCTCCACGCTTTGGGCAGGCCGACAGCAAGAGGGCCAACAAGACGAAGGGAATGCCGCGCACAGGTCCGCTCCTCGGGTTGCAGAGTGCCGCATCCTATGCCACTGAAGGACACATGCATACGCTCCTAGTCCTATCCATGCTCGCCTGCGGTACCTCGACAACCGAGACCGTCCAGATCGTCGAGCCGTCCGAAGAGCCTGCCCCTGCGGCGGAGCCGACTGCCCTCGAGGAGGCGCCGGCGGTCGCCAAGGTTGCCCCAGATGCCCTGCGAGAAGTGCTGTTCAAGTCCTCCGGGCACGTTCGGGTCTTCAACTTCTGGGCCACCTGGTGCCAGCCTTGCATCGCCGAGCTCCCACACCTCGCCCGACTGCAGGCGGAGTACCCCGAGGTCGAGGTCGTACTCGTCAGCCTGGACCATCGCTCGATCGGTACGCCTCGTGTGTCCGGCTTCCTAAAGTCCCGTGGCCTGCCCCTCGCCTCGTTGATGCTCGATGCCGAGGACCCCGCCGCCGCCATGGGCGAGGTGTATGGCGACTTTCCCGGCGCAATCCCAGTGACGCTCGTCGTAGACGGCGACGGAGACCTCTCGAAGGCCTTCCACCGCGCGGTGACCTATGCCGACCTGGAGACGGCGGTGGGTGAAGCGCGCTGATCTCGGTCCACCCCTAGGAGGGGGTGCCCGGGGCGGGGATCGAACCCGCACTCGCATACGCGAAGGGGATTTTAAGTCCCCTGTGTCTACCAATTCCACCACCCGGGCATCTCAGGCGCTGACGTCCTCGGACCTCAACTGCTCGAAGCGAGACGTAACCTGTGCCCACACCGCTTCGGCAAAAGCGTCAGCACTCGGGTAGTCGGCAGGCTCCATGACCTCGCCGATGTCCATGCGGCACCGTTGAAAGGGAATCGCTCCTCGCCGGGACGTGGGTAGCGTCCGCTCAGTCCCGTAGAGCGCGCAGGGCAAGACCGGAACGCCGTCCTCCCAGCAGTCCTTGGGCAACGACAGGTAGACCTTTTCGCGCATCTCACCGTCTCGTGAGCGCGTCCCCTCTGGAAACAGGCCCACCCGGACCCCTGCCCGAATCAGGCTCATGACCTCTTCACGGGCCGCCGTGCGCTTGGCGGGACTCTTGCGGTCCACGAAGACGGCACCGCAGAGCCAAGCGTACTGCCCGATGATCGGCAACCAGAAGATCTCGGCCTTGGACAGACCGACAGCCCGAAGCTCGGCAATCAACAGGAGTGGATCGAGCCACGAGCGATGATTGGCGACGACGAGCGCACCGCGATCCTTCGGCAAGTTGCCGCGACCCGTCACGTCGACGCGGGTGAACAGGATGCCGTGAAGCACCACGCGCGACCACACCACCGCGGCCCACACGGTGTAGCGCTCCCGCTTGCCTCGTGGCATCCAGGCGAACGGCAGCGCAATAGCGGTTCCACAGACGAACGCAGCCGCGATCGCGCACATCAGCACGACAAACCCGTATGTGATGGCCAATACCGACACCCTGACTCCCTGGCGGCCTTATCCCACGGCTCGGGTGCGCTGGCCACTGTGATCGGATACCGCAGGCCGCTGTGGAGGCGGCAATGTCCGAAGAATCCAAGAACGCACTCACTCCCGTTGGCGAGGTCCTCGCCGGTGCACTCTCTCGCCTACTCGTTCGCGGCCGCGGAAGTGTGGGCCGTGCGGCCGAAGCCGGAAGGATCCGCCTCGAGCTTCGCCAGATCCAGAAAGATCGCGATGCGTTTTGGATCCGTCTCGGAAAGACCGCGTACCACTTGGTCGGGGACGGAGAGATCGAGGACCATCCCGCACTTCGGAAGGCCATCGAACGCATCGACGCGCTCGAACAACAGGTCGCAGAGCTGCAAGGCCGCAGCGATCTCGCAGACGAGGACAGCTAGGGCTTGCGCACCGCCACCCGTCCTATTATTTGGCGGGGGCTTCGAAATACGATGCACTCTGGGGGCATAGCTCAGTTGGGAGAGCATTTGACTGGCAGTCAAAAGGTCGGGGGTTCGAGTCCCCCTGTCTCCACCAGATAGACAAGGCCCACCGAATCCGTTCGGTGGGCCTTCGTCGTTTTCGAGCCCGTAACCATGCGAAGGCGCGCCAGCAGCGCGTTTCCGGTTGACGCCGCCCCCCCTCAGCGCCTAGCCTGCGCAGGCACCGGAGGTTCCGTGCGCACGCTGCTCGCCGCCCTAGTTTTCGCCTCGTCCCCTGCCCTCGCCGCCGAGGTCACGGACATGCCCTCCGCCCTGCGCGGAGACGTCAACCTCGGCTACCTGGGAAGCCTCTACTCGGGTGGTGTCGAAGAAGGTGGCGAGATCTACGCCCGCCGCCGTGGCGCCCGCCACGACATGCTGTGGGGCGCTGAGTTCGCACCGGCAGATGGCCTCGCGATCACTCTCGCGGCCGACACCACGCTTCTGCGTCGCCTGCGCTGGTCTAGCGCTACCGAGATGGCCTACGACCCCGTTCGAGAGACCGGCTCCTACGCGTTCGGCGCCCCGCTCGACGATACTCCCGAGATTCAGGGTCGAGGCCTCAACGGCGTATGGCTCGGCGCCGCGTTCCAGCCATTCAACGAGGACTGGGACCGCAACCACCAGACGACCTGGCGCATCGACGGTGCGTTTCGCACCGGCAACAGCAAGGCTACCTTCTGGAGCGCCAACGGTGACGGATGGCGAGGGTCCGCCCCCGGTGGCCCCGCATTCCGCCTGTCCGGAGCCTTCTCGGCAGACAACGGCGCAGCGAACCCGTACGTGAAAGCCAGCTTTCAGCACGAGGGTCGCGTCGAGGTCGACGTCGTCGACGAGTCTGGAACCACCGTGGCCACAGGGCTTCGTATTCAACCAGGCACCGACGTCGACATGATCGGCGGCGTCGAGGTGGTCGCCTACGAAGACGCCGAGACACAGGACCGCTTCGCCGTGGACCTGCGCCTGGGTGTCGGCTACCGGAGCTACCGCCTGCTGCCGAGTGGCCTGTACCTGCCGAGCGTTCTCGACGCCTCGAAGCCGAACCTCATCGAGCAAGGCGATCGCATGGTCGCCCGCGGTGGGCTCGGCTTTGACGGGCACATTCGCAAGTACGTTGGCATCCGCATCGGAGCAGACTTCGTCTACGACCTGCCCTACCGCATCGAGCACCTCTACGAGGCACGGACCAGCGGCGATGCGTTCACCGTCGAGATCGGCACCCGCGTGAACGTCAAGATTCGCTGAGCGCCTGCTCGAGCTCGAGGAGCTTTTGGTACGCGTCGCGACGGGACATACTCCACCGCTCCGCCAACACGCCGGCGACTTCCTTGAGTGAGCCTCCACCGACGGCACGAGCCTCGGCCACGTAGGCTTCGCCAGGCCCAAGAACGACGACGCACTCGCCGCGAAGCTCGCCCAGGGCGAGATCTCCCAGAGGACCACGGATGTGCTCCTCGAACTTCTTCGACAGCTCGCGGGCAACCATGGCCTCGCGCTCGGGCTGAAGCTTCGCCAGGCGTGCCACGAGGTCCTTCACGCGCCCGGGCGCCTCGTAGACGACCACCGTGTGTGCATGCCCCAACATGTGCGCAGCGAAGCCGTCACGGCGCTTTCGGGGTGCGAAACCGAGAAAGGTCGACGGAGCGGCAGGAAAACCGCTCACGGCAATGACGGCAGCGAGCGCGCTGGGTCCGGGGACCGAATAGACCTGAACCCCTGCCGCATGCGCCGCCGCAATCACGGCCGTCCCTGGGTCGGAGATTGCGGGTGTTCCCGCATCGCTCACAAGGGCCACCTGCTCAACGCGCGCGCGCTCTGCAAGTCGCTCGGCAACCCGGGTCTCGTTGTGTGCATGCACGGCGATCAGCTCAGGAGCTTCGACCTCCACCGCTGAGAGCAGCTTGCGGGTCATGCGCGTGTCTTCACACGCGATCACATCGGCCTCGCCAAGGACCTGCCGCGCGCGCGGCGAGAGGTCACCGAGGGAACCAATGGGAGTTGCGACCACATAGAGCACGTCATTCACCGTCGAAGGCGTCATCGAGCCACTCAACGGCCCATCCCTCGCCCGTGGCCCAGACGAGGGCAACCAGGAAAGCGATGTCGTCGTAGTCGACCAATGCGCGAGAGAGAAAGGCCTCGGCGGCTCGATTCAGCCGTCGCTGCTTGGTCGCGGTCATGCCATCGAGCGGATCGCCCCCCTCGGATCGGGCCTTGACCTCAACAAATCGAAGCACAGTGCCGCGACAGACCACCACGTCAAGCTCACCGCCCGCACCCCGCCAGTTTCGGGCGACCACGGTCCAGCCGTCGCCTTCGAGTTCCTGGGCGACGAACGCCTCGGCCTCGGCCCCACGCTGCAGCGCGGCCCGGCGAGTCTCGGCAGTGCGCATGAAGACCTCCAGGCATCATCACGAAGCCAGTGAACCTAACGTGTTGTCATCCTCAAACACCGAAAGCCCGCAACCACTGGGGTGCGAGCTGACGACGAGCAGCCAAACGGACCGAAGCCCGTTGAAGCGATGCTAGTTCTTGGACTTCTTGCGCTTGAAGTCGCGGATCGGCTTGAGACGGGCCGACTTGCCACGACGGCTGCGGAGGAAGTGGAGCTTCGCGCGGCGAACCTTGTGGCGACCAATCACCTCGATGCGGGTGAGGTCGGGGCTCTGCGTGGGGAAGATACGCTCGACACCGACGCCGTTCGAGATCTTGCGAACGGTGATGGTGGTGCGCGGGCCGCCCTTGCGGATGCGGATAACGGCGCCTTCGAAGACCTGAACACGGGTCTTCTCGCCTTCGCGGATGCGGACGTGAACACGAACCGTGTCGCCGGCGCGAACGTCGACGTCTTCGCGGTCACGGTTGGAGAGCATCTCGCTCTCAAGCTGCTGGATGAGGTTCATTGCATTCCTCGCTTCGGACCGTCACCGTGTAGATGAGAGGGTCCTTGATAGATTGGGTCCGCGCGTAGCAGACCTGAGCCAACGACGTTTAGCCGTCGGAGCCCGACTCGTCAACGTGTCGAGACCAGAGGTCGGGCCGGCGCAACCGGGTTCGCTCCTTGGACTGCTCGCGACGCCACGCGTCGATGCGCCCGTGATGCCCTGACAGAAGCACTTCTGGCACGTCCATGCCGTCGAAGCTGCGTGGACGCGTGAACTGCGGATACTCGAGCAAGCCCGAAGAAAACGACTCGTCGCTGGCGCTCGCAGCGTTTCCGAGAACGCCGGGAACGAGCCGCGCCACCGCGTCGACAAAGGCAATCGCCGCAATCTCACCACCCGTGAGGACAAAGTCGCCGAGCGACAGCTCTTCGTCGACCAGCTGCTCGATCCGAGCGTCGATGCCTTCGTAGTGCCCGCAAACGACGATCACATGCTTGCCGAGCGCGAGCTCCTCGGCCCGTTTCTGCCGAAAGGTTGCGCCCGCAGGGCTGGTGAGAATCACATGGCTATCAGGCGTACGAATCGCCTCGAGGGCCGCAGCGACGATGTCGACGCGCATGACCATGCCGGGACCACCACCGTAGGGCGTGTCGTCGACATTCTTGTGCTTGTTCCCAGCCCAGTCGCGGATGTCGTGGACCCGCACCTCGATGTGGCCCGCACTCGCCGCCCTTCCGAGGATCGAACAGCTGAGGGGGCCCCTCACCATCTCGGGGTGCAAGGTGAGCACGTCAAACTTCACGACCGCGCCAGAGCCTCGGCAGCCACATGAACGACGCCAGCCTCGAAGTCGATCTCGATCACCTCGTGCTTACAGGGCACGAAGTCCGGCTCCTTGTCACCCAAGTCCAACTCGAGGACCTCAATCGGGCCGGTGGCGTGGATGGCGCGAATGGTTCCGCGATGCTCCCCGTCGATCCACACCGGCATGCCCTCGAGATCCGAGAGATAGAACTCGTCTTCGTCGAGATCGGGTAGATCCGCACGGGGCACGACAATCCGCCAGTCCTTGTAGACCTCGGACTGGTCCCGGTACTGGATGCCGCCGATGCGGCCGATCACGCGCTTGCCCGCTCCCGAGCGTGACTGCAGCGTGGCCCTATGCCGTTTGCCAGCGGGTGAAACGAGCACCACCGGATGCGGCTTGGCGAGCAGGGTCGACTCGCGGTTGTGCAGGTGAAGACGAACTTCACCGCGCACGCCAAAAAAGCCGGACACAAAGCCCAGCTCTACTTCGTCGTCGAGGCGACCGGTCCCGTCGAGCGGGACTGGCGCATCACTCGGCGTCGTCTGCCTCAGGCGCGTCATCGCCGGCATCTTCAGCCTGCTCGTCGTCGGAGACCAACTCGACCGAGGCCTTGTTGGAGCCGGCAGCGGCCGAAACGATGGTGCGAATGGAGCGGAGGGTGCGGTCGCCGTCTTCATCGAAGATGCCACGATCAGCAGCGTCGACGGAGAGCTTGAGAAGCACGACATCCTCACCTTCAACAGCGCTCACCTGGACCGCCTCGGGGTTGGAGACGGCGGGCTCGACGAGGTGACGGATGAGCTCTTCCATTACGCCTGACCCTCTTTGCGGGCGCGCTCGATGAGACGCTGTGCGGTCTCGCTCGGGCTAGCACCGACGCTGAGCCAGTGATCAACGCGACCCATATCGAGCTTCAGCGTCTTGGCCGGAGTCATCGGGTCGTAGTAGCCGAGCTGCTCGATGAAGCGGCCATCACGGGGCGCGCGGGAGTCAGCGGCAATGACACGGTAGAACGGGCGACGCTTGGCGCCCATACGGGTCAGACGAATTCGAACCATGAGAATTTCCTCGTCGTGCAGCCAGCGGTGTGAAGGCTGCGGGGGACCGGCCATTCAGGCGCGGACCATAGGGAGACGGGGCCGTTTAGCCGGCGCCGTCGAATCAGTCAAGCAGAGGCGCCATTCAGGCGTCCCCGCAGTTCGCCCCGACCTAGAGCGGGATGTTTCCATGCTTCTTGGGCGGGTTGGTGTCGCGCTTGTTCTCGAGCGCCGCAAAGGCCTGAACGAGCCGGATGCGAGTGTGCTCGGGACGCAGCACCTCGTCGATGTAGCCCAGCTCCGCCGCCCGGTATGGGTTGGCGAAGGTGTCGCGGTACTCCTCGACGAGCTCTGCGCGACGGGCCTCGGGATCGTCGGCCTTGGCCAGCTCTCCGCGATGGATGATGTTCACGGCCCCTTGGGGCCCCATCACCGCGATCTCGGCAGTCGGCCAAGCGAAGTTGAAGTCCGCACGGATGTGTTTGGAGCTCATGACGTCGTATGCGCCGCCGTAGGCCTTACGTGTGATCACGGTCACCTTGGGGACGGTCGCCTCGGCGAAGGCGTAGAGCAGCTTCGCACCGTGCTTGATGATGCCGCCAAGTTCCTGCACCGTCCCCGGAAGGAAGCCCGGAACATCGACCAAGGTCAGGATCGGGATGTTGAAGGCATCGCAGAAGCGCACAAAGCGAGCGGCCTTGATCGACGAGTTGATGTCGAGGCATCCAGCCAAGAAGTTGGGCTGGTTCGCGACCACGCCCACGCTGCGCCCATCGAGGCGCACGAAGCCCACCAGGATATTCTTGGCGTACTCGGCCTGGACCTCGAGGAAGTGCCCATCGTCTGCCAGCGCCTTGATGCAGTCGTGCATGTCGTAGGGCTTGTTCGGATTGTTCGGAACGAGCTCAGTCAACGAAGGGCAGAGGCGGTCGGCCGCATCTGTGGTGGCACGACGAGGCGCCTCCTCCAGGTTGTTCTGGGGCAGGAACGAGAGCAGTTCGCGCAGCAGGGCCATCATTGCGGCTTCGTCGGGCACCTGGAAGTGCGCCACACCGGACGTGGCGTTGTGGGTACCCGCACCGCCCAAGTCGTCCTTGGTCACTTCTTCATGGGTGACCGTCTTGATGACATCGGGACCGGTCACGAACATGTACGAGGTCTGATCGACCATCGCGATGAAGTCGGTAATGGCGGGTGAATACACTGCACCGCCAGCGCAGGGCCCCAAGATCGCGCTGATCTGTGGGATCACGCCCGACGCCATGGTGTTCCGCAGGAAGATGTCCGCGTAGCCACCGAGAGAAGCCACGCCCTCTTGAATACGAGCGCCACCACTGTCGTTCAAGCCAAAGACAGGGGCGCCGGCGCGAATCGCATGGTCCATGACTTTGCAGATCTTGCGCGCGTGGGCGCCAGACAGCGATCCTCCAAACACGGTGAAGTCTTGCGCGAACACGTAGACCAAGCGACCGTCGATGCGACCGTAGCCAGTGACCACGCCGTCTCCGGGATGGCGGGTCTTCTCCATGCCGAAGTCGCGACACTGATGCTGCACGAGCTTGTCGAGCTCGACGAAGCTGTCAGCGTCGAGCAGCGCGTCGATGCGCTCCCGGGCGGTCCACTTGCCATTGTCGTGCTGGCGCTGAATTCGCGCCTCACCACCACCGAGCTCTGCAGCCCTTTCCATCTTCTCGAGACGTTCTAGGAGCGCTTTGTTGTCCATGGACCCTCCGGACGCCGCCCATAACCCCTCCGCCCCCTCGTGCCCGAGGCGGTTGTGTACGGGGGAAGGGCCAGGCTACGGTGTGAACCAATTCGGAGGCGCAATGCGCGCACATTTGGTGCTCCTTGGCTCGATCGCCGTCGTGCTTGCTGGCTGCAACGGCGAAGGCGGCGAGGACACGGGTACAGGCCCCAGCTACCCCACAGGGTGCATCTCCACGTCGAGTGGCGGGAGCTTTGCCTTTCTGGCCGACGCCGTGCTCGCCTCCCGCGACGAAGACACGATCTCGCTCTGCCCGTCCGCCGTCGAAGAAAGTGTCGAGATCGTCGGCAAGGTCCTTACGATCCAAGGAACACCGCAGACCACCTGGGAACCCCCTGTCAACGAGCCGGCTCTGATCCTCACCGAGGGTGCGGACGTCACGTTGATGGACCTCACCGTCCTCACCACGCGAAATGGCGTCGAGACCGACTCCAGCACGCTCACGCTCACCGACGTGGTCTTTGATCAGCCCGGAAACTACGCCGTGGAGGGAGACCAGAGCACGGTCAACTTCACCGATGTGATCGTCACCACCCCGGGCTGGGGGGCGGTAGCCCTCTCCGGAGAGGACACCGTTTTTTCCGCTACCGGGCTCGAGGTCAACGGTTCGACAGGCAATGCCGTCACGCTGAGCCAAGGGGCCTCTGGGGAGATCGTCAACAGCGTCATCGCGACCAGTGTCTGCACCAATGACGGGACCAATTGCCTGGCGCAAGACGGCTGGGCGGTGGAAATCTCTGACGGTGGCACCCTCACCCTCTCGGGCAACGAGCTGACCGACAACTTCGTCGGGGGTGTCCGCGTGGAGTCCGCGACCCTGGACAGCGCCGGCGATGTATTGACGGGCAACTTCATCGGGATGTGGCTCGAGAACGCAACCGCAGCGCTCGACAACACCGACGTCACCGGCACGATGCAGTACGGCATCCTCGGAATGACCGTCGACCTGGACCTGACGGACGTCGAGCTCAGTGCCGACCCCTTCATCTCGGCCTTCGAAGAACTGGACGTCGACTCGGACAACGATGGCGTGGTGGACGAGAACGGCACGTTGGACGGCACATACGGACTCGTGGGCTTCGATGCGCATGTCGTCGGCGACGGTGTCGAGATCACCGGCCACAACGGCGGTGGCGTCTACCTGAGCACTCGCCTGGACACCGAAGTGAGCATGGAGCTCGCAAACTCGCTGATCGACGACAACGCGGGATGGGGCATCTTCTCGCAGCTTGGAGATCTCACCTTCACCGACGTGACCATCTCGAACACCCGCAACTACGACCCTTTTTGCATCGTCGAAGGCACTGGCGACGCACGCTGCAACGGTGGGCTGTGGGCCTTTCTCTCGGACGTCACCTGGACCGGCGGGGCCATCACCGACAACGAGAGCATGGGAATGATCGGCATTCAGAACAACCAGGTTCTGAGCGGCGTGACCATCCACAACAACCGGGACGTCGGCATTCGCGGGGCTTCGAACGCGCTGACCTTGAGTGCCTCGACCGTGTCGGGAGTCGGCGGATCGGGCGTTTCGCTGTCGGGTGGTGCTGTCGCGAGTATCGACAACGTCGACTTTCAAGATCGCAGCTGGAGCGACCTGTACACCTTCAGCGACGGCTCGACCTACGAGAGCTTCTACGCGGCGAATGACGTGTTCGCCTCGGACACGACCCTCACGATCTCGAACAGCCGCTTTCGCGACGGCGAGCGCGGGATCTACGCCGCATCGGGCTCGACCCTCACTCTCGAGGACTCGACGTTCACCCGCTATAACCGCAACGTCGTGCAGCTCTCGAGCTCGGATGGAAGTATCGCGCGAACCACCTTCGACGACGTCGGAGCGTACAGCTGGTACTGCACGTCGAGCACACTCGCGGCGCAGGGCTCGACCTTCACGGGAATCCGGCCCTACGCGACCATGCAGATCGACACGGACACCGACGGCACCGCCGTCACCACCGAGCGCACGTCGTCCGCCCCGACCTTGTACGGCAGCAACTGTGACGTGGACCTCTCGGATGTCACGTTCACCGACGTGGACGAGCGGGCCCTCTCCGTCACCAACGGGTCGATTCAGCTCGACGGTGTGCACGTCAACGGCAGCGGTACATCCGCATCCTCAACGACTGCAGCTCTGCAGATGACTTGGAGCTCCGGAGCACCCGACGCCCTGATCAACGACGTGAGCGTGACCGGCGTTCTCAACGGAGATGCGATTCGCGTAGCCGGGACCAGCAGCACGACGAGCGGCTCGGTTCGCATGACGGGCCTGGACCTCGGGGCAGACGACGGCCAAGGCCACAGCGGTATCGCCGAAGCCGGTGTGAGGGCCACTTTCCTGCCCGACGTCCGCCTTTCCGGCCTTGCCATCGAGACCACCGCCTCGAGCGGACTCGCCTTTTCGCAGAGCGGCGTCACGGTGGACGGCACGGCCTTCGGCAGCACCGGAGTCATCGATGGCGCGGGCGCACACGGGATTGAGGCCTCTGGAGGCACTCTCTCGCTGACCAACCTCACCGTCTCCGTTCCCACCGAGGATGGCATCCATGTGGTCGGCACCTCCCTGGCCACCACCGGAGTGACTGTCACCGGCGCGACCGAGGCGGGTGTGCACATCGATGGCGGCGCGGCGCACAGCCTCACGACCACCGCCATCACCGGCGCGGGCACCTACGGCCTCGAGTGCCTGAGCGCTCCGCAGTTCAGCGAGTGTGCCACCGATCTGACCGTGGACGGATCGCTGGGTGTCCACCTCGCCTGCGACGACTGCGCCTCACTCGCCGGGCTTTAGGGCGACCTCAAGCAGCGTCGAGCCTCGACGGACCACCGTCACCTGACGCGAGGACGTGCCCTCCCCGACCCAACGAAGGGCCCGGTACTGCGGTCGGTCGCGCTCGGAGTACACAAAGGTCTGCGGTTGCCCTTCCGGCTTGGGGTCGATCTCCACCCGGTCACCCGCGGTGATCACCACCACCAAGTCCTCTCCAGCCACCAGCGCCCGAGGAACGGCCCCAAACCCATACTCGAGGGGAGTGGGAAGGCGAGCCTCGTGAAGCACGGCCTGGCCGGTCGCATCGGGAGGGGCGAGCAGCTCGACTACGACGGCCGGAAGCGACGTCGACCGTTCCCCCACCGTCGCGATCAGCGGCCCTACGGTAAACGTGCCGGGGCCCTCAGCCCGCCAAGTCCACACAAGCTCGCGAACCAGTCCGTCCGTGGAGTCAAGCAGCGTTTCTTCTGCACCTGTCAGGACTGCGGGCCCGTGCAAGGCCTCTGCGGTGATGCCAATCGCGCGCTCGTCCGCCCCGGCGATGCGAGCGGCGATCCGGAACTCCGACCCCAAGAACACTGGGCCGGCCGGCCCCTCCACCCCTAGCGGCGCGAGCACGCGATCGGGAAGAAAGCTGAAAGCGGTGTGCCCCAAGTAAGGCTCGAAGTCTGGGTCTGCGGCCGCTTGCCGCGGCGACATCACGCCGCCGGCGAGCGCGCGTTCCAGTTCAGGCCCAGCGAGCTCCGGCATTCCCATGCGCGCCAGATACGCGGCCCGGTTGTAGCGAGCCGTGACCAGCCTCGGGTCGCGCATGAGCGCGCGATCGAGCAACTCCACAGCGGCCGCCAACTCACCGACGCCCGCGGTCGCGGTCGCCTCCCACGCCAAAAGCAATGGGGAGTTCGGCTGGTGACGTCTCGCATCTTGAAATGCGATGCGGGCAGCTTCAGGCTCGCCCTGTTCAAGCGCCTCCACGCCCTCACGCCACTCCTCAAGCGCTGACCGAACCGGCACTAGCTCAGCATCTCCGCTCGACGGGCAGCCGAAGAGTAACGCCAGTGCCAGAATCATCGTGGCCTCAAAGCGATGATTGCAGCGAGCCGTCCGGCAGCGGCTCCGTCGCGGCGCCAGCTGTGTAGGTCCTGCTCTTCCCACGTACACGCACGCACAGTCTCGACGCTCAACACGCCGGCCTCTGCGAGCTGCCAGGCGACTGCTGCACCGCCGTCCACATGTTCCCGGGTGCCCCGTCCAGGAACCACAGCCGCACGTCTTGGCACCCCCGCCGCGCAGAGAGCATCGACGACCTCGGGACCCACCTCGTAGTGGCGGCCACAGATGTGTGGGCCGACCACCGCATGAACCTGGTCTGGAGTGCAGACCGCAGCCGCACAAAGGCGTTCGACCGCCTTCGGCACGATGCGCGCAGCGATGCCCCTCCACCCCGCGTGCACCGCGCATACGGCCCCTGGTGCCGCGAGAAGCACAGGAACGCAGTCCGCTACCCGCACAGCGACGGCAAGCCCAGGAACCGTCGTCAGCAGCGCGTCGGCATCTCCCGCAGTCGTCGCCCAGGTCGTCGGATCGCTCACCTGCAAGATCACATCGCCGTGCACCTGGGTGGCGATAGCAAGCTTATGCACCCCGAGTTCATCGAGCGCCGCGGACCATGCCCTGGCTGTTTCGTCGTCCGTCTGACGAGGGGACCGTGCGAGGTCCAGGCCGCGGGTGAACCCGTGTAGATAGCGCTTCGTCGCCGACAGGCGTTCTGCGACGGCTAGGACCGGGAGTTGAGCGGTTGACACAGGCACGAGGCAATTCTACCCTCCTTGCACATGGTCGACGACAACACGCTCCGCAACGCCCTCTCCCACCTTCCCGCTTGCGCCCTGCTGGCGGTCGCCCTGGGAGGCTGTGGCATCGCGTCGGACTACACGCTGACGCTGAACCCAAGGACGCTCCCCGGGCAAGACCCCTTCGGCACCGATGTGACCGTCAAGGTTCTCCTCTACGGAGAGGACGGCGCAAGCGAAGTGGTGCCTCTCGACGATGCGGAAGGCGTTCGCCCCCTCGACGGTGATCGCGTCGGCGTGGTCGTCGAACTACTCGGCGGTCCAGCGACGGAGTTCAACCGCTTCAGCATGGCCGCATACGGAGAAGTCGGTCCGATTTCGCTGGGAAGCGGCGAGGTCAACGCCGCCTACGACGTATTTGTGCCGATGTTCGGTGTCGTCGGCGACATGGACGCCTTTGCGGACAGCCATCACCTCGCCGCAGCCGCGATGCTCCCCAAAGGCGGCGTGATTCTCGCCGGCGGCGGCGACCTCGACTCGGGCGCGACCGATGACGGCATCTACTGGATGCGCCACCCCGACACCGAGCCTTGGCGCCTCGATCCGATCGCCACGATGCAGGGGCCTCGCGCAGGCGCGACGGCTTCACTCGTCGAGGTCGACGGCATCTCTCGGGTGCTGATCGCGGGTGGTCGTGCGAGCATTGACGACATCACGTCCAACCGCCGGCAAGCCATCCTGTTCGACCCCGCCTACGAACGGGTCGGCTGGCGTGGAGACATGTCGGTGCGTCGGTCCGGGCACGCCGCCGTGACCCTCGAGAGTGGCAAGGTGCTGCTGATCGGCGGCTGGGTCGACGACGGACTCGCGCCTGACCAGGCGACGTTCGACATCTTCGACCCGGCGACCCGAACCATGACGGCCGGCCCCTCACCCCTGAACGTGCCAAGCGTCGGACTGGCGGTCGCTTCCATCGGCTCAGATGGCGCCCTGGTATGCGGAGGTGGGACCCTCTCGGGTGACACCCTCACGCCATCCCGCCTCTGCGACCGTATCAGCCTCACCGGCCAGGTCAGCGCCGCGGCGCCGATGTTGGGCGACCGAATGGGGCACGCGCTGGTGCAGATGGAGGACGGCTCCGTCCTGCTCACAGGCGGCATCGACAGCGCCACGGACGTGGGCGACCAAGGCCAGAGCATCTCGACGGCCTCCTTGTACATCCCTCGCGAGGACAGCTGGGACCAGATCGGCCCCATGGAGCTTCGAAGAGTGGGGCACACCCTCGTCTCGACCGGAGACGGGCGCTACATCGCCATCGGCGGCGCTGAGACCGGCGACGGAGCGAGCACGTACGGCGCGGCCGTAGACTGCACAGAGCTCTTCGACCCGAGCAACTTCCGGTGGACGGTGCAGCAGCCGTGCAACCCCACAGGCCGAGGCGCAGCGGGTGCAGTGGCCTCCCACGCCGAACACGGGGCCTTCGCGCTGACCGGCTACGACCCGTCAGCGACCTCCGGCCGGGCCTACGGCTGGCTAGGGTTTGGGCCCGCGCTGCTCGCCTCCGAAGAGTAGAGCCGACGCGCGTCTTCGATGACCCGGTCCGACACGAGGTGGCTGTAGTCATCCCCTGCCGCCGCGAGCCGCCGAACTTCACTGGATGAGATCTCCGGAAACACGACGCAGCCGGGCGGGTTCTCGTACCCGTCACGACCCACGACGATCGGACGATAGACGTCCACGAGGCGCTCGGCCTCTCGCCACTTGTGCAGAGTTGGGAGTAGATCTGCGCCGATCACCAGGCGAAAACGAGCACCTGGATTCTCGGCCGCCAGGGCGTCGAGGACCTGAATGGTGTAGCTCGGAGTAGGCAGCCTAGACTCGATGTCGATGGCCCTCATCCCCTGGCCAAGCTGGTCTACAACAGACTCGACCATGGCGAGACGCGCGTCAAAGGGCGCGAGCTTCTTCTCGAAGGGATGCGAGAAGCTTGGGGCCCACCACACAGAGTCGGCCTGCCCCGTCCACCGGACCCAGCTGGCCACCATGGCATGGCCGACGTGAGGGGGATTGAAGCTGCCTGGGTAGAGCGCAATGTCCATGGAGCCTCCGGAGCCAGATGTTATCGACCTAGGGCCACTTCGGCTCGCGGACCGCTCGGTTCATGGGCTGCCGAACTCGGAGAACACGTGCGGATTGGCATCTTTGACTCGGGAATTGGCGGTCTGACCGTGCATCGAGAGTTGGCGCGGGCCCTCCCGGGTCACGACCTGATCTATCTCGGCGACACCGCCCGGGTTCCGTATGGAACTCGCTCCCCAGAGACCGTGATCCGCTATTCGTTCGCCGTCGCCTCCTACCTTGCAGAGTCGGGCGCCGAGGCCGTCGTGATCGCCTGCAATACGGCGACCACCCACGCGCTTCCCGCCCTCGAAGCCGCGGGCCACGCTGCTGGCATCAAGGTGTTTGGCGTGGTCGAGCCGGGTGTGGACGCCGCGGTGGCAGCACACCACACCGGCGCCATCGCTGTGCTCGGCACCGAGGGGACCATTCGCGGACAGGCCTACCAGAAAGCCCTCGCTAAGCGCCTTCCGGCAGCCTCTGTCGCCGCCGTGCCCTGCCCCCTACTCGTTCCCCTCGCAGAAGAAGGCTGGCTCACAGGCGAGGTTCCGACCGCAGTCGCCGAGCGCTATCTGGGCCACTTGCGGGGCACCATCGACACCGCCATCCTCGGCTGTACGCACTACCCACTGTTCAAGCCCGTGATCGCCGAGGTCCTGCCGGGCGTCACCCTGGTCGACAGCGCCGAGTCCACCGCCCACGCCGTTCGGGATGCGCTCGGTCCTGGTACCGGCCTGGGCGGTCAGCGCTTCGTCGTCACCGACCACATCGATCGCTTCCAGCGGGTGGGCGAGCAGTTCCTTGGGGCTCGACCAGACCCGGTAGACTGGGTGGATGTCGGACCTCCTCGCGGAGTGTTCGCCCTGGACTGACGCCGTCGGGAACCGGTACCCTCCACTGCAGTCACAGCCATCAGGAGGCACCATCCGCTCATCTCCGGCTCGCGCCAGCCTCATCGTCGCCAGCGTATTCTTCTCGGGCATCGTCGCCGGTGCGGCCACGGGTTCAAGCGCCGCAGCCCGCGCCAATGACCCTTACGCGGGTCTGGACCTGTTTGCGCGCGCGCTGACCCTCGTAGAGCGCGACTACGTCGAAGCCGTGAACCAAGAGTCTCTCGTCGGCTCCGCCCTCGATGGCCTCGTCACCGACCTCGATCGCCACTCTCGCTGGATGCCCGCAGACGAGTACGCCCGACTTCGCTCAGAGACCGAGGGTCGCTACGAGGGCATCGGTGTGGAAGTCCGCCCCAGTTCCACAGGTGTCGTCGTCGTTCGAGTCCTCGAGGGCTCCCCCGCGGAACGCGACGGATTCATGGCAGGCGACCTGTTGCTCGAACTCGATGGGTCCTCCCTCGCCGGTCTCTCCCAGAAGCAGATCACCGAGCAGCTCAAGGGCCCTCGCGGAAGCCAGCTCACACTCAAAGTCCAGCGCGAGGGCTGGTCAGAGCCGAAGACGATCGAGACGACGCGCGACCGCATCGAGACCCGCGCCGTGCTCGGCGAACGCGTTGGAGACATCGGGTACCTCAGGGTCGTGCAGTTCCAGGCTCAGGTCACCAACGACTTCACCGAAGCCTGGGACCAACTGAGTCTGCCGTCGCCTCCAAGCGCGATGATCATCGATCTGCGCGACAACCCCGGCGGTCTGCTCGATCAGGCCGTGGCCATGTCCGATTTGTTCCTCAACGAAGGCGTCATCGTCTCGACGAAGAGCCGAGTGGACGGTGAGGAGTTTCACGAAGCGACCGCCGGTGGATTCGACGAAGACCTGCCCGTGTACGTGCTCGTGAACGGCATGAGCGCTTCCGCGAGCGAAATCCTCGCCGGCGCACTTCAAGATACGGGAAGAGCCGTGCTGATCGGCACCCACACCTACGGCAAGGGCAGCGTACAGAGCGTGTACGAGAACCCTGATGGTTCCGCCCTGAAGCTGACAACGGGACGCTACTACACGCCATCCGGCGAGCCTGTGGCCGCAGCAACAGGTCGCAGTCCAGACCACGTCGTCGAGTTTCCGGTGCCCGACGCCCCCGAAGTCACCCTGCGCGCCAGACTGCTTGAGTTGGAGCTCGAAGAAGCCGAGCGCTCCGAACTCATCGCCCTGCTCGAGTCACTTCCAGCCACGCGAAGCGAGAAGCCCGCCGTACCGTGGCACATCGAAGCCAGCGCACGCGGTGAGGCGGACCCCCAGCTGGCATTCGCGCTCGACCTCGCCCAGCCCTAGCCGATGATCTCGCCCACGAGGTCGTGGTCACCAGCTTGCTTGATCAGGAAGGGCCGAATCTGGCCCACCGCCACATCATCCGGGGCGCGAGTGATGTACACCTGCCCATCCACCTCGGGCGCCTGGGTCTCGGTGCGTCCACGGAGCAGATGCTCGGATTCCTCGGCCGTACCCTCGATCAGCACAGGGATGACCTGCCCGACGAGAGCATTGAGCTTTTCGCGCGAGATCGCGGCCTGAAGCTCCATGAGGTGACGCTGCCGCTCGAGCTTCACGTCTTCGGGCACCTGGTGCTCGAGCTCAGCCGCCGGCGTTCCCTGCTCGGGGAAGTAGGTGAAGACCCCCACCCGGTCAAAGCGCTGGGCTGTGACGAAGTCACAGAGTTCCGCAAAGTCGGCATCGGTCTCACCGGGGAAGCCCACGATAAAGGTCGTGCGAATCGCAATATCGGGAACGGCCCCACGCACACGCTCGAGAATGCGTTCCTGTCCGGCCCGGGTGACGCCGCGCTTCATGGCCTGAAGCATCGGACCCGACGCGTGCTGGAGCGGAATGTCGAGGTAGCGACAGACCTTAGGCTCGTTGGCCAGCGCATCAAGCAAGCCATCCGGGAGCCCGTGCGGGTACGCGTAGTGCAGGCGAATCCACTCGATGCCCTCGATCTTGGCGAGCTCGCGCATCAGTTCGCCTAGGCCCGTGCCATCCCGGAGGTCCTTGCCGTAGGCCGTCGAGTCCTGGGAGATCAGGTTGATCTCCTTCACACCCTGGCTGGCGAGTTGAGTCGCCTCGGTCACAAGCGAAGGAATCGTGCGTGAACGCAGGCGACCGCGAAGCTGCGGAATGATGCAGAACGCGCAGCGATGGTTGCAGCCTTCACTGATCTTCAGGTAAGCGCTCGACTGGCTCCACGAATTCACCCGGGGCGCCATCTCGTCGTGGATGTACATCGGAACGTCGACGTGCGACTTCGGCAGCGAGCCCTCTCGCGCGTCGAGGACCTGGCGAATGCGGTGGTACTCACCCGTGCCGAGGAAACTATCGACCTCGGGGAGCTCTCCCTCGAGAGAGTCGCCGTAGCGCTGCACCATGCAGCCCGTCACGACGAGCTTCTTGCAGCGGCCGGCTTCCTTGAACTTCGCCATCTCGAGCACGGTGTCGACAGACTCTTCGGTCGCCGGCTGAATGAACGAGCACGTGTTGACGATAATGACGTCTGCATCATCGGGGTCCGGCACGAGGTCGTAGCCTTCTCCCTCTTTGAGCAGACCGACCATCACCTCGCTGTCGACCCGGTTCTTGGGGCATCCCAGTGAGACCAGGTGGACTTTCTGCATATTTCCGCTCCAGAGAAGCTAGAAGCTTCCCGCTTCGACCAGCTGTGCGCCCTCGGGCACCGTAAAGGCGAATGCACTGTCGGCGAGCTCGGCCTTCAGGTTCACCTCAGAGAACGCAAGCTCGGTAACGTTGTCGAAGGCATCCTTCATGGTCACGCCTTGGATTAGATACTCCCCGTCGAGCACCAGGTTGAGGCTCTTGAACTGCGCCTCACCCTCTCGCGGCGACAGAGACAACGTGTGGATCGCGTCGTCGCCGTCATCGACGATGGCAACCTCGAAGAGTTCATTGAGCCGATCGAGGGACTGAAGAAGGCTGTCAGCCTGCGACTTCATCGAGGCGACGTCTTCGTACTTGAGGACCTGGTTGTCGGCCTTGGTGTGAATCCACATCGTCGAACCGTCGGTCACGAATTCCTTGCCGCCATCGCCCTCGAAGGTCCAACGCATCATCGACGGGCGCTTCACCTTGAGCTCACCCGCCTGGACCTCGTCCCCAAACACACTCGAGCGGCTGGTCTGCACGAAGCGTGCCGAGAGTGCCCCGACGTCCTTGTACTTGGCTTCAACGCCGGAGAGCACACCGCTCAGCTCGGCGTCGACCGGTTTCTCGACCTCATCACCCGCAAGGGCGAACGGCATCACTAGCCAGCTGATCACGACCGTCTTGGCAAAGGTGCGGGTCACTTCGAACTCCATCGGGCGCAGGTATCCGCCGGTCCGTGGACTCGCAATGTGCGAAGCCCGTCCAGTTGTAGAGGATGACGTCCACTGCCCCTCATCTATTCGCACCAACTCCCGCGAGAAGTCTACGCGCGACCCACCCAAGAGACAAAGACACCGCTTAACCTTGGTTTGCCGCACTTAATCGAGAGACAGACGCAAAAGTGTCAGGGCCTTACACCAGGATTTCGCGGGGGCGCGCGCCATCCGCAGGTCCGATGATGCCTTCGGACTCAAGGTCGTCCACGATCCGAGCGGCCCGGTTGTAGCCAATCTTCATGTGCCTCTGAAGCATCGAGGTCGAAGCTTTGCCTTCGCGGATGACGATGTTGACGGCATCCTGGAACAGAGCGTCACGGTCCCCAGAGCTACCTGCGGCCTTGGGAGCCGCCGACTCGCTGATGTCGATCAGGTAGTCGGGCGGAGCCTGGCTTCGGAGGAGATCGTTGACGCGGTTCACCTCGTCGTCCGAGACGAAGGCGCCATGACAGCGCTGGAGCGTACCGACGCCCGGTGCCAGATAGAGCATGTCGCCACGGCCAAGCAGTTGCTCGGCCCCGGAGGTATCGAGGATGGTGCGCGAGTCGATGCCGGTGCGGAGCTGGAAGCTCATGCGCGTCGGCAGGTTCGCCTTGATGAGTCCGGTGACGACGTCCGCCGACGGGCGCTGAGTCGCCACGATGAGGTGAATGCCGCACGCACGCGCCTTCTGCGCGATTCGGACAATGGCCGTCTCGGCCTCCTTGGCCTCCTGCTTGGACATCATCATGAGGTCGGCGAGCTCGTCGATCACGATGACGATGTAGGGCATCTTGTCCGGCGGACGGGCGTCCTCGGGACACGGCGCTTCTGGATCGGCGTACTTACGCGCGGCGGCGGGCGTCCAGTTCTTGGAGACCTTCTCCACCTTCTCGTTGAAGCCCGCGATGTTCCGAGTTCCCCAGCGCGCGAGCATGCGGTAGCGGTCATCCATCTCATCACAAGCCCAGTTCAGAGCCGCCGCAGCCTTCTTGGGCTCGGTGATGATCGGGTGGAGAAGATGCGGGATGTCGCGGTAGGGGTCGAACTCCAGCATCTTCGGGTCGACGAGGATCAGTCGCAGCTCTTCGGGCGTCTTGGTGAACAGTAGCGACATCAGCATGCCGTTCACGCCAACGGACTTACCCGAACCTGTAGTTCCACCCACCAGCAGGTGAGGCATCTTGGCGAGGTCCGCGACAACGGGCTTGCCCTCGACGTCCTTGCCGATCACGACGGGTAGCGCGCCCTTGTGCTCACGGAACACCGGTGAGTCGAAGAGCGAGCGAAGGAAGATGGTCTGCCGGATCTGACTCGGGATCTCGATGCCCACCACGCCACGACCGGGAATCGGCGCCACGATGCGGACGCTCATGACCTCCATCGCCATAGCCAGGTCATCCCCAAGCTTGGCGATGCGGTTGACTCGAATGCCGGGATCAGGCTGGAACTCGAGGATGGTCACCACCGGTCCCGGACGAATGCCGGTCACGGTGCCGCCCACCTTGAAGGTCGCCAACTTCTCTTCGACGACATGGGCGAGGCGACGAAGCTCATCTGGCTCGTAGGAGGCGACCTGCTCCTGGACGGGGTCAAGAAGAGCGAGTCGCGGCAACTTGATGCCGGAGAAACGAGGGCGACGCACGATCTCGCGCCCATCGTCGCTCGTCTTGTCCTTCAAGAACTCGTTGTCGTGGACGACGGCCTGGCTGGGCGACCCCGCGGAAGGCAGGGAGGGCGCGGCCGAAGCCGGTGCCACGGAAATCTTGGGCGCAGCGGGCACCGCAATCGAAGGACCCCCGACAGCCACCGCGACCGGCGCGGCCACCGGCGTCGCTCTTGCAACGGCAGGGGTGCGGTCGAGAATCAGCGACGGAGGAGCAATCGATGGCACGCCGGCAGCCGGCGTCTCCGGGTGGTTGTCACTGAGCAGCGGCCCAGGGTCAGTGGGTTCACGAACACGCAAGATCGGCGCAGCCATCGACGGGAGTGCCGCCGCCGCGGGCTCCGCTCCGCCTGGAGACTCGAGGGTGTGCTCTGACTCCATCGTGTCCTCACGACCTTCGCGACGGTTGAAGTCGGGGAAGAGCCCGAGGATGTCTTGCGGTCCACTGGAAGGCGTCGCCGTGGGGTCCCACTCGACTTCCACCACCGCGATCGGGGACAGCCCGACCTGGGTATCGCCGCGCGTGTGCTCGGTGGCTGGCGGCAACATCGAGGTATCGAAGGTCTCCGCGACGTACGAGTCCGTCCCCGGCGACGTCCACTCTGGCTCACGGTCGTCATGGGACCGGAACAACGAGCGCCCCATCCGACGCATCGCGTGAACGGCTCGTGCACCGAGCTGCCCTGCACCCGAACCCGCAGCGACCGTGGCGTCCTTTGCGGCCGAGCCTGCAGCGAGGGTAGCGCCCTTTGCCGCGGCCCCTGCATGCCGCGCGGACCAGAACCCAGCTTCCTTCGCGGCTCCGGCACCTCGATTCAGCACGGAACCGACCGCACCGCCCGCCGCAGCACCACCGCGGCCAAGGGCTTCACGAAGCGGGGGCCAGGCGCGTTCAGCACGCTCCACCAGCCAAACGGAAACGGCACGCCAGTTGATGTGGCCGAGCACAGTGACCATGATGACGGCAGAAAAGAACAGTACGAGTGCGGCCCCAACGGTGCCCACAACCGACTCGAGAGCCCACAGAATTGTGCCGCCCAGCGCTCCACCAGGGGCAAAGGGCGACTCACCTGGCCAGCCACGCGCACCAAGGCCCAGGCTCGCGAGCCCGGTGAGGTACAAGCCACCTGCCGCAAGCCACCGCGTCGGGTCCCCGAGGGGCCGACGTGCAAGTGCCAGCACTCCCACTCCCATAGGCACGACAAGAGCATAGGCGCCGTAGCCCGCCACCGTGAGGGATACGTCCGCAAGCAGAGCACCAGCGGGACCACAAGGGTTCTCCACCCGACCGGGACCGGGATGGAGGAGCGTCGGGTCGCCAGCGTGAAAGCCAGCTACAGAAACCAGGGCAAACGCACTGGTGAGCACGCCTCCCAGAATCAGAAGTTCTCGCTGCTTCTCGCCGAGCAGGGCTGGTACGGACATAGAACGGCCTCTCGTGCGCGGAGTCTAGCACCTCTTGACGCGTCACGACAAAACCTAATGTCATACATGAGGTCCATGTGAACCCCGGACGGCAGTAATCCCCTCCCCTTCCATCCGCTCATTTCCGCGACGGATCCGAAGGGCCCTTCGTTCATCCCCTCACCAGGCACACCTTAGTAGGTGAACGTGGCAAGCCAGTGGATGTTGATGTCGTTCCAGGCGACCAACGCATCGGTCGAGCTCCGCTGCGTATACCAGAGCCCCACCGTCGTGCTCGCCCAGTCCTGCAGTGCGAACGTGCCGTCGGCCTTCACACGAAGCATCCGGTCGTCGCGGAGGACGGCGCCTTCGTACCCTTCGAAACGCATCATGAGCTCTACATCGGAGGTCACCCGCTCACCGTAGGCACCGTGGTGCTTGAGGTACAGGTGGTTGTAGGTCATGAAGTTGCTGAACCAGCTATCGGCGAAGTCTTTCTTGTAGCCGACCGTGAACTTCTGCCGTGGCGTGAGAAGGTACTGGGCCTGCGCAGTGACGAGCAGCCCCTTCAGTCCACCGAGGTCGGCAGCAATCTCTCCGGAACCGGTCAGGCCCTCGGACTTGTAGTTGGCGAAGCCGTACCCAAGCTCGACGGTCGTCGTGATGTTCTCACTCACGCGCCCGCGTAGACCCGTCTTCACCTTCAGGTGCGTCGAGTTCGGAATCGCCACGCTCAACGACCCAGGCTGCTGGGCAAGTCGTGAGATCTGATTCTCAGACCAAGAGAAGAACGTCAGGCTTGAGTCGAAGACCAAGGCCGTGCGTGGAAAGAACTTCCACTGCGCAGCGAGTCCGGGCGTCAGGCCCGACCGCGTGTTGTAGTGCCGGTCGGGGTTGCCGACGATGGCGCCATCTGGAACGCGGAAGTCGTCGAATGTATGCGTGAAGCCGGGCACGACTTCCAACGCTGGCCCGAAGCGAATCTTTACCCGTGCTCCGGCCTCGTTGCGAAGCTGGGTCGCGAATGGGTCTTCTGCACCACCGCTGTCCACCGTGTTGTTCCGCAGCGTCGCGGACTCTCGCAGCTCGAGGCCCAGCGGCCGATTGCGGAACAGGTCAACCCGACCACCGAGGTTGAAATCGTTGAGACGATCGAGGTTGGTCGCATAGGACTGGATGTACTTGCGAAGCTCCCACTCGCCGTTGATGCCGACGAAGACCTCTGGACCATCGAGAGAGAGGTCGAGTCCGGGCGCAACGCGAAAGGCGGTTCCTGCGACAAACCGCTGGTCACGCCGGTACACATTGGTCCGATGCTCGAGCCCAAGGTCCAGGGTGGGCGTCAGCACCGCTTCGCCCACATGAATGTGGTCACCAGGAGCGGCCACTCCGACGGCTGGCGCAAGCAAGGCGCACGTGACCGCAGCCACGCCGTAGCGCATCGTTCGCATCCCTTCGTTCACACTCTTCGGGCCCAAGGGTCTCCCAGCACGTCAGTCGCGACGCCGTCGATAATACACTCGCGGACGCGGGTCTACTGGTAAGGGCTTGCAGCCGGTGGGTCAAAGCCAAGATCGAGCGGATCTTCAGAAACGCCGTCGAGGTCTTCGGTGTTGTCGAGGAGCTCGGAAGTCCAGTCGACAACGGTACTTCCGTCAGAGGCGGAACCGTCATCCGTGCACTGGAGGGCCAGGGCGAGCAGCTCGCGTCCCTTGCCTCGCGCAACCACGATGCGCCGGAAGGTGTGATCGGCTTGTGCGGTCGAGCCGCTCAGCTCAGCCGAGAGTTGCGCGGTGCCCTCCTGAACGGAGTTCAGAAGCACGCGAAGGCTCTGTAGGTGACGCGTGATGCACTCGAGGCGCTCCACATCATCTCCCGTCCGTCGGGCCTCTTCGAGCAGGCCCGCAACTTCGAGTACAGCCGACTTCAGCTCCGCCGTGGAAGCCTCAGCGTAGTCAAGCTTCTCGCCGTCGCTGGTCGCAGATGCCCGCTCCAGGTCGCCGGCAATTCCCCCGTCCTGGGCCATAGCGACAGGCGTCGCCAGGAGGAGGAGGAGTGAGAGAGTTCGAAACATCGGGTTCTCCAGAGGGATGGCACCACTTCCTTCGTACCCGCTCCGAGGCATCACCGTCAAGCAACGCCTTGGACCGGCCAACCGAAGGGTCTGACCTAGTTCTTCGGAGAGAACACGAACGGAGCGCTGACGAGGTCACCATCGGTGTCTACGCCATCGAAGCGCCAGCGCGCGATCTTGCCGACAATGCACTCACCAAACGCGTCGTCACCCGTCGAGTTGGCGAAGACCGAGATTCCCGTGGGGCGTCCTTGGCGGATGGCCCACTCGACTTCCACGCGTCCAGAGAGGGAGGGATTCTGACGGAGACGCTGCTCATAGCAGTACGTCAGCGCACCTTGGTTCTTGCTGATCGTGCGACGGATGAGATCTCCGTCCTCGAGGTCGCCAGCGTCGACAGTGCCTGAAGCCACGGAGCCCTTGATCGTCGTCGACGGACCGTCTCCGAGATCCGACGAGCCGCCGCCTGCCCGACCGACCACGCCGATGTCAGCGTCTTCGGTGGTGCCGGTGCCGCCGCGAATGCCACCGTTCTCGCCGGTAGCCATCTCAACACCTCCGACGCCTTCCAGCGCCGCGTCGAGATCGCCAATCCCCGCGTCGCCCTCGGCGAAGGCGTCCTCGGCAGTGCCCACACCATGCTCACTACGAGTGGTGAGCATCTTGAGGAGTAGGCTCTTTTCCTTGAGCTCTTCGATCTGCTGCTGCTGGTCGGCAGCAACCTCTTCGACCGACTTCGGCTCCTTCGGCTCTTCGGGCTCGACCTCTTCGGGCTCGGCCTCTTCAGCCTCGGCAGCCTCCGCGTTCTCGTCGACCTCTTCGGTTTCTTCCGCCTCTTCAGGCTCGACCTCGGGTGCTTCGGGCTGAAGCACGATCTTGGTGAAGCGATCCGGCATCTCTTCGAGCGTGTACTCCGGCGGATCTGACACGTAGACGAACACGAGAAGAATCAGCGCAAGCGCGCACCAAACACCCAAGAACCCGAGAAAGACTGGATCGTCATCTTCGAGAAGCCTGGGACGGAAGTCCATGGCCTTAAGCGGCTGGACAGCCTGTACCGGCGGAGGCGGAACGAACTGGAACAGCACGGTCACATCGCCGACAGCGACCTTTCCACGGTCCTGGTTCGTGAGCCCGAGGCGCCAGCTACCACCCTGGTGCGCCACACCCGGGTCACTCCGGAGCTTCGCCAGGGTCACCGCGACGCCGCCAGAAGAGATCTTGCCCTTCATGCCCTCGGTGAAGTTCAGGACGTAGTCGCCCTTCCGGTGCACAAACAGAGGGTATTCAGCCCGCGGGAGCCCCGTCTTCGGAAAGACGAAGGTCGCCTTGGCGCTCTCGCCAATGGTAACGGACTCACCAGAGGGAATCAGGCGCTGCTGCACGAGCTTGCCGCCCTGGATCACGCCGATCCGGAGCACCTTCTTCTTTTCTTTATTGGCCTGCGCTGCCATCGATCAGGACTCCGATGCCTGGTTCCCCAGCGCCTTCTGACGCCTAGCCACTCTGACCATCGTGAACCGAAAAGGTTCACAGGTTGTGAGAGCAGCGTCAGTCATGGGGAATTGCAGGGCCACTGCGCCTTTGAAAACAGACCAAAGGCAGGGCGAGAATAGACTTGGAAGGGGCGGCTGACAAGCAAAGGTCTGCCGAAATACGGAACGTAGACTAGCCCGGTGGCACCCGGCTGGCGAAGCATCGACTGAACGCCGCCAAACCCCGCAGGAATCCACCAAAACGGCTGGCTTACGTGCCGACCCAAACGCTGCTCATCATTGAGCATCATAGAAAAAACAAAGTCCGCCGCAGCGAGGCTACGGCGGACTTCAGCTTCAGCTGGTGCGAATCAGCCTTCGCCACCCTGGATGACGACAAACTTGAACTCGCCGAACTTTGCCTGACCCGCGGTGTACATGACCTCACGGATGACGTTGAACGGAAGTCGACGATCGCACTGGAGAAGAATCTGTCCCTTGAACTCGGAGTCCTCGGTGCCAGCGCGCTGGCTCAGCTCCTCGGCATACTCCGCCTTCTCAAGGAGACGGTCGTAGAGCTTCGAGACCATCTGGCCCTTCTTCTCATCCTCGGGAACACGCACGATCTCTTCGCCAGTCTCCTCGTCCGGGACGCGCTCAAGCGAGAGCACCGGAACCGAGTCAACGAGAACCTGAGAGCGGGTGACAACAAGGTTGACCGCCAGACGCGGCGGCTTTTTGGCCGACGACAGGGGGATCTCGAGGTCATCCGAAGCCTTCACCGAGATGTCCTCGGTGGAGTAGCTCTTCAGGAGGAAGACGAGAATGATGGTCATCATGTCCATCATCGAGGTGATGCTGAGCTCACCCTCGACTGTAGGACGACGTCCCTTTTTCTTAGCCATTCTGTGCTCCCAGAATCACGCGCCGCCGGCGATGACGACGAAGGGGAAAAGGATGCGGGACTTGCCATCGACCTTCTGCGAAGGATCGTTACGCGCGGAGTCCATGGTCAAGACCAGGACCTCGTACGGAACCCGTGACTCGG
This sequence comes from Pseudomonadota bacterium, assembly GCA_023954855.1. GTDB lineage: Bacteria > Myxococcota_A > UBA796 > UBA796 > M1803. The sequence goes on along the minus strand of JAGSGY010000011.1, from coordinate 58,614 downwards.
GGACGAGGATGACGTTTTCTTCATCCTCATTGCCCGGAAGGTCCTTGATCTCAGTCAGCATGCGGGTCAGCTCGGCGACGTTGTAGGTGTCGGGAGTCGGACAGCCCTGCACGGTGCAGGGAATGGTCGGTCCGGCTTCTTCGCCTTCGTCTTCACTGGCGCCGACGATCTCGTCGATGCCACTGCCCTTCACCGTGAAGCCCTCATCCGTGATCATCACGGACAGACTCAGCGGCGGGTCGTCATCTTCTTGCTCACTAGGCGGCTGTGGTGGGCCGATAGCGGGCAAGGTTGAGTCGATGACAGCCAAGCTGATGAACTGTGCTGCCATCAGAAGGAACGGGATGAGGATGGTGACCAGGTTCATGATAGGAACCAGGTTCAATTCCTCAGCAGTTCCGAGTCGCTTCTTAGCCATAGAGTGGCTCCAATGACCGGTGGGGAGGTCGGCGGGCGAACAGTGCGGTTAAAGGCCTAGGCCTCTGCCGCAACCTCTTCCTTGAGACCGCCGCGACGACGAGCGGTGAGCAGGTTCACCGTCTTGAGACCGTACTGGTCAATGTCGTCGAGGATCTTGTTGGTACGCGCCAAGACGATGGCGTGCAGGATGAGGGTCGGGATAGCGACGACCAGACCACCAGCGGTGGTGTACATGGCGACGGAGATACCGGCAGCCAGCAGCGTCTGCTTCATCTCGGCGGAGGCATGGGCCACAGCCTCGAAAGCCTGAATCAGACCCATGATGGTTCCGAGCAGGCCGAGCAGCGTTGCAACGTTGGCGAGCATCGACAGGTAGCCGGTGCGCTTGTTGAGGATCGGGCCGACCTCGAGGGTCGCCTCGTCGATCGCGTTCTCAATCTCCTTCTCGGTGCGGTTGGCGCGGGTGAGGCCGGCCTTGACAACCTTGGGGAGAGCAGCGTGCGGCTCTGCGTTGCAGAGCTTGATCGCGCGGTCGATGTTGTTGGCCATGATCAGCTTCTGGACCTGCGCCATGAACGCGGTTGCGTTGATGTTGGCGCGGAAGAAGATGTAGAACAGCCGCTCAAATGCAATCGCCATCGCGAACACAGCCGCGATGAGGATGAAGTACATGAACGGACCGCCGTCCTGGAACATGGTGATGGGGTTGATCATGTCGTGAGACTCCGCTGGGTTTATCTCCCCCACCCGGTCTGACCGGTGAGGGCGGATTGCAGGACCCGGGGACTGTAAACGACCGGGCCGGTTTTGGTGAGTATGGGATCGTCAGGAGCCTGTCAGAGCTTACTGACGGACGGGTTTGCCGCTTCTATCGACCACATCAGGCCACGTCGGTTCGTCAAGGGGAAGCAAGGTGTGCCTCAATGACGATCACCGGTGGGCTGACGATCGCGCAGCGCTACGACCGAAGACTAGAAGGGAGCGCGCTCGACGCTCTCGAGAATGCGAGGAATGAAGCTCTCGCGGAGCTCCAGTCGATACCCCTTGTGGAGGTTTTCCCGACTGATGAAGACGGCAACCTGAGGCTTCTGCACCTCAGCCGTGATCTGAGTCTCCTCGAAGCTGATGCGCTTCCGAGCAGCCTCGGCATCGGAGCTAGACCAGACGGAGAGCGTGCTCACTATGACGACGATCGCGAGGGCAATGCGCTTCATCACTCGCCTCCTTCAGGTGCGGGTGCGGGAGTCTCCTCTCCCCCACCCTGGGCAGCTTCCTGTTCAAGCAAACGCTGCCGCTCTGCGGCCTCGGCCTCAGCCTGCTTGCGCTGCTCTTCTCGCTGACGGCGCCGCTCGGCGCGACGCTTCTCTTTCTCGAGTCCCTCGATGTACTTCGCAGCGACATCGGCCCGTTCGCCGCCCATGTCGATGTACGACTGAAGCGCTTTGATGCCCTTGCCGTAGTCTTTGCGATAGTCGCCATCGAGAATGCCCATGTTGAACATCGGCGCCGGGTTCTCGGCGTCGACCTTCATGGCCTCTTCGTAGGCAGCTTCTGCCTTGTCGAACTCATCGGTGCCTCGGTAGGCGATACCGAGGTTGAGCAGAATCCAGAAGTTCCGTCCGTCGAGCGCCTTGGCCTTCTCGAGGAGACCAACGGCATCACCGTAGTTCCGGTCCTCTAGGTAGAGGTCCGACAGGAAGACGAGACCAGGGAGGTAGCGTTCGTCGAGCTCGACCGACTTCGTGAGATGGAACCGTGCGTTCGGCAGGTCTTCCTGTTGGCGCAGGACTCGTCCGAGATTGGCGTGGATTGCCGCGCTCTCGTCCGCTCCCTCGACCGTGTTGCGTGCCTTCTCGAAGACGAAGCGCGCAAGCGCGATCTCGCCCTTCTGTAGATAGGCCAGCCCAAGGCTGTTGTAGAGCTGAACGCTCTGCGTATTCACCTTGAGGGCATCCTTGGCCTGCCGGATGGCCTCATCGATCTCACCTGCTTGGACGAGGCCACCGACGAGCGCCTCGCGGAGAATGATGTCGTTCGGCGACTTCTCCACTGCGGCCTTGTACTGCGCAAGAGCAAGATCCGGACGCCCAGCTTGTTCCTGCAAGCGCCCCATGTACAGAGGTACGAAGGACAGTTCTCTGTCCAAGTCGCCAGCGGACATGTAGCTGGAGCGAGCACCGGCCAGGTCGCCCATCTGGTGCTTAGCGACTCCCATGTTCAGGTGGGCAGTGGCGATATCGGGGTTCGAGGCAATGACCTGGGACAGAATTGTCTTTGCGCCCGCCGGGTTGTGATTGTTCTTCCCGGGGTCGAGCAGCGCCACAGCCTCGTTGATCTTGTCGTACGCCGCCGCGTCCGCCTTGGACACGGACTCGGAGGTCGGTGCTGCTGGCGCAGGTTCGGGGGTCGTGCCGCCTTCGTCCGGTGCGGACGCCGCCGGCTCTTCAGCCGGCGTGGCCGCAGGACTCTCGACGCCGCCGTTCTTCGGACCGCAGGCGACCATTCCAAGAAGGGCCAATGAAGCGAGAGTGCGCATTAGTTGGCCTCCTCGTTGGGTGCTGCAGTAACCGGTAGAATCGGCGGCACATCGGCAGCCCGGGGCTCACCGCGAATCTCGAGCTTCAGAGCCGGGTAGCCCTTGGGATCGAGCTCGTTGAGCGCGTCGTAGGCCTTGCCCACCCACTCGCTGTACTGCTTCTGGTCACTCGCCGTCTTGATGATCCGCTCGAAGCGGGCCACAGCCTTGGCTTGCGCCGCATCAAACTGCGGGTAGCCCTCGGCGTAGATGACTTCCATGAACAGGTCGCACTCTGCCTCGGAGTAGCCACGTGGGCACTCGATGCTGTAGCCCAGGTCGGCAAGGTAGAGATAACCGGAGCCAGCCAAGTACAACGCGGCGCCGCTGTACTCAAAGTCCTGGTAGCGAGTGACGATATCGAGGGCCTTCTTCTCGAACTCGACGACTTGGCCAGGCTTGATCTGGAAGATCAGCTCGGCGTCCTTCGCCTCGTCGCGAATCAGCTTGTCCGCGATCAGCGTCGCGTACTCCTCTTCGAGCAACTCGAATGCACGTCCTGCCGCATAGCCACGGCCGGCGCGAACGGGAAGACCTTCGGAAACAAGACGGTCGTAGTCTTCGACGATCTCATCCATCATGGCCCGGTACTTGGTGACCCGACCGGAGTCGCGGTGCATCTGTGCGAGCCAATACTTCGCGTACAGCGCATGGTCTGGGTTCGAGAAGCCCCATTCCGCGAGGTAGCCCTCGTAGAAGCGACGAGCTTCGCGGTCCCCTACTTCTTCCCACTGCTTTCCAGCCTCGAAGTAGACTTCCTCACGGTCGAGCAAGTCGGGGTACTTCGTGGCGTACTCGATGTAGCCCTTGGCTGCACCGGCGTGGTCACCCATGCCGATGAGCAGGAACGACGAGTTGTAGATCGCGTTCGGTGTGTCCGTGTAGTCCGGGAAACGCTGGACCAGACGACCATAGTAGTCGACAGCCTTCTCGAGCTCGAAGGTCGCTTCGTAGTTCGCGGCGATACGGAAGTACAAGGCTCGCGAGCGGTCGTCGTCCGGGTACCGATTCACGTACTCTTCGAAGAGCTCGTTTGCCCTGGCCGCCTCACCGATCAGCTCATAGCTGTTCGCCGAGTTGTAAAGCGCTAGCGGGACGTACTCGGACTCCGGGAACTCCTCGGTGAAGGAGAGGAAGCTCGCGGCGGCGGAGGCGCGATCGTCTGCGTCAACGAACGCGAGTGCCTGCTTGAAGGCCGTGCCCTCGAGCAGGTTCTTGAACTCGGCCTGACGGGCAGCGATGAACTCGGCATCCTCGCCGAGCTGCATCGTCGCAAAGCGGGTCGTGAGACGGCGCACTTCCGCGAGGTTCTCTTCGATCTGGTAGCTGGTGACTAGGAGGCCAGCGGCGAAGGCGCCTTCGTTGGTCTGCGGGTATTCCTCAACCAGCTTCTCGAGCCTCGGACGAGCCTCGTCGTAGCGGTTGTGGAAGAACAGGGTCTGCCCGATCAGGTACATGACCTTGTGGCGACGCTGTGCGAGGACGGCCTGGAAATCCGGCAGTCCCTCGATGGCTTCTTCCGAGAACTCATGCTGAAGCACGAGGTCTGCCGCCGCCATGAAGTCGACGTGGTCTTCGCCAAGGGAGTGCACCTTGATCTGCTTGGTGCCAGCCTCGTAAGTGCGCTCAACGGCGCCCTTCCGCGGAACCACCCAGAGCGGCCCCTTGAGCTCGAGAGCCAGCTGACGCTGTTCGGGGTCGAGCAACTCTTCCGAGAGCTTCGGGGGCGCGTTGTTCTCTTGGAGCAACGAAAGGGTCGCGTCCATGGAGAAGTAGGTGGCCGCGTCGCCGTAGTCGTGCGCGCGCTGGGTACGGATCAGGTCGGCGTTCTCAGCCAAGGCCTCGTCGTGGAAGCCACCCCGGTACAGGGTGTCCGACAGGTACCACTGAATCTGGTAGTAGTCGTCGGAGATCGGGAACTTGTCCATGTACTCGCGGAACTTCGCAGCTGCGAGCGAGTAGTCGTCTGGGTTGCCCGTCTTGTCCGCATTGAGGCGGTACTCGATGGCTACGTCGGCCAGCGATGCCTCGATGTAGGCCCGAGCCGTGGCGAGCGCCTCGGGGTTGCTCCGGTTCGACACCCACCAATCTGAGCCGTCAGCGTAGCGCTCGGTCAGCTCGATCCGCGCCGCCGCGGATGCCGCGAGGTCCGGGGGCTCGGGCTGCAGCCAGAGCCGCACAATCTTCATCTGCCAGTCTGGGTTCTCAGCGCTCTCGGCCCAACGAGGTTCATTCTGGAGATGGCGGTAGACCGCGATGGCCTCTTCCCAACGAGCCTGTTGCGTAAGCACCTCGCCCAGCTCGACGTAAACGTCCCGCTCATAGGAGCCCGGGGTGCTACGCGAGAAATAGCCCTGGGCCACCGCGACTGGGTCCTCGCCCATCTTGTCGCCGATGTCAGAGATCGAGATCGCCATGTACTTGATGGCGTCCGGAGCGTACTCGGACTCGCGCCCACTCTCGCGAAGCGAGATCTCGGAGTCATCAAGTACCTGAGCGAACATGTCGAGGGCCTGGTCGTACTCCTCAGGCTCATTGGCCTGCTTGTAGAAGGCCCAAGCCAGCTGGTAGAGGGACGCAATGTAGTAGTCGCCCTCGGAGCCCTTATCGAAGACAGCCTGGTAGTGCTCCAGCGCCGGACCGAGATCGTTGCGGTCGAAGTGGAAGTTGCCGATGAAGAGGTGCGCGGGATCCGCTAGGCCCGAATCCGGATACCCATCGACCAGAGCACTGTACGAGACGAGCGACGTGTCTTCGTCGTACTGAGCGGCGTTGGGCTCGTTGTAGCACCAGCCCATCATGTAGTGGACGCCGTCCATGAACTGGTACTTTTGGTCAGTGGGGCGGTCGGCATTCGCAGCCAAGATCTCTTCGTACAGCCCCAGCGACCGAGAGAAATCGACCTTCGGCTCTGGCGGGAGCTCATCGAGGCGGTCAAATCCAAGCTCGGCGGCAAGGCGCTCAAACTCGGCACCCTCGGTCAGCCACGTCTCGCGGGCGAGTTCGAAGTGCATCTCGGCCAGGCGGAAGCGGACATGATCGTGGTAGTCGCTCACCGCATACTTCTCGAGGAAGGCTTCCATGCGGGTGATCGCCTGTTCCCGCTGGCCGGTCTCGGCGGACTCGAGGGTCGAGATCACGCCGTCGTAATTCGCGGACAGCTTGTCCCGCTCGATCGTTTCCTTTCGGTCGACGAACGCGCGCGTATCGGCCTCGAACTCGGCCATACGAGAGGCGAAGCGCTCCTTGACAGCGCGGTATGCGGCCGCCTCTTCGGCGTTGTAGCCCGCAACCTTCTCGGCGGAAGAGCCTGTGGGAGCCGGCACATCCTGGGCGACCGCGGGAAGCGCGAGCGCAAGTGCCAACAGCAGAGTGACGCGCCGCATCAGTTCTTCTCCTCACCGAGCTTGGAGCGAATCAGAGAGAAGCGACTCTCGAGTTCGTCGATCAGCTCGTTGCGTTCCTCGGCGAGTCGCTCGCGGCGCTCACCTGTCTCGAGCTTCTCGGCCCAGAAGACGTCGACAATGCCGACGTCTGCTCCCAGAAGCGCTTCGCTGAAGAAGCCCTCTAGGCGGCCAAAGCCATCGCGCGTCAGTGCTACCGACACGTTCTCGACCTCGGTGAGTGTCCCGACGAGGTCGCCCTTCTGGCGCTCGACCTGCCGCACTTCGGCCTCGAAACGGCTGCGAATCTTGTCCATCTCAGAGGACTGTGCGCTCGCAACGCGGTCGAGGATCTCGGCGTACAAGTCACTGTCGTGCTCGAGCGTCGTGTACATGCCGTCAAAGCGAGCACTCATGAGCGCCGCCTGGCCCGTGTCACCGGCAGGTCGATACGGCTGGTACTGGGCGCGCAGCTGCTGAATCTCCCGTGACAGCTCCAGCGCCCAACCCCCACCGCCAGACCCAGACCCAGCGACGCTCACAGTCGTGTCGCCTTCGAGGGGGCCGCCGAGTTCCTGAAGATTGGCTCCCTGCTCCGCGAGCGAGAGTTCCACGTCCTCGAGTGCCAGGGCTGCTTCGGCCTTGGCGTCCGGGTCTGCACTCGGATCCGCAGCGACCTCGATCAGCCGCTCAGCCTGCTCACGGAGCGACGCCACCTCTTTGGTCAGGTCGATCCGGCGGCGCTCTTCGGCGGAGTAGGTCTTGGGAGCGGGCTGATCGGGAGTCGTTGAGCTTCCCGTACCGCCCTGGTCAGCCAGGCGAGCCTCAATCGAGTCGCGTTGCACGACGAGCGGGCCGATCTCGTCAGCCATACGCTTGTTCGGCGAGTTCTTAATGAGCCACTCTTCTTCGAGTGCGAGCACATCGAGCTCAGTGCGCAGCGTGAGGTACTGGTTGGTCGAGGCCTGGTAGGCAATCTCGCCAAAGCCACCCACGGACTCGGATTTCGACAGCGCATCCTTGATTTCGACGATCAGCGCCTCGGAGGTCGCAACGACCTCCTCCTGAATCAGGAGGTCTTCGTACACCGAGATCGAGCGAGAGAGCTCGTCATCCGCGAGCATCATCGCGACCGCGTATGCCGGAAGGGCGCGATCGGCAGAGAGCTCGCCGCGCGAGATCTCGAGCACACGCTGAAAATAGCGGCCAGGATCATCGTCGGACCCCGCGAGATCAGCGAAGCGGTCACGAACCGGTGTGTAGTCGCTGATCACATCTTCGTACGACACCAGCGCCGGCTCATACTGGTCCTGCTGCAGGTGCAGGTGACCTTCAAGTAGCTTGAGGCGAGCGGTGTACTCGTGCTCCGGGAAGCCGAGGAGGAACACCTCGACGGCGCGCAGGGCTTCTGCCCAGCGCTCTTGCTTCACGTAGACCCAAACCACTTCGTAGAGCTTGTCCGCGAGAAACTCGGAGTCACCGCCGATTCGGATGTAGGCAGAACTCGCCTCGTCGTAGCGACCGAGCTCATACTGAAGACGACCGATGGCGAGCAACGCCTGGTCCTGCACCTGACGGTCGGCCACGGTCTGCGGAGGCAAGTCCGCCACTTCGAGGAAGTACGGAAGCGCGGTCTCAAAGCTTCCGCCAGCGACTTCGATGACGCCAAGGAAGTACCGTGCGCGGGCATACCACTCGGACTCGGCCGGAATGCGCGCAAACTGCTCGCGTGCCTCAGTGCGCTCGGACTGAGCGTAGAAGGCCTTGGCGACCGTGTACGTGACCAGCGGACTCGGAGCGACCTTTCCCGAGACGATCTCACGTCGATAGATCTCGTAGAACAGCTCGGACTGACCCGTGACGGCGTAGAGCTCGAGAAGACGCCTGACAGCATCCTCGCGAAACGGGTGGTTGTTGTTCGAGGCGATCGACTGGTACTGGCCTTCCGCTGTGGCCGCGTTCCCCATCTGAAACAGGGACTCCGCCAGGTACCACTCGCTGTCGCGATGGAGGCCGGCGTCAGTGAGGACTCCGCTCGCGACCAGAGAAAAGAACTCCTCGGCAGCGGGCTCGTACTCGCCGAGCATGAAGTCGTAGACGGCATCTTGGTAGCGAAGCGTCGCCATCTCGCGAGAGAGGATGCCCCGTCCAGGCGCAATGCTGGAATCAAGCGTGCGCGCCTGTCCGTCGAGGTTGTCGACAGCCTTGGTCAGCTCATTGATCCGTTGCTTGAACGAATCGGCTCCCAGCGAAACCGCGGGAGCGAGCAGTAGACCCAGCGTCGCAAGGCGCACCACAAGACCACGGCGCACGAGCGGGAATGGCATTCTCAGCTCCTTGGCGAAAACCGCCTACTCCGACCGGATCGGCTGGGTGTCGGGCATGTACTTGACGTTGGGGCGGTCCATGAAGGTCCGCGTCAAGCCCTTGTGCTCGTCGGCGATGACCCGTACTGAGGTCGCCATACCGTCGTCGACTTCGAACTCGAACGAGGACTGAACCTTGAACGAGTACGTACGCAGGTAGCTGAAGATGCCGAAGCCGTTGCCGCGCAGCGAGTACTGCACCTGCAAGGTGTGGGGCCCGGGGGGCACGCTCTGCTCATGCACCTTCATGTCGCGAAGATGGTCGAGACCGTCCTCGAAGTCGGCGTTGTTGTAGACGTTTCGCCCATCGAGGAAGTACTGAATCGACTCCATCGTGTAGGACGGCCCCATCTCGTTGACGTGGTGGATGACCACCCGCGACCCGAGACTCGCGCCCTCGACGACCAGTTCCTTCAGAAGCTGCAGCGTCGCTTTTGACCGAAACACACGCTCTTTGAGGCGCGTGACGTCTTGCTCAACGGTGCGTAGCTCTCTGTTGAAGCTTCGCTCGGTAGCCGCCGCATCGGGCAGCTCCGGCTCGGCTGCGGCGGAATCGCCATCACTCAAGCCGCCCTCATCCTGCGCGAGGGCCGTGCTTGCGAGGAGCAGAGCGCTGAACGCTGCTGCTCGCGCCACGGTGGAAATTCGCATCTAGCTGTCTCCGGAGATCGCCAACCCGCTGCAGTGTATCTGAGCCGGTCGGCGGGTGGGTATACCGTCGCCTCGTTTGAGGTGTCAAACGTCCGACCGGACCTTGTCGGGTGGACCCGAGGTCCAAGAAATTGCTCGCAACTCGAACTTAGGCGCCCCCACCTATCGGGTCAGAGGCATCCGCGGCGAGCCACACAGCCTCATTGAGTCGCTCCCCCCGACGTGTTCGGAGACCATGTGGTCTCAAAGATCTTACGCGCGAGACGGTCGTGAATGCCCTTCACCTTGCCGGTGCCGCCGCGAATATCATTCGCAAGAAAGGCAAACGCATACAGCTCGCCATCGGCCGCCTCCATGTACCCAGCCAAGCAGTGCACGCCATCGACCGTCCCCGTCTTCCCGCGCAACCGCCCGGGCTGGTCGTTTAGGCGACGCCACAGTGTTCCGTCCGTCCCTGCGATCGCGAGCGAAGCACGGAACTCCGCACCTACGCGAGGATCATCGACCATATCGAGGAGCACCGCCGTCAGGTGGGTGGGCTGTAGTCGCGTCTCTCGAGACAGGCCACTGCCGTTCGCGATGGCGAAGTCGTCCGCATCAAGGCCGAGGGAGACCATGTAATCGGTGATGACCCTGACTCCCTGATCATTTGAGCCCTCGCCGTGGACCTCGGCTCCGAGCGCGCGGGTGACCTGCTCAGCCATGAAGTTGTTCGAGAACTTGTTCATGTCCATCAGGATGGCCGTGAGCGGAGGCGAGCGAAGCTTCACGATCCGCTCGGCTGAGTCCGGAACCGCTCCGCGCTTGTGCCGACCGTCGACCCGAATGCCCTGACGGTCCAGCAAGCCCTCGAACACCGCCATGAAGTGGGCCGTCGGATCCTCGACGGTGCGGTAGAAACGGCGAGCATCCATGTCGAGGGGCACCGAGCCGTCGAGAGTGAAGGCCATGGAGCCATCATCCTCTACGACCCTGTCAATCGACAGACGCAGACGGCCGTCCGCAGCAGAGGTGATCAGCTCCTCGGAGTGAATCTCGACGTAGTCGCCGGCCTCGGTCTCGAGCCGGGCCCGGGCAGGCTTGCCGACCTCGGCACCGGGACGAATCACGAGGGACACGTTGTTGAAGTTCACCGAGAGCGCGCCGATGGGGGCGAAGTAGGACGGCCCGCGCTTGATGTCGTTGGCCTTGTTCCAGCCTGCGATGCGGTGGTTCCTGGACATGTAGCTGTCGTCGTAGATCACGTTGCCGTCGATACGTTCGACGCCTTCGAGTTCCAGATCCACCACCATCTTCCAGAGCTTCTCGACCACCAGTGTGGGATCCCCTCCCCCTCGAACGACGAGGTCCCCGCGGAGCACTCCGGAGGCATCCACCTTCCCGTCGATGAGGAACTCCGTCTCGAAGCGGTGGGCCGGCCCCAACGTCCGGAGGGCAGTAGCAGCGGTGATGGCCTTCATCGTGGATGCGGGAACGAGGGCGCGCTCTTCGCTACGCGAGAACACCTCTTCGCCGGACGCGACGTGGATGACCTGCATAGCTGAACGGAACGAGCGAAACGCCCGCTCCTTCGTGATCGGCTCGAGCATCTGCTCGATCGTCGGTGCGTCGGCAGGCTCCGCGACGGCCGGAGGCTCGAACAGCAGAGAGGTCGCCAGGATGACCATAAGGATTCGCGCGAGAGACTGCATGAAGGCTCGGGGGGGGCGAGAGCGGAGGGGAAACGGCCCTCATGGAGAGCGCCGGCACAATCAGCATAGCGTGTTGGTGCCCCTTCTGAGACCGCGATTACCCCGCTGAGTTCCACGTGACGGCCATCTCCGCCTCACTCGGGCTACTCTCCCCGGGAGAGGAACCATGCTCGCTTCGCTGCTCATCGCACTTGCACTCGGACAAAGCCCCGACCGGCCGGCCTTGGTAGCCAGCTCCATCGCGACCGAGTCCGGACCGGGCACACTGTGGGTGAACCCCGCCAACCTCGCCTACGACGCCGATCGGCGCGGCGGGATCTTCATCCACCAACCCATTCAAGGTGGAGCACGCTCCATCGCGCTCACCGCAGGGGTCGGCAGCCTGGGTTTCGGCGTCCACAACTTCAGCGGCGCCGACGGAACCAACCAGTGGACCATTGACTACGCCAGTGGGTTCGAGCTGCCCGAGCGGCTCGCCATCGGCTGGCGTCTCGCGTGGCACCTCGGCGCCGAGGACGGCAACTTCGTCGCGTACGACGGCAGCGCATCTTGGCGTCCCCTCCCTTGGTTTGGAATTGGAACCACGTTTCGCAACATGGGCAGCCCACACACAGGAGCCCCTGCTCACACGGGTGGTGGATTCGCTGTGCGCCCGTTTGGCGATGCTTTGACGGTCGGTGCAGACCTGTTTCGCGACTTCGGTCCGGTGAGCACGGATCGCGTGCAGGTTGCAGCCCGACTTCGGCCCGTGGAGGGGCTGTTCCTTCGCGGCGCCGCCAGCAAGGTGCTCGACGATGGCACCCCCCTCACCTGGTCCATGGGGCTCGAGCTCTACTTCAACGGCTTCGGCGGCGGGGTCGGCACCACATCCGAGTGGACCGACGGCGCCGTCACGGCCTTCCTGGGGACCGACGAACCAGGGGAGACGCTCTTCCGGTCGGGCCGCAGGGTGGCTGCAGCCCCGATTGCAGATCACCCGTATCAACCACCGACGACCCTCTTCCTCGAGCCGGAGCGGTCCTGGCTTCAGACCCTGGAGCTGCTGCGACAAGTTGAGTCTGACCGAGGCACCCGCGGCGTGGTGATCTCCCTCGGAGCAGGCTCGATGTCCTTCGCGCGCTACGAGGAAATCCGAGCCCGCGTCACGTCCCTGCGCAGCCACGGTAAGAACGTACTGGTGTACCTGCAGGGCGCACCCGGAAATGGTGCCTACTATGTGGCCGCCGCTGCGGACCGAGTCGCCCTTCACCCCGCAGCAGAACTGCGATTCGTCGGTCTCTCGGCCGAACTCACCCACTTCGGTGGAGCGTTCGACGTGCTCGGGGTGGAGCCTCAGTTCGTACGCCGCAGCGAATACAAGTCCGCCGTCGAACAGTACACCGAGACCGGGCCCAGCGAAGCGAGCCTTGAGCAGATGAACGCCATTCTCGACGACACCTACGAGTCACTCGTGACTGGCGTAGCCGAGGGCCGGGAGGTCTCGCCCGAGGTTGTCGAGGAGTGGGTGAACGGTGCGCCGTGGCCCGCGGAGCGCGCGCTCGATCTTGGGCTGGTGGATGTGCTGCTCTACCCGGATCAGGTCGAAGGCGAGCTCGACTGGCTGTACGGCGGTTCGGTGCGCATCACGCCCATTGACCGCCTTCCGCAGCCGCGATCGCCCTGGGAAGACCCGTCCCGAATCGCCGTCATCTACGTGGAGGGAGTCATCACCAGCGGACCGTCCAGTTCGGGCGGCATTCTGGGGGCGAAGAGTTCCGGCAGCGCCACGGTTACCAAGCAGCTCTTCGAGGCCGCGAAGGACCCCACCGTTCGCGCCGTCGTGATGCGCGTGGACTCTCCAGGCGGATCCGCCTACGCCTCGGACGAAATCTGGCGAGCCACTCAGCTCGTCCAGCGAGAAGGCAAGCCCGTCGTCGTCAGCATGGGCGGCGTGGCCGCTTCGGGTGGGTACTACGTGAGCGCCGGCGCCGACCAAATCCTCGCCGAGCCCACCACAATTACCGGCTCCATCGGCGTCTACAGCGGCAAGTTCGCCCTCGAGGGCCTCGCCGAGAATCTCGGGGTGCACTCGGAGCAGCTGGCACGGGGGCGTAACGCCACCATCGAGTCCCCTTTCGCACCCTGGGATGGCATTCAAGAAGCGCGGATGGAGTCGCTCGTCGAAGCGACCTACGACCAGTTCAAGGACCGGGTGTCGACGGGTCGCGGGCTGACGGACGAACAGGTTGAAGAAGTCGCGCGAGGTCGCGTTTGGTCCGGCAAGCGCGCTGCAGAAGTGGGTTTGGTGGACGAACTCGGCGGTCTGCAGGAGGCCGTCGTCGCGGCCCGCGAGCTGGCGGGTATTCCCGAGCGTCGGAAGATCTCGTTGATCTCCTACAGCCCCACGGCGGCCCCCCTCGAAAGCCTCGCTCCGTCCCTGATTCAGGCCTTCGTCCCCCTGCCGATCCTGCAGTCGTGGGAGGCTCGTCTGCACAAGCAACCAGGGCAACTCATCCCGCCCGCACTCAGCATGGGGCTCACCCTTGCACAACAAGAGGATCTGGTCTGGATGGTCGACCCGTCCCTGCTGAGCGTGGAAATCCGATGAGCGCTCGAATCCTCGTGGTCGACGACGATCGGGCGGTGCGGACTGCGTTGCGCGTCAACCTGCGCAAGGCCGGCATGGACGTGACCCTAGCCACCCACCCGGGAGAGGCCCTGGAGCAACTGCGAGCCGAGCCCTTCGACCTCGTCCTGACCGATGTGAAGATGCCCGGGGCCACGGGCATCGAGCTCCTTGCCTCCGTTCGCGAGAGCTGGCCAGAGCTGCCCGTTGTCGTGATGACTGGCTACGGCTCCGTCGAGGACGCCGTGGGGGCCATGAAGCACGGCGCCGCGGACTACCTCATCAAGCCCGTCGGCAAGGACGAGCTTCTCCTCGTCCTGGAGCGCGCACTCGAGACCAAGGCACTGCGCGCAGAGCTCGTACAGCTTCGTAAGCAGGTAGAGGAAACGCACGGCTTCTCCCGTCTGATCGGCACCACTCCATCGATGCTCTCGCTCTACGAAGACATCGCCGCAGTCGCGGAAACGCCCTCCACCGTGTTGCTCATGGGCCCCACCGGCACGGGCAAGGAGCTGCTCGCCGAAGCCATCCACGAGCGAAGCCCCCGCCGCGATGGTGCCTTCGTCCGCGTCAACTGTGCAGCGATTCCGCAGCCCCTGTTGGAGAGCGAGCTCTTTGGACATGAGAAGGGCGCATTCACGGGCGCGATCCGGCAGCACCAAGGGAAGTTCGAGCAGGCCGACGGCGGCACCTTGCTGCTCGACGAGATCGGCGAGATCGAGCCTCATGTGCAGATCAAGCTGCTGCGAGTCCTCGAGTCGAGCAGCTTCCAGCGGGTCGGCGGATCGCAGACGCTGACCGTTGACGTCCGCGTCATCGCGGCGACAAACAAAGATCTCGCGGAAGAGGTCCGTGAGAAGCGGTTTCGCGAAGACCTCTATTACCGGCTGAACGTCGTGGCCCTGCACGTGCCCTCCCTCGCCCAGCGGCGCGCGGACATTCCCCTGCTCGTCGACCACTTCGTGCGCATGTACGCGGCTCGCTCCAACCGCCCGGTCCCTTCGGTCTCGCAGCAGTCGATGGAGCTGCTTGTCGCGTATGACTGGCCCGGAAATGTCCGGCAGCTACAGCACCACATCGAGCGAGCCGTCATCCTCGGCAAACAAGACGTGCTTGAAATCGAGCCGCCGGCCGGCGCACCAAGGCTCGAGGCGCCCACGCAGAGCTCCACAACTCTCCCGGAGGTGGGCTCTACCTTGCAGGAAGCCCTTGCCACCTACGAGAGAGACCTGATCGTCGAAGCATTAAAGCAGGCAGGCGGTGTGCAGGCTCGTGCGGCCCGCCGTCTCGGGCTCTCCCGCTCGAACCTCAACTACCGCATCGGCCGACTTAGCATCGCGGTCAAAGAGATCGAGTACGAGTGAGGAAGTCGAACCCGAACGCGTTGACGCCTCTGGGCAGCCTCGTTAATCGGCGGGGGCAATCGAAAGAGATGCACGGCCAGGTAGCTCAGTTGGTAGAGCGGGGGATTGAAAATCCCTGTGTCGGGGGTTCGACTCCCTCCCTGGCCACCTCTTTCGCCCCATCGCGCTTGAGCATCGCTCGCGCATTGATTCTGGTAGCCACCCTGGCCACGGGCTGCGGCGACCGCTGTGAGTCTCTGTGCGGAAACGTCGCGTCGGCGATTGACACCTGCAAGGAGACCGATCCGGGGTGGGAAGCCATCTCGTGGGGCGATTTGGGCGCACGGAGCCGCTCGGACTTTGCCTCCGAGTGCCGGCGGTCTTGGAGCCAGGCCAGTGGCACGCTGCCGACTCACGAACTCGAAGAGGCGCTCGACCTGTGCGGCATCAGCGCAGACGACCTGGAGACCATGTCCTGCGACACGCTCCTGACGCTCTACGCCCCCTTCTAGCTACATGCCGCTTGCAAGACGTACCGACACGTCCCCGAGCACTTCGGCTTGGCATCCGAGTCGCTGATTCGGCGCGTCGAGAAAGTCGTGTTCCTCTTCCACCACTGGGCTCAGAGCACCCTCGCCGTCGAGCACCTCGACGCGGCACGAGTTGCAAGCCGCAAATCCGCCGCAGGCGCACTCCATAGGAATGCCGTGCTCCTCGCAGAACTCAAGCAGCGTCTGCCCCTCTGCGGCATCGGCGCTGGTGAAGCCCTCGACCTGTACGCGGGGCATCAGGCCTGGACGTCGAAAGACGCGCCGCAGCCGCACTCGCGGCTAACATTCGGGTTGTCGACCACGAAGCCCGACTCCATCAGCTCGTCTTTCCAGCGAATCGTCGAGCCGGTGAGAAACGGTAGGTGAAGCGGGTGGACGAAGACCTGAACGCCATGCAGGTCATAGACCAGGTCATCGTCTTCCGGGGTCTGTTCGAAGTCGAGCTGGTAGCTGTAGCCCGAGCAGCCGCTCTCCTTGAGGCCAAAACGAAGACCCCAGCCCTGCCAGCTCTGGGCCTTCTGGAGCTTCTTCATGCGGACGGCCGCGTCTTCGGTCACGGAGATGGGTGCAGTCATACGTCGAACTTAACCCACTTTTCGACGGTTAGAGCTTGCGGTACGACCGAACCAGCCGAAGCACCCGATAAGGCACTTGCACAGCGACAAACAGGAAGAACGGAGGTCCCATCCAGTTCATCCGAAACGCCTGAACCGGGTTGAAGTGCGCCATGTAGGTGAAGCTGCGCGTCAGCCCGCAGCCGGGGCATCCCATTCCGAGCACGCGCTTGTACCCGCAGGTCTCTGGAACGGGCCAGCCAAAGAACTCGACGAGCTCTGGCGTGGGCGTGAGCAGCACAGCGGCAAGCACGACCAGGAAGCTGATCGTGAACAGGAGCACGTCGCCAAACCACCACGACGCGAAGACGCTCTTTGGCCTGGGTTTGGACTGTGCTCCAGCGGTGCTCACGATGGACGACTCCCCAATCTGTCGAGCTTGCGGCCCATGCGATCGACGATGCCGTTCACAAAGGCGCGGGACTCTTTGGTGCCGTATTTCTTCGCGAGCTCGATCGCCTCATTCACGGACACATTTGCAGGGATGTCAGAGCACTCTTGGAGCTCGAAAGCGGCGAGACGCAGAATATTGCGGTCGACCACCGGCATGCGCGGAATGCGCCAGTTCGTCGAGCACTCCTCGATCAGCGCGTCGATGCCCTCGCGGTTGCTGTCGACGCCAAGGGCCAGCCGCTGCGCGAACTCGACCTCCTCGCTCTCGGCGGGACGGGACTCGTCGATTCCCTCGCCGTCGACCAACCCTGCCCAGAGGGCGTTGAGCGCGGCGGGGATGGTGTCTCCCTTGAGATCGGCCGTGTACAGCGCCTGTAGAGCGTACTCGCGAGCGCGACGACGCGACGCCACGCTAGTTCCCCAACGCGGTGAATAGCGAGACCATCTCGAGCGCGGAGAGCCCAGCCTCGAAACCCTTGTTTCCAGCCTTGGTTCCAGCGCGCTCGACGGCTTGCTCGATAGTGTCGGTCGTGAGCACGCCGAACACCACGGGAACTTCCGTCTTCATGGACGCGTTCGCGACGCCCTTGCTGACCTCGGAGGACACGTAGTCAAAGTGCGGGGTCGAGCCACGGATGACCGCGCCGAGCGCGATGACAGCCGCGTACTCGCCACTGGCCGCGACCTTCTGGCAGGCCAACGGAATCTCAAAGGCACCCGGCACCCAAATGAGGTCGAGACGCTCATCGGTGTTCACACCGTGACGCGCGAGAGCGTCCTCGGCACCGGCGATCAGCCGGCTGGTGATGAATTCGTTGAAGCGACCGGCCACGATCGCGTAGCGACCGCCTGCGTCGACGAGCTTCCCTTCGATGATGCGCGCCATGCTCTCTCCCCAGTCGCCGCTACAGCGGCACCTTGTCGATGATGTGCAGTCCGTAGGCCTCGACGCCGACGATGGGTCGGGTCGAAGAAGTCAGAATGCGAAGATTGGTAAAGCCGAGGTCTGCCAAAATCTGGCAGCCGGTGCCTAGGTCGCGGAGTGCCTCGGCCGAAGCCTGCACCGGTGCGCTGCCCTCGCCGCCAAAGTCGCGCACGAAGGAGTGTTGCAGCTGATCGAGCGTGCCCATGGAGGCATGCATAAACACGACGGCACCCGAGCCCTCTGCGGCGATGCGCCGAAGCGCAGACTTCGCAGAGCCGGCGGCCTTGCTCACCGTCTCGTCGAGGAAGGCCCACGGCGGAGGGGAGGCCTGCACGCGAACGAGCGCGCCATCCGCGTTCGGCTCGCCGAGCGTGAGGGCCATGTGGAGCCCATCGGTCCGAAGACTGCGGTAGAGCACCGTCTGGAAGGTGCCGATGCCGGGGACCTCGATCTGGCCGTTGCTCTCGCGACGCACCACCCGCTCCCGCTGCATGCGGTACTTGATGATGTCGGCGACAGTGCAGATGCGAATGCCATGCTCTTCGCCGAAGACCTCGAGGTCGGGCATGCGGGCCATGGTGCCGTCGGCGTTCATGATCTCGCAGATCACGCCACTCGGGTTCAAGCCCGCGAGGCGAGCAAGGTCGACCGAGCCCTCGGTCTGGCCGACGCGCTCCAGCACGCCTCCATCGCGAGCGCGAAGAGGGAACATGTGGCCAGGCGTCACGACGGAGCGCGGGTTGGCGCCGGGCGCGATAGCCGCGTGCACGGTCAGAGCGCGGTCAGCCGCCGAGATGCCGGTCGTCACGCCCTCGCGAGCCTCGATCGACACCGTGAACGCTGTCTGGTAGGCGCTCTGATTATTGGTGGCCATCATCGGGAGCGCGAGCTTGTCGACCTGGTCGTTCGTCAGCGTCAGGCAGATGAGGCCACGTGCGTGGACTGCCATGAAGTTGATGTGCTCAGGCGTGACCAGCTCTGAGGCCACGACAATGTCGCCCTCATTCTCGCGGTCTTCGTCGTCGACGAGGATGATCATGCGCCCGGCCCGAAGGTCCTCGAGCGCGAGTTCGACACGGCGAATTGGATCTGGATCGAAAACTTGCAAGAGTCGCTCCGAGGCCTCAGTCGAGGAACCCGCTACGTGCGAGAGTGGACAAGAGGGTGCCTTTACCCGATTCCGGCGCATTGAGCAGGCGCTCAACGTACTTGGCCAGAACATCGACCTCGAGGTTCACACTCCCACCTGGGCGTTTGCGGCCCAGGTGCGTGACTCGACGGGTGTGGGGCACGATGTTGACGCGGGCCATACGGCCCTCGATTTCGTTGACGGTCAGCGAGACACCATCGATGGTGATGCTGCCCTTCGAGGCTACATACCGACCGAGATCTTCGGGCATCTCTACCCAAAGCACCCAGGTTTCCTGCTGGTCCTGGATGCGTGTGATGCGCCCTACCCCATCGACGTGGCCTTGGACGAGGTGCCCTCCCAGACGTCCGCCGAGCTGCATGGCCCGCTCGAGGTGAACCTGGCGGCCTGGTCGTGCGTCCGCGAGGGAGGTCCGCTCAATGGTCTCTCGGCCCGCAATCGCCACGAAGCCGTTCGCCCCCTCGAAGCGGTCGACCGTGAGACAAGCGCCGTCCACCGCGATGGAGTCACCGAGAGCGCACTCCGACAGCGGCAGCTTAGGGCAGCGAATGAGCAGCTCTTTGCCGCCGCCTCGCGCCAGCACACTCGCGATCGTGCCGACGTCCTCGACGAGTCCGGTAAACATCAGGCCCCCACGCGGTGAGGAAGGCTGTATTCCAGCAGGACATCCGGACCGAGCGAGCGGACCGTTGGCGCATTGAGGCGCTGGGCCTCCGCGAGCGATGCGAGTGGGCCGCCGCCAATCCACGAGCGCCCGCCGGGGACGATCACGCCAGCAACGTACACACAGAGTGTGTCGACAAGCTGCGCGTCGAGCAGGCTCCGGTGCACCATTCCCCCACCCTCGACGAGAATGCGGTGAAGCCCGGCATCCGCCAACGCGCGCAACGCTTGTTCGACATCGACGCCGCCCGGCCCACGAGGAACACGCACGATGGTGCCAGGGAGCTCGCGTTCGGGAGCATCCTCGGCGCAGACGATCACCGGAGTTCGGGAGGACGCGAACAAGCGCGCATCCGCGGAGATCCGGAGTTCGGTATCGAGCACGACCGGGACAGGGTCCACTCCGCCAGGGACGCGGGTGGTGAGCCGCGGGTCGTCCGCGTCGACGGTGGCCCGTCCGACCAAGATTGCGTCATGGCGGTGGCGCAGGCTGTGCGCGTGTTCACGCGATTCGGGCCCGGAAATCCACTTGGACTCGCCCGTCGCCGTCGCGATGTGTCCATCCAAGCTCATCGCCACCTTCGACGTGACTTCGGGCAGGTGATGCACGAGAGCGCGGGCGAAGCCGCGAATCAGGTCTCGGCACTGCCCACCGAGCACGCCGAGTACAACCTCGATCCCAGCCTCTCGCAGGACGGCGAGGCTGCGCCCCTGCATCTCGAGGAATGGGTCGACGCAGCCGACGACCACGCGAGCAATCCCGGCCTCGACGATGGCGTCTGTACATGGCGGGGTGCGTCCGTGGTGGCGACACGGCTCGAGCGTCACGTAGAGCGTGCCCCCGCGTGGATCCTCTCCTCGCGCGCGGCAGTCCTCCAACGCCATGACCTCGGCGTGGGCGCCACCGACGGGCTGCGTATGGCCCTCGCCGATGAGCAAGCAGTCCCGCACGATGACCGAGCCTACCGCGGGATTCGGTGCCGTCGTGCCCAGTCCCCGCTCGGCGATCTCGAGTGCGCGAGCCATCCAGCGCACATCACGGCTCACGCGCCCTCCTGCAGAGGGCGAATGGTCTCGATGAACTGGTCGGCGCTCTCGAACTCCCGATACACACTCGCAAAGCGGATGTAGGCCACCTCATCGACGGTGCGCAGCACTTCCATGACGGCTTCGCCTACGGCTGCAGCCGGAACCTCGGTTCCGCGTCGCTCTTGGAGCATGGCCTCGACCTTTCGCGCCGCATCATCCATGTCGGCGGCGGTGATCGGACGTTTGCGGCATGCGAGTGCAAGCCCGGTGAGCACCTTCTCGCTGCGGAAAGGCTCCTTGCGTCCATCCTTCTTCAACACCCACAGCGTGGGCCGCTCGACCCGTTCGTGCGTGGTGAACCGCTCACTGCACTCCAGGCACTCACGACGACGGCGGATCGCATCGCCGGACGTCCGGGAATCCACAACCTTCGAGTCTTCGTGCTGGCAGGTGGGGCAGCGCATCAGCCGATCAGGTCCTCGCGGTACACGGGGAAGCGTCCGCACAGTTCGTGAACCTGCGAGCGAATGGTGGCGAGCTTCGCATCGTCCTCGCGGGCTTCGATGGCATCGGCGATCCAGTCCGCAATCTGCAGGGCCTCGCCGAGCGCCATGCCACGGGTGGTGACTGCAGGCGTTCCAATCCGGATGCCCGAGGTCACGAACGGTGAGCGCTGCTCACCCGGGACGGTGTTCTTGTTGACCGTGATGTCGGCCTTTCCGAGCGCATCCTCGGCTTCCTTGCCGCTACAAGTCTCGCCCAGGTCCACCAGCATGAGGTGGTTGTCGGTACCGCCCGAAACCAGGTTGTAGCCGCGCTCCATGAGCCGCTCGGCCATGCCATTGGCGTTCTCGACCACACCGCCGATGTAGTCCTTGAACGAGGGCTGGAGCGCTTCCTTGAAGCACACGGCCTTGGCGGCAATCACGTGCATCAGGGGGCCTCCCTGCGTGCCCGGAAACACCGCCTTGTTCATCTTGTTCGCCCACTCTCGGTTCGCCATGATCAGGCCGCCACGCGGACCACGCAGGGTCTTGTGGGTCGTGGTCGTGACGAAGTCGCAGTGGGGAACGGGATTCGCGTGGTGCCCGGTCGCGACCAAGCCAGCGATGTGTGCGATGTCGGCGAAGAGAACGGCGCCGACCTCATCAGCGATCGACCGGAAGCCCTCGAAATCGATGGCACGGGGGTAGGCTGAGGCGCCGGTGACGATCATCTTCGGACGATGCTCGAGAGCCAGCTCGCGAACCTTGTCCAAGTCGATGCGGCCGGTGGCCTCGTCGAGCTTGTAGTGCACGGCGTTGTAGATCTTGCCGGACATGTTCACGGGCGAGCCGTGGGTGAGGTGTCCGCCGTGGGTGAGGTCGAGTCCGAGGACGGTGTCTCCGGGCTCGCACGCCGCGAGGTACACGGCGGCATTCGCCTGCGCGCCCGAGTGGGGCTGAACGTTGACGCCGACGGCGCCGAAGATCTCGCGAGCGCGGTTGCGAGCGATCACCTCGACCTGGTCCACAAACTCGCAGCCACCGTAGTAGCGACGGTTGGGCAAGCCTTCCGCGTACTTGTTGGTGAGATGGGTGCCCATCGCGGCCATTACCGCCTCGGACACGTAGTTCTCACTCGCGATGAGCTCGATGCCGTCTTGCTGACGCCGGAACTCGGAGCGGATGGAGGCGAAGACCTCGGGGTCAAAGGCTGCGAGTGCGTCGAGCATGGTGGGACCTCCCTAGCAGGCCGGCCCCCTATTCCGATCAGGCGCTCAGATCGATCTTCCCGACGCGACGCGCGTGACGTCCGCCTTCAAATTCGGCCGCCAACCAGGCATCTACCAGTTCGAGCGCAAGACCCGGCCCAAGTACGCGCTGACCGAGGCAGAGCACATTGGCGTCGTTGTGCAGGCTCGCCATCCGAGCGCTGAACACGTCGGAGACCACCGCTGCGCGGATACCCGGGTGCTTGTTCGCGGCGATCGCCATGCCCTGCCCTGTACCGCAGACGAGGACTCCCCTGTCAGCGTGCCCAGTGAGGATCGCCTCGCTGAGCTTGTGCGCGAAGTCTGGATAGTCCACCGAGGTGGTGTCATTCGGCCCCAGGTCAGCCACTTCATGGGTGCCGTCGAGGTGGCTAATGATCGCGGCCTTCAGGTCGAGGCCTCCGTGATCGCTGGCGATGACGAGCTTCATGGGGTGTCCTCGACTCGTGAGAACACGAGCGTTGCATTGGTACCGCCAAAGCCAAACGCGTTGGACAGCGCGACTTTGGGGTGGATGGTTCGCGCACCCTCTCGAACGAAGTCGAGATCGCAGGTCGGGTCCGGATGATGCAGGTTCGCGGTGGGCGGGACGATACCGGTGTGAATCGCCATCGCCGTAGCGACCGCCTCGAGCCCGCCGGCAGCACCGAGCAAATGCCCCGTGAGGCTCTTGGTGCTGCTCACCGCGAGGGCGTCAGCATGTTCCCCGAAAACCGAGCGAATAGCCGCGGTCTCGTTGGTGTCATTAAGCGGGGTCGAAGTGCCGTGCGCGTTGATGTAGTCCACATCGGTCGTCGACAGACCCGCGGATCGCAGCGCGGCTTTCATACACCTCGCCGCTCCAGCACCACCCGGCGCCGGCGCCGTGATGTGGTGGGCGTCTGTGCTCGCGCCGTAGCCGGCCAGTTCGCAGTAGATGCGCGCCCCTCGCGCCTTCGCGTGTTCGTACTCCTCGAGCACGACCAGTCCGGCCCCCTCTCCCATCACGAAGCCATCGCGTGTGACATCGAACGGCCGGGAGGCCCGCGCTGGATCATCGTTGCGGCGGGACAGAGCCTTCATCGCCATGAAGCCACCGAGACCCAGCGGTGACACGCTCGCCTCGGTTCCGCCGGCGACCACCACATCGACATCGTCGAGCACAATCGCGCGCCAGGCTTCGCCGATCGAGTGGTTGCCCACGGCGCAAGCGGTCGCGATGCAGAGACTCGGCCCCTGGGCGTTGAGTTCGATCGCGAGTTGACCTGTGGCCAGGTTGATCAGCGACCGAGGAATGAAGAACGGAGAGATGCCCTTGAGGCCCTCCTCGTTCATCGTGTCAGCGCCGTGCACGATCTCGGGAAAGCCCCCGATGCCAGAGCCGACGTAAACACCGAAGCGCTCTGCGTCCGGCCATTGCCCGTCGCGCGTGAAGCCGGCGTCGGCGACCGCCTCGAGCCCCGCCGCGAGCGCGTACTGCATGAACAGTCCGAGCCTACGGATGCGGCGGCGCCCTAGGCGCTCAGCGGCATCAAAGCCCTTCACCTCTCCCGCGATTCGGCAGGGAAAGGTGGACGCGTCGAACCGAGTGATCGGCCCGATGCCTGTGCGGCCTTCGATCAACGAAGACCAGGTACTCGGCGCGTCATTCCCGCAGGGAGAGACAGCTCCGAGCCCCGTGATGACCACCCGACGTCGCGTGTTCACGATGACTCCGCGGTCAGGAGGTCTCGCCCGGTCTTACGAGACGTGGGCGACGATGTAGTCGATCGCGTCCTGGACGGTGCGAATCACTTCGGCCTGCTCGTCGGGGATGTCGATCTTGAATTCCTTCTCGATCGCCATGACGAGCTCGACAATGTCGAGCGAATCGGCGTTCAGGTCTTGCACGAAGTCCGCGTCGACCGCGACCTCGTTGCGGTTCACACCGAGGCTCTCGGCGATGATGTCCTGCACCTTCTGGGTGACCTCGTCCTTGGACATCCAACCTCCTGTTCCGGGGAAGACCCGGGGTCGTGTCTGTGAAGTTCGGGACTATATCGCGGCGCTGAGATGGGGCAATCACAGCCTTCATCATCGCGGAATCTAGCCAGCCCCTCTGATTAGGAGAGCCGCTCCCGAAGCCGATCAACGAGTTCTCCCTCTGACGAGCGGGCAGCGAGATGGATGGCAGCCGTCACAGCCTCTTCCGTTGACCGACCGTGGCCGATCACCACAACGCCGTCCACGCCAAGCAGAAGCCCTCCGCCAATCGACTCCCATGAGACCTTGCCGCGGAGCTTGCGAAGCACCCTCTGGAGCAGCCACGCACCCACTTGCGCGCTGCGGTGCTGCTTCAGTTCGGCCTTGAGGAGAGCCAGCACCGTCTCGGCGGCCCCCTCCACACTCTTCAGCATGATGTTGCCCGCAAAGCCGTCGCAGACGAGCACATCGCACTCACCGCGAAAGGCTGCCGGCGGCTCGATGTTGCCTACGACGTGGACGGGTAGCGCCTCGATGAGCGGAAGCGTGGCGCGCACCTGCATGTTGCCCTTGCCAGGCTCGCTTCCGTTCGAGAGCAGTCCCACCCGCGGCGACTCGACGCCGAGGCTCTCTGCGAACGCGGCACCGAGAACCGCAAAGCTCGCGAGCTGCTCGGGACGGCAATCCACGTTGGCGCCCGCATCCGCAAGGACCAGCTGCCCGCCGTCACTGCGAGGCAGGACCGTGGCCACCGCTGGGCGCTCAACCCCGCTCAACACGCCGAGGTCGAGGACGGCGGCGACGAGAGCAGCACCCGTATGGCCGCACGTCACCGCAGCTCTGGCACGTCCGCTCGCCACCTCGCGAAGTGCAAGGCGCATGGAGCTGTCGGGACGACGGCGAACACCTACTGCAGCATCGCTCATGCCCACAGCGTCATCGGTGTGGACAATGGAGATATCGACATTGCGGGGAACCAGCGGCCGAATGACCGCCTGGTCGCCGAAAAGAATGACCGGCACCCCCGAACGCACGGCGGCGACCGCCCCGGCCACTATGGACTCGGGAGCACGGTCACCACCCATCGCGTCGACGGCTACCGGTCGGACGGTTGATTCGTCCGACACAGACTACTCGTCTCCGGAGACCTCGATGATCTTCTTGCCGCGGTACATGCCGCAGGCCTCACACAGGCGGTGGCGAAGCTTGAGCTCTCCACACTCGGGGCAGAGCTCCGAGGCTGCGGTGAACTTGAGCGCGTCGTGGGCACGACGCTGATCGCGCTGGGAGCGGGACATCCGCTTCTTGGGGACGGCCATGGGATCCTCCGGAAAGTCTAGGCGTCGGTAAAGCCACGGAGCGCCGAAAACGGGCTCGTCGCTGCCTTACCTGGTTCGAGAAGCGCTTCAACACGCCCCTCACATGAAGTTGTATCGGAACAGACGACTCGACTCGGCCAGGCCAGTGAGATCGCTTCGCACAACACGGATTCCATGTTGAGCGAGGTGCCCTCGTACCAGCCCACGTCGAGATCGGCTCGTGCAAGCTCAACCTCTTCGTCGGCGATGAGTGAGTCACTGCTTAGGGAGGCTGCTGGAGCGTACGTCAGTTCGACATCTGCAGAGACATCGACCTCCGTGGGCTCGCCACAACGATCGCAGTCGAGCTTCGCCGAGACCTTGACGGTCCCAGTGACATCGGCTCGCCTGCTGTCTTGATCCTCGACACGAAGCGTACCCTCGACCCGAGAAACCGGGCCTCCTGCCGCTTGCGATGCCGCGCGCCGGACCCACTCGTCCGCACCCGAGAGCACGAGCTCTCGACCACCGACTGGAATGTTACCGACACCGAGGTTCAAGAGTCCTCCGAAACCCCGCGCTCTTAGCGTATCGAGTGGTGCCTGGCAAGCCCGACGCCGCCCAAGCGCGCATGGGGTATGCTCCGCGCGATGTCACCCCTCCTCTTCATGCTTCTCGTTGCGTGCGGCGAACCGAGTCCCGAGACGGGCCTGGCCGCGACGTATTCCGACCAACTCAAGCCGCTCCTCTATGAGAACGGCTTGTTGGCCGACCAGATCTACGAGACGGCCGCAGCCGCACAGGGCGGAAAGCTCGACGCCGCAGCCGTAGAAGTCCGTTGGGCCTCGCGGGTGACTCCGGTCGCTGAGCACCTCGCCGACCAGGCCGAGCTGATCATTCCTCCCACCGGATGGGAGACCCGCCACGACGAGTTGGTCGAAATCTGGACCGACCGAGCCGACGGCTATCGCGCCCTGACCGACGCTCTGGCCAGGGGCGATCGCGACCAATGGCGCGAAGGCCGCAAGCAAGCGGATGAGAGTAAGGTTCGCGAGGAGCGGTGGTTTATCGAGGTCAACCGGCTACTCGCTCCGCACGGAATTGCACTCGATCAGCTCCCCTGAAGGGTCACGGACGATCTTGCAGAGGTCGTCTCCCTTGACACCCCGATCCGACTTGTTAAATAGCCGGCGCCGAGACGAGTAGTCTCCACGCTGACCCGTGGTCGAATTGGCAAGACGTCGGGTTCTGGCCCCGAAGGCTCCAGGTTCGAACCCTGGCGGGTCAACCATCTTTCAAAATGTGCTCCCATCGTCTAGCGGTTAGGACACCGCCCTCTCACGGCGGAGACAGGGGTTCGATTCCCCTTGGGAGTACCATTTTAGCCTTAACGGGCTTAAAACCTAGGTCCCCGGTACTCGAAAGAGTGCCGGGGACTTTTGGTTTCGGCACCAGGATCGTGCCCAAGGCGCAACCGCAAACGTCGGTTCGAGCTGGGCTAACCCGTGCTGCATCCGCATCCATCCGAGGGGCCTTCCGCAGGTGCTAGGCTGCCATCGATGGCTGATTTGCACCATGTCTCCGGCAAAGTCACGCAGTCGATGTTGGAGTCGGCAGCGGAACTCGACTGGCCGTTCGAGCTGGATCTCGCGGGTGGTGGTGTCCGCAACGAGCAGGCCGTTCGGGACACCTCCTCCTGGATCTCCTGGGACGAGTACCAAGGCGTGCTGCGCGGTCTCACGGGCTGCCTGAACACCCCCGAGGCGTTCACGGAAATCGGCATTCTCTCGATGGAGTTCTCGGCCAGGGGGCCCTTCCGACACCTGGGGACCGTCGTCGGTGGCTCGAAGCCGCTGTACCAAGCGACGTTCGGCTGGGTCATGCAGTCGATGATGAAGAACGTGGAGATGGAGTTGAGCGAGGTCGAGCCGGGTCGCCTCCGCTGCGTCGTTCGCGTGGATCCCTCGCTGGGCCCCTCCAAACCCTTCTTCTACACAGTCGCCGGAACGATGACGGCGCTGCCCCGCAACTTTGGCCAAGCAGACGCCGTGGTGAGCGTAAAGGCCAGCGATCTCGAGGCCACCTACGACATCGTCCTCCCCTCCTCCACCAGTGTCTGGGCCCGACTGCGGAGGAGCTGGAGCACCCTCACCGACCAGGTCGGCTACGACACCGCCTTGGTGCGGCTTCGCGAGTCCATCTCGGAACTGCTCGAAGACGTGCGGGCCGCCAACCACCGCCTGAGCGAGAGCGAGGCGCGATGGCGGAGCCTCGCCGAAGGCATTCCCGGACTCGTGTTGGTTGTCGGCGTCGATGGGCCTGTCCGAGGGCCCTATGGATCCGTCACCGCGCCACCGGATGTGATCGACCAGGTCGTGGCCACCTTCCGCAGCTCGGACATCTCCTCAGCGGTCCTGACCGGCGGCGAAGTCGCCACCTTCGAGGTCATCGGCGGCGCCAAAGGCGGCTCATGGGTTTGGGAGTGCCGCGCCACACGGCTACCCGATGAGCCCCACGCGGTCATCGTCGCCGTAGACGACACCGAGCGTCACCATGCGCAGCAGGCCCT
Organism: Pseudomonadota bacterium; assembly: GCA_023954855.1. Lineage (GTDB taxonomy): Bacteria > Myxococcota_A > UBA796 > UBA796 > M1803. Next base: position 30,694 of record JAGSGY010000011.1, on the reverse strand, counting down.
GCGTGAACGAGAGCAGCGCTTTCTGCAGTCACAGAAGATGGAAGCGCTGGGCCAGCTGGCAGGTGGCATCGCTCATGACTTCAACAACCTTCTCGCCGCGGTTCAGGGGCATGCGGACCTGCTCGAGATCGACTGGGGAACCGAGCCAGCCGTCGCGGAGCACGTGAAGGGCATCGTCGCCGCGGTGAAAGAGGCGAGCGCACTCACGGGTCAGCTTCTCGCGTATGGCCGGGCCACTCCCACGAGCGTTGCGGTCCTCGATGCGTCGGAGCTCGTCCGCGGCCACGAGGCCATGTACGCGCGTCTTGTCGGCGACCCGATTCAGATCACCACGGAGCTCGCCGGAGAGCCGCTTCACGTGAAGGCCGATCCGAGCCAGGTGCAGCAGGTCCTGCTCAACCTGGTGGTCAACGCCCGGGACGCGATGCCGGGCGGCGGGACCATCACGATCCGCACCCAGCAGCTCGAGCGAGACGGCGACGCCTGGGTCGACCTCGAGGTCTGCGACGAGGGCACCGGTATGGACGAGGCCGTCCGACAGCGGGCCATGGAGCCGTTCTTCACGACGAAGGGTATCGGCCGCGGTACGGGTCTTGGTCTATCGACGGTGTACTGGATCGTGGAGCAGGCCGGTGGACACGTCGAGATCGACACCACCCCTGGCGATGGCACCTGTGTGCACATCCTGTTGCCACACGCTCAACCGACCGATTCGCCGACACCGCAAGTCCGTAGGACCGGCGCGAGCAAGGGAACCGAGACCATCCTGCTCGTCGAAGACGACGACCGCGTTCGCCGCATGGTCTGCGCGATGCTCGAAAGTCGGGGCTACCACGTCGTGGCCTGCTCGCACGCCGCCGACGCCCGGCGCTCGCTCGCCCACATGAAGACACCACCCGCACTGCTCCTCACCGACATCACGATGCCCGGAGAGAGCGGCGTTCAGCTCGCCAACCACGTCGCCGCACAGCTGGACACCATCGCGATCTTGCTGATGTCTGGCTACACGGCCGAGGCCCCAGAGCTCGACGCCCCCCACCACCACCGAGGACACTTCTTGGCGAAGCCCTTTGGCATCGATGCCCTCACCCGAAGCGTCCGAGAAGCCTTAGACGCCGCTCACGCCGCAATTCCCGTTCGCTGATGGATGCCGAACGCCCCGCGCTCTCGCGGCGTGGACGGACGCGTTCCCGAGCGTGCGTGACGCTATTACGCGCCCACGCTTGATCACCACCGCGGCTAGCGGCAGCTCCCACCCGCTTCGAGACAGGCGGCCAGCGCTGCGTCTAGGTCCATTCCAGTCTTCTCGGCGTAGGCGTGCCAGTCTTCAGCCGACCGCTGCAGCTCGGACACCACACTCGCATCGGTGAGCGACAGCCGACGAAGCGCCGCGACTCGGGTCTTGTGGGTCTTGGCGAGTCGAGTGGTCCGGGTCTGGCCCTCCCATCGCAGGCCGTCCACGAGTACTCGCTCGGTCAACGCCACGACCTCTGGATCCTGCCCCCCGTCACGATGCAGAAGAACCGCAAGGCGATACGCGATGTCGAGGTCCCATGTGCGCTTGAGCTCGAGCTGTGCCGCTTCGGTCCACTCGGCTCGGTCGCCACGACTCCAGAGGTTCTGAAGGATCACCAGAGCGACTCGGCGACGCTCGGGATCCGCTGCGTCCTCGGCCCTCGCCGCAAGACAGGCACGCTGCGAAGTGTTGAGACGGCCCATCATGGCTGCCGGTTCAAGGGCTCGCAGATCCGAACAGACCTCGACCGATGCGGGTCCCGCCGGGGTCAAGGCCGTCGATGGGGCGCCCGAGACGGTGTCTTCGAGCCGACGCCGAAGCATGCGCGTCTCGGCCGTGGGGTCGGCGAGAACCTCGGCCTGCTCCAGCATGGCGAGGGCTTCGGGGAACGCCTGACGTTCGGCGAGAAGCTGCGCGAGTTCGAGGTGCACGTCCGCGTTCAGTGGGTCCGCGTCGAGATGCCCCCGCAGGGCGCGAAGCTGCCGATCGCTGTCGCCTTGGCCTGAAAACACCACCACAACTTGGGGAGCCGCCCAGGACCGCAGCGAAGCGGGGTACGCGTCATCCTCGACAACCCGAAGCCAGCAGTTCGCACGGGTTTCGAGGTCACCCGCCATGCCCTGCTCGCAGCCACTCGGCGGCGGCGTCGCTGCCACGAGCTCGCCCCAGAGCGCCTGCTGACCCGCTCCGGCGCTGTCCGTCACACGCCACAAGCCCGCCGCATCCACCGCCTCGTGCCAGGCAATCCGGCCACCATCCTGCCGCCACTCCGCCTCGCGCCAGCCCGCATAGAGCGCAGTCGTTGCGCGCTTGCTCGCCCTGCTGCGTCCCTTGTAGGGAAAGGCTAGCGACGCGTAATGCGTGAAGTCGGGCTCACCCCTCTGCATCCGCGCGTGGGCAAGCGACGCAGCCAGCACTTGCTCGTCCCAGCGCTCGAGGTGCCGCACCGCAGCGGCCTCCCACTTCGGCGTTCCGGAGAGGTCACCGAGGAGCCAGAAGCTCGCCCGGCGTGCCCCCACCGCGTCTGAGGCCGCCACGCCAGCAAGACAGCCGCGCACAGCTGTGGAGAGCCCGCCGCGTCGCGACTCGAGCAGCTCTGCCTCCGTGCCGCACACTGTGTCTCCGCCAATCATTGCGTGAGTCGGCAGCGGGTTTCCGACGACCCAGTAGCCACGCTCTCCGGTTGCATCCGGGCCGAGTGCATGCCCCACGATGCCGACCAATGCGGTTCCAAACTCCTGCGGGAGCCCCTCGTAGGCGGCCACCGGAGCGGGAGCGGGTGCTTGCCTGGTTGGCCTGCCCGGCATCGCGTCCCCTGGAGCCATTCCAGTGTCGAGCAGATCCACCTCGCGTGGAGCCGCGACCGATGGGCGGTCCTCGGGTGGACTGAGCTCGACCTCGGGCTCGACCTCCACCGGCACGGTGGCCACCGGCTCTTCCATGGTGGGTCCCAAGGGCGCGTCGAGCGGAGCCATCCACCACTGCGTGAGCAGCGAGCTCGCAGCCGCCGCACCCGCGAGCACAACCATCCCACCGATGACGCGCCACCGCCCAGACCGGACCCCACTGTCGACACTGGCCGAGGGCGCAGGGGGCTCTTGGTCGACAAGCGCGGCATTCAGTCCAGCCGGCGGCGCATCGAGAGGGAGTTCAGGCAGATCGAGGGCGAGTTGGTCGACTCGCGCCCACAGCGCCTGGAGTTCAGGCTCCGTCGCGAGCCGGTCGCGAAGCCTCGCAGCCTCAGCTTCAGGCAGATCGCCATCTCGGAGGGCCCAGAGTTGTTCGAGCTCGGTCATCGTCCCACCTTCTCGACAAGTTCTGCCCGCGCGCGATGGAGCCGCGCCTTGATGGTTCCGACCGCCACACCCTCATCCGCGGCAATGTCCTTGAGCGCGACGCCATGGAGGCAGTGCGCGATCACCACCCGCCTCGCATGGGCCGGTAGGGTGCGCAGTGCTTCCTCGGTCCGAACGAGTCGGCGGCGCTGATCGAGGTGCGCATCCGCCTGGGACTCCGCGGTTCCGAGTCGGTCCAGGGACACAACCACCCCGCGGGTCTCGGTCTTGCGGTACCGGTCAATGAGGTGCCGATGGGCCACCGTCGCCACCCAGGTCGAGAAGGAGGCCGACCCGTACGGGTCGAAACGGTGCAGCGCCGCGAACACCTTGAGCCACACCTCTTGGTACGCATCCTCGGGCTCCGGGGTGAGCCGACGCGCCATGCTCCACACCACCGGGCCGTACCGCTCTAGGAGAGCTGACCGGGCAGACTTGTCCCCATCGCGGGCAAGCGCGAGAACATCCGTCGAGAGCGGTGCGGGTTGATTCATGGCAGGTGACACGGGACAGCGTCGCAAAGGTTGCACACGCCACGTCGATTTTCTCGTTGCCCTGTCACGGCTCGGAGGAAGTGGTGTCGCCGGGCTCATCGAAGAGCCGTTTGAGCCGCCCCGAGATGAACCGCATGAACGCCCGCACTCTTGCGGTGTGCCGTAGGTCGGGATGAGTGAGGACCCAGAGACTCATGCTGAACGGCATCGGATCCGCGAGCCTGACGAGGTCGGGAAACACCCTCTCCATGCCGGTGGCACTCATTCCAGCAAGCACGCCTGTCGCGATGTGGTGCTCCATGACATCCCAGTCGTCGAGTAAGAACGGGCCTGACCACCCGGGTGCATGCGCGTCGAGCCATTCCTTGCCCATCGTTCCGCCGACCCGGTCCTCCATGCGGACCCAAGGCCACTCCGACCATGGACGCCCCTCCATGCGGGCGACCAGGGCCTTGTGAGCATACGGAGCCAGCTGAATCGCGCTCACCCGGCGCCCAACCAGCTGGTCACCCGGAGAGGCCGACGCCCGAACAGCGACATCAGCCTCGCGTCGGGTCAGGCTGTGCATGGTCAATCCACACGTGAGCTGCAGGTCGATGTCGGGATGATTGTCGGCGAATTCGGCGAGATCCGCGCCCAAGGCCCGGGCCATCGAACCCACCATCCCAACACGAAGCGTGCCCGAGAGCGTCGCATCCTTACCCAACAACTCCCGGTCGAGAGCGAAGACCTCGTCCTCCATCCTCTCTGCGACCCTAACGAGTTCCTCTCCCGCCTCGGTCAGGACGTGGTCCCGCCGTCCATGATGAAAGAGCTGTGTTCCGAGTGACGCTTCGGCCTGGGCGATTCGCCGTGCCACCGAGGTGTAGTGCACACCGAGGGACGACGCGGCCCGGGTCAAAGTGCCCCCGCGCGCCAGTGCGAGCACATAGCGAAAGTCGTCCCAGTTCATGCGTGCATATTCGCATGTGAAACACGCAATATCTCTCATTTTCCATGTGTGAACGCACAACTACATTGAGAGCACCACCCAGGAGGTGCCTCATGGCCCACGTCATCGCAACCCGCCCGATTCCCGTCCCCGCCAGCCGCGTCTGGGCACTCATCACCGACTTCGACCGGCTGCCTGACTGGCATCACACGGTCTCTGAGGTCACGGCCGAAAACGCAAACCGCGGACTCGGCGCCCGCACTCGCCTGGCCACGTACGACGGAGGCACCATGGTGCAGGAGGTCTCACAGCTCGATGAGGCCCGCCGTGTGCTGTCCCTCGACGTCTTCGAACTGCCGATGCCCTTCGCGTCCATGCAGGTCGAGTTCCGTGTCGAGGCCGCCGACCCCGACTCTTGCACCGTCTACTTCGAGGCTGATTACGCCCTTTCAGGCGGCATCTTCGGAGCCACGCTGGATGTGCTTCTGGTCCGAAGCGCCATTCGCAAAGAGCACGACTCGCTGCTCGAGTGCCTGGAGGACCACCTGCTCAACGGAGTGTTCATCGGCAACAAGGGTGCGCGCCTTCCGGCTCCCGTCATCGCTAAGGCCGGGTGAGGTCTACGATGAACGCCTTCGGAGGTCACATGGCTAGCGAATGTACATGCATGGACTTCGGTGTCGCAGTCACGGACTGCGTACCGGTTGTGGTCGATGAGGACATCTGGACCCAGGTGGTGCGACACGGGCCCGGACAACAGAAGGGACCGCTGAGCATCACCAACCGCTCGATTATCTACCGCCTGCACCCCAAACAGGGCGAGCCCTTCCTCGTCATCCTCAACGGCGTTTGGTGTGACGAGGACTCGGGTCAGCCGTTCAAGGGACTGCATGCCCTGGAGGCCGAGACGGGAGCCAAGGTGCGCTACGTGCTCGCTCCTGCCTCGAGCCACAACCTGAGCCTGATTCACTACGCCAAGGCCTTTCCCGAGGCCAAGGTCTGCGTCGCTCAAGGCCGAATCCCCCGGGTCAACCCAGAGTTGATGGCGATGCCAAACGCGGTGGCCTACCCGGTCGACGAGCCGCCAGCCGAGCTCGGCGAAGCGGGACTGAAGGTAATGGTCGTCGCCGGGTTGATGGAAGGCTGGAGCTCCAAGCGGGTCGCGATGATGACCGAGTTCAACTTCAGCTACGTGCCGAACACAACAGAGCCGCTCATGGTGCTTCACGAGCCCACAGGCACGGTCACCAGCGGTGGCCACCAGTGGATGTACGTCCCCCCCGATGAAGAGGGCGTGTTCGAGGCACCCGCGATGATGCGCTTCATGATGAAGCTGATGATCGGTGCCGACCTTCGCTTTGCCGTGCCGGGGAAGATCACTCTCGAGCCCGGAAACTCGTTCGCGATCCACGACCGCGAAGCCTTCCAACAGAGCTGTAGAGAGATCTTGTCCTGGGACTTCGACAAGATGCTCGACGTGCACGCTCAGCCCGACAAGAACGTCGACTCAGGGGCCAAGGCGCTGTTCGAGGAGGCACTCGCCCCCATCGTCGGTGGTGACTGGTCAGCAGTACCCATGCCATCCGGCAGCCTTCCCGCCCCTTGACCGAGGCTACTCGGCGAAGCCGCACACCCCGGCGTCACAGGTCAGGGCAGGCATCTCGATGCAGTCATAGGCGCAGCTTCGGCCCGCGGACTCGTACCGGCGGATGAGCCGGTCGACCATTGCATCCGCCTCCTCTTCGAAGGACGCATTGACGGCTTCGTAGCAGCCGAGTGGACACCCGGGAAACACCGCTGCGCAGTCCTCGGCGACGTCGCACGTGTTGTGCTCGGCCACCCAGTCATCCCACCGCTCCTGCACCGCCGTCTCGGAGCCACAACCTACGAGTACGAGCAGCCACACAGCACGCTTGAGCATCTCCACCTCCAGGCCCCTAGCTGCAAGACCCATGCCTCGCCCAGGGTGCCCCTACGGCCGCACTCTCCCACGACTCATGGCCGGTGGCGGTCCCGGGACCAAGACACCGAGATCCGGGTGAGGGACTGGGCGAAGTCCACCGCGCGGTGGGTGTTCTTGCACAGGCCTGGCCCGTCGAGAGCGCAAGAACAGCTCCCCGGAGGACGGCACAAGGATTGCATCTAGGCTTGGGAAGGGAGAGACGAATGCACTTCGGGAACGGTTGCGCCGATTGGGGCACGGTGGCTGTGAGCAGCGCCCCCTTGGTTGAGCTGCCCTGATGGCGTCCGACGCGAGTGCCATGGCCGTCCTGCCGCCCCATGCACAGTCCACCGATCAGGTGTGGGCCACGCAGCAGAGCCAGGAGGACGGTCTCAGCCAAGCCGAAGCCGCCCGAAGGCTGGCCGCGGAGGGAGAGAACGCGCTCCCCGAGTCAAAGCGAAGCCCTTTCGCACTCGTTGTGAAGCAGCTGAAGAGCATCTTCGTCTGGATCCTTGCCTTCGCGTTGGTGCTGTCCATCGCCTTGCCCGTCCTCGAGGCTGAGCATGCGCTCGGGCTCTCGGACTTCGTGGACGCCATTGTGATTGCCGGCATTTTGGTGATGAACACCGCCCTCGGCGTGTTCCAGGAGGCCCGCGCCGAGAAGGCCATCGCCCAGCTCGCGAGCTTCGCGGCCCCACGAGCCAACGTGCTCCGCGAAGGTACCGCCACGGAGGTACCCGCAACCGAAGTCGTCCGCGGCGACGTCCTCGTCCTCTCCGCGGGAGACCGCATCCCCACCGATGCACGCGTCACCACCCATTCTGGGCTTCGCGTCGACGAGTCAGCGCTGACCGGAGAGTCGCTCCCGGTCCCGAAACAGGCCGACGCGGTCCCAGCCGATGCGGCCGTCGCGGACCAGAAGAGCATGGTCTTTGCCGGGACGCTCGTCACGGCTGGATCGTGCCAGGCTGTCGTCACCGCGATTGGCCGGCACACCGAGGTGGGACATCTCGCTGGGCTCCTGCAGAGTGCCGAGCCGCCGCCGACCCCACTTGAACTCCAGCTCCAGCGCCTCGCCCGCTTGCTCGCCATCGTGGCTGCGGTTGCCGTAGTCATCATCATGGTCGTAGGCACTCTGAGAGGCATGCCCACCGGGGAGCTTCTGCTGGTGGCCGTAAGCTTGGGCGTGTCGATGGTTCCGGAGGGACTGCCGGCCGTGGTCACGGTGTGCTTCGCGGTCGGCGCCCGCCACATGGCCCAGCAAGGCGCTCTCGTTCGGCGTCTAGACGCGCTCGAGACCCTTGGATCGGTATCGGTCCTGTGCACCGACAAGACCGGCACGCTCACCGAGAACCGCATGACCGTCGTGGAGCACTGGGCTGCGGACGCGAGAGTGCTCGCGCAGGTCGGAGCGAGCTGCAATCGCGCATCGGATGGTTCTCACGGCGCCCCCACCGAGACGGCCCTGCTGCGATTCGCGGAAGAGCAGAAGGCCAAGCGCCTCGCCATCGACAGCGAGCCCGTCCCCTTCTCCTCCGCCGTGAAGTACATGGCGACGACCCACGCGGGACGCACCTTCTACAAGGGCGCTCCAGAGCGGCTCCTCGAGCTCACCGGCGACGATGGTTCCGTTCGCGAGCGCGTGGATGCAATGGCCTCGCGGGGCCGCCGGGTACTCGCCGCTGCGGTCGCCGAGCCAAACGCCACCCCCCAGATCGTGGGCTTATTTGGCCTCGAGGACCCACCACGAGAGGGTGTAAGCGGCGCCGTGGCGAGCGCCCGTTCGGCCGGGGTCCGCACCGTGATGATTACCGGAGACCACCAAGGAACCGCCAAAGCTATCGCCGAGCGCGTGGGCATCGAGCCCACCGTCGCCGAAGGACGCCAGCTCGACGGTTGCGATGACGCTGAGATCGAGCGCTGGGTTGCGTCGCGTTCCGTCTTCGCCCGGGTCTCGCCGGAGCACAAAGTTCAGCTCTGCAGCGCCCTGCAGCGCGGCGGAGCAGTGGTCGCGATGACCGGTGACGGCGTGAACGACGCTCCTGCGCTGAAGACCGCTCACGTCGGCGTCGCCATGGGTGGTCGAGGAACGGATGTCGCTCGAGAGGCCGCGTCGATTGTCCTCGCGGACGACCACTACGCCACGCTCGTCGGCGCCATTGCCGAGGGCCGTCGGAGTCACGACAACATCCGACGCTTCACCCTGTTCCTGCTCCGCGCCAACTTCGACGAACTGCTGCTGGTCATCGTCACCTTCGCGCTCGCGCTGCCCATCCCCTACCTGCCGGTGCACATCCTGTGGATCAACCTACTCACGGATGGCTTGCCTGCGCTCGCACTCACCGCCGAGCCTGCAGAGCCCGACATCATGGAGCGGCCCCCCCGTCCGCCCGACGAGCACCTGCTGGCAGGCGAAGGGCCCGGTCTCGTGGTGGCGACACTGATTAGCTTCGCCGGTGCCCTGGCAATCTACCTGGGCGTACTGAACGCCACCGAGGACCTGCCACTGGCTCGCACCGCCACGCTCACCTTCGCTGTGGTGCTCGAGCTCGCCCTCGCCTTCTCGGTCCGCACCCACGCCCCCACGTGGACCCGCCCGCTCCGGTCGAGTCCGTGGCTCGTCGCCGCCAGCGCCGCCGTGCTCGTGCTGCACGTGATCCTGGTCTACTCACCCTTGGGCACCCTGCTCCACCTCGTGCCGCTGCCGGCCTGGGTGTGGGCCCCCATTCTTGGCCTCGCCGCCATCCTCTTCCTCACCCTCGAGCTGACCAAGCCGCTCTTGAGGCGTACTCAAATGCCGCGCTAGAAGGCTCCTCCGGCCACCAGACCAACCCGCGCGGTCCACCCGTGGTTCCAGGCACCGGCGTCGGTGAACCACAGGTAGCTGCCGCTCGCTGACAAGCGCATCACGAGCGGCTGCCGAGGCAAGAACACCACCGCCGCAACGGGTTCAGGCACCACCGACGGTGCGAGGAGCCCCTCTGCGCCGATCAGATAGCCATGCACGCCCGCTCCGAGGCGAAACTCCCAGGGCCCGGGGGTGAGAGCACGCTCCACGACAATCGCCCCATCGAGCGTCGGGTTCGGCCACCGCGCACTCGCACTCCCCGACGCAATGAGTTCCCAGCCACGGCCGGGAAGCCACGGCACATGCAGCTCTCCGCGTCCGACCGGTGCCGAGCGCATCGGCTCGCTGAACCACTGCCCACCGCCGCCAAACGCGAAGCGCACCGTGTCCTGACGAACCAGGGTATTGAGATCGGTCCTCGTGCCCGCACGCAGTCGAACCCGCTGTCTCGCGACAAAGCCGCGACGTCCCGGCGCCTGCACCTCAACTAGGTGATTGCCCTCGTCGAGCGTCACCTCGCCCGGCAACACCCCCTTCGACTGACCGTCTACGAAGACCGAATAGCCTACATACTCGGACAGGTAAGAGCCGAGCGAGGGCTTGCCAGCGCGTACACGCTCGCCGGTGAGCACAATCGGGTCTTCGCCCAAGATCTCTGCCCGGGCGTATGGCCGCTGGGTGCCCTCGGTGAACGCCCAGGTCTGCTCGCGTGCAGCGCTGTGGGCCTCGGTGATCGTCACCGCGCCGTCCCCATTGGCGTCGCCGTCTCGAAGCGCGTCCAGGAAGAAGGCCGTGTAGATGTCGTGGCCGAGCTGTTCGGACTCGCGCGCTGTTTCGTCGAAGGCGCAGACGCCGATAATAACGGTCGCTTCCGAGACATCGCGAAGCGGAGTGACGAGCGCCCCTTTTGTGCTGTCAGCAAGCGCACGCACGCCGGGCGAGAAGGCCGACTTCCCCTGACCAGAGTGACAAGTTGCGAGGACGAGTACCTTTCTTCTCGACGGCAGCGCATCGAGCCAGAGCAGGACTTCATCATGCGGAAGTGCCGTACGAGCGACGTCGTCGATCGCCGTGTCCGAGAGCACGAGGTACTGGCTGAGCTGCCTCGGTGTGCCCTCGAGAGTGCCGTGGGTCGAGAAGTAGACGACCACCGTGTCATCCGGGGACGTGGACTGTTCGCCAAGCGCACGCATGGCCGACCGTGTCGAGGCCAAGGTCGTGTCGCCTGGCGAGGTGAGCGACCACACCTCATCGAACTGCCCATGCGCGGGGTCCGCGAGCACCTCACCCAGTGCAGACGCGTCGTCATCAGTGAAGCGAAGCGGTGCAAAACCCTCTGTGAAGCTGCTCGGGCCGACGACCAGCGCGAGTCGCCGTCCCCGAAGCAGCGCCTCAGCCTGCTGTTCATCGACCTGGTCCGCTGAGATCACGGTGGGACCGGCCAGAGCGAACAGGGTGAGCGCGGCGAGAATCATGGCACCACCACCGCAGACACGTCTGCGAAGCCAATGCCCGGCGTCGCACGTCGAGAGGCATAGGCCTCGATCACGTCCGCTGCGGGGTGCGGCTGCTGTGAGGCCGCCGCGACAACGGTGATCGGTCCCGCCCAGTCGTCAAGTGCGAACGCGACCCAGTCCTCCCCCACGCCCACACGACGAGGCCCTGGACCCTCGACGGCCGCCGCGTCGCCCGGAAACAGCAGCGTGGCCTCCCCCTCCCCGTCGAGGACGAACAGATACCGTGCCGAGGCGGTCTTGGTGTCCAGCTCGAACAGCAGGGTCGCGTCCCGAGAGAGTTCCCCGTTGGCTTCAAGACGCCGCTCCAGCTTGAAGCCCGCGGCACTGGCGACGCCGACAAGCACCTGCACAGCGACGTCGGGACGTGCCACCTCACTGCCCTTGATGCCGTCGACACTCGCAGGCGGTACGGCCAGCTGAACCACTGCAAACAGGGCCACCGCAACCAGCAGCACGGGGGCCAACCACCGCGTCGGCCGGAACGCTGCGGCCCCAAAGTCCGGTCGAATCTGCGCGGACTCGGCGGCCGTCGGTTCGACGGGGGGTGCCTCCGAGGCGGCGACCAGAAGTGCGAGCGTGTCGAGGTCGACGCCGTCGAGCAGTGACTCACAAGGCTCACAGCCCCCCTCGACATGCGCAACGACCACGCTCAGGGCGCCCACATCACCAGCGAGCGCGTCGTCGATCTGCTTTGGGGAGATGTGACTCACAGCGTCTCCTCGAGTGCTTCGGTCAGCCGCCCCAGCATGCGCGTTTTTGCCCAGATGCGGAAGCGGTACAGGCGGGTGGTGACCACCGAGCGGCTCACGCCCAGCCTCTCGGCGATGGCGAGCGTCTCATGGCCGGGCTCGATGTAGAACAGCGAAGCCACCTCGCGCAACGCGGCATCTGGGCACGCGGCGATGACCTCGGCCACAATCGAAGCTGCCCGGTTGACGGACCTTGTGGGAGGTCTCGGCTCTGCGTGAAGGTCGATGAGCGCCCGCTTCTCGCGTCGGTCGCGGGCAACGGACTGCAGGCAGGTACGGCGCGTGATGGTCATCAACCAGCCCGAGAACCGCTCGGGCTCGCGCACGTCGGACAGGTGGGTCCAAGCGGTCGCGAAAGCCTCTTGAGCCAAGTCGCTCGCCCGGCCTCGGTCCCCCTCGCAGAAGCGCACACAGAAGCCAAAGACCGCGGCCACATGCGTCTCGTAGAGGCGCTGACACGCAGCCCTGTCGCCCGACTGAGCCGCGCGGAGGTCGATGGATACGGCGGTGGCTTGGCTCAGCGAGCGCCCTCCTGACCATGAGCGTACCGGAAACGAAGACCACTCACCGCCCCGTTCTACCGAGCTGAGCGCCCAATCCAAACGACACGCGCGTCTCGGCGAGGCCGATGGTGCGTGGGTCATCCGAGAGGTGGGTGCCGGCCATCTGGCGAAGCTCGGTGAAGAAGTGGAAGTTCGGGCTCACGAAGTACCGGGCCCCCATCGTTGCGGAGGCTACGGGCGTGACCTTCCAGTTGCTGGGCGTTCGCTCGCCATCCACGCGGAACTCAGAGCGGGTGAAGGACACACCGGGCTGCATCGCCACGAACGGATCGAAGCGCCCCTTGCCGAAGTGGAAGGCAGCGCCGGCAAGAACGCTGTGGTTATCGATGATGCGCCGCTGTTGGTGCTGTTCTCCGGCGAACCAGTACGCGTCTCCACGCAGAGACACTCTCTCCGACACATACAGGTCACTACTGCCGTGCACGTACAGGTTCTGCTCTGCGGCGTTGTTCGACCAGCCGAGGGAGAGGGTCGCCATCGTCGTGAGGATAGGCAGGAACTCGGTCATGACCGCACCCCCGGCATCTTGAAGCGGTAGTTGACGCTCACATTGAAGAGCAGGTGTCCTTCGAGGGCACCCGCTCGACTCTGCTCCGCGTGGCCATGCCCCTTCGGGTCGTAGTGAAGGTCATTGCCCAGGTGAATCATGTACTGGGCCGTCGGAGAGATATCGAAGCGCTCGGTCAGGTTGAAGTGCGTGCCCACGCCAAACTGGACCGCACTCGAGAGGCGGCTGGCCCGGGTCGCTTCCGCGGGAGAGGTCTCCCCGGGATGGATGTGACCGGCGCCGGGAATCGAGATCACGGTGTAGTCGAAGCAATGCCCCGCGAGGACATAGGGCAGGACCGGCTTGGTGAACCCGTCGGTGGGCAGCGGATAGAACATCACTGACCAGCCGATGTGGTCGTCGACGCGGTGGGCGCCACCCTCGAGGTCCGTGGAGATGTAGTCCAAGAACCACTCGGTCCCGACCCTATCGCCAATCTGAATGCGGGACTGGCCACCCACTCCGAGGCCCACCCTGTCGAGTCGACCCTCGCTAAACGCACTGACGGTCGTTCGCATGCCTCCGGACAGCGTCAGTTTCGGCGCTGCCTCGGCAGCTCCAAACAGAAGGAGAAGTGTGAGCATGGGGTCCTCGCGTCAGGGGTTCACAAGACAAGAGGCACGACCGCCACGGATGTCACGAGAAACTGAGAGAATTCTGCGAACCGAGTGCTAGCCTCAGCTATGACCCCCTTACCTCCAGCGCTATTGAGGTTTCGGTGTGACCCGAGCCCAAGGTGGAGACGCCCTGGGATGGCGGCCCTGTCCGTTGGCGTCTGCGGCCTCGTATTGTGGGTCACGTCGCCATTCGGCTTGTGGCTGGGGGTCTTCGCCGCGTGCGTCTCGAGCGCACTGGTTTGGTTCGGCAGCGCCCCGGAGCTTCGCTGGGCTCACGCCTCGTTTAGCGAGGCGGGTGTGACCCTCGTGCTCGAGCCAGAGGGGACGCCCGATGCCTTCGTCGACACCGGCCCGGCGGACCAGGTCAGCTGGTCGTCCTGGACCGTGACGCACTGGCCTGAGGCGCGCGCCGAGCGTAGCTTTGCCTGGACCGAGCTGTCTGCGGTGGCTCACGGACAAACCAACGGCTCTGAAGACGAGTGGGAGATTCGCCTGAGCCTCGAGTCCGGGAAGGTGTTGGTGCGTCTGGTCCTCGACCAAGTAGGGATCCGGGAAGGTGGCCGCGTAGCGCTGGCCGCCAACAAGCTGCGCAGCGAGGCCCTGCGCCGGTCGCTGGTCGACGTGATGGCGACAGCCGACCTCCCCGTCCTCATCTCGGGCGAGACCCACACCGCCTGACAGGCCGGAAAATGCGATGTCATCGGCATGCATTCCGCCCCCGATGCATCGCCGAAGCCGCTTTCCGAGGGTACAAGGCGGCATGCAGTACCGCGGCCTCACTCTCGACCCATTCCAAGCCACCGCTATCAAGCACCTCGAAGAGGGCCGAAGCGTGCTGGTCTCCGCCCCCACCGGAAACGGCAAGACGCTGGTCGCCGACTGGATTGTCGAGAAGTCGCTCGAAGAGAACCGGCGGGTCGTCTACACCGCACCCGTCAAGGCCCTCTCGAACCAGAAGTACCGCGACTACACCCGCCTTTACGGCGAGAGCGCAGTGGGCCTCGTCACCGGCGACCTCGTCATTCGTCGCGATGCTCCGTGTCGAGTGATGACGACCGAGATCCTGCGCAACATGCTGCTGTCCGGCGAAGACCTCTCGGACCTGAAGGCGGTCATCCTCGACGAGATTCACTTTCTCGACGACCGCGAGCGCGGCACGGTCTGGGAAGAAGTTCTCATCTACCTGCCACCGTCGGTCCAGATTGTCGGGCTGTCGGCCACGCTATCGAACCTGGAGACTTTCGCCGACTGGCTGACCGAGGTTCGCGGAAGCCCCGTTGAGGTTGTGCGGGCCTTCGAGCGCATCGTGCCCCTCGAGATTCACTACGCCTCGAAGGACTGCGGCATCCTGACGCCCGATCAGTACGCCTCGTTCTTCAAGCGCAAGGGTCGTCAGATCTTGAGCGAAGCCAGCAGCGGCCGAGGCAGAGGACGCAGCCGCTCCCGCCGCCCCCCTCGCCGCACGCGCGATGTCGACCTCGTGCGCATGGCACAGAAGAACGACCTGCTGCCGGCGCTGTACTTCGTCTTCTCACGCAGAGACACGGAACGCTTTGCGCGGGGCCTATCGAACTGGATGCACAGCTCGATGTTGGACCGCGAGGCCCAGCAACGCCTCCGCGAGCGCCTCCACACTGCCCGCGCCGAGCTCGGCGAGACCCTCGATCAAGACTTCATCGACATGCTCGAGAAAGGCATCGCCTTCCACCATGCCGGTCTCCATGTGCAGCTCAAGTCCCTGGTCGAGGAGCTCTACGAGAACCACCTCGTCCGCGTGCTGTACTGCACTTCGACCTTCGCGCTCGGCATCAACATGCCCGCCCGTTCGGTGATTTTCGACGGCATCGTCAAGTTCGACGGCACCGCAATGCGTCCCCTCCCTACGCGTGGATTCATGCAGAAGGCCGGTCGCGCTGGACGCCGGGGACTGGATGACCAGGGACACGTGCTCGTGCGCGTCGACGTGGGCGACTACGACGAGATCAAGGGCAACCTGGAGCAGTACCGCAAAGGCGACTACGAGGCCGTCCACTCGAGCTTCAACCTGTCGTGGAACTCGGTCGTCAGCCTGCTGGAGCGCCTCTCGATGGAGCGCATCCGCGAGGTCGTCGAGCGCAGCTTCCTCTCTTGGCACCTGCGTCGGAGCTCCGCACAGAAGCTCACCCGGGCCGAGGGGCTCGATGGCTCGCGAAACGCCAAGCAGAAGAAGCAGGCGCGGCGGCTGCGCAAGCAGGCCGAACTCGAAGACGGGCAGGTCTGGCGTGAGTTCCAGCACCGCGTGAAGTTCTTGCAGCGCGTGGGCTACCTCGACGAGAACCTCGGCTTCAACGCGGGCGCCAAGGTCGTTCGCAACCTGCAGATGAGCGAGATCTTGATCACTGAGCTCGTGCTTGCGGGAATCTGGGACGAGCTCGAGTCCCCCACCCTGTTCGGTGTGTGCTGTGCGCTCGTGTCGGAGCTGCCGCGCGCGGCGACCCCGAACTTCCGCGTCACCCGTGAGGACCGGAGCATTCACGCCCGAGTGCTCAAGGTGCTCACCTCCGAGATCGTGACCTCGGCGGATGAGATCACCGGAATCGCAAGTAGCTGGGGCCCCGACCTCATCGCTCTCGGCCGCGCCTGGGCCAATGGCCGAAGCTTCTCGGAAGTCCAGCTGCTCGTGGCCAGTGACACCGACGTCGCCGGCGACCTGATCAGCACCTTCCGGCGCGCCAAGGACCTCGTCGGTCAGCTCCGCGACGTGTACTCCGACTTTCCCGACATGGACGAGCGCCTGCACAAGCTCTCGAAGACGGTCGCCCGCGACGAAGTGATGGTCGTCGGCTAGGCGGTAGGGAAGCGCACCGTAAACGTGCTTCCTTCGCCGGGCACACTCTCGAGTGAGACCTCGGCACCCGACGCCTTGCAGAGGTGCTTCACGATGGCAAGGCCTAGGCCCGTGCCGCCCACGTTGCGGCTTCGGCCACTATCGACCCGGTAGAATCGCTCGAAGATTCGGGCTTGCTGCGCTCGTTCGATGCCGATGCCGTCATCGCTCACGCGAACGACTGCGGCATCCTCTTCCTGACTCACCACAACCTCGATGTGGCCACCTTCGGGGGTGTAGTTGCAAGCATTGAGCGCGAGATTGCTGATCACCGCGACCAACGCCTCGGGGTTCACCCGCGCCACAACGTCGGGTGGGCAGGTCAGCGAGAAGGCCTGGCCCTTGTTCGCCGCTTGCTCGGCAGCCATCGCCACCGCCTCCTGCACCAGCGACTGCAGCTTTCTGCGCGCCACCGGCAGCTCGCGACGCCGCGCCTCGATGCGCGATAGCTCGAGCAGGTCCTCGAAGAGGTCGGAGAGGCGACGGCCATTGCGAACGATGGCGGCGACGAGGCGGTCCGAGCCGGGTGGAAGGTCATCGCCCTGCAAGGTCTCGGCGTAGCCCATGATGGTGGCAATCGGCGTGCGCAGCTCGTGGGAGACGTTGGTCACGAAGTCGGTGCGGGCCTGTTCGGCGCGCCGGAAACGCGTCACGTCTTGACAGATCACCATCGCGCCGCCGCTTAGGGGCACACCAAGCAATGCAAGCTCCCGGTCCCCTGCCTGCGCCGGAACCTCGGCGCTCTCCCCGCTCTCCACGACAGCATCGATGAGTCGCTGCACCGCCACGACATCGACGACTTCGAGGGGGCGGCGGCCCATGGCCTCGCCCTCGAGTCCGAAGGTGCTCACAAAGGCTGCGTTCAGGTAGTTGATCTCGCCGGATGTACCGACGACGAGCACACCGTTGGGGGACGCATCCGCCATCGAACGCGAGCGTGAAGACTCGGCGGCGAGCGTCTCGCGCTCAGTCCGAACCCGCTCGAGAAGCTCGTTCACTGCACGGGAGACCCGAGACACTTCGGGCTCACCAATCTCGACCAGCCGCTCGTCGAGGGCATCGCGCTGCGCAATCGACTCGGTCTGTTTCGCCACTGCGTGCAGGCGTTTGAGTCCGGGCAGCGCTGCGTCTCTTGCGGAGAGGTGCGCAAGGCCGAGCGCGACGCCTGCGGCAATCGCAAGCCCGACGAGGCGAAGCTGCCAACCCCCACCCAGCGTATCGGCGCCGATCAGGCCGAGGGCGACAAGTACAGCGGATAGCAACACCACTCGGGTGGTGTGCGAGGCTACCCGCTCGGCGAGGGTCACGCCCTGGGCGACGGGTTGAAACGGTAACCGACGCCGCGAACCGTCTCGACGTGGCGAGCGGCCGGTCCAAGCTTCTCACGCAGGCGCTTCACGTGGGTGTCGACCGTCCGAGTGTTGAGGTCGGGCGGCATGTCCCACACATCCTGGAGGAGCACGCCGCGCGTCAGCACGCGCCCGGGACGGCTCGCGAGGACCCAGAGCAAGCGAAACTCGGTGGCGGTAAGCAGGATCTCGTCGCCCTGCACCCAGACACGGTGCGCATCTGCGTCGACCGAGAGGTCTCCATGAATGAGGCGCTGTCCGACTGCAGGCTCGGCTGCAGGGGCTGGGGCCGCGTTTCCGCGACGGCGCAACACCGCACGAACGCGAAGAACAAGCTCCCGCACCGAAAAACTGGACTTCACGACATAGTCGTCCGCGCCCACTTCAAAGCCCACGACCCGGTCGATCTCTTCGCCCTTCGCCGTCAGCATGATCACCGGTACGTCAGCCGTGGCAGCCTCTGCGCGCAGTCGACGGCACACTTCATTGCCGCTGATGTCTGGGAGCATCAGGTCGAGCACCACCAGCGCCGGCGTCTGGGCCGCGCAGATGTCGAGAGCCTGCTGCCCCGTCGACGCCTGGAGCGTGGTCAGACCGTCCCGCTCGAAGTTGATGACCAGCAACTCGCGGAGGTCATCTTCGTCATCCACGATGAGAATTGGTGCTTCGGACATACATCCTCCCCGGGTGCGCCATAGCACGGCCGACGCATGCCGCTCCAGTCCTGGTTTACGCCGGAGCCGACGATCTGCCCCTCAATGCGGCCAGGACTTGGATTTCGCGCTACCGTCAAGCGATGCGCGCCCTGATCTCGACTGCTCTCTTGTTCCTCGCTGGCCTCGCCCACGGCGCGTCCTACGACCCGGACTTGACGTGGCGAAGCATCGAGACCGACCACTTCCGAATCCACTTCCACCAGGGCATCGAGCCCATCGCGGAAGAGTTCTCGCAGATCGTCGACGACATCTACGACACCATGACCGACGAGCTCGAGTGGCACCCGCGTCGTCGGACGGAGCTCGTCCTGGTCGACCGGACCGACTCCGCGAACGGCTACGCGGTAACCGTCCCGTACAACGCCATCGTCATCTACGTCACCGCCCCCACCGAGGCCTCGACCCTCGACTACTACGAGGACTGGGCCGAGACGATCACGACCCACGAGCTGACGCACGTCCTCCACATCGACTCGAATCACGGCTTGGTGCGGCTCGCGCGCTCCACCGTCGGACGGGTGGCGACCACCAATCGCCTCTCACCACGCTGGATGGTCGAGGGTCTCGCCACCCTCCAAGAGACACGCCACACGACGGGCGGACGCGGACGCGCCCCGATCGCGGACATGATCAAGCGCACCGCCGTGGTCGACGACGACTTCCCGCCACTGGGAAACCTGAGCGGCTTCCAAGCCGACCCACCGTCTGGAAACCTCCGCTACCTATTCGGCCAGGACTTTATGCAGCACGTCGCCGACCAATCCGGCGACCGAGCCTGGACGGAGTGGGTGGCACGCTACGGCTCCTCCATCCCCTACCTGCTCCCGAGCAAGCGCGTCTTCGGGGACAGCTTGGTCTCCCACTACCGCGGCTGGGAAGACGCCATGACCGAGCGCTACACCGCACAGCTCGAACCGGTGATTGCGGAAGGAGTCCTCGAAGGACGGCTCATCTCCGGTGGCGTGGCCTCGTGCGGGGCACCGGCCTTCTCACCAAATGGCGATCATTTGGTGTGGTCCTGCAGCGACCGCCAGACGGGCTCGGCCATCTGGATCTCCGACGGCTCGGGATTCGCCCCGGAAGTGCTGCTCGAAAACCGTGGTGCGAGCTCCTTCACCTGGCGCAGCGACTCGAAGGCCTTTGCCTACTCGGGCATGCATATCGTGAACCGCTTCAACACCTTCTCGGACGTGTACCTACACGACCTGGGAAGCAAGCGGACGACATCGCTCACGAGCGGTGCGCGCGCACGCGACCCTGAGTTCTCGCCGGACGGCAGCAAGCTCTGGGTGGTGACGAACAAGGCCCAGAACAACCAAATCGAGCAGCTCACCGTCGACAAGAGACGCATTGCTCTCACCGAGAACACCGACCACACGCAGTACTCCAGCCCGCGCTTCGCCCCGGACGGCAACAGCGTCGCGGTCTCTTCGTGGCAGAACGGCCGGCGAGACTTGTGGCTCTACACGCCCGAGGGTGAGCCGCTCAGACGGCTGACGGCCGACGCACACCCCGACCGAACCCCGCGTTGGTCCGCCGACGGACGCTGGCTATTCTTCAGCTCCGACCGGTCTGGCATTCCGAACATCTACGCCATCGAGATCGCCACGGAGCGGCTGTACCAGGTCACCAACGTGCGCACCGGCGCGATCCATCCCTCCATCTCGCCCGATGGCAAGCTCCTCGCCTACCAGCAATACAGCGCCGACGGCTGGGATGTCCGCATTCTCGACATCGACCCAGATCAGTTCCTCGACCGAGGACTGCTTCCCCGGGACCTCACGGCTGACAGTGCGCTCGCGGACCTAGTCACCCCCGTCGAAGAAGCCTCGGTCGCCACTCTCGACTGGTCGGGCGAGCCCCTCGCTCCGAGCCGACGCCCCTCCCTGCTGAAGAGTGCTCTCGCCGGCTTCCCCCAAGACTCAGAGAGCGTGGACTCCTTCGACCAACCCGAAGGCCTCGATGTCTTTGGGGACGAGCAAGACTTCCCGTTTACGCTCACGCCAAAGCGCTACAACCCGCTTCCCGGGCTGGCTCCGCGGTATTGGCTGCCGTTCATCAACACAACTGCAGTGCCCTCCAACCACGCTCTCGGCGGCCTTCGCCTCCCGAACCTACGACTCTCTGCAGCAACCGGCGCGAGTGACCCCCTGCGGTTCCTGGCTTGGAGTGCGGGCGCGCATTTCCGCACCGACGCGATGTACGGCGGAGGCTACTTCGGCCTGACCGTGAACCGATGGATTCCGGTCTATTCGGCCGCCATCTCGCACTCGGTCCGACCGCTACCCCTCACCGATGCGACCGACCCCGACCGCCGCCTCGTCTACTGGGATCGACACACGGTCGGAAACATCACCGTCAGCTACCCCTACACCTTCCGCACCTGGATCTTTGGCCGGTACAGCCTCGACGTGTTCGACGGCTACGGAGGGATCCCCGACAACGCCGGAGAGAGCCCGCTCCAGGGCAGGATTGGCGAACTCTCACTCGGCTGGCGCTACTCGTACTCCCAGCCGACGGCCTACGCGATCTCAGCCGAGGACGCACGCGTGCTCAGCTTGGTCGTCGGGTTGGTGGCCCCTCAGCTCGGCACCCGGCTGGAGGTGCCTGGCGTGGTCGAGCCATCCGGGCTCACTCAAGTCCGCGTCACTGCCGAGGCGCGCCAGTACGTCGTGAACCCGTGGATCCCGAACCACGTGCTCGCCGGACGGGCGGGAGCGGGCATTGCGATCGGACAGTCTGCGGCCTTCGAAGATGCGACATTCCTCGGTCGGTACTCGCTCGGCGGCAGCTTCGGAGACGGCTCATTTGCGGTGACACCGGATCAGTTTCGCATGCTGCGGGGTTACCCGACTGGAGCAAAGAGCGGTGACATGTACTGGCTAGCAGGCCTCGAGTATCGCCTTCCCCTCTGGCGTATTGACCGCGGAGTCGGGACCATTCCCGCGTTTTTGCGTGCCTTGTCTGGTGTGGTGTTCTTCGACGCTGGAAACGCCTTCTCCACGGTGAACAGCGTGGATGACCTGGTTGAGGAGCCGCTTATCGGCGTCGGCGGTGAGCTTCGGCTCTCGGGCATCTACTGGTACAACACAAGCCTGACGGGCCGCCTCGGATACGGCACGGGACTGACCGCAGGCGGCTACCCCTACAATGATGCCCGCACCGTGTACTTCCGCCTCGGAGGTTCTTTTTGAAGTGGCCCTCAGCCGTCCTGTTCTTCTCGCTGAGCCTGCCCGCTCAGGCCGCCGAGCCCTGGGCGGACGCACTGAAGGTCGGCGACTGCACCGAGGTACTGAAGACCATCGGCGAGCCCAGTACCGACATTGAGCGGCTGGGCGCCGGCTGGTGCGCCATTCGCCGCGACAAGGCAGAACAAGGTCTCGCATGGCTCGAGGCCGTTGAGGGCGATGCGCTTACCGACTACGCCCAGCTGGCCTCTGGTCAGGCACTCGTACGACTCGGGAGACACGAGGAAGCGCTCACGCGGCTCGAAAACCTCGACCTCCCGAGCCCCACCGCGCAGTCCGCCACACTCTTGCGCGCCCGCGCCGGGGTCCTCGCCGGCAAGTCTCTTGAGGTCCGCGAGAGCCTCCGCGACCTCCTTGGCACCGAGCACGGCCAAGAGGCCCGCTACTGGCTTGCGGTCGGGGGTGAAGATCGCGGGGACAAGGCCGCGGCAATCGCCACGTACAAGCGGGTCTGGGCGGACTCCACCCGCGGTGGGTGGGCAGAACGCGCCGCAGAGCGACTCGCAGGCCTCGGATCCACAGTCCCTGACCTCTCCACGCCGGACGGCCGGGCGCTTGCGAGGGAACGTGCTGCAGCCCTGGCCAAGGACCACCAACATGGCGCCGCTCTCGAGCTCCGACGGGCCCTCGCCGAAGACGAACCACCCGTGAGTGGTGCATCGAAGCTCGCGCTCGCCCGGGCCACCTTCAAGGGCCGCGACTACTCGGCGGCCAACGCGCTGTACCGCGAGGTTCTCGGACGTCCAGATCAGGCCAGCGGCGCAGCCCGAGACCTCTACGACTATGCGCTGGGAACGGCTCGGACTGGCGACTACGCCACCTCGAGCACCATCTACGGCCGTCTAATCGCGCAGCATCCCAGCGATCCGCGCGCCGACACCGCCTCGTACAAGATCGGCTACATGGCTTGGGACGAGCGGCGTTTTGAGGATGGCGAAGCCGCCTTCTCCAAGCACCTCGCGGCCTTCCCCCAGTCGGACCACCTCGACGATGCCCTGTGGTTCAACGCGAGCTGCCTCCATCGCCTCGATCGGCTTGAGCAGGCGAGAGCCGCGTGGTCCCAGCTGATCGCAGACCGGCCGCGGTCCTCTCTCGTTCCAGGTGCCCTCTACTGGCTCGCGCAGACCGAGACCGAGACCGAGGCGCGCTCCAAGGGGCTCGAGCGAGTCATCCGGTCCTACCCTGTGTCGGGATACGCCTGGTTCGCGGCGCAGCGGCTCGGCAAGAGCTTCCCCGCCAAAGCGAGAGTGGACCGCCCCGCATGGCCGACCGCCCTCAGTGCCAGACAAGACATCGTTCAGGCCGAGGCGCTGCTCGGGGCAGGCTTTACCGACTGGGCCCGCCAGGAGCTAAAGACGGCGATTCCTGCAGCACGGCGTTCCGGCCGGGAGGGCTCGCTCGCAGCGGCGCATGCCTTGATCGCCGCCGGGGACTACCGAGGCGCCAAGAAGCTTGCAGCACCCTATTGTGTATCTCCGTGGAAAGAAGGTGACCCGGTCGCCCAGCAGGCCTGCACTCCGATGCCAGAGGGTAGCGTCGTAGCGACCGTCGCAGAGTCATACGAGCTCCCTGCCCTGCTGCCCTTCGGCATCATGACCTCCGAGTCCGCGCTCGACCCCAGCGTCACCTCGATCGCGGGAGCACGCGGCCTCATGCAGCTGATGCCCAAGGAGGCCGACCGTATCCACGCGGAGCTCTATGCGTGGACGTACGATTCCGACGACCTCTACCGGGCCCCATACAACGCTTCGCTCGGCACCGCTGAGCTCGGCATGAAGCAACGCAGCCTGGGCCCACTGCTCGAAGGAAGCGCACTCCCCGCGGTCATCGCCTCCTACAACGGCGGCGAGGAGGCCGTGCGTCGCTGGCGTGGCCTCTTCCCCGAAGAGGAGCCACCACCCTTCGATCTATGGGCGGAGACCATCGGCTACACCGAGACGCGTCGCTACGTCAAGGGCGTGCTTGGCCACGTCATGCGCTACCGGTGGGTCTACGGAGACCCCGAGTCCTAGGCGCCCGGAGGGAAGCTAGGTGGGCTGCTCAAGCGAAAACACCGCACTCGAGAGCACAAATCCAGGCGTCGGCACAAAGCCAACCAGCGGCTGGAACTGCAGATAGGTGTCGCACTCAAGACGATGCGGCGTCGTGCTGGTGTTCACGAACGCGTTGACCGTTTCGCCGCTGGAGGTCGAAAATGAGGAGTGAGACGTCGACGGCGCAGTTGAACGGATGCCGATATCGATCAACTCACCGGAGATGTACGTCGTCGTGACAGAGGCCGGCGAAGGGGTGTTGCCCTCGGGAACGACAGAGCCAATCCGACACCCCTGACGGGTGGCCTCGATGGTCATGGCTTCATTGTAGAAGTACCAACCGTAGTCCATCAGACCGAACATGCCGGCAAGGAACACGGGCATGGTCAGCGCTACTTCAATAGCGTTTCCGCCGCGGCGGACTCGACGATGAAACATATGGGGCTCCCAGATGGTGTCGATTATGGCCGCAGATGGCCGGTTCGTCAAGAACAAGTCACCGGGAAGGCTAGCGGAACTCAATCTCGTGAGGGAGCATGGCCAGCGGTTCCGCAGGGTGTAGAAGCACAGCTTGGATGGGGGCCGAGATCGCAAAACCAAGCCGTTCCAGATGCCCGAGGGCGATCGTGGGGCGCACGAGGTCCCCGATCAATCTCTGAAGCAGCGGGCGCCGCGGTCGACCATCGAGGTGAACCACCCGGGCCGACGAACCAAGCGACGCCAGCGCCCTCGCCCGCTCAATGCCCACATCCAGCGTGCCGAACCGATCGACGAGTCCATTGTCCAGCGCGGCTCGACCCGTCCAGACCCGGCCGCGGCAGTGCGGCTCGATCTCACCGACCCCTTTTCCGCGTCCCGCCGCGACACGCTCCACGAACCCGTCGTAGACCCGCTGGAGGGACGCTCGGAACCGCTCGCGCTGGGAATCTGTGAAGCGTCGCGTCGGCGAGTACATCGTCGCGCTCTCACTCGCGAGGACGGGCTGCGTGCTCACCCCCAACGTGCGCAGTCCATCGCCGACCACCAGCTTGCCCCCAAACACACCAATGGAGCCGGTGAGCGTACCCGGACGGGCCACGATCTCGGCGGCAGGCGCGGCCAGGTAGTAGCCCCCCGAGGCCGCGACATCTTCGAACACAGCGACGACAGGCTTGTCGCGCCCGAGTTTGTCCACTTCACGCCAGATGAGATCCGACGCGAGGGCGCTTCCACCAGGGCTGGAGATGTGGAGAACCACGGCCGCGACGTCGTCGCTCTCTTGAAGTCCCCGAAGGATCGGGACCACGGTGCGTGCACGGAGCGAATCTCCCCTGACTTCCTCAGAGAGCACTACCGGCCCCTGGAGGTGGAGCACTGCAACGCGGCGGCCCCCACGAGACAGACCCTCCATACGGTCGAGTGCTGCATCTCGGCGCGCCCAGGACCCGAAGGGCTGAAGGTTGCACCGCTGACCATGCACGCCCTTTAGCCATGAGAGAAGTTCGTCTGCGTAGAGCAGATCATCGACAAGGTGAGCCTCGAGCGCGTCCGAGGCCGAAAGCGGTGCACGCTCAATGAGTGCATCCACCTCAGATCTCTCGAGCCCGCGTCCATCGGCCACCCCATCCGCAAGCTGAGCGTGGAGGTCTTCGATGAGCGCCTGGGTCGCTTCGCGATTCGCGGGTGAGGCGTACGCTCGGGTGAATGGCTCACCGAAGGACTTGTACTCGCCAGCGGCCTCGAAATCGGGCTGGACCCCAAGCCGATTGAGCAGTGTTCCGAAGAAGGTCAGTTCGGTGCCCGCACCGAGGAGGGCGACCTCGCCAGTTGGCACGAGTACGACCCGGTCGCAGGCAGATGCCAGATACATGGTCGCATTCGACGCCGACTCCAAGAAGGCGTACGTCCGGGTACCCGATACCGACAGCGAGCGAATCGCGCTGCGAAGGTCTTGATTCGCCGCCCAGCCGCCCAGCCCGGTGTCGAACATGAACACCACCGCCGCCACCTGCTCGTCAGCTTGCGCACGACCGAGCCGGTGAATCAGCTCTCTGCGCTCGATCAGCGAAGGCTTCGCAGTGACGCGCAGCTGCAAGATGGCCACGTCCCCCGTCAACCGCCGGTGCAGAAATCCCCCCACCGCAGCAAACGGAAGGGCGAAAAAGGACGCGCCGAGGCGCACGAAATCGCGAATCGAGTCAGACATGTTCGCAAGTCTAGTCACCACGACCGATGCGACCACTGCCGAAGCTTCAAGGAGGTGATACCCGGACGGCATGACCCGTCCAGCAATCCGCACCGCACTGCTCAGCATTTCCGCTGTCGGACTTGTGGTGATTGCACTGTCCCAGTCCAGCTGGTGGTTCGCCGCGGGCGGCGTCTGCCTACTCAGTCGAGCGGTCTGGGTCGCAACTTCGGAGCCGCAATGTCCTTCGTACTGACCGAAATCGAGTGGTCGATGGTCGAGCACCTGCCGGAGCTGGACCTCGTGGACCTCGCCGCCGAGCTTGGACTCATTCCGCCGGCCGAGATTGACCGCAGAACATTGGT
This sequence comes from Pseudomonadota bacterium, assembly GCA_023954855.1. Lineage (GTDB taxonomy): Bacteria > Myxococcota_A > UBA796 > UBA796 > M1803. The sequence goes on along the minus strand of JAGSGY010000011.1, from coordinate 4,394 downwards.
CGTCCAGTGCGTGCTTCAGCTTGTGGAGGTGGGGCGTTCCGACGGCCTCCCCTTCTCGAAGTACGATCGCGAAGACCTTGAGTCGTTGCCCCGAGAACACCTTGTTGCGCTCGCCACGGTCATCGGCACCCGCGCCGAGGTCGCCTCGGTCCTGGCTTCCGGCCAGCGCACCCTCAAAGCACTTCAGAAGACGCGACCGAATAGCCAGGTCGCCCTCATGCTTCCCATGCTGCTCACCGCTGTAGCTAGAGCCTCGCACCGCTGAGATCGCTGCATTTGCGAAAGGGATGCCAAATACTCCCTCTCGAGGGCGCGGACGCTTGCGTCTCATGCATGCATCCGCCATAAACCGAGCTGGATTCGACTCCCCGGAGACCGCTTTGTCGACGAAGACCTGCCCGTCCTGCCAGGCTGAGGTGCCGCTCGCTGCCGCTCGTTGCAAGGAGTGCTTCCATGACTTCAACGAGATCGCCCCGAAAAAGGCCGGCCCGCTGGTGCTTCTCGGCGCCCTCGCTGCCATGGCCGTCATCGGCGCGACTACGTTCTACGTCATCTCGCTGCGTCCCCTCGACGAGCGAATTCTCGTCGACGAGCAGACCCAGTCTGTCGTTTGGACGACCACCTACCGCAGCGGTCCGCAGACCGTTCGCCTGAAATGGACTGACATCATCAAGCTCGAACACGTGACTTCATCGTCTGGCACCCACGAGATCGTGGCCGTGTCGATCGAAGGTGAGCGCCACGTGATCGAGGAGTCCGAGCAGGGCTCACTCCGCGGAAACGCCGAGCACTACGCCCGCATGATGGACAAGCCCCTCGATTTGATCGACAACACCCGCGGTTTCCACAAGAGCGGCACCGCGAACTAGTGATCGAGAACCCGCTCGCTCGTTCCGGCGCAGATGTAGCGCTCGATCTGGGCTCCTCGAACCTTCGTGTCGTCCTCCGCGGCGGCGGGGTCGTCTTCGAGCAGCCCACGGTCATCGCCCTCGCGCGGGGCCGTTCCGGGGTTCATGTCGCTGCCATTGGCTCGCAGGCCCGCGAGCTCCTCGGCCGTGCCGCGCCCGGGACGCAGGTCATCCGCCCCGTGCAGGGTGGAGTGATTGCCGACTTCGAGGCGACCGAGCGGTTGATTCGTGTGGTTCTGCAGAAGACGGTCGGCAGAAGTCTCCTCAAGCCTCGCATCTTGGTCTCGGTGCCGCCTGGCACCACAGAGGTCGAGCGACGGGCGGTGCAAGAATCCGTACGCGCCGCCGGTGCACGGGACGTCACGCTGGCAGCAGCTCCACTTCTCGCCGCCATCGGCGCCGGGCTTGCCGTCTCAGAGGCGGTTGGATCCTTCCTCGTCGAGGTCGGAGGCGGACGCACCACCTCGGCAGTCACCAGCCTGGGCGGATTGGTCGTACAGCAGTCCGAACGCGTCGCCGGTACCGCGATGGATGACGCCATCGCCCACTGGCTTCGCCGCAAGCACGGACTCGCCGTCGGCTCGCGAAGCGCGGAGGCGTTGAAGATCCAGATCGGTTCCGCCGAGGGTGGCGCCGCAGCCACAAGCCGCGTGCGAGGCCGCGACCTCACCAACGGCGCACCACGAGAGGTCGAAGTCACGGGTGATGAGGTCACCGAGGCCCTTGCTGAGCCCATTGCCCGCATCCGCCAGGTAGTGCTCGACACCCTGGCCCAAACTCCTCCCGAGCTCGCGGGAGACATCATGGAGCGAGGAGCGATCCTCGCCGGCGGCAGCGGAAGACTTCGCGGCCTCGACCGCGTCCTTCGCGACGCCACGGGCTTGCCATTCCTGCTGGCCGAAGAGCCCGCACGGTGCGTCGCGCGCGGGGCCGCCTCGCTGCTCAGCGATACCCCACTGTTCGAGCGTGTCGCCGAGGCCCTGTAGTGCGCCCGCCCCTTCCCGAACGTGTGCGCCCGCGTCGCCTCGAAGAGATCATCGGCCACGAAAAGTGGTTTGGTGAGCAGGGCGCTCTCACGCCGGCCATTCGTGCGGGCAAGCTGCGGTCCATCGTGTTGTGGGGCCCTCCAGGCTGCGGGAAGACCACCATTGCCCGAGCCATTTCCCAAGACATCAGCGCCAGCTTCGTGCAGATCTCGGCAGTCTTCGACGGCGTGAAGCGCCTCCGCGAAGTGCTCGCGGACGCCACTGGATCCATGATCCCTACCCTACTGTTCGTCGACGAGATCCATCGCTGGAACAAGGCCCAGCAAGACGCCCTGCTGCCCAATGTCGAGCGCGGCGATGTCACTCTCGTCGGCGCCACCACCGAGAACCCGTCCTTCGAACTCAACGCGGCACTCCGGTCTCGGCTCCAGGTGGTTCGCCTCGAACCCCTCACGACCGAAGACGTACGCAGAGTCCTGGACCGGGCGCTCACCCATGCCGAGGGTCTGCCCGAGGCAAAGGTCGACGCAGACGTGCTCGACGCACTCTCACTCGGCGCCGCCGGAGACGCGCGTCGTGCACTCGACGACCTCGACCGGGCCTACTCGAGCATTCCTAAGGGCGAGACGCTGACGATTGAGCGCGCACAACGCGCCCTTCAGCGCCGGGATGTGCGCCACGATCGCGGAGGCGAGGACCACTACAACGTCCTGTCCGCACTCATCAAGAGCATGCGCGGCTCAGACCCAGACGCTGCCGTGTACTGGCTCGCTCGCCTACTCGAGGGTGGCGAAGATCCCATCGCCGTCGCCCGACGACTGGTCGTGTTTGCCGCGGAAGATGTGGGCAACGCGGACCCACGCGCCCTCCAGATTGCTGTGGCCGCCACCGACGCTGCGCGCCTGGTCGGCATGCCGGAGGCCCGCATTCCCCTCGCTCAAGCAGTGCTTTGGTGCGCGTGCGCTCCCAAGAGCAACGCGGCCTATCTGGCCATCAACGCAGCCATGGCCGAAGTCCAGCGCAGCGGAGCCCAGGCGGTTCCCCTTCATCTACGCCAAGCTTCATCGGCAGAGGCGCGGAGAGCCGGCTTCGGTGACGGCTACGTCTACCCCCACGACGAGCCACACGGCATCGCGGACCAGCAGCACTTGCCAGAGACACTGGCCGGCCGCCAGTTCTACCTACCAACGACCCGCGCCGAAGAGAAGCGCATCACCGAGCGTCTGGCGTGGTGGAAGCGAAAGCTTCGCGACTAGAGCCCTGAGTCCGACGGGCCCTGAATGCCTGACAGCACTTGGTACTCAATGAAGACTTCAGACAGCGGCGGCGGAACGAACACGCGGAAGCTCACACTGTTTCGGGTGCGGTCGTAGCTCCAGGCAGGCAACCCGCTCGGGCCCTCATTCTCGATCTCCACCGCTTCCCCGTCGACCTCGACCCAGACCGAGACTGTGGACTCCACGGGAATCTCAGAGAGGAAAAACTCAGTGCGCAAGCCCGCCGCCTGAATGCCGAGCTGCGATAGCAGTGCGCTCCAGTCTTCATCGCAAATCGGCCAGCTAATGCCGCCAATGGCATCGGTGGCGATGAGGTAGGCGAGCCCCGCCTCCGTTGTGGTGGGGAAGCCCGAGTCGGAGAGTGTCTGGCACCCTCCCTGCGGACCCACGATGGACGAGAAGGACACCATGCCCGGACGCTCTTTGAGCGCAGGCAAATTGGTGATGAAGTCAGGTAGGGAGATCACTTCCTCGGCCGACTGATCATCCTCATCCGAGATGACGATGACCGAGAGAGCCGCATCATCTCTGTAGAAACCGAAGTTCTCGGTGTGGCGGCGCGTCACAATTGCGGTCCAAGCCGCATCCCGTCCGCGCTCATCCGCGTCACCGGACGTACCCAAGTCGGCGAGCGCCGAAAACACAAGGTCCGGAGAGGGCGTCTCGGGGTCAATCCAGCGGAACCCTGAGGCGTTCTTGAGCCGCCCCTGTGCATCGGGGCTGCGCATGTCGGTCGACACAACGCCGATATGGTAGTCGAGACCGGACTCTTCGAAGTAGGTCATGAACCGTGGGAAGTTCGTACGGAGCCGTTCCTGCTCGGCAGCCATCGAACAGGAGTCATCGATGACCCAGAGGACGTCGACCGCGGGCACCGTCATCTGCACAGCACGGTCGACCTGCACTCGAGCCGACAAATCCGGCGGGTTCGGCGCACCGAGAACCGAAGCGTCCTGCACCAATTCATAGTCCTGGCATGCCGCGAGCAGAACTAGCAGCGAGAGCAACAGTGTGCGCACCCGACCTCCACCAGCAAAGTCTAGCTCCGCCCTAATCGATACGCAATTCCCCAAGACGGGAACACAAAAAACCCCGGGGAGCTCACGAAGAGCTCGACCCGGGGTCTAGAGGAATGACCGGCGATGACCTACTCTCCCACAGCCAGAAGCTGCAGTACCATCGGCGTGACGAAGCTTAACTTCCGAGTTCGAAATGGGATCGGG
>JAGSGY010000083.1 GCA_023954855.1 Pseudomonadota bacterium | reverse complement strand
TCAGACGTGTGCTCTTCCGATCTCATGTCGCCCTTCGTAGATCTCCTTGCGCCGGCCCTTTCGGACGCCGTCGACCTCCAGATCCCAGGTGACGTTGAGCTCGTTTTCGAACTGCAGGAGCTGATGAGCAGAGGGCCGCTCCAGGGCGAGAACCTTGAGCACCTCAGGCCCAGCTGTGCCTTCGCGACGGTAGACCGTCGACCGGTGTCCGGTAGCCAGTAGCTCCAAGCTCAGAGGGGCCTCACATCTGCATGCACCCAGATGGGCTGGTGATTGGACAGCTGGTACTGCGCCTGCCGAAGCGCCTGTGCCGCCTGCATCCCCGAGATGACAGCCCCCTCCATGTACCCGACGTTGAGCCCGAAATCGATCCAGTCTCCACACAGGAAGAGGTTCGAGAAGCCCGATGCATCCGCCTTGAGGCGATGCTGGTTCGAGCCCGGCACCGCAAGGGTGTAGCGCAGGTCAGGCGCCACGTTCGCGACGAAGTATTGCGAGGCCCACTTCTGTTGACGGTTTGCATCGGCACGGTTGAGGGAGTCGGCGATGAGGGCGAGGTCGAGCCCAGCGGGTGCGGTCGGCGCCACGGCCTTAGGCAGGAACCAGCCCATGTTGTCCTGAATCCACTGCCGCGTCGTGATCTGCACCTCCCAGACGGCGCGGTCCGGGTAGCCATGGTCCGTGTAGGGCGGCGTCACGAGCGGGTCGTCGAGGGCACCGCACCAGAGTCCAAGCACCTGCGGCCTGTTGTCGGCCGGCCAGCTCTCGGAGGCAAGCACCTGTGAGGTGTCGACCCAGGAGTACTGCGGGTTGGCATAGGTCACTGCGTTCACAGCACAGTGTTCCTCACCCATGCCCCAGTCCGCCGGGTGGTAGCCCATCTCGGCGAGCGTCGGCAGGAAGTAGACCTGCGCGGCACATGTGATGGTCGTCTTCACTGAGCCGAACATCGCGGCCCACTCTGGGCTCTGAGCCTGAAACTCGGCGCAGATCGACTCGAGCGCCTTGATGGGAATCCCGAGAATGATCTGGTCGAAGTCGGTGCCCTTGCGCAGCTGACGCTTGCCGACGGGCTTCCAGTCCGCCCACGGCGACTCGAGATTGACCTGACCCGCCTTTAGCTTGGCCGCCTGTTTCGGGTCGATCTGGTCGTACCGCGGCTCGGCAGGCCAGGCGGGTATGCCGGCCACATCGATGCCGGGTGCGTACTCAGCCACGGTGAGCGTGACCTGGTCCGCCAGGTCGACTTGCTCGATTTCGTCCCCGTCCGACCAGTGCACCTTGGTGACGTCGGTGAAGAAGTCGAAGTGAACGCCGCGGGCCTTGAGGACCTGGTAGATCGGCATGACCAGGGTGTCTCCGGTGCCGGCCCGAGACTGGTAGACAAAGCCGCCTTTGTACCCCGCCGAGGCGAGGACGAACTGAAGGGCTGCACCTGCGCTGAGCAGCCCTCCTTGCTGGTCTCCGGGGTACTGATTCGCGAAGGTTCCGGTGTAGAAGAACTTCACCACGACCGACGAGAGTGCCGCTTCACTGGCGCCGTGGCTGGCAATCCAGGCCCGATAGTCGAGCTTGGTGATCGGCCCGAAGTCGAACCAACCCGTCGCGGGATCCCACACATCTGCGAGCACGCCCTTGAGGTTCACCCAGAGCAGCTCGAGCATCAGCACGATGCGGCGCAAGCGGTTGTCGAGGCCATCGACGAACTTCGCGAGTCCGCGCCAGAGGTGCTCGAGGATGTCGAGCAGCCCCGTGTGCACTTCGGCGCCAACCTCGTCCTTGCCCAGCTCCTCGAGCAGCTCGCCCACCGCGCTCTTCAGAGCGTCTTCTACGGCCCGGTCCAAGGGTCCGAGCACTCTCTCGACCAGTTCCTCGGCGACGTGCTCCACCTTCGAGATCAGCCCCCAAAGGCCGGTCGCCGACTGCATGTCATCCGCTGGGAAGAAGCGATCGAGGATCTCCTTGGCCAGTGGACTGATGTGCCGGGCGTAGGGCGAGCCGAGCACCAACTCCAACGCGAGGCCGATGAGCTTCTTGATCTGGTCCCAGATCGGGTCAGGCCCCGCCGAGCCCGGCACCTGGCTCGACTTCGGAAACACGAGCGGCCAGTCCACCCAGCCGCCTTGCTCGATGATCCACTCGGTGAGGATGGTGGCATCGTTGCGCAGGAATGCCTCTTCCCAGGTGGGATACGGCGTGTTCGGCGCCAAGCCACGTTGCTCTCGCTCGGCGTAGACCTGCTGGATGAGCCGCCAGGCGTTGTCGTACCAGCCCTGCATGATGTGTAGACCGCGCTCTTCGATGCGGTCATTCGGCCCACGACCGGTCGCTGCCTTGCCCCCGAGCCGCCAGCCGAGCTGGTAGACGGTGATATCGTAGTGCAGCTTCCAGTCGGGGTAGCGGGTGAGTTCGTGAACGGCAGCGAGCGCCGACATTCCGCCGCCGAGCACCGCAATTTTCTTGGGCTTCTCGGGCGGTGGCTTGGGCTGATTCGGATAGACCGGCTGGCCGTCGACGAGTTGACGTGGGAGCTCGGGACTCCCATTGAGTTGGGCCGCCCACTCGTACAGCTCGGTGATGTGGGGAAGGATCATCTCGACGTCGAGCACCCGCGCGAGCAGAACCTCAGGCGAGATGCCCTCGTGATGCACAAACCGGACCTCGCGCGGCGTCATGGGGTAGTGCGTCGGGTAGAGGGCGTGCAGGTGGGTGATGAAGTCGACCGAGAATAGACGCGGATCAGCGGCCACCTCGCCAATGATGCCGGCGACCTCGCCTTCCACGAGGGCCTGCGCGAACACCAGGCGGTACAGCACCTCGTTCAGGAAGAACTGCTCGTCCGCACTCTCGAGATGCGCGACCGGCTCAGCGGCCGCATAGGCAGCGACAATGCCGTGGTTGTGGGCCTTGTAGAAGGTCTGAGGCGACGGGTGCGCAAAGTACGCGAGCCAGTGCTCCACCGAGCTCGACAGCCCGCCATCGTCCTGAAGACCGTGACGCTGCACCAGCCCGGCGAACACCGACACCCTCGAGAACTCTTGCTGAACTTGCCGCCACCAGCGGCTTCCCGGTTGCTCGGCGGTGAGCGGATTGAGCACCCCGCGGCGGATTTCCCACTCGAGGAAGTCAATCTCGGCGCGGCCGAAGCCTTCACCGGACGCCTCGAGTTCCGCAAAGCCGAACTCGGCGTAGAAGTCCTCGCGTACCTGCAGTCGACCCTGGGGATCCTCCGCGACCGCGGACACGATCTGAAACGCCTGGGACTCAAGCTCAGCCAAACTCGCCATTCGGGCCTCCGGTAGCGCGTGGGCACGACCATACGCGAGGGAGGAAGGGCACCGCAGTCCTCAGCGCACAGTCCGCCTCAGGAAGGCGTGCAGCGCGCACCATCGATGCAAGGCGCCAGAGAAGTGCCCGTCCGGCGAATCGGACTCGGGGGCGCAGGTGGCGCCTCTAATCGAGTACACGTCAACGCGCGCGGGGCCCCTGCCGCGCGGAGCCGGCCGCAAATCCAGGAAGTGCGCCTTTTATCAAGCAGAAACCCCAGCAGATGCCCGCAAATCGGCGGTGGCGTCCACCCCGATCTTCTGCTAACGTTCGGCGCTCAGAGGGACGGGTTTCACGGTCATGATCGACACCGCTACACGCGCTGGCCTAAGCGCCTATGTGCCGCGCTGGGTCGTCGACGAGACCGTAGCGAACACCGCTGAGTCGCCGTCGCCCACAGCAAAGACGATGGACGCCATCATCGCCATTGCCGATGTGTCGGGGTTCACCGCACTCGGCGAGCGCCTGGCCAAGCGTGGACCCGAGGGCGCCGAAGAGCTCTGGCGCATCGTCAATGGCCTGTTCGCGCGCCTCGAAGAGGACATCCAGCGATACGGCGGCGACGTGCTTCGCTACGCAGGCGACGCACCGGTCATCCTCTGGCGTGCCGATACGACAAGCCCCGAGACCGCCGCTCACCGCGCGGTCGCTTGCTGCGCCGCTCTCCAAGAGTCCGTGCGCGCCTTTCGCACCGCCGGCGGCTTGAAGCTCGGTTTGCGCGTCGGCGTGAGCTTTGGAAGGGTCACTGCAGCCCGGGTCGGCGGCGTCGAAGGCCGCTGGGAACACTTCGTGGGCGGACAGGCCTTCGACCGCCTCCCTCCAACCCTGCACGCCGCGCGCAAGCACGACATCATTGTCGACAGCCGGGTCGCGTCCCTGCTCGGAACGCGCGCCACCACGGCTTCCCTCGACGACGGAATGCGGCGAATTCAAACCTGTGAGCCCACCGGCGAGGCCCCGCTGCTGCGGGAGTCGGTCGAGGGGAAAGACGCACAGCTCCGCCGCTTTGTCCCCAAGGGCGTTCTCGAGAGGCTCGACGCCGGGCACGGTTCCTGGATCGCCGAGCTGCGCCAGGTCACCGTTCTGTTCGCGTCCGTCGAGGGCATCCAGCTCGCCTCAGACGAGGGCACGGCCACACTCAATGCCGCCTGCAAGGCCCTGCAGACTGCGGTCTACGACGTGCAGGGGCAGGTGAATCAGTTCTTGGCCGACGACAAGGGCACCGTCCTCGTCGCCGCCTGGGGTCTGCCGGGCACCACGCACGAAGACGACCCGGCCCGCGCGGTGCACGCTGGGCAGAGCATCCTCAAGGCACTCGACGCCCTGGGCCTGACCGGCTCGATCGGCATCACCACCGGTCGCGTGTTCTGCGGCCGCCGCGGTGGCGTTCTTCGCCAGGAGTACGGCCTGCTCGGCTCGGTCGTCAACCTGGCGGCACGCCTGATGGGCCGTTCAAATGGCGGCGTACTCTGCGATGCGGCCACGGCCATGCCGGCCAAAGCCCGCTTCGAGCTCGTCGAACAGCCCGCTATCCGGGTGAAGGGGCGAGCAGAGCCACTCCCCGTGTTCGGATTCAAGGGCCGGCCAGCCGCCCAAGCGGCAAGCGAGACCCTCGTCGGTCGCAAGAAAGAGCTCGACACCCTTCGTGCTGCGCTCCAGCACGCCGGCTCGGCATCGGCCACGGTTCTCATCGAGGCCGACGCCGGCCTCGGAAAGACCCGGCTACTCGATGCGGCGGTCGCCCACCTGCGAGAGGCTGGGCACGCCGTGCATCGAGGAACGGGCGATGCCATCGAGTCCCGCACACCTCTGTTCGCATTTCGCCCCATCCTGAGTGGCATCCTCGGGCTGAGCGACGAGGGTTCTGCGCAAGAGCGAAGTGCGGATGCAGAGGACTGGTTTCTCGAGCACCCAGAGCTCGCCGACACGGCGAGTCTGCTGAATCACTTGCTCGGCCTGAATCTCGTCGAGACCGCCGCCGCCCGTGACACCGAGGGAAAGGGCCGCGCCGAGAGCATGATGAAGCTCTGCATGCGGATGATCGAGACTCTCGACCCACCCATTCTCGCGCTCGACGACCTACAGTGGGCCGACTCGGCCTCCTGGCAGCTCCTCCACGAGTGCCTGCAGGTCCTGCCGAACGCGACGGTGCTCCTAGCGTCGCGCCCCCCCGAGCTACCAGCTACCGACGCTGAGTCCAGGCTCCGAGAGCTGCCTGGGTTGCAGCGCCTGAACTTGGACAACCTGAACCGCAGTGAGATGGCCCAGCTCGTCGCCCGGGAGCTCAAGGTCGCCGAGCTGCCCGCCGCGGTCGAAGAGGTCATCTGGCGTCGCTGCGAGGGGCACCCCTTCTTCGCGGGCGAGCTCACACACGCCATGCGCGATGCCGGCCTCATCGAGGTGGCCCAGGGCGAATGCCGCATCACCGCAGCCGGTGGCGACCTGACCGACGTCGCCCTGCCCGACACCCTTCAGGGCATTATCACCAGTCGTCTTGACCGCCTGGGAGCGGCCGAACAGATGTGCCTGAAGGCCGCTAGCGTCATTGGCCGGCACTTCGGCGCGCGCATGCTCACGGATGTGTTCCCGATCCGCGACGCCGCCTCTCAGGTAGAGCACGACCTCGAGACGCTGACGTCGCTGGATTTGACGGTACTCGAGGCGCCCGCCCCAGACGCCTCGTACCTGTTTCGCCACGCCCTCACCCAAGAGGTCGCGTACGGCTTGTTGCTCTACGAGCAGAGACGCGGATTGCACCGGGCCATCGCAGAGTGGTTCGAGGAAGCGTACGATGGCGCCCTCGAACCCCACTACGCCCTGCTCGCCCATCACTGGACCCAGGCGCTCGATCGGCCCGACAAGACGCTCAACGCCACCGAGGCCGCCGGTCTGCAGGCCCTCGGCAACTTCGCAAATGAAGAAGCCATTGCGTTCCTGACCCAGGCCATCGACATCGCCAACTCGGGCCGAGTGCCTCCGGTCGACAAGATGCGTCGCGCACGCTGGGCGCGGGCCCTCGGTGAAGCCAACCTCCGGCTCGGTCGCCTGGAAGAAGCCCGCACGCATCTGTCCAGGGCCTCGAACCTGATGGGTCACACACCCCCAAGCGGAACCTTCGCGGTCGTCACGGGGCTGCTCTACCAAACGATGGTCCAGGTCTGGCGTCGCTTCGTGTGGGCTCCGAAGCCGGTGCTCGAGGACCGCGAGCGCATCACAGAGGCGGCGAACAACTACTCCGAGCTCGGCATGGCCGCCTACTTCGAAGGCGACTCGCTCAAGCTGCTCTACTGCTACCTGCGCGGGCTAAACATTGCTGAGCGCGCAGGAGAGTCCCCCGACCTGGCCCGACTCCAGGCTGCTCTGGGCGCCATCGTCGCCGGCATGCCCCTTCCTGGAGCCGCCGACTGGTACGGACTCGAGGCCATTCGCATCGCGAACCGCTTCGAAGATGTGCAGGCCCGCGCCGTCACCCGCCACTGGCGCGGGGCCTACCTGTGCGGCATCGGCCGCTGGTCCGAGGGCGAGGAGCACTTCGACCATGCCCTCGAGGGCTACAGCCGGGCCGGCGATGGGCGTAAAGCGGCCGAGGTCGTTCACTGCATGGTCCACGTGAACATGAACCGCGGCGACTACTACGAAGCCGAGAACCTGCTCAACACCCTGGCCGACAGCTCGCGGCGTCGTAAAGATGAGCAGGGAGCCTTCTGGGTCGATGCGTGCCGCCTCGAGATGCTCGTGCGCGCGGGCCGCTTCGACGACGCCTCCGCATTCATCGACAGCATCGACCAGAGCCGCCAGCACGAGGAACTCTTCCTCACCCGCTACCGCGGCTTGTGCCTCAAGGTCTACATCGCCATCGGCGAGCTCGACCGCGCCGTCGAAGCGGCCAAAGAGCTCAGCGGAATGGCCACGGGCGCGAGCTTCGTCGAGGCCGAGGCTTTCGCCGGAGAGGCGGTCGTGGCCATCGCTGCACTCGAGCGTCTCGGCGAGTCCGGCGCCCGCAAGCGCGCCGCACTCAAGGCCTGCAAGGCCCTGCACAAGTACAGCAACACCTTCGCGCAGGCCTCCCAGCGCGCGTGGTACCAGCAGGGCCGACTCGAGGCGATTCTCGGGAATACCGCCGAGGCCAAGAAGGCATGGCAGAAGTCTCTCGAGATCAGCGTGGACCAGGAGAGCGTCTACGACATCGAGCGAGCTGCACGGGCTCTTGCATCGGTCAGCACGGGAACCGAGCGCGACGGGTACAACGCCCAGGCCGACAAAGCCCAGGACAGCGTGATTCCGATGACCACGTCCGGTGTACCTCGGTCGGTGAGCCCGACGTGAACTGGACCCATGACCCGGTCGTTGTCTGTCCGACCTGCCACGGCGACCTACTGCCCCAAGACGCTCACCTGCATTGCGTCGTCTGCGACCATGACTGGTCCGTGCGTGGCCGCACCCCACTGCTCTTTCAAGCGAAGCGGGTCGGCCGCCGCGACCGGGTGATGCGCCGGATGTACGACGTGCTCTCTCCGGTTCACGACCCCATCACCGAGCACGTGCTGCCCCACCTTCAGGGCGATGCTCCAGACGCCGTACTTCGTCGCCGCATGGTGGAGGCCCTCGACCTCGACAGCCTGACGGTCGGAGACGACGGCGTCGCCCACATCCTCGAAGTCGGAGTTGGAGGCGGTGCACTGATTCCCTACATCGCCGAGGCACTCCCAGCGGGTGTTCCGGTCTGCTACTGGGGTCTCGATCTCTCGAGCGGGATGCTGCGCAAGTGCCGGGCCCGCTTGCCCATCGATGGCGTGAATGTGCGCCTCGTACAAGCCGACGCCGCTGCCCTGCCCTTCGCCGAGAACAGCATGGCCCGGGTGATCCACGTGGGCGCGCTCGGAACCTTCGCAGATCCCGAGCACGCCCTCTTCGAGATGTCCCGCGTCGCCCGGCCCGGCTCCCGAGTGGTCGTGGTCGATGAAGAGCTGGACACCGCGCGCTCGAACCGCCTGCGCCATCGCATCGCGTTCAAGCTGCTGACCTTCAACCAGTCCACACCTCAAGCGCCCATCGAACTGCTGCCGTACAACGCCGAGAACGTGCACTCCGCGAACCTGAGCCGCTTCTTCTACTTGCTGTCCTTCGATGCCCCTCGAGGCCACGCGTGATCGACCTCGACGGAGACTGGCTGCCCGAGCTCTCAAAGGACCCTCTCGGCACCCTGGTGCGGATGGGAGAGGAGCACGGCGACGTCGTCCGGTTCACGCTCGGAGACCAGCGCACCATCTTGGTGAGCCATCCCGAGCACGCCCAACAGGTGCTGACGCGACCCAAGACCTTCATCAAAGGAGGCCGCTGGTCGGTGATGAAGCCGATGCTCGGCGAAGGCCTGCTCATGAGCAACGGCGAGCGCTGGCTTCGCGACCGAAGAATGATCGGCCCCAGCCTGAGCCGCCACCAGATGGCCAGACTCGTCGCCAGCATGGTGCAGACCACCCGCGAAGAGGTCGATGCGCTCGTGCTGGCAGCGCGCGAAGAGCAAGACGTCGACCTGTCTGCCGCGATGACCCGCCTGACCCTAAAGGTGGTCGTCCGCGCCCTGTTCGGAGACGCCATCGACGCACACATCGAGGCCGTCGATCAGGCCTTCGCGCGGGCAAATAGCTGGCTGGCCCGACGCATCTGGGCCACCGACGAAGAGAATCCGGCTCGGCGCGCGCGCTTCGACACCGCCATCCAAGACCTCGACGACGTGGTTCTCGGGCTCATCGAAGCGCGACGCGCCAGCGGAGAGCGCCGCGACGACCTGCTCGACGTGCTGCTGCATGCCAAGGATGCCGACGGAGTGGGCCTGTCCAGCCAGGAGCTTCGCGACCACGCCATCACCCTTCTGCTCGCCGGGCACGAGACCACCGCAAACGCGCTGACCTGGTCCTGGTATCTGCTCGGCCAACGCCCCGAGATGATCGACCGCCTCGCGGACGAAGCACGCGCCCACGGCTGCATCGAAGGGCCCGACCTCACCCAGAGCCGACAGCTCGACTTCGCCGGGCGGGTGTTCCGCGAGTCGATGCGTCTGTATCCGCCGATCTGGCTGCTTCCGAGGCTGGCCACCGAGCCGACCCACTTCGACGGCGTCGACGTCGACTCTGGGGATGTTCTGCTTGTGTGCCCGTTCATTCTTCATCGCAAAGCCGGACTCTGGGACGCGCCAGACCAGTTCGACCCCGATCGCTTCGGGCCGGCCGCCGACCTCGCACACCCCTTCGCGTACATTCCGTTCGGTGGCGGGGCGCGCACCTGCGTCGGACGCCACTTCTCGCTGCTCGAGGGCCGCGTCATCCTCGCGATGCTCGCGGCGAGGCTGGAGATCCTGCCGCTTCATGACGGCGAGCTCAAGCCGCTGCCGTTGCTCACGCTTCGCCCTCGCCATCGCGTGCGCGTCCGACTCAGAGAGCGCCTGTGAGCTACCCGGTCATCGTGGGCTCCTCAGTCACGGGCCTGCTGATCAGCCAGTCCTTGTCTCGCGCTGGCATTCGGCACATTCTGCTCGGCTCCCCTCGCCCAGGCGAAGACCCGCGTCTCGGCGAGTCGATGAACGAGACCGCGAGCTTGGCCTGCTCGACCGTCTTGCACCCGTCGCTGCGCGCGTTCTACTTCCCCAAGAGCCACATCAGCCTGTTCAACGGCGAGGTCCTCTCGCGGGTCCAGTTCGACCGCGCCGACCGTGACCTGGTGCCGACCTCGGCGGGCCAAGGACCGACGCCCTACCGCGCTGCTGTGAAGAGCACCCTGCACATCGACCGCGTGCCTTTCGATCAGGCGCTCTACGACCTGGTCCATGCCGATGCCCTCTGCGACTTTCGCGAGCGGCTCTGCGTCGACATTCGTTCTGAGCACGACCGCATCACGGCACTGACGCTCGACGACGGCACCGTTCTCGAGCCCCGCTACGTCTTCGATGCCACCGGGGCACGCGCGGTGATCGGTCGCGCGATGGGGGTGACCCGCAAGGCGACGTCTTCGCGGCAGCGGGTGGTGTGGACCCGCATGCATGGCGGTGAGAGCTGCGAAGCGGCCCCATGGTGGAGGCACGGCACCAACCTGGTGAAGCTCGACCTCGAGACCGACGGCGTCGACGCCATCGCCTGGCTCATTCCGCTCGGCGAGCGCGTCTCGATCGGCATCAGCCTCAACGCCGACACGGTGAAGGACGAGAGCGACGAGGCGCTGTCTGACCGGATGATCGATGCGTTTCACCGACGCGGCATCGACCTCCGAGGCGCGTTTCCGACCCCCGACCGGATCCTGTCCCTCGAGCACGACTACGGCATCCGTGACCGCGCCCACGGTGCCAACTGGCTGCTCGCCGGCGCGTCGTTCATGCAGGTCTGGTTTCCGAGCTCCTCGGGCATGGCCACCTCACTGGCCGCCGCCGAGCTCGCGCCCCGCTTGCTGAAGCAGCCCGCGCTCGGCGAGCAGTACGCGAACACGATGCGCACCTACCAGCGCTTTCACCGCTACCTGGCGCAGATGATCGACGGCCCCGCACACCGCGCTTCTGCCCACGGCATGGACTTCTGGAGTGGCTGGCTCGCCGACATTCCCGTGCGCATGGCCGAGTCTTTCGACCTCAAGCCGGGCCTCGATCCGCGGCGGCTTGCCGCGTCGAAGCTGATGCGACTCGTCTCGGCCACCTGCCGACGCTCCGCGAGTCTGCAGCTGTTCTTGTGGGGCTTCGGCTTCATTCGGTCGGTGCATCAGCCGACGCATGCGAAGCAGACCGAGGCCTTCGGGCCCTACCGTCTTCATCACCTACAGGTCACCGCGGGGATGCTCGGCCTGTGGCCCCGCTACTACGCCTCGCGAATACGCGCGGGAAGAGCGCCGAGCCGTAACACCACCGCGCCGTAGGACACGCCGGCTCCGACCCCGACGAGCAGCACCCGCTGGCCCGCCTTGACCGGCCGCGTGCGCATGAGCACGTCGAGACTCATCGGAATCGAGGCAGCGGCAATGCTCCCGACGTGCTCGACAATCGGCACCAGCTGGTCCGCGTTCGCGCCCACCGCTTCGACGATGCCCTCGAGCAGGCGGCCGTTCGGTTGGTGGGGAAGCACCCAGTCCATCTCGTCGATGCTGCAACCCGCCTGTTCGAGCGCGTTGGCCGCACTGTCGCTCATTAGCCGCACCACGAGCTCATGGATGTCGCCGGCGTTCATGCCGAAGCGCAGCGGGCCCCACACGCCGGTGTGGCGAGGATGGGCGTGCAGGAGTGAGCCGGACAGAGAGCCATCGTTGCCGAGCCGGATGCCCAACACACCTTCGTCGGACTCCGCCGGCCCAAGCAGCACCGCCGTCGCCGCATCGCCCATGATCAGGTAGGCGCGATGCTCTTCGGGAACAATGGCGTCGCTCACCACCTCGACCGTGACCACCGCCACGACCCCAGATCCGGTGGCCACCGCGCGGGCGCCGAGGTCGAGCCCGGTGAGAAAGCCCATGCAGGCGTTGTTCACGTCCATCGCGTCGGCCTGTCTCGCAATGCCGAGCTCTGCCGCGAGCACGCTGGAGGTGGGCGGTGAGATGTAGTCGCCACCGTTGGAGCAGACGAAGATCACGCGCTGGATGACTGGGGCCTCGAGCCCCGCGAGGTCGAGCGCCGCACGGACCGCCTGTGCGCCCATCGAGACCATCGAGTCTTCGGGGTTCTTCCAGTACCGGGTGCGAATGCCGGTCTTCTCCCACACCCTGGCTGGGTCGCGGGGTGGAATGACGGTGGCACAGACCTCTTCGTTCGAGACCGCGCGTCCAGGCCGCACACTTCCTGTGCCGAGAATGCGTACGGGAATCATGCGTCAGCCTTTGGATCGCGGGGCTTCGCCAGCTCGTGCCAGGCGGCAATGGACCCTTTGACGACCTGCTGAAACTCCGGCGTCGCCTCGGTCATCTCCATGAACTTGTACGCGCCGATGAAGTCGAAGGTCGCGAGCAGCGCATTGTGCTCGGGAGGCGCCTCGTAGACGAGGGGATAGCCACGGGCCTCCTGCTCACCCGCCCCGTGGAAGTTCAGCGACAGGGCGTGGTCCATCTCAGCCGCACGCGTGAACGGGTTCAAGTCCGACATCAGCGCACCCACCGGCCAGAGCCAGGGCTTGCGGGGGGCCTTCATTCCGGTTTCCTGCGGGAAGGGGTTCGAGCCAATGACAAGCGTGCCGCCGAGATTCTCGGCCACATCGATCGGCAAGTTGTCGCTCACCGCCCCGTCGACGTACACGCTTCCGCCGGCCACGGTGGGCCCGAAGATGCCAGGAGCCGACGAGCTGGCCCGTGACGCAAAGGCCAGCGAGCCAGTGCTCAAGATCTCGGTGTCGTTGGACGTGAGGTTGGCAGCCACTGGGTAGAACATCACGTCGAGGTTTTGCACTTCGCAGGTGCCGATGTCGCGGGTGAGCGTCAGCTCCATGGCGCCGGTGCTGAGCACCGCCATGCCGAGCGTGCCTTCCATGCGGAAGCGACGACGGATGACCAGGTCGAGACCGGCATCGCCGAGCGCGGCGTAGTAGGCGGCGATCAGGGTGCCTGAGCTGGTCGAGGTGATGATGTCGACGGGGACCGAGGCCGCCCCAAGCGCGCGAAGAAGCGAGAGGTGGGCAAAGCCCCAGGCCCCCGAACCCGCCAGGGCCAGCGCCACACGACGGAAGGTCACCGCCCTGGCCCACCGTAGGAGTCCGGCCTGGTAGTCCGCATCCGAGGCACAGTCCGCACGCAGACGAAGTCGGCACAGTCCCGGCTCGAGGGGCGTCATGGGGGCCGCCTCGCTTCGGGATGGCATGTTGCGTCCGCGACGCGCTTTCGAGTCCTTGCGCACCGCGCGACTCGCCTTCCACAGCGACAGGTGACCCGCCGTGTTCGACCCCGTCAGAATCGTGCGCATCACCCGCCACCCGTCTGGAACGGGCTCTGGTCCGGGGGCAACCCCTCCCCTCGGTGCCATGAGCGGCACGAGCAGCATGGCTTTCCCACGAAGCGGACTCGTCGAGAAGTAGTTCACCAGCTCGGCGTCACGTCCTTTCGCATCCACGAACACGTACGCCGCGCCCCGCAGCTTGCTGAGCACCTTCTTGCGCAGCGCAGCGGGGGTGTCGGTACCTGCCTCGAGCACGGCGACTTTGTCTCCAAAGCCGTCAGAGACGGCAGCGGCGAGCTCGGTCGTCAGCGAACTCGCGTCGGCGAGGCCTTGGGCATCGGACCACGGAGCTGCGGTGGTCACGAGAACGAGCGCGGGCCAGGTCGGCGCGGCAGCAGTCGGCAAGAAGCCCTCCAGATGGGCCGCATTGTACGCGCGGCGGCGGCATCTGCCGCCCCCTTCGAGGAGCTCAGCGATTTGCTTCGTCGAGCAGGTCCTGGATGGTCCCCGTGACCCGATCGTGAATGGGTCGAAGGGCCGCCCGATCCGACGGGTCAATCCCGGGATCCATCTCGATGGGTGCCCCGAAGAACTGGGTAATGCGCACCGGAAACGGGGGCGAGAGCGGCCACAGACCGAGCGGGCCGACCCCAAACCAGACCGGCAGTCCGCCCGGCGCGTTGAGCTTCTTGCCCAGAGAGTAGCCATCGTTGAGGCCGATGTAGCCGTCGTCCACGCCCCGAGAGACGACCGGGACAATCGGCAAGCCGTACTGCAGCGCCAGGCGCAGGTAGCCCATGCGACCACCCCAGTTCACTTCGTAGCGGTGCCGAGCGCTGCGACACCCCTCTCGCGTGCCACCCGGCTGCACGAGAATGTGCTCACCGCGGGCCACCGCCTCACCGAGCGACGGTCCATCCCCGGCGACGAAGCCCAGACTCTGGTTCATGCGACCCATCACCGGCAGCTCGAGCGCGGCCTGGTGAATGATGCCGTGTGGAAGGTAGCCGAGCCGCTCGTACATGCTGACGGTCAGCATGCAGAGGTCGTAGGCAATCGGACGTCCGTGGTAGCCGACGATTAGCGCCGCGCGGTCAGTCGGCAGGTGCTCCCAACCCTGCACGGAGTAGCGGTGATAGCGCCTGGCAGCGCCCCAGTAGCCACGCCACGCAGTCAGCGAGCGACTCAGGACTCACCGCCGAGGATGAGGTCGACGAGGCCGCTCATCATCGCGCCGCTGTAGTCGATGGTGGCCCCGTTGAACCACTCGGCGTCGGGCCCAGACAGCCAGCTGACCACCCGCGCGACCTCCTGCACCGTGCACATCCGACCGGCGGGGTGCATGCGGCTGTGGGAGGCGACGACATCGCCAAGGCGAGCGCCGTAGACCTGCTCGACCGCCGGAGTCAGGACCGTCGGGAACTTGAGCATGTTCACCCGATAGCCCTGTGGTCCGAGCTCGATGGCCAGTGCCTTCACGTAGACCTCGAGAGCGGCCTTGGACGCGGTGATCAAGCCGCAGTCGGTCAGCAGCGACTCATCGAGGGGATTGGTCAAGGCCAGCAGACGCGCACCTGGAGCGAGCAGCCCGTGGTCGAGGAGTGCTTGGGTCCAGTAGATGAAGCTGTGCGTCATCACGTCGAAGGTCTTCGCGATCTGGCGGGGAACGAGGCGTCGCTCCCCAGTGGCCAACCGCCCGACGCTCGCACTGGCGAGGCTGTGGACCATCAGCTGGACCGAACCAGGCTCAGCGACCTCGGCGAGCGCTCTCACTGCCAGCTCCACGCCCTCGGGGGTCGCGGCGTTGCCCTCGTAGAACACCGCCTGCCGACCGAGCGCCTGCACATCACTCACCACCCCAGCTGCCGCCTCGGGATGGCTTCCTCGATGCGCGCCAAACACGCTGAGTCCTGGGTCCGAGGCCACTGCACGTGCGATGGCCGCACCCGTGCCCACTGACGCGCCGAGCACCACCGCCCAGCGCTCAGACACGAGCCCTCCGAACCACCAGCGAGACTTGCCCGGGGGCGGTGCGGACGACATGAACCGCGTCCTGCTCAGACGCGAGGGTGACGAGGGTACGCAGCTCTTCCTCCGAGTAGATCTTGCGCGCCGCATGCACGAAGCTGCGGCCGGCACCTGGAATCAGCAGGCCTGCCGACGTGAACGCCCCGAGACTGGTCAAGCCCCGACGGCCGCACACGAGTACCACAGCACGCCGGGCGATGCGCCGCGCCGAGGCGACCAACACCGCGAGCTGTCCCGGAGAAAAGTGCCGAGCGGCTTGAACCATCAGCACCACGTCCACCGAGTCCGCATCGACCGCGTCCAGCCGCGTCGCGTCCAGCTGCACAGCTTGAAGGTCCCTTCCCGACCCCATGGCGCGCTGCCGAATGGCCTCGACCAGGTCGTGGTCATGCTCGGAGCTCGTCACCGCGTAGCCCTGATCGGCGAGATGTAGCGACAGCCCGCCATGACCGGCCGCCAGCTCGAGAATCGACCCACCGACGGGCAGTTCTTCGCCGACCAAGCTGGCAATTCGCCGATAGCTTCCGGTCGCTGCATTTCCGTAGTGAAGCGCCTGCAAGATGCGCTGCGCACCGCCGGGGTCGGTGTGGGGCTGCTCGAGAACCTCGGTGCGGACACTGCGGAGCCTCTCGTCCATCGCCGCCCGAAGTCCCCCGCGCTCGTTTCGCAGCAACCGAACTCGCTCTTCGGCCAGGCTCGCCAGTTCGGCAAGTTCACTCCATACCGGAGCCGGCGGGAGCCTCTCAGCCGCGCGGCGGTCAGAGGTGTCGAGGAGGGAGAGCAGCGAGCGCATCCCCACTGCTAACGTGCGAGCCGCATCAAGCCCCGGAGCCCTGATGAGCGCCTCCTACGACCGAAGCTTTGGCGTCCTCGATGAGGAGATGAGCGAGCTGCTCTCGCGCATCCTCCACGTGGACCGCATCGGCACCGGCACCCAAGTCAAGACGCCAGAGCGCCCGGCCTCCACCTTGTTCGACGACGCCGCACATCTGCGTGCCATGAACCTGGACTACCACCCCATCCTCGGCCGCGACAAACGACTGGTCAGCGCGATCAAGGCCGCGCTCGAGCCGCACACCCAGGCACCGCGCACCCAGCTACCCGGCGCATACGATGACTTCCCGGGGCTTCTGTTCTTGCGCCGGGGAAAGGCGCGCGCACTCGTCGAGCAAGATGGGCGCCGCACCGAGCTGTGGCGCTTCCGCTCGGGGTGCTGGCTTGGCATTCCCCTCCTGTTTCTGCACTACCAGCGCGACCAATCCGGCGCGGGCTGGACCGATCTGCTCGAGGGCTTCGAGGTTCCCGCCTTCACGATCGAGCTCATGGAGCAGTCCGACAGCGTCGATGAGGACCTGGCCTTCGATCTATTGCCCAGAGCGGCCTGTTTCGCGCTGATGGATGCCCACCCAGTGTTCCGCCAGTGGGTCGAGAACCAGATGTTGCTCGGCCTGGTGCGAGCCCGTGAGCTCTCGGCACTGATGGCAGAGAACCCCGTGCTTGGCTCGCTCAAGCAGGAGGACCGGGCGCTGATGCTTCAGCTGAGCGTGCTGCGTCAGAACCACCCCCGAGACGATGACGAGGCGGGGCCGCCCTACCTCGATGGCAGCGCGGACTCCAAGCATCGGATTGCGCTGATGACCTGCGGAGCGGCCCACTACTATGCACTCGGCGCCAACGGCCCGGGTCCGTACATCGGAGAGGCACGTCGCTCGGAGCTGGTGGGTCTAGGCGGAATCGTGCAGTCCAGCGAGGTCGAGCGCATGCGTCCGCCAACGCCCCGCGAGCCGCCCATGCCCCTCAAGGCGAAGGAGAGGCGAACGCTCTGGCGCCGCCCGCTGGCCGAGCACGGGACCCTCGCCTGGCTCTCTCCCGATGCCGAGATCCTCGAGTGGAACCGTCGCAGCCTTCGCTGGGTGATGTCCTCTCGCCCCGACACATGGCTTCCTGCGGTGCGCTACCTCGCTCCCGGCGCTCATCCAGGTGCCGAGCACCTCGCCACCCTGTCGGTGATGTGTTCCGCTCAGCCCGGGCTGGGTCTGAGCACCATGGCCCTCGGCACCGCAGCGGCGCTCTCACGCAATGGCTACGACGAGGCCTTCGACGCCTATCTGCAGGGCGCCAAGCGAGAGACCTGGCTGGTGCTCGTGGCCCTTAGCAAGGACCTTGTTCCCCAGGACGACTGGCTCTGGAAACTCCGAGACGACCCAGCGGCCACCGTGTTCACGCTCGCGGACGGCCACCAGATCGAGCTCTTGGACATCTCGCTCACCGAGTCCAAGACCGCCCGCATCAGCGGCCTTCCCAGCGACACCATCTTCGAGATGCACGCACCCCAAGAAGCGTCGTTCCGCCTCGTCTGGGTCGACGATCTGCTCGAAGCCGAGGTCTTCATCAACGCCATGCGCACGCGTCCGCTGGTCGGCGATGTCGTGGCCGTCGTGCACCAGGCGTGGGACGAGCGCGCGCGCGACTACATGGAGCACCTCATTCAGCCCGACACGCGTGTGATTTGGCTCCACGACGACCCCGGCAACGAGCGCGGCTTGCTCGAGCATATGTGGGCCGAAGCCACGACTGCCCATGTCTCCGCAGGCCTACCGGGCTTGCCGAAGGTGCTCCCGCAGACCCTGCTTCGCGTCGACCGCCTCACCCCCGACTACATCCGCCGCGCCGGCGAGGTCGATGAACACGACCTTCCCGGCGAAGTCGCCGCCATCGTGCAGGAACGAAAGGCCTATCCGTGGCGGCACATTGCGAGAGTTCAGGATGACAGCGAGGGAGCGGCGCTCGTCCAGCAGCTCCGTCTGGACGAGGTCCTCAACCGCCACCAAGAGCTCAACCTTGGCGAGTCGTTCTGGCGACTGAAGCGCATGATTCGCAACAAGACCATCGGTCTGGCCCTCGGCGGAGGTGGCGTGTACGGGTGCGCCCACATGGCGCTGCTCCAGGAGCTCGACGCCCACGACATCCCCGTCGACTACATCGCTGGCGCCTCGTTCGGGTCCGTGGTGGGCGGCCTGTTCACCGCAGGTGGCTTCGACGCACTCGAGAAGTACCTCGAGCTCAACCCCACGCCTCCAGATTGGCTCGGGACAAGCCCCCTGGCCTCGCTGTGGGGAGCGATGAAGAGCCGGACCTACCACGCGCTCCTCGTCACCATGGCCTACGATTCGATCGCCGCTGAGCAGCACCTGAACAAGGTCATCGCGAGCGCGACCGATCGTCCCGGCTCCGGCTGGGTCGCGTGCACGACCATCCCCTTTCTGCCCGTCGGCACCGACATCTTCAACCGAACGCTGGCCGTCGCCCGTAGCGGCAATGTCGGCTGGGCCACCCGGGTCTCAGCCTGCCTGCCACCGGCCTACCCCGCGATCATCCGCGAGCGCGGACTGTACGTCGACGGCGCCATTCTCGCGAATGTGCCGGCCAACGAGCTGCGCTACACCGGTGCCGACTTCGTAATTGCCGCGAATGTCGTCCCGCCCGTCGGCATGGTCGAGGCCGCGACGATGTCGCAGGCTGGCGAGACCCCCACCGTGAAGGACACCGGCAAGCGCGTGCATCGCGTCGCCACCGGCTTGATTCGGCTGGTCGGCGGCAAGGACATGCCCCCGCTTCAGACCCTCACTTCCCGGGTGGCCGACACCATCGCCTCGGGCTGGCTCGCCCTCTGGAAGATCGGCGTCGATCAGGGCCTGAACGCCTCGGACTATGTGCTGGACATGTGGACGCTCGACGTGTCGATGGGCTCCACGTGGTGGTCCGACCGCATCCGCGAACAGACCCGCGAGAAGCTGCGCGAAGAGAAGGTCGCCGAGGCCATTCGGGAGCGCTGGCACGCAAAAACCGCCGGGCACGAGGGCTCGGCGGTCTATTCGCTCATCAAGCAGGACCGCTAGGCCGAGCGCTTGTCCTTGGACTTCTTCTTGCCGAGCGCACCGGTGGTCCAGAAGGTCTGAAACACCAGGTCCCACAGCGGGCTCGACAGGCCAAACTGGCTGTATGCCGTGCCGAAGTGGTGCTCGAAGTGGAAGCGCCGCATGAAGCGACCGAAGCGGTTCTTCGGCTTGGCGTGATGCGTGTAGTAGTGCATCCAGTCGTAGCCGAGGTAGCCGGCGACGGTTCCAGCGAAGAGCGCCGACCACCAGGTGTTGAAGGCCGCCATGTACGCGAAGACGAGAAGGGTCGCGAGCGGCCAAGACAGCGCGGGCGGGGCAACCAACCGGCCCGGGTCATCGGGGAAGTCGTGATGGTAGCCGTGCATCACGTACTGCAGCTCCTTGAGGAACTTGTTCTTCGCCGGCGGCAGGTGAAACAGGAAGCGGTGCAGGATGTACTCGACGAGCGTCCACGCCAGGGCACCGAGCGTGAACAATCCGAGCACGGTCAGCGCAGGCACTTCCTTCACCGTGAGCGCGTGCCACACACAAGCCGTGATGACGGGAATGAACCACACGCCCGGCATGGCCCAGTGCGAGGTGCCAAACCACTTCTCCATGAAGTCGTTCTGCAGAACCTGAAAGCCCTTGGCGCGCTTGCGGTACACCTTCGGCGGCGAATCCGGAATCCCTTCCCAGGCATCCAGCGCTTCTTTCCATTCGGGGGTCGTCTCGAGCGGATTGAACATGGTTCTCCTCACCAGCCGCCTAGATAGGCTGTCAGCGCCGATTTCTCAACAACAAGCGCTTACGCGAGCCAAGTTGGGTCCCAGCGGAGCATCCGTTCACCAGCTGTCACACGCGCATCATGGACTTCGCCGCTCGGACCAGGTATTCGGCGGGAACAAGGCCTCGCTCTCATGGGTCTTGCCCGTCTCGGAGGCCCCATGTTCCGCGCACTCGCCCTGGCCATCTCGCTCACTCTCGCCACTACAGCGATGGCGGCGGACCCCAACAAGCCGCATGCCCACCAGGGCATCGTGTCCCCCTACGGTGAGAACCCCGGCATTCCCGAGCTCACCGAAGACGAGCTCGCGAAGCTCGACGAGGGCGGCCTGGTCAAGAAGCAGTTCCGCATGGAAGGCGGCGGCCGCGGCATGGCGATTCAGGACATTCACGCGACGCCGTCGGTGATCTGGTCCCGCATCCTCGACTACGACAAGTACCCCGAGATGGTCGAAGAAGTGACCACCTGCGAGACCTACGAGAAGAGCGGCGACAAGATCAAGACCCGCTTCGTGCTCTCGGCCTTCTTCATGACCATCGACTACTACATCGAGCACACCTACAAGCCCGACGACGGCTACCTGACGTGGACGCTCGACTACACGCGTGAGTCGGACCTCGACGACAGCGTGGGCTACTGGCGCGTCGCCCCGCACCCGACCAAAGAAGGCTGGTCGCGGCTCTACTACAGCGTCGACGTGCGCGTGAGCGGCTGGGTGCCGAAGGCCATCGAGACGATGATCGTGAAGAAGGGCCTGGTCAAGGCGACCGAGTGGGTCAAGCGCGAGAGCGAAGCCAACGCAGGCTAGCCCCGGGCGTTGACCACCAGAGCCTGCGCACTGCGTCCAAGCTCGCCGTGCGCGTCTCGAATCGCACTCTGCGAGAGTCCGACCCCGTGGGCGTGGCAGGCGGATCGGATGTCGAAGCCGAGCCACTCGCCGATCGGCGGTCGCTCGAAATACACGGTCAGATCGGGATTCACGAAGGTGAACTCGCCCGGGTCGAGTGGAACCCCCATGCCGCTCTGCGCATCGGCGATGACCATCACGCGCTCAATCGGCAGGGTCTCGCGCCCGGCGACCAGCGGTACCAGCGGACGCGCCCAGAACGCCACCGGAACCTGCCCCCAGGCGCCCTTGGCGACACGAAGGTCCACAGCCTGGTGGTAGCCGACGTCGTGCTGGAAGAACGGGAAGATGAATCGCTCCACCGACTCCGGCTCGGGCCAATCTCCCTGCAGGGTGGGCTTGGGCAGCTCCAGGGCTCGCCTGCGGATGCGGAGCCCCCGGGCCAGGACCACGACCTTTCCGTCGACTGAGAGCTCGGCGCGCAGCCGCTGAACCGTTCGGCCAGAGGTCTCGACGTGGACCGCGAGCTCGAAGGCCCGGATGGGAACAGGGCGAAGCAGCTCCACGGTCACTCGGGCGAGCGAAAAGGCCTCGGCATCGTCACCGAAGCGCGCCATCGCGCCGGCGAGAAGCGCGGCTGGAGGCCCCCCATGCTGGTGGTCGTTGTGCCACGGGCCACGCGTGAGCCCGGTCGCTTCGTACTGGTCACCACGGCGAACAAAGAAGGCTTCTGGCAAATGGGACTCCAGCACCACGAGCGATAGGGTGCGCACACCTAACCGGAGCACCATGCCACCCATCGACTGGTCTAGCCAACGCTTCCATCCCGTTGTGGTGCTGCCGCCGCAGACGGTGGTCCTCGATCTGTCGACGGGCGAGCCGCCCAACCCGCCCAGCCCGTGGTCGATCGGGCGCTACGACGAGGTCCGGCCAGGCATGTACACGACGGCCCTCTTCGAAGACGGTCGTTGCCTCCACGTTGGTGCCGACCTCGGCGGACCCGTGGGCACAGCAGTCCATGCCTTCGCCGACGGCCACATCGTGCACTGCGGCTTCAACCCGGCCGACGGGGACTATGGCCACGTCCTGGTGACCGAGCACGTGCTGGACGGAGAGTCGATCTACGCGCTGTTCGGCCACCTCAGCGCGGCGTCGAGCGCGCGATGGCGAGCCGGGCAGGCTTTCGAGGCGGGGGACGTGCTCGGCTGGCTCGGCGACCGGGCCGAGAACGGAGGCTGGGCACCCCACGTGCACTTTCAGCTCGCCATCGAGCGTCCAGAGACCCACGACATGCCGGGCACCGTACTCGCAGAGCACCGGGCCCAGGCGCTGATCGCGTATCCTGACCCGCGCCTAGTCCTCGGCCCTCTGTGGTGAGGCCCGTCAGCCCACGCTGAAGGCACGGTCGGACAGGGTGATGCCCTCGAGCTGAATGCGCTGCAGGAAGTACGGCACCACGCCAGTGGCCACGAAGCGACCTTGCACCTTTCCATCGTCGTCGACGCCGCTGGGCTCGAAGCGGAAGATGTCCTCGACGATGAAGCCGCCGTCGGGCTTGAGTCCGGACAGCTGCGAGATGGCCACGACTTTACGCGAGCCGTCGGCGAGCTGCTCGAGCTGAACGATGACATCGAGACCGTGCACGAGCTGCTGCTGAACCACCGCGGCGGGGACATGGCGTGCACCGAGCATCGAGAGGTTCTCGACGCGAATCACCGCCTCGTCGGCGCTCGACGCGTGGATGACGGCGAGGGACCCGCGGTGGCCAGAGTTGAGGGCCTGTAGGTAGTCCAGCGCCTCGGGCCCGCGCAGCTCACCGATAATGATGCGGCTCGGGCGCATGCGCAGGCTGTTGTGGAAGCACTGGCTGGTGGTGATCTCACCGAAGCCCTCCACGTTCGGCGCACGGGTGAGCATGCGCACGACATTCGGCTGTTGGAACTTCAGCTCGAGGGTGTCTTCGATGACCACGAGGCGCTCGCGGTCGGGAATGCCGTGGGCGAGGATCTCCATCAGCGTGGTCTTTCCAGACCCGGAAGCCCCCGAGAACAGCATGTTCACGTGGGACGCGACACACGCGCGAAGGAACTGGCCCATGCGCTGGTCAAGGGTCTCACGAGCCTGAATGTCCTCGAGCTTCACGAGCGAGCGGATGTACTTTCGGATGGTGACTTGGGGACCACCGACGACGACAGGCGGAATCGCGATGTTCACCCGACTTCCGTCAGGCAGCGACAGGTCCACCATTGGCGCAGCCTCGTCGATTCGCTTGCCGGGCACGGTCTCGACGAGGCGCGAGATCATCGTCCGCAGGTCGCGCGCATCCTTGAAGGCCGACGCGTACTTGAAACGCTGGCCATTCTTCTCGATGAAGATGGTGTCCGGGCCGTTGATCATGACCTCGCTCACGTCCGGGTCGAGCATCGGCGCGAGAATCGGCCCCATCCGCAAGAACTCGAGCGCAACCTGATTGGCGAGGGTGTACCGATCGACGCCGGTCAGGTCGACCCCGCCCTGCTCGAGCTCTTCGAACACTTCACCCGCAAGGTTCTGAACCTGATGGGGTTCGACAAAGCCTCGCTCTTGGGCGTTCATCTTCTCGGCCAGCCGAGACTTCAGCGCATCATGAATCGTCGCAGTGGACATGCAACCTCCCAACAAGAGTCCGTGCAAAGTCCACGCCAGCGGATGCGTGCAGCCCCGCTGCCATCCGTCCAAGGCGGGTGGGCGAAATGGCACCTGGCAGGGTGAATTTCCACACGGAGGCGAGCCGCGCTATGGCGACGGCGACGAACAGGAGCCCATGACCTCTCAGACCCGCGGCGCAGCGTTCGTTGTGCTCGGCACTGCCGGCTTCGCCTTCAAGGGCATTTTGGCCCGGCTCATCTAC
>JAGSGY010000153.1 GCA_023954855.1 Pseudomonadota bacterium | reverse complement strand
CACCGTGACCGGGAAGGTCAGGCAGGCCAAGGCCGCGATGACGGTGGCCCCTCCCTGAATGAGCGACAGCCATGCGAGCCGGTCCTCGAGTCCCTCTTCGGGCACGAGCTGCGGCCAGAGGTGCTGAAGTACCGCACCAAAGCTGATCCCGAGCATCGCCAGAGCGAGTGCCAGGTGCGCGAAGGAAGCGAAGAGGATGACGCCGAACAATCGAGTCAGCACGAGCTCGAACAGGACGAGCGCGAAGCTGAGCAGGAACATGGATGTGGCGACGGCCTGGTGGGGCTTCATGGTCAGCGGACCTCCGGCGCCGGAATAGCACGAAATCTGGGGGTTCCGCCGACAACCTGAACAGGCGCAGCCGGGTCCCAGAGAAGGAGATAGAGCCCCGCATGGGACTTCTGATCGATGGACAGTGGCTCGCGACCGAGCCCCCCGAGGCCGAACAGCCTCCGCACACCGTTCTCGACGGCTGGATTCGACGGGATGGTTCGTCTCCATTTGCCGCGACCGCCGGGCGCTATCACCTCTGGGTCTCGACGGACTGCCAGTGGTCCCGCCGGGTGCTGATCACGCGCTCGCTGCTGGGTCTCGAGACCTTCCTTCCGACGAGCGAAGCGCTGCCAGGCCGCGACGCGAACGGCTGGGGTTTCGCCGAGGGGCCTGCCGACGTCCAGTCCACGAACGGACGCGTGGCGCTTCACCAGGTGTACACCGCCGGAGACCCCGCTTTTACTGGGCGTGCGACCGTTCCCCTGCTCTGGGACCGGGAGCTCGGTCGACTCGTCAGCAACACGACCACCGACATCATCCGCATGCTCATCGTGGAGCTCGCCGCACACAAAACCACCTCCGCCGACCTCCTTCCCGACGACAAGCGCGAGGAGATCGACTGGCTCAACAACTGGGTCGAGCACCGCGTGCGCATGGGCTGTCAGCGCGTGCAGAGAGCGAAGAGCCCAGATGCCGCGGAACACGCCCGCGAGAGCCTGAGCGCGGCGATGGAGCGCCTTTGCAAGCGACTGAAAGCCCACCGCTACCTGGTCGGGGACGAACTCACCGAGGCCGACGTCTTGCTCTACCCCTTCCTGACGCGCTTTCGCGGCGACTGCTGCCCCTCTGCTCAGGCCGACCCAGCTCCTCTGCAGAACTACCCTGAACTCGCCGCGTACGTCGCGGACCTCGCGAGGCACCCGAGCTTCGAGCACGCCTAGCCACCGGCCAGCGCGTTACCGCCACCGCATGAACCTCGCCTCCACCATCCCCGACGGCGGCTTCGAGTCCTCGGACGACGCACTCGACGCCTTTCTCACCTGGACCAGCGAGCAGGGCCTCGAGCTGTACGAGCACCAGGAAGAGGCCATCCTTGAGCTGTTCGCGGGCAACCACGTGCTGCTCAAGACGCCCACCGGCTCCGGTAAGTCCCTCGTTGCACTGGCCATGCACTTTCGCGAGCTCGCCGCCGGTACCCGGAGCGTCTACACCGCCCCGATCAAGGCCCTGGTGTCCGAGAAGTTCCTGAACCTCTGCGACACCTTTGGCGCTGAGAATGTCGGCATGTCGACGGGAGACGGCACGGTCAATCGCGACGCGCCCATCCTCTGCTGCACCGCCGAGGTCCTCTCCCAGATCGCGCTTCGCCATGGCGAAGACACGCCGTACGACGCCGTCGTCATGGATGAGTTTCACTTCTTCGGCGACCGCGACCGGGGCATGGCCTGGCAGCTGCCTCTGCTCACCATGCCGCAGGCGCGCTTTCTGCTGATGAGCGCCACCCTCGGAGACACCTCCGCCATTGAGCGCGACCTCGAAGACCGCACCGGCACCTCGGTAGCGGCGGTGACGAGTGCGAAGCGGCCCGTACCCCTCGACTATGTCTACAGCGACATGCCCGTCGACGATCGGCTCTACAACCTGGTCAGCGCCGAGCTCTCTCCGGTGTACGCCGTGCACTTCACCCAGCGCGCGGCCACCGAGCGCGCCCAGGCCCTTCTCTCGACGAACTTCTGTACCGCAGACGAGAAGGCCGAGATCAAGAAGGCCGTGAAGGGCTTCCGCTTCGACAGTCCCTTCGGGCCCACACTGCGCCGCATGATCCTGCATGGCATCGCAGTGCATCACGCCGGACTGCTGCCCAAGTACCGCCTGCTCGTCGAGAAGCTCTCGCAGCGGGGCCTGTTCAAGGTCATCTGCGGCACCGACACCCTCGGCGTCGGCATCAACGTCCCGATCCGCACCGTGCTGTTCACGCAGCTGTGCAAGTTCGATGGCGAGAGCGTCGACCTGCTCACCGTCCGTGACTTCAAGCAGATCGCAGGACGCGCCGGCCGAAAGGGCTTCGATACGCAAGGCACCGTGGTCGCCCAGGCCCCCGAGTGGGTGATCGAGAATGCGAAGCTCGAGCGCGCCATCGAGGGCGGCAAGAAGCGCAGCAAGGTCAAGAAGAAGAAGCCCCCGACGCGTGGCTACCGCCACTGGGACGAAGAGACCTTCCAGCGCCTGATCGAGCGCCCAGCCGAGGCACTCACGCCCCGCTTCAAGGTCGACCACGGCTTTGTGCTGCGGCTGCTTCAGAAGGCCGAAGAGACCCTCGAGGAACCCCTCGAAGACCTGGACGAGCTGGTCGACCTCTCCCACGCGACACGCAAGGAGAAGGAGCGCCTCAAGGAGGCCGGCCGCGAGCGTCTCGACGAGCTCTTGCGTTCCGGGGTCGTCACCGATGCGGGCGAAGACGCGGTGCCGCGCTACCACGTCGACTCAGCGCTGCAGGCGGACTTCTCGCTGCACCACTCGCTGTCGCTGTACTTGCTGCATGTGCTCGATGAGCTCCCGGCCGATGCCGACGCGCACGCTCTCGACATGGTCACCATGGTCGAGTCGATTCTCGAGCATCCTCGCGCGGTCCTGTTTGCGCAGGCGAATCGCGCCAAGACCCAGGCGATCGGGGCGATGAAGGCCGAGGGCATCCCCTACGAGGAGCGCATCGAGGCGCTCGAAGAGATCACCTGGCCCAAGCCCCACGCCGAATGGATCTACGAGACCTTCAATGGCTACCAGCTGACGCATCCCTGGCTCACCGGAGACCCGATTCGTCCGAAGAGCGTGGTCCGCGAGATGTTCGAGACCCAGGCCGTGTTCTCGTCCTACGTCAAGGAGCTGCGCCTCGAGCGCGGAGAGGGCGTGCTGCTGCGGTACCTGGCCCAAGCGTACAAGGCCATTGTGCAGAACATTCCCGAGCACAAGCGAACCGATGATCTGCTCGAGGTGATTGGCTACCTGCGCGCGCTGCTCGCTCGGGTCGACGACAGCCTGATCTCGGCGTGGAAGGCGATGGCCGAGGGCGAGACCGCCGAGGAAGCCGAGCGCCCCATCGACATCTCGCAAGACAAGAAGGCCTTCCGGGCTCGTGTGCGCGCCGAGCTGCATGCGCTGGTTCGCTGCCTCTCCAAGGAAGACTGGACCGAAGCGGCCGCAAGCGTGCGTGGAACCGAAGAGGCTTGGACGGCCAAGCAGTTCGAGAAGGCGCTGGCCCCATACCTGGAGGAGCGCGGCGAGGTCCTGTTCGACGGCCGCACCCGCCTGGGCCACAACACCGTCATTCAGCAAGTCGAGCCCCACCTCTGGCACGTCAGCCAGGTGCTCGTCGATGATGCCGATGATGACGACGTCTTCGGCGTCTGGTCCGTGTCCGGCGTGGTCGACCTTCGGGGCGACACCAACCCCTCCGGCGCCCTGGTCGAGGTCAACGCCGTCGGCGAGTGAGCCCGGTGCGCTATCCTCGCGCCATGTCCCGCAGTTTCACGCTCGAGAACTGTATCGGCCGCGGCGGCCAAGCCGACGTCTACGAAGCCTGGATGGTTCAGCCGTCCGGGATCGAGCAGCAGGTCGCCGTGAAGGTGCTTCGGACCTCGGGCAGCCCGTCCCCCGACCTCGTGAAGCGCTTTCGCGACGAGGCGCGCCTGCTCGGACGCTTGCATCACCCTTCGGTGCTTCAAGTCATCGACCTGATCTCAGTGGACGGCCGGCCGGCCATCGTCACCGAGTACGTGCGCGGTCCCAGCCTGCGCGCCGCGTACAAGATCAGCCAGCCCTCGTCCCGGGCCGCTCTCGAAGCCATGGTGGAAGTCGCGGATGCGCTTGCTGCCTGCCACGAGGCCACGGACCGCGATGGACGCCCGTACGGACTCATCCATCGAGATGTGAAGCCCGGAAACATCATCGTGGGTCCACGGGGACACACCAAGCTCATCGATCTGGGTGTCGCCACCTTTCGCGCCGACTTTCGCGAGGCGAGCAGCGCGATGAACGACCACGTTCGCGGCACCCTGTCCTACATGCCTCCCGAACAGCTCGCCGGCGAGCCACCCGCTGCGGCCTGGGATGTGTTCGCGCTGGGGGTGAGCCTGCTCGAGGTTCTCACTGGCCAGGCACTGCACGATCGACCTCGGCGCTCCGGTGCAGGAATCTGGCGCGACTACATCGATACGAAACTGGCGGTGCCCGAGCTACACCCAAGTGTGGTGCCGCTTCTGCGAGCGTGCCTCTCGGAGACCTCCGTACGCCGGCCGAGCTCCCTCGATTTGTCCCAGCACCTCGATCGCGCTGCACAGGCAGCGATCGGTACGGATCTACGGCACTGGGCATCGATGATTCCCTGGCACCCGACGAGCTACGAGGCGCCGTTGAGCGACCGAGACCTGACCGCGGTCGATAGCGAAGGTCCGCTGACGGCGTACGTCACCTCCTAGGGCGCTTTACCCGGCCCGTAAAGTGCGCGATACTGCGGGTCTGCACCCTCTCCTCGGGAGCGAACCATGCCCAGACGTAGACGCCACGCGGCGAACCCCGACACCTCCACCACGAACGGCTCGGACCAGGAGCGGGAACGCGACGGCCAGGACCGCGTCGGAAACCGCAGCTTCTGGGACTTCCTTCGGAACCTCGGCCGCGACAACGACCAGGAAGAGTCGGTCGACCAGGACCAGGCGCTCTCCGTCGAGGGCACCGACCAGGACGTTGAGATCGCCCGCGTCGAGGAGGCCCTCGAAGGCTCCGAGATCGTTCTCGCCGACACCTCCTCGATGCAGACCGGCGACCAAGACGAGATGACCGGCATTCTCGCGATGGCGGCCGAGCAGAAGGCTCCAGAGCGGGTTCGTGACCGCGCCGAGGACGTGCAGGACAAGGTCTCGCTCGCCGCCGGCTCCGAGTACAAGGTCACCGCCGACGACCTCGCCGCAAGCGACCCGTGGAAGAAGATCGCCAAGGACCACGGCATGAGCCCGGGCAACCTGGTGCCCTTCAACCAGCACATCTCGAGCGTCAACTCCGGTGTCGGCGCCGAAGCTCAGGTCACGCAGACCACCGAGCTCGCCGATGGCGTGACCATCTACATCCCCTCGGCCGCCGAGATCCTGCTCGGCCAGTGCCGCGCCAAGACCGAGAGCTACGAAGCCGCCCTCGAGCTGTACGGCACCATTGCCGAAGGCCCGAACGTCAAGCTGCTCGAGACCGCGAGAGACCGCGCGAGCGGCAAGGTCGGTGAGAGCTACGGCACCAAGGGCGTTGAAGGCGGACGGTTCCTGACCCAGAACCCGACGCTCGCGGGTGCCTCGAAGAAGCGCTCCGAGGAAATCAACGGCAAGACCGAGTACAAGGTCATGTGGCTCAAGGACTTCTGGAAGTGCTCGCTGTACATGCACGACGTGGTGTGGAGCGCTGGCTACAAGCCGAGCCAGTCCTCGAACAACCACTACAAGGTGGCGGGACGCCTGCAAGAAGCCCCCGAGTTCGACGAGATCAGCGCCAAGAACGCCCGCCCCGGTGACTGCTGGCAGCGCTTCGGCGGCAAGCGGAGCAACGAGTCGCACAACGCCATCCTCTCGTCCTTCGTGGACATCGAGGCCCAGGGTGAAGACCACGAACAGTGGAGCTTCTCGATCATCGGCGCCGAGACCGACCGGGCCGCAGAGAGCGACCGCAAGCACACGATGAAGAAGGGCACGAACGAGAACACGTCCGGCAAGAAGATCCGGTTCTTCCGTCCCAAGCACAAGCGTTGATTCACGCCGTCTTGCTGACCTGGCTGGCTCTCCCGGCCCACGCTGGAGGGCTCCGCATGCCCGATGTCATCGCTGAAGTGACCACGACCGAAGCCGACCGCAGCGAAGAGGTCGTGCTCACCCTGCACAAGCAGTGGAAGCGGCGCTCCCTCGGAGACGACCCGAGCCGCCACCTCGACCCCATCTCGACGGCTCTGGAGCCCAAGCCTACAAGTGGCGACGACACCGTCTACTGGCTGGTCGGCTACGGGCTCGAGGCCCACGAGCAACCCGGCGACACCCGCGTCACCTACAGCCTGCTGGTGCAAGTCGCCGAGAGTGGCGAGACGGTTCAGACACTCTGGTGGGAGGACCACATGGAGGTTCCGACCAGCCTGTTCAACGGCTCCGGCACCCTGACCCAGACCGAGGCGAGCGCGCAGCTCTCCGCCAAGCTCAAGCACATCGAGTACGGCGACGAGCTCGCAATCAGCGGGTCGATCCGCGGACTGTAGTCGCTGGATGGTAGCGTCGGTGCGGAGGCACAATGGCACTGGTATGGCTCTGGCTGACGATGTCTGCGAGCGCAGGTGAACTGGCAGATCTCGCGGCGTCGGACGGCTTTCCCGCTGTGGCTGAGGCCATCGACGCCATGGCGGCCGAGGCGAAGAACGACAAGAAGCTCGCCAAGACGCTCGCAAAGGCGGGACTCTCCGAGCTCACGGTTCCGACGAAGCCGGCCGGTGGAGCGGACCTCTCGGTCACCGTCGACTCCCCTCTCTCGGCCTGCACCTGGGCTGACGGCATGCGCTGTAGCATTGCGGCGACCGGACCGAGCGGCGCATCGGCCGAGGACTACCGCCTCGAGTGCGCCACCCAGCGCGGTGGCCGCCTTGATCTTCCGGTCGCGGAGGGTGGGGCTAGTGATGGCGTCCTGACCTGGACCGTGACCGGCGTGAAGGCCTGCCTGGCCCTCGGGGACGTGTCTGTGCGCCTGCTCCCGGTCACCCACACCGAGCTCGATGTGGTGAGCATCGGGTCCTTCGACTCCCCCCCAGAGCTGGCGGCGCTGAAGTGGTCACAGGTCGAGGAGATCTTGAAGGGCCAGCTCGACGTGTTTCAGTACTGCGCGACCCGTAAGGACGCCTCGCTCTCGGGCCAGGTCGAGATCGGGTTCACGTTGGGTCCCAAGGGTGCGGTCGAGACTGCGGTCATCGAGACCACAACCCTCGACGATGCCGAAGTCGAGGGCTGCATTGTCGAGCGCTTCAAGCGCGTGCACTTTCCACCGCCGATGGGTGGCATCAGCAAGGGCACTTACCCGATTCGCATCTTTCAATAGCCGCGCTGCCGAGGTCGCCGACATGCCTGTTCTCGTGCTTCACAGCGGCGCCGGCGGCGAGTCTCGTCCGGCCCGACACGCCGAAATCCGCGCTCACCTCACCCGCATCGGCGATGCCTGCTGGCCGCTTCTGAGGGGTGGGGCCT
>JAGSGY010000127.1 GCA_023954855.1 Pseudomonadota bacterium | reverse complement strand
GCGAGCATCGACGAGGTCATCGACCTCCAGGGCATCGCGCTGCACATGCGCTTGTTCCCCGGCTCCGCCACGTCTACCGCGGACGGCATGCAGATCGGCCTGTCCGGCTTCATGGAGGCCGACGTCGCGAGCGAGTGTGTGCCTTCCCAGCCGACCGGGTCGCTGTTCACCGATGGCGAGGCGCTGCCGCCTCTCTCCGCACTCGGCTCGAGCCATGCGGCACTCCAGCTCTCCGACGACGTGGCCAATCAGGGCATGTACGGCGTCTGGAAGGGTGGGTTGCTCTGCTTCGAGCTCGGCGAGGGCTCTGACTCCGACATCGATCTCGGGCTGCCGATCAATGCGTCGCTTCTCGGACTCATCGGCGGAGACGAGTACGCGGCCCTGTTCCCCGATGAGGGGCCGCTCTTCCTTCGCACCAACCCGAAGAGCCCGCCGGTCGTGGACTATGGCGGTACGAGCGACGTCACCCTCGTGGTGCGAGACCTCGAACTCGACTTCTATGCGGAGCTCGACGGGCGCATGGCGCGTCCACTCGGCGTCACCCTCGAAGCCGATGCGGGCATCGACGTCACCTTCGACCCCACTACGGGCCAGGCGGCCATCGACCTCGCACTCGGCCCCGATGAGATTACGCCCATCGCCTCGATGATCGAGGTCGCGCCGAACTCGAAGGAGACGGTCGAGGACAACTTCTCGGGACTGCTCGAGACCTTGCTCGACTCCCTGCTCGGGTCGGCCCTCGACGGTCTCGCCTTCGGACTTCCGAACCTCGATGGCTTCGGCATCACCGACCTCTCCCTCGGCGGAAGCGCTGGCGAAGAGTGGCTCACCGGTGAGGCTGCGCTGGGTCCGGTGACCTACGAGTCCGGCGGCTGCGACGAAGGTTGCTCCGGTGGTGGCAGCGGCTGCTCGACGGGTTCAGCCATGCCGTGGCTGTTCGTCATGGTCCTTCCTCTCCTGCGTCGCCGGCGCGACCGCTAGAGGAACTTCCGCACCTGGGCCACGGCCTGGAACGAGGCAGGTCCTTCAATCAGGCCGATCGGTGCGATCTGTAGACCCGCGTCTAGGCTCACTCCTCGCGGTAGGTCGAAGCGCATGAACGGTCGAAGGGTGACCGGCGTCAGGTCGACCAGGACCTCGGCTTCAAAGGCGACGGCGAAGAAGTCGGTCAGCGGAAACACCCCGACTGCTGCGAACTCCGCAAGCGGAATCGGCGTGAGGTCTGCTCCAAACGAAGGACCCTGGCGCCAGCCGAGCCCGCCCCGCAGGGTGACGGGAGTGTCGGGGAGCATCGAGCCTTCGGCAACCAGCATCATCTCCCATCCCGGGAGGGTGTCGCGGGCGAGGGAGCCCCACACTTGGGTCTGAAGCGCCCGCGGAAACGGGCCGGCCAGCTCGATGCCCAAGGACACGGGGGCATGCTGAGCACCCATCCACAAACGCGCCCCCAGACGCCACTGGCCGAGACCCTCGTCGTGCCAGAGCCCGTCCCAGGCTGCGATGATCGGCAGCTCAGCGTCGAAGCCCACCGGGTTGGTGCCCAGCTGCGCCCTCAGTGTCGTCTGGGCGATGGTCATGCCGCTTCTGGGCTGCACCACCACCACTTGGCGTGCGGCCACCATGTGGGTCGGCACACCCGGCCCGACGCGCACACCACCGGGAGTCGCGGCGAGGGCCGCTCCGAGCCACCAGATCATCCAGCCGCCGTGTCAGCGGTGTCGCCCGTCGTGTCGCTCGTGTCACTGGTCTCGCCGGGCGTGCCTGTTTCGCCGGTCTCATCGGGTGCGCCCGTGTCGGCGAGACCCGTATCGAAGCGTCCGGTGTCGCCCCGGCAGGGGACGACCTCGGAGAGGAAGGGCGCGGCCTCGCACTCTTCGCGGGTGGTGATCGGCGGCAGGGTCGAGCTCGCCCGGGTCGAGAAGGTGGTGCGCCCCACATCGCCAAATCGGATGTCGGTGGTGTTGGCGGACACGTCGCGCATCTGCTCGATGACGAAGGTGTACGTGCGGCCCGGCGCGAGGCCACCCCGGGGACAGACGCGAATGCCGCGAGCGAAGATCAGCTCCACGGGCGTGCCTTGGTCATCGAGAATGCGCACGCTTGCCGGCAGCGACGGATGGTCGAAGGGTGGGGTGTCTTGGCCCCAGAGGAGCGCGAGGGGCTCGTTGGGGTCAAGGAGCCCACCGTCGCGAGGGTAGCGGCTGTCGGGGCAAAAGTGCCACGAGGTCGCGACGCATGCGAGTGCGGCGATGGGGAGGGCGAGGGGGACGGTGGGTGTCGGGCGCCAGGCCCATCGGGTCAACGCCAAGGCGGGCAGCGTGAGCAGATCGGTGGGGTCTGCGGTGTGCACGCCGCCAAGCCAGCCCGCCAGCGTGTCGCCGAGCGGCGCCCAGAGCTGAAGCACGACGAAGAACGCGGCGACGCCGACCAACGCGATGCGACGGGCCCTCGCATCGCCGACCCGGGCATGGGCGAGGACGGCTGCCACGACGATGGGAGCGACGACGAGAAAGGCCACATCCGAGAGCTTGCCGGTGATCACGCCCGACCAGCTTGCCTTGAGCACATGGTCGTTGAGCAACAGCAACGCGGTCATGCCGAGGGCAAGCGGATGCGACGGCCCGCTCTTTGCGTAGCTGCCGTTCACGTTTCCTCCAAGTGCCCCAGCCATTGGTGTCCGGGGTTGAGTATAGTCGGAGCCATGTGGTGGACGCTACTGCTTACAGCCTACGCAGGCACCGGCGACGACGCCTACACCCAGGCGCTTGAAGCATGGAATTGGGGGCATTGGCGCTCGGCCTTTGAGCTCGCTTCCGATGCGGTGGCGGCAGAGCCAGACGATGCGGCCGCACGGCTCCTTCAGGGCTTTGCTCTGTCGCGAATGCGGCAGTGGGAGGACGGCGTCGCGCTCGTGCGCCCGCTGGTGGACGACGAAGAAGTGGGGGCCCATGCCCGCTACTGGGTACGGCGGCACGACCGTCGCTGGACGCGGCAGGACTGGGCGCTGTCGGCCACCGCGCTGCTTCGCTCCGACCGCGATCGGATGCCCATCCTTCACAGCGGAATCGGCCTCTCGGTGGATGCACCGGTCTCGTCGTGGATGACGGTCCGCCTCGATGGGCTCTCTCCCGTGCGGCACTCGGATCAGCTCCAGCTCTATGGTGTCCAGGTCGCCCTCACGCCGCTCGCCCACTACTGCGTCGCGAGCTGGTCCTTTCACGCTGGCCTGGGACCGTCGCTGCTGATCGGAGAGTCGGCCTACTGGGGCGGCGCCTTCAAGGGTGTCTTTCCAGGCGGGCGTGCAACCCTGGGAGCGGACTCGCGCATGTCTCGGCTCGGCGGGCTGCGGATGCAGCTCGACTATGACGTGCAGTTCGGCGCACGGCGCTTTCTACGCGGGGTCTCGCATGGCTACGTGCTCCGCGCCGGCTATGTGTTGTTCCTATGATCGCGCTTCTTCTCTCTATTGCATTGGCCGCCGAGCCGGCCGAGCCGGCCGAGCCCGAAGGTCTGCTGATGCTCGACCCCGTGGTCGAGGCCCAGGCTTGGGGCATCACCGTGAACGCGCCGGTTGTGGCGCGCATCTGGGTGCCGCTCGAAGCGAACCTGAGCAGTCGCGCCGCCAGAGCCGACGAGGCCCATGCCCTCCCGAGCTCCGCGGATGGACGTGCGTTGCCCTCTCCATGGGCCCGTCGGTCGCGCACCATGCGCTCTGACGGGACGGTGTCACGCGACATCCCGACCCGGGAGCATCCAGAGACTGGCGAGATGCTTGTGCGCAAGCGACCGCAGCTTGGAGTGCGCGTCACTCTCGTCACGGTCGGAGCTGTGCTCGCGTACGCGACCGCTGCGGGCGTCGCCGCCGGCCCCGGCAGCACGCTACGGAACTAGGGCCGGGCCAGCTCCCAGAAGTAGCTCACGTGGCGAAAGCCCACTTTTCGGTACAGCTTCTCGGGCATGCCGTCCAAGACCGTCACGAGGTACACGATGCCCATCGACTGGTCGCGGTAGCTGCCCACTGCCGCCTGGACCAGCGCCGTCGCGAGACCTTTCTGGCGGTGTGTGGCATCGACGAGCACGTTCTGAAGGCGAGCTTCGCGTCGGTCCCACACCACCGAAGTGGTACCCACGAGCGCCCCGTCGACGAAGGCTCCCCAGAGCACGGCCTGCTCCTCGGCGCGATGGGCGAAGAGTTGCTCGAGGTACCAGCGCTCGTACGCCACCAGCTCGGCGTCGTCGCCGTTCTCGGCGATCATGAGCTGTAGCAGCGCCTCCGCGTCGGTCTCGAGCAGTGGGCGCAGGGCTTCAGTCGGCGTGACCGGCTCTTCCCACTCGTCGTGCATCATCACCCGGTGCTGCACGAGCTCGCATCCCGTCGGAATCGCGATGGGCTTCGGTAGGCGGTGCTCCCAAACAAGGTATGCGCGGCCAATGTCTTTGCCGGCATGCGCTTCATCCCAGCGCGCGAACCAGCGCTCCGGATCGTCGGGTGGGTCGTCGAGCACGAGACGATGCCCGTACCAGGTGGCCCGGCAGTCGGGGGTGTCGCAGAGCACGTGATCATCGAGTTCAGTGCGGCGAGTGGCACGCAAGACGAGTGCGTCGGTGCGGCAGGCCGGTAGCAGGCGAGACTTCATGGGCCGACTCTACTCGTAGCGATAGGGGGGCGTTGGAGAGGCCATGCGCATTGTTTCGACCACGTGTTCCAACACCGAGATTGTCTGCGCTCTAGGCTGCGCGGACATGCTGGTCGGCGTCGATCAGCACAGTGACTACCCGGTGGATGTGGTCGCCTCCCTACCTCGAGTGGGCCCCGATCTGACCATTGATCCCAAGGCCGTCGCGGATCTGAAGCCTGACCTGGTCCTCGCGTCGTACACGGTGCCGGGCCATGAAACCGTCGTCGAATCACTGATTGCTGAGGGCTTACGGGTCGTGGCGCCCGAGCCCGTGAGCTTGTCGGATGTCTACGAGGATGTGCGGCTGATTGCCGAGCTTCTCGGAGTGCCGGAGCGCGGTCGCCGGCTGGCCGAGTCGATGCAGCAGACCATCGACGGCGAGGCGACGCCCAATCCCGACGGGCCAAGGGTGCTCGTGGAGTGGTGGCCCAAGCCCGTGATCGTGCCTGGGCGTGACTCCTGGGTGACGCAGCTGCTCGAGAAGGCGGGCGGCGTGAACCCGCTCGGCCACGAGGCCGTGAAGTCCCGTCCCATCACCGATGACGAGGCGGTGGCCCTGCGGCCGGATGCGGTGGTGATCAGCTGGTGCGGCGTGCCTTTCGACAAGTATCGGCCTGATGTGGTGACGCGGCGACCCGCGTGGGCTGACCTTCCCGCCCTCGCCAACGGGCAGGTGCACTGCGTGCCCGAGGCCTTCATGGGACGTCCTGGACCTCGCCTTGTGGATGGCTTTCGGGCCTTGCAGTCGGTGGTTCGGTCGGCGAGCCGTTAGAAGGCCGCTCGGAGGGGGCATGGCCTCACGCGTCGAGAAAAAGCTGCTGAACCTCATGGGTCGCGCGAGCAAGGAGTTTGCGCTGCTCGAGCCCAATGACCGGGTGATGGTCTGCGTGTCCGGTGGCAAGGACAGCTTTGCGATGCTGAACCTGCTTCGCACGCTCATCCGCAGACTTCCGTTCTCGGTCGAACTGATTGCGGTGAACCTCGACCAGAAGCAGCCCGGTTTCCCCGTCGAAGTGCTCCCGAACTACTTCGAGGCCGAAGGCTACGACTACCGCGTCATCGAGCGCGACACCTACTCGGTCGTCACCGACAAGATCGAAGAGGGCAAGACCTACTGCTCGCTCTGCTCACGCCTGCGCCGCGGCATTCTCTACAGCGTGGCCGTCGAGCTCGGCTGCACCAAGATCGCACTCGGTCATCACCGCGAAGATGCCATCGAGACGCTGCTCTTGAACCTGTTCTACAGCGGTCAGATCAAGGCGATGCCTCCCAGACTGCGCTCCGATGACGGTCGCAACGTGGTGATTCGGCCGTTGATCTACTGCGCCGAGGCCGACATCGCGGCCTTTGCCGAGGAGCAGGCGTTCCCGATCATCCCCTGCAACCTGTGCGGTAGCCAAGAGAACCTCAAGCGCAAGCAGGTCAGGCAGCTGATCGAGACGCTGCACGCTGACAATGACAAGGTGAAGGGCAACCTCTTCGCCTCGCTCTCGCACGTACGTGCCACCCACCTGATGGACCCCCTTCTTCGCTCGGTCATGGGACTCGACGACGCGCGTGGACGCGACGAGGGACTCGATGCGATCGGCGCTTCCGGGGACATCGATGACTGCGGGCTCTCTCTGCATGGCTGATCCAGACCACACCCCCGTCCTCGACCGCTTCGACCGGTTCACCGTGGTGCTCTACCGGCTTGGGCTGGTGGGCCAGGCGGTCACGCTGATCTTCGCGGGGATGTACGTGAAGACGGCGGAGTCCGAGCTGATCTGGGCGATCTATGCGGCCTTCGTGGCACTCGCGGCCCTGAACATGCACCTGTACATGAAGACCTTTCGGTGGGTGATTCACTTCGCCGCTTGGCTGGCTCTCGTGCTTCAGGTGCTCGCACCGAGCCTGTTGCACCCGGCGCCTTTCTGGGTGTGGCACGTCGGGCTCGGCTTCTTGTTCGTGGCGTCGAGTGCGTGGGCGCTCAAGGAGCGGTACTGCTTCCGTGTGCCGGGCATGCGTCTCGTGCCCCTGCTGCTCGCTGGCAGCCTGATTCCGATCATGACCGGAGGCCGCGAGCCGTTCGGGCCGACGATCTCGATTGCCGGCGGCCTGTTCACGATCCTGGCGATTGCAAAGCTGCGCATGCCGCTCCACTTCGATGTGGGCGACAAGTCGAAGTACCAGGTCTAGCACCGCCTATTCGGCGAAGTCCTTGGCCTCGGGCAGCGTGGGGTCGCAGAGCAGCACGTACCAGTCGCGGGTGATGCGGCTCTCTTGGTTGAGGTACTCGGCGTAGGCCGGCAGCGACTCGCGGTTCTCGGCCATCCGAATGGTCGGGACCGACTGTCCGCTACGCACGCAGTGGTCGAAGCGCTCCTTGAGCTCTTCGTTCACGTGCTCGTCGATGGTCTCGCGACAGCGGCCGAGCTTGCGGCGGTTACCTCGGTCGCAGATGTCGATCTTGGCCTGGCCAACGAAGGACTTCCACTTGTGCAAGAGCGCGTCTTCTTTCGCGAGGCGGGTGCGCTTCTTCTGGACCACCAGCTCTTCCTTGGTCTCGGAGAGCTCGATCTCGAGGACGGCCTTCTCTTCGACGGCGTTGGCCAGGGCGATACGCAGGGCATCAAGCTCGGCGCGGGCATCTTCGAGCTCGCTCGCCATCGCTGCGCCGCGAGCGGCCCGGGCGCTCATCTCGGATTCCATGTCGCTGACTTGCTTCTCTTTGTCGAGAACGCGCTGCTCGAGGGTGTCGACCTTGGCCTCGGCCTCGTCGAGGTTGGTGGCGGCCTCAGCGATGAGCGGGCCGCAGGCCTCGGCGAGCTCTTCGGCGGTCAGCTCGACCTTGACCTCGACCTCGACTTCCTTCGGCGCGGTGAAGGAGTAGGCCAGCACACCGCCGGCGAGTAGACCAATCGCAAAGACCACGACGGCCGTGATTGCCGGAATGGCGATGTTGCCGCTCGGCGCGACCTCTTCGGTGCTGTCGTCGAACTCGTCTGACACGAAACCTCCAACGGACGGCCTGCCTGGGGTTCACCACCCGGGCAGTCGTTAGTCCGATGAATAGCACCCTTTGCCGGGGCTCTCGTGTGCTCCCTGTCAGAAGGATCCGAGCACGGCCTCGCTGGGTTCGATCCACTCGACGGGCAGGCCGATCTCGGCGAGGGGCCCTTCCAGAGCGTCCTTGTCGCCGACGACCACCCATAGACGCGGAGCGTCTGCGCCGAGCCACTCTGCGGCAACCCGCTGGGTCTCAGCGACGGGAACCTCGCGAATCGCAAGCAGGCGTTCGCGGCTCTCGGTGGGGGTCTCTTCGTCGTCCCACAGGCCCTGATAGCGATTGAAACCGGTCGAAGCGGTCAGGCGAGTGCGGTTCCAGCCCTGAATGCGCTCGCCGACGGCCGACTCGACCTCGGAGGCCTCGACGCCGCTCTCGACGAGCTTGGCGATCTCGATCTCGATCTCGCCAATCGCAGAGACCACGTTCTCGGCCTTCACATCCACGCCGATGTCCCAGGTGCCGCTCGAGCGGCCCGAGGACAGGTTGCTGCCCGAGCCGTAGGTGTAGCCCTTGTCCTCACGCAGGTTGCGGTTGAGGCGCGACAGGAAGTGGCCGCCGAGGGCGAAGTCGACGAGTGCGGCGATGTCGCGGTCAGCGTGGTCAAAGCGCGGTCCGGCGAGCCGAGCGCGGATCGAGGCCTGCTCGGAACCGGCGAGGTTGACGGCGACGATCTTACTCGCGTCGATGCCCTCGTGCACCGGGGCGTGTAGGCGTTCGCCCGGGGTGCCGAGGTCCGCAAGCATGGCGGTCAGCGGTGCTTCGACGTCGGCCCAGGTCACATCGCCCACCACCATCACGTCGATGGGACCTTCCGCCCACAGGCGGCTGTGACGGTCGAGCAAGCCCTTGGGCTTCACGTCCTTGAGCTCGGTGAGCTCGCGGCGCGCGCCAAACGGATGCTCGGCGTCATACCAGGAGAATCGCCGGGCATTCGAGGCCAGTGAGCCCATGTCGGACGGCGCGATGGCCAGCCAGTAGAAGGCGTCTTCCTTGCGGTAGCGCTTCGCTTCCTTTCCGGGGTAGGCGGGCTCGCGCACGGTGTCGGAGAGCAGGTCCAGGCCGACCTCGAGGTCGGTGCGAGGGGCCTCGAGGTAGACGGCCTGTTCGTGCGTCGACGTGGTGGACGAGTAGACTGCCAGGTCGTGAATGGTGGAGAGCACCTCGATGTCCTGCGGGTCGCGGGTCAAGGTGGCGATGTCCATCAGCTCGCCCATCGCGCGACCGGCACTGCTCGGCCATCCATCGATGTCGAGGGTTCCACGCCGCGAGGTGATGGCGATCTCGACCTTGCGCACGCCGGGAAGGTTCACCAGGCGAACCTCGACCGCGTCGGAGATCTTGTGAACCTCGGGGTCGGCGAGCTCGAGCGGCGTCGCGGGGATGACCTCCGGAGGCTTGCTGCGATCGGGGCCGGGAGCGACCTCCTCTTCGCTAGTGGCGTCTGCGGGCGTCTCTTCGACGCTGTCCGCGGGAACATCCTGTGCCAGAGCGGCTGAGAGAACGAGAAGCAGCGAGGTCATTTGAGCTCCACGGGCGTCGCGCCTTCGAGGGCGCCGGCATCACCGGGGGGAACGACAGAGAGGGAGACGCGCCCTTCGGGCACGAGGTACTGCTCGGCAACCCGAACCACGT
Organism: Pseudomonadota bacterium; assembly: GCA_023954855.1. Lineage (GTDB taxonomy): Bacteria > Myxococcota_A > UBA796 > UBA796 > M1803. The sequence continues at coordinate 2,427 of JAGSGY010000127.1, read as the reverse complement.
CATCGGCGCTGACCGCATCGACCTGGGTCCAGAAGTCATCGAGGCACTGGGGCTTTCCGTACATGCGCATGCAGGCGGCGATCTGCTCGGCCCGGTCCTCGGGGGACTCCATCATGCTCTCGAGGTAGGAGCGAATGCTGCGCTTGGCGCGCTTGAGCTCATCCTCGGACGGAGGCGTGCTCGACAGCTTGGCGACCGTCTTGTCGATGGCCTTGTCGATCTTGGACAGCTTCGGCTTGGTGGTGCTGGCGCTGACGACGAAGACGCCGTCGAGGTCGGAGTACCAGGCGAAAGCCGAGGCGTCATTGGTGAGGTTCTTGTCGTAGTAGAGGGCATCATCGATGCGGGTACCGCGTCCGCCCGACATCACCCACGAGAGCACCTCGAGGGCCGGCATGTCGGCGTGCGACTGACCGGGAATCTGCCAGGACACGTACAGCGAGCGGTCCTGAACCTGGTCCTCGAGCACGCCATCAGCGGGGGTGACAAACCACGGCGGATTGCCGCCGCGGGGGCTCTTACCCTTGTTGCTCCACGCGCGGTCGGCGGGGCCGGGGTTCGGCACGTCGCTGAACCAGTGCTCTACCCGGGCGAGGGCCTCTTCGTCATCGAAGTTGCCGACCAGCACGAGCACTGCGTTCTCGGGGCGGTACCAGCGGGTCCAGAAGTCGCGCACGGCGTCGATCTGGAAGCCCTCGACGTCGGCGACCGTGCCGATCACCGAGTGGTGGTAGGGGTCCTCGACGGGATGCTGCAGCTTGCCGAGCGCGTCGAAGTCACGGCCGTGGGGGTTGGCGTAGCCCTCGGCGCGCTCTTGGAGCACGACCTTGATCTGGTTGTCGAGGTTCGCCTGGTCGAGTCCAGCGAGCAGAAAGCCCATGCGGTCTGACTCGAGGAACAGGGCCATGTCGAGGGCGCCGGACGGGAAGGCCATGTGGTAGGCAGTCTCGTCGGCGCTGGTGTAGGCGTTGTTCCAGCCGCCGGCCTCGGTGAGCCAGGTGTCGAATGCGTTCGTCGGCACATTGGCGGACCCCTCGAACATCAGGTGCTCAAAGAGGTGGGCACAGCCGTATTCGCCGGCGAGCTCATCGCGTGCGCCCACACCGTAGTGCAGGTGCAGAGCGATGGTGTCGCTCCGTGTGTCTTCTTCGAGCACGACGGTGAGGCCGTTGTCGAGAGTGTGCACGCTGGCTTCGGTCACGAGCGGATCGGCAGCGAGTGCAGAGAGGGCGAGCAGCGTCAGCATGGGCGCTCCAACGGGGTGAGCCGGTTGGCTAACGCGCTGTTGCAACCCCGGGAGTCTCGTTGTGTCGTGCTGGCGTCAAGGGGTGGGGCGCATCGCCAATACCCGACCGCCGAAGTCGACGACCAGGGGGTTCCCGTCCGGATCGAGGGCGAAGGCGACGGGCATCATCGGCCACTTTCCGAGGGCCAGCAGGGTGCTCGGCGCGTCGAGGTCGATGGCCCACAGGCGGCCTGAGCCGAAGTCCCCGAACAGGTACAGACCCTTGAGCTCGGGGATGGCGGAGCCGGTCACCACCACTCCACCGCTGATCGAAATGCCCTCGTTGCGTCCGTACTCATAGACGGGGTCGGTCATCCCCGACGTGGCGCAGTCGGTGACCTTCGGCGGGAAGCAGTGCGCACCCTCGCGGGCGTTCCAGCCGAGGTTCGCACCCGCTGGCACGATCGAGATCTCTTCCCAGTCGCCTTGCCCGACATCGGCGACGATCAGGCGGCCCTTCGGATCGAAGCTGTATCGCCAGGGGTTCCGCAGCCCAATCGCGAAGGCCTCGTCGGCGACGTTCGGCTCGTCCACGAAGGGGTTGTCCGCGGGAACGCCGTAGCTCTTGCCCTCGGGCACGTTGTCGACGTCTACCCGCAGCATGCTGCCGAGCAGGGTGGTGCCGTCTTGTCCGTGGCCGAAGGGGTCGTCGCGAAGACCGCCATCGCCGAATCCGATGTAGAGCATTCCGTCGGGGCCGAAGGCGAGCTGGCCGGCGTTGTGGTTCTGGTAGGGCTGCTCGACATCGAGCACAACGCTGACCTGCCGCACGCCGCTGTCGTCGCGCACCCACTCCGCGATGCGGGTGACCTCGGGGGAGACCCCGGCGGGGATCGTGTTGGTGAAGAAGCGGCCGTTGACTGCGTAGTTCGGGTGGAAGGCCAAGCCCAGCAGCCCCTGTTCGCTGACCGTGACGACGTCGACCTCGAAGAACGGGGCCGGCTCTCCGGCGAGATCGGTGGTGTAGGCCTTGCCGAGCTTGCTGAGGAGCGCGTAGTGACCTGGCTCCCCTGGAATCGGCTGTAGATCGGTGAGCTGCTTCTGCCCTTCGAGGACGGGGACGAGCTGGACCTCGAGCTGGGTCCGGTTCTCGTCCATGCCGTTGAACTGCGCCTTCAGCGCTCCGGTGACGGGAGCGGGGG
>JAGSGY010000168.1 GCA_023954855.1 Pseudomonadota bacterium | reverse complement strand
GCCACGGGCCGGTCGGGGTGAGACATCGCTGCGCGTCCGAGCACCACCACATCCGCTCCGGCGTCGCTTGCCTTCTGGGCGTCTGCCTGGGTCCAGATGCTGCCGACAGCGAACACGGGGATGTGGTCCGGAAGGGCGTTGCGAAACGCTGTGGCGATGATGCCAGCCTCGGGCTCGTGGCGAGGCGTTCCACAGGCTTCGCCACCCGAGAGGTGTACGAACTCCACGCCGTCCTCGACGAGCCACTTGGCGACCTGGACCGAGTCGGCGAGCAGCAGGCCTCTCCGAGCCCAGAAGTCGACGGGAGACAGGCGAACGCCGACCGCGAAGTCGCTGGGAACGGCGGCGCGGATCGACTGCACCACCTCGCGAAGCAGCCTGGCCCGTCCTTCGAGGGCGCCGCCATAGGCATCGTCGCGGGTGTTGTCGGCCGGGGCGAGGAACTGCGTGAACAGGTAGCCGTTGGCGCCGTGGACCTCGACGCCCGAGAAGCCTGCGGCTTGGGCCCTGAGCGCCGCCGCGACGAAGTCAGTGACGACTTGATCGAGCTCGTCCTCGGTCGCACCCTTCACGCCGTCGCCGTCGACGGTCGATAGGCGGACCGGCGCTTCATCGGCCTTGGCACCGGCGTGATGCAGCTGCACGATGGAGCGCGCACCGGCCCCCTCGATGGCGTCAGCGAGGGTGCGCAGCCCGGCCACATGCGAGTCGTCGGCGATGCCGAGCTGGCCGACCCACGCCTTTCCCTGCGGGGACACGTAGGCCGCGCACGTGCTCACCAAGCCGAACCCGCCCTGGGCTCGGAGCGAGAGGAAGCGCAGGTCCTCGGCGCTTGCGTGGCCATCGGGGCCGGACATCGTGTTCGTGAGCGGTGCAAGGGCGGTGCGGTTCCGCAGCGTGACACCGGACTTCAGGCGCAGGGATTGCTCGAGCACAGGGCCTCCGTGAGAAGCGGTAGGCTATCCACGCGCGGGCCCTCTGGGCTGCGACGCACTGTCCCAAAGCGCGGTCCTTGGCGCACGAGGGCTGCGAGACCGGCTTCGAGACGCTATCGACTCGCGTGACCGAGCCCCGCCCGACCTGCTTTACCTGCCGCCGCCCACAGCCCGTGTGCGTGTGCAGCCTGATTGTGCCCGTTGCCAACCGCACGCCGATCACGATTCTTCAGCACCCTGGCGAGCGGGGTCATGCGTTCAACAGTGTGCGCCTCGCCAAGCTGGGCCTGACCGATGCGAGTGTTCATCTGGCCTGGCCGGATGCGAACGGACAGATGCACAAGGAAGTGCCTCGCACCGAGCGTATGGCCTTGCTCTACCCGCGAGAGGATGCGGTGGACCTGGCGGACATTCCGGTCTCGGAGCGGCCCGACCACCTCGTCGTGCTCGATGGCACCTGGCAGCAGGCGCGAAGGCTGTACCGCGACAATCCCTGGCTGCAGGAGCTTCGCCATGTGGCGCTGTCTCCGGCGAAGCCCAGCCAGTACCGCATTCGCAAGGAACCGGCGCCCCACTGCCTGTCGACCATCGAGTCCATCGCGGCGGCACTCCGAATTCTCGAGCCCGAGACCTCTGGCCTCGACACCCTGCTCGACGGCTTTCTCGCGATGGTGAACACCCAGGCTGAAGTGCCCCATGCCGCGGTCTCTCGCTACCGGGGCAAACACAAGCCGACACGGCTGGACCGGCTGGTGCTGAGTGGGGACCGCTTGGTCATCTGCTACGGCGAGTCGGTGGGGCTGCGCGGCCACAAGCCGACGCTCCTGCAGTGGACGGCGGTTCGCCCCTCCACCGGCGAGGTCTTCGAGTCGCAGCTTCACGCTCCGGATGTGCACGACGGCCAGCGGCTCAAGCGCAGCATGGACCCCGCGCGCGCTGAGTCTCGTGCGCAGTTTAAGGAGCGGTGGGTGGCCTGGGTCGGGGAGGAGCCGGTGATGGCGTCGTGGGGTGCAAACCAGGCCGAGCTGCTGCGTTCGGCCACTGGGCTTCGGCCCGAGCATCTGCCGCTGCGGGTGATCTACGGGAACTACAACGGCGGACTAGGCGGCACCTTCTCGGAGATCATGGAGCGAGAGGGGCTCGCCGCCATGCGCTACCCGGTCGCCGGCAGGGCCGCAGAGCGACTTGGAAACGCCACGGCCATGGCGATGTACCTGCGCGAACGTCGGCAAGAGACCCTGCGAAGAAGGGCCGAGCTCGAGGCCTAGTCCTCGTCTTCTTCTTCGTAGACCGGCGGATGGCCGACGGTCCAGATCTGGCGGCCCGTCTTGAGCAGCTTCTTGGCGATGGGCAGATTCTCGACGTCTTCGTTCTGGGCGATGTCGTGCAGCTCCGCCTCGTCTTCTTCGGTGCCGTCGCAGTACCCCAGCGGCAGTCGCTTGCCGGGAATGTCGATGCGAACCTGAAGCTCGCCACGATTCCAGCGGTTCAGGTTCGTGTGGTCGTAGAAGTAGATCATCGGTGCGTCCTTCGTTTGGCCCCTGTAGCCCACCAAGTGGCCAAAAAACGGCCGTCCCTCAGGAAGCGGCGCGGGCCATGCCTTCGAAGTGAGCGCGAAGCGTGCGGGTGCCTCGGGTCGGTCACTGCTCGCTCGGGCCAATGTCGTGGCTCGAACCCTGCGGACGGGCGACGCCGTAGATGTCGTGGTTGCTGTGCACCGCGTCCACCCACGGACTCGGGTCTACGCCCCCGTCGATGAGGCTGGACGTCGACTGCAGATGTACGTCGCCGGCGGCCCGGTCCACGAACAGCGGGTCACTCGCAACCGGAAGGCTCGTACTCACACAGCCGGGGTTGTAGATGCCCCAGTCCGCGCAGTTGGCGAAGGACGATGCCGGAAGGCAGGTCCAGTAGGGCGAGCGAAGTGCGCACGCGGCCTCACCGAAGGCGGAGTTGCCCTCGAAGACCCAGCTCCCGTTGTCTCCGATCAACAGGGCCGACGAGCGAATCGTGGCCGTGTGGATGAGGGCATTGTTGATGATGCGCGTCGGTGTGGCGGTGGCGACCCGAATCGAGGCGGTGTTCTGCGCGCCGCCGACCTCGAAGAGGTTTCCGTGGACCTGAAGGGCCTCGCTGCCCGCGCCGGGCCCGACGTAGTCGTCGACGTGCGTCAATCCATGGGCTTCGAGGCCGGGGCTGGTCACGGCGACCACGTTGTTGATGACGGCGATGCCGTTGGAGGGGGACCCCCAGTTCTTCACGCCGATGCCGAAGCCGACGCTACTCGTGTGATCGCCGACCACCGAGATGCGGTTGCCCTCGATCAGGCCCTGCTTTCCGGTGAGCTCGATGCCGAAGCGAGCGATCTCGTCGAAGGTGAAGGTGCCGACAACGTCGATCGTGTTGTCACGCACAGTGACCGCAATGCCGTCTGCTGGAGACACATCGATGCCCTCGAAGGTGGCGTCGATGGTGTTGTCTTGGATGTCCGCTGAGCCGGTGATCACGCCGACGCCAGGACCGGTCAGCGTCATCGTGTTCCGCTTGAACTCGAGGTTCCCATCCCAGATGCGCACGGCGTAGTCGAACTCGGTGGCCCCCGTGGTCTGAAAGCTCGAGTCGAAGACGGTGGCCGAGATGTCCCGTACCTGAATTGCGGACTTTCCGGCGACGAAGCTGCTGTCGCGTACGTCGAGCGCCATCGCTGGGGTGGCCGCGGGATCGCCGAAGATGGCCCGGACCCCAGCAGTGAGCTCGCTGTCGCGGACCTCGAGGGTCGTGTCGCCGCTGCCCGGCATCTCGACGCCGTCGGCCGCCGCCGTCAGCTTGACCCGGCGCAAGGTCTGGTCGGTGCCATCGGCGTGGAAGCCGGAGCTCGGTGCGTCGATGCTGAGGCCGTACAGCAACATCGAACCGGTAGAGACGTTGGTCACAGCATGTGCGGCCGTCGTCGGGGCGATGGTGGTGATGTATGCGCTGTCGTCCCAGGTCCAGGTGATGTCCTGGAAGCCACCGAGGATGCCCGTCACGCCGTCGATGATGGCCGCAGACTCGTCGTAGCTGCCTTCGGCCACGAAGACGTAGGAGTTGCGGGTGCTCGCCGCAGTGATGCCTCGGCCAATCGTCTTGAAGGGCTCTTCTTTGGTGCCTGGGTTGGTGTTCAGCCCGCTAAACGTGGACACGAATACGCCGTTCGCGTCGGTCGGAAGCGGGATGTCGGTGTCGGTGTCTGCGTCCGTGTCGGCATCAGTGTCCGCGTCGGCATCGGTGTCGGCATCGGCATCGGTGTCCGCGTCGGCGTCGGTGTCCGCGTCGGCATCGGTGTCCGCGTCGGCATCGGTGTCGGCATCGGCATCGGCATCGGTGTCTGCGTCGGCATCGGTGTCTGCGTCGGCATCGGTGTCCGCGTCGGCATCGGTGTCCGCGTCGGCATCGGTGTCCGCGTCGGTGTCGGACTCAGTTCCGGTGTCGACGACCGTGCTGGTACCGTCACATGCGATCAGGGCGAGAAGCAGGAGAAAGTGCGGTTTCATACCGCTTTTCTATCACCGTGCAGCGAGTGGCGCGCCGCCACACGGTGCTGCTCCCCCGAGCTACGCGAGGTTGTGAAACACGCGCTGGACGTCGTCGTCTTGCTCGAGTCGATCGACGAGCTCGAGCACCGCGGTGGTCTCGTCGTCGCCGAGCTCGACCAAGTTCGAGGGCAGGTAGTCAGACTCGGACGAGATGGCCTCGAGTCCCATCGACTCAACGGCGGATTGCATTGCACCGAAGTCGTTGAACTCGCAGCGAATGACGAGCATCGCGGGGTCGTCGCCGTCCGCGTCGATGCGCTCGAGGTCGACCAGCCCGTGGTCGATGAGCTCGAGCTCGATCTCGTCGGCGTCGAGGCCCTCGGACTTCACCTTGAACACACCCTGGTGCTCGAAGCCGAACAGCACACTGCCGCTCGAGCCGAGGTTTCCGCTTCCCTTCTTGAGGGCCAGGCGGACGTTGGCGACGGTGCGGGTCGGGTTGTCGGTCGCGGTCTCAATGACGAGGGCGATGCCGTGCGGGGCGTAGCCCTCGTAGATCAGCTCGTCGTAGTCGGTCGCGTTGACGCCCGAGGCCTTCTTAATCGCCGCTTCGACGCGGTCCTTGGGCATGTTGCAGGCGCGTGCATTCAGCAGAGCACGACGCAGAGCCGGGTTGTGGTCCGGATTCGGGCCGCCGGCCTTGACCGAGATCGCGATCTCCTTGCCCACGCGGGTAAACGCCTTGGCCATGCGGTCCCAGCGCTTGAACATGGTGTGCTTGCGCTTCTCGAACATACGACCCATTGCGGGACTCTCCATTTCTGGGCGGTCTCGGGACCGCCGGGCTGCCATCTTAACCGCGGCGAGCGGTATG